>JANQSF010000029.1 GCA_028284155.1 Phycisphaeraceae bacterium
AGGCACGGAGGCACGGAGGCACGGAGGCACGGAGGCACGGAGGCACGGAGGCACGGAGGCACGGAGGCACGGAGGCACGGAGGCACGGAGGCACGGAGAATCGTATTGGCGTCGCGTGACGCGCGGCGCGGCTGTTTAGCGGCGTGCCCGCAGGAACGCCTTCCGACGGATAACTGACGCACCGATACAACCCCACGGCCACGTCACCGAACAATCGCCCAATCCACAACCCTTCGTGCCTCCGTGCCTAAGTGCCTTCGTGCCTTGCTCCCCGCGCCTCCGTGCCTTCCCCAAGCTATCCTCCCCACCATGAAAGCCGCCTACATCACCACGCCCGGCCCGCCCGAGTCCATCCAGTTCGGCGACATCCCCGTACCAACACCGACCGGCAACCAGGTGTTGGTCAAGGTCGGCGCTGTCGCGGTGAACCCGATCGACACGTATGTACGCTCCGGTGCGGTGGCCATGCCGCTGCCGAACCCGTTCGTCGTCGGCTGCGACTTGGCGGGCACGGTCGAAGCCGTCGGCCCCGACGTGCAGTTCATCAAGACCGGCGACCGTGTTTGGGGGTCGAACCAGGGTGTGCTCGGACGTCAGGGCACGTTCGCCGAATACGCCTGCGTTGAAGAACCCTGGCTGTACCCGACGCCGAAGAAGGTGAAAGACGCCGACGCGGCGGCGTGCGCGCTGGTCGGCATCACAGCCCACCTGGGCGTCTTCCAGCGGGGCAACCTGCACCCGGGTGAAACCGTGCTCGTGGTCGGCGGCAGCGGCGGCGTCGGGTCGATGGTGGTGCAGTTGGCCAAAGCGATCGGCGCGAATGTCATCGCCACGGCCGGCGACGACAAGAAAGCCAAGCTCTGCCGCAAACTCGGCGCCGACGTGGTCATCAACTATTCAAAGGAAAGCATCGCCGATAAGGCGAGGCAGTACGCGCCAGACGGCGTGCAATTGTTCTGGGAGACGCGCCGCGAGCCCGACTTCGACCTGACCGTCAACCTGTTGGCTGAGCGCGGACGGATGATCCTCATGGCCGGCCGCGATGCGCGACCCGAATTCCCCGTCGGCCCGTTCTACGTCAAGGGCGCGTCGATCCACGGGCTGGTCATGTTCAAGTTTTCAGCCGACGAACAACGCGTGTGCGCCGAAGACATCTCGACCTGGCTGGAACAGGGCAAGATCAAAGCCCGCATCGACCGCACGATGCCGCTGTCTGAAACGGCCGAGGCGCACCGCGTGCAGGAAGCAAGCACAGTCGGCGGCGAGAAGTCGCTGGCGGGCAAGATCGTCCTGACGCCGTAACCGCTCACACGCTGTCACTGTTGATACGGGTTGAAGGTGTCTTCGTCCTGGTAAGCCGGCTGCTCCCACGCCATCGCGGCTTCCCGTTTCTTTCGACCCGACTGCCGCGCGCCGCTGACGATCAGGACGATGCCGGCGATCAGGCAGACGATCATCAGGATGCTGCCCCCGATGAAGTACAGGCCGATGTCCGCAAACTCAAACGCTAGCACGCACATGTAAAAAGGCGTGTCCCCGGGCGGCGTGACGACGGTGTACTTCCCCGGGTCCAGCGCGGCATCGCCCACGACGACCATCTCGACATTGTTGATCGTCAGCGTCGCCGTGCCGTCAGCCATGTTCAACGGGACCATCGTGCCGTCGTCGGCCATAAACCCGTACTGCCCCTGCGGCAGGTCGTTGGGTGACGTGTTGACGCTCACGCCGTCGATCACACCGCTCGTGACGAGATAGAGCTGGTAAGCGCCGGACTCGTCAATCTTCAACTCATGAACGTCCTGGCTCGAGAAGTACTCCCGGTCCTGCAACATCTGGTTAAAGATCGGCACCATCGGCCCGCAGAAACACGAGCCAAGTCCGAACAGGATCAAGAGAATGCCGATGATGATGCGTGCCATGAGTCAGCCTTAAGTACGAGGGGTGCGCGGCGCGTGATCGTTCGCCAATGCCAATAGTATCGAATAACACGCCGACTGCGCCGACCGAACCGCCTATCAAGTCTCGATCGTACCTGACCCACCATCATATTCTGGCCCGGCCGGTTGATCAGCGTTCGCTCGCTTGTCGCGAACGGCCTGCCTCGCACCGCTCACGACCAGAATGCTGCCCGCCACCAGACAGAACAGATTGAACAGCAGACCAACCATAAACCAAATCGTGGCTCGATCTATTGGGAGCTGGGCATACTGAATCACCATCATGTGATAGTTCTGGTCGCTGGCGGGCACGCTGACGGTGTAAGTGCCCTCCGCAAGCACGTCGTATCCCAAGCCCACCATGTCCACATCGTCGACGGACAATGGTTCTATGTACTTCGCGTCACTTAGTTCTACAGCGTTGTTCCCATCAGCATCCGCAAAACCATACATCCCACTTGGCAGGTCGGCCTGCGACATCTGAACCTGCACACCGTCGATCACGCCGCTGGTCACGAGACACAGTTGACAGGTCGTGCCAGGCTCGTCGACCGTGAACTGGTAAAGCTCGTCGCTTGAGAAGTACTCGTGCTCCTTGTCCGCATTGGCCATCCATTCCGGCAGTACCGAAAGGAAGGGCCCACACACACATACGCCGAGACCAAATAGAATCAAAAACACACCGAGCTTAATACGTGCCATGGACCACCTGCCCGCCCGTCGATTGCGTTGCCCATGACAATGGTAATTGGCTTGGCCGCACGCCCTGCTCCCATCCCAATTAGCCGTGCCGGCCGACCGGACCATTCGGCTTGACGGCATGACGAAACCCTTCGGCGTATCATGACCTGTGCCCAACCGGGGCCATTCCCACGCAATGGGTGGAGACCGCACGTGATCCGATCGATGACCGGCTTCGGCGACGCATCCGAACAGGTGGACGGCGTCCACTACTCAGCCGAAGTGCGCAGCCTGAACAACCGCTACTTCAAGTGCCACGTCCGCCTGCCGGAGGAACTGGCCTCGATGGAAGCGGAACTTGAAGCGGCCGTGCGCAAACGCGTCGCGCGCGGGTCGCTCGTTTTGACCATCACGATGCACCTCACTGATGAGGCCGCGTCGCACCAGGTCAACGAGGCGGCGTTGCTCGGCTACCTCGACCATCTCGAACGTGTGCACGAACAAATCTCCGCCGGCGGCGACCGGTCGGTCAACATCGACCTGACCGCGCTTCTGGGAATGCCAGGCGTGCTTCGGCCGATCGAAGACGCCGAGTCGTTGTTGGCCAAGGCTCGGCCGGTCGTCACCCGGTTGACGGAGTTGGCCTGCGACAAGCTCACACAGATGCGACAGGTCGAAGGCGCCGCGACGGTCGAAGACCTGAGCAAGCAGACCGAACTCATCGCCGACCGGCTCGAACAGATCAAGGCCCGCGCGCCAATGGTCGTCGAGGAGTATCACGCCCGCCTGCGCGCCCGCGTGGAAGACCTGCTCGCCCGCGCCGAGTTAAAGGTCAATGAGGTCGACCTGGTCCGCGAGGTCGCGATCTACGCCGAGCGCAGCGACATCAGTGAGGAGGTCACGCGGTTGGCCGGCCACCTCGAACAGTTCAACAAGGTGATTTCCGCGACCAACGGCGAGCCGGTCGGCCGAACGATCGAGTTCATGACTCAAGAACTGCTGCGCGAGGCCAACACAATCGCCAGCAAGTCGAACGACGCCGACATCAGCCGGGCGATTGTCGAAGTCAAGGGCGCGATCGACCGACTGAAAGAACAGGCCCACAATGTCGAGTAGAATGATGGCGGCGATTCGCGATGGCCGAATTGCGGTTTAGCATCGCACGCACGGCGATTGCTGAACGCGACTTCAATCGACGATCGGCAATCGCAATTCGAAAATGACCCACATGGCCCAGGCACCCGACACAACCCGAGCCGCCGACACCGGCGTCAGTTCTGCGGGCTCGCAGCAGACGGGTCAATCCGGGGGTCAATCGGGGGGGCAGTCCGGGCGATCGACCGAGGACCGCGCCGCCGGTCGTTCGGTGACCGGTGCAGCCTCGACACAGTCGGGCAAGGGCGACGGCAAGCAGCGCGACACCTTCGCCGTGGACGAGTTGGCCATTGTCATGAGCCACTTCGACACGGGCACGATCGAGTGGATCAAGGAATTTCCGCGCGGCTCACGCAAAGCACCGAAGCTGCTCATCCGCACCGACGTGGGCACGTACCTGCTCAAACGACGTGCCCGAGGCAAGGACGACCCTTACAAGGTCGCGTTCTGTCACGAGCTTCAGCTCTACCTCGCGGCCAAGCAGTTCCCGTTGCCCCACCTGATCGGCACGAAGGCCGACAACAACTCGATGCTCCAGTGGCGGGGCGCGACGTACGAGCTGTTCGAGTACATCAAGGGCACCAACTACGACAGTTCGTTAGATGCGACACACGACTCGGGCAAGACGCTGAGCCTGTTCCACAAGCTGCTCAAAGAGTTCAATTCAGAATACGAGCCGGCCGTCGGGTCGTATCACGGCTCGCGTCACGTTTCGATGGCGCTCGACACCGCGCCCAAGACGTTGATGAAAACGACGACGAGCGCGGACGCGAACGAAGATCGAATCAACCAGCTCTGTCAGTTCGTCCAATCGACCTACAACGCCGCAGGTATGCGGGTTGAAGAGGCTGGCCTGACCGAGTGGCCGGCCCAGATCGTCCACGCCGACTGGCATCCGGGCAACATGCTCTTCCGCGGCAGCCGGGTCGTGGCCGTCATCGACTACGACGCCGCCCGCATCCAGCAGCGCATCCTCGACGTCGCCAACGGCGCGTTGCAGTTCAGCATCCTCGGCGGCGGCGAAGACCCGACGCAGTGGCCGGACTACCTCGATGAGTCACGCTACAAACGCTTCCTGCGTGGCGTCGATTCCGTGCCGGGCCAGGTGCTGACCAAGGCTGAACTGCGCATCGTGCCCTGGCTGATGATCGAGGCGCTGATCGCCGAGAGCGTCATCCCCATCGCCAACACCGGCTCGTTCGCACGCATGGAAGGCATCCCGTTTCTGAGCATGGTCGAACGCAAGGTCCGTTGGATGCAGGAACACGCCGAACGCCTCTCAGCCGTGCTGGAAGAGTGACCCCGCTATCATGTCATTAATGGTTCGCCCCCGCACACGACTCGACTTGGCCGCCCTGCTCCCGGTGATGTTCGTCGCCGCGCTGTGCCTGTGCCTCCCTGTTTTATCGCACGCACAAGATCTGCCGGCCAACGGCGAAGCCAAAGCGCCCGGGGTCACCCGCGACCTGTTGATCGAGCAACTCGGCAGCGACGACCACGCCGAACGCGCAGCCGCCTCGCGACGGTTGCTGGGCGAGATCGACCTGGCGCTCGGCGAGCACGCCAAGCGTTATCTCCTAGCGCCCGCCCGGCGGGCGGACGCCGAACTCGACGCGATCATCAATGACCTGGGCAAGCAGTTCCGCGACGCGAGCACGCCCGAACAGCGTCACCGCCTGCTCGACATCGCGCGGCACCACTTCGTGCAACTGCTCCGCCTCAAGACCTGGCCCGGCCCGCGGGCCGGCGCGCTCGGCGTGATTCAGGCGGCCGTGCTGCCCGACCGTTCGCCCGAGCCGCTGCGTCGTGCGATCAAGCAGGCATACGACATTCAAAACGTCCCGGTCATCCGCGTCGTCAATACGTTGCCCGGCTTCCCCGCTTACGCCTACCTCGAACCGGGCGACATCATCGTCCGCATCGACGGCAATACCCTTGTCGCCGCCGGCGTCGGGCAGGAGGTCAGCTCGCAGTTCGGCAACCTGATCCTCGACAAGCGGCAGAACGACACGATGCGATTCACGGTTTGGCGGAACGGCAAGCTGATGCCGGTGAGCGTCAAGTTGGCCAGCAGCGACGCGATCCGCAACCTCTACGAGCCGACCGACAGCCGCCTGATGGTGCAATACCGCGTCAAATGGTGGCAGTTCCGCGACCGCATCGTCTCGCGGGCCAAGGGCGAGCCGCTGCTGCGGATCGACCTCGGCCGACCGAGCGAGCCGGGGGACGATTAACCCGTCCGCCACGGCCTGACGTAACCGACCGATGAACAAACGACAATCGTTGACTGGCGTGGGAATGATCGACCGGCCGTACGCGTTGGTCTGTTACCATGACTAAGACTCTCCTTCAAAGTCACCAATTACCCGGAGCCCACCATGCGTAAGACCGTTTTGACCGCCCTGACCCTCGCCGCCCTGCTCGCCCTGTCGCCCGCGGCCATCACCGCGGCGCCCAAGAAGGCCGAGTCGAAAAAGAGCAAGAAGGACGCGCCCGTGACCCTGAACCACAAAGTCAAGACGATCGCCAAGAAAGACGTGAACCTGGCGGACAAGTACGCCGGTCAGGTCGTCATGTTCGTCAACGTCGCCAGCCGGTGCGGCGCGACGCCGCAGTACCGCGACCTCGAAGCGATGTACAAGAAGTACAAGGACAAGGGCTTCGTCATCCTCGGCTTCCCCTGCAACCAATTCGGCAAGCAGGAGCCCGGCACCGAGGAAGAGATCATCGAGTTCTGCGAGGAGAACTACGGCGTGACGTTCCCGATGTTCGCCAAGATCGACGTCAAGGGCAAGAACCAGGCCCCGCTCTACAAAGTGCTGACGTCGAAAGAACACAACCCCGACGACCCGGGCGACGTGCGGTGGAACTTCGAGAAGATCTTGCTCGCCCGCGACGGCACCGTCGCCGCCCGTTTCCGGACGCGCGTCAACCCGAGCGACAAGAAGGTCGTGAGCGTCGTCGAGAAAGAACTCGCCAAGCCCGCACCGACCAAGAAGAAAAAAGACTGACGCTCACCGCCGCTTGCGGCTTAGCGCGTTTCAATCCCAATCAATGACGGGTTGCGACACGCCCTCACTCCGGCAGCGTCGTCAACTCCGCGCGCACCGCGTCGACCAGCGGCTCGATCGTCGCGCGCGTGAAGTCGAACTTGATCCCCGCCGCCTCGAACAGCTCGGGCAGCGGACGAGTGCCGCCCAGCGCCAGCGCCGACCGGTACGCCGCGACCGTGCCGGCCGAGTCACGCTTGTAGTTGAGCCAGAGTTGCAACGCCCCGAGTTCCGCGATGCCGTACTCGATGTAGTAAAACGGCACGCGGTATAGGTGCAACTGCGCCTGCCAGCGCATCTCAAGGTAATCCTCATACCCCGACCAGTCGGTCACGTCGGGCGTGAACCGCCGCCAGGTCTGTAGCCAGCGCTCGATGCGCTGCGCCGACGAGTGCCCGGGGTGCGTATAGAGCCAATGCTGCAAATCATCGACCGCCGCGACCCAAGGCAGCACGGTCAGCGATCGTTCCAAGGCCGACCGCTTAGCCCTCGCCGCGTCGGCCGGGTCGTCGTAGAACGCGCCGTAACCGTCAGCCGCCATCAACTCCATCGACATGCTCGCCACCTCGCAGAATTCGATCGGCGCGTGACGCACGAACATCAGCGGTACGGCCCGCGACGACTCGATGAAGTGGAACGCGTGACCGCCCTCGTGCAGCATTGTCTCGATGTCATCCTGCCGACCGGTCGCGTTCATGAAGATGAAAGGCTCTTTCACGACCTCCAAAGACGACTGGTACCCGCCCGGCGCCTTGCCCAGCCGGCTGTCCAGGTCGAGATTGTCGCCCATCCGCATCGTGCCGAACTGCTCGCCCAGGTCGGGCGACACGCCGTCGAACATCGCCCGCGTCCGCGCGACGAACCCGTCGATATCGTCCTGCGCGAACGGCCGAAGAGGCGGCCGACCTTTCGGGTCGACCGATAGGTCGTAAGGTCGAAGTGCATCGACATCGAGCTCCGCCTTGCGCTTCTCGTGCAGCTCAGCCATGAACGGCACGACACACGCCTCAACCGCGTCGGCGTAGTCGTGACAATGCTGCGGCGTGTAATCGAACCGCTTCATCGCCTGCCACATGTACGCGCGGTAGTCCGGCTTGTTCGCGTTCTGCGCGATCCGGTAGCGCAACTCAAGCAACTCGTCGAACATCGTGTCCAGCCGATCGCGGTCTTCCAAACGACGCCTGACCGTCAGGTCAAACACCTCCCGCCGAACATCGCGGTCGGTCTCTTCCAGGTACTTGAACGCCTGCTGCATGGTCAGAGTCTGCCCGCCGTACTCAACGGTCTGCGCGCCGCAAATCTTGTCGTACTCCGCGCCGATCTTGGCGTCCTTGGTCTGCAACTCGATGTTCGACTCACGGAACAGTTCAACGTCGGCCCGCCAATGGCGCGTCAGCAGCGGGTAAGGCGACTCCGCTAATTCAGCCGAGTGTGGCGAGTCGAGGAACTTGCGCCGCAGCTTGTCCCGCCATGGCTTCAATGCAGGGTCAACCACCTCGACGAAGTGGAGGAACGCCTTCTCGATTTCCTTGTCTTCCGTATGACAGGTCTTGGCGATGTACGCCCGCGATCCGTACTCATCCACCACCGCCTCCAGCGCGGCGTAATCGCTCAGCCACACGCGCAGGTCGTCGGTCGACTCAACGGCGCGATCCGAGAGCGACGCGTAAAGCGGTTCGAGCTGTGCAACGTCGCTGGGATCGAGGTCGGCGGGGACAGAGGTGGTCGCGGTGGTCATAGTCGTGCTCAATAAGAGGGAGGGTCACACTCTAAACCGGGGCGGGGTGACGTGCGATCGGTGATGTGCGATGTCAGTTGCACGCCGGTCGGCCGATCTGACATCGACGATCGAACATCGCAGATCGAACATCCCTCACGGCCGCGTCATCTCGAACACGCCGTGATCGTCGTTCGACTTGAAGTCGGCACGGAATAGCTTGCCGTCTGCCTGGCCCGTCGCCTCGAACGCGCCCCAGGCACCCAGGTCCTGCTCCGACGTAAACGAGTACACACCGTTCTCGAGCTTGCCATCAAGCGGCGCTTTGAACTCGCCCGACAGGAAGCCGGCCCACGTGGCGTGATAGCGGGCCTCGTACTTGCCCGGGGCAAGCCGGGTCACGATCGCACGCAAGCCACCCGTGTGGTCGTTCGACCCACTCCGCCAGGTCCCCCGCCACCTCCCCAGAACGGGGTGATTCGCCTCGTCAAGTGGCGCGGCCGCTCGCCAATCGCTTTCGTATGACGAGCAGCCAATCGAACCGAGCGTGACCGCCAGAATCGCGGCCAAGGCGATCGGGGCAAGGGCTGAGGCGCGTTGCGCTTGAGCAGAATGAGCCGTCTGGAGTCGTTGCATACACGGATTCTAACGCACGTCGCGCGCCTTGTGGCGACCGGCACAGCGACTTCGGGGCATCCAGCTTGAAAGCATACGGGCCGCGGGCCGACTAAGGGATCGCCAGGCCCGTTCTCACCTTCCGGCGACGCCATTTGGCCTGAATTCCCTCTATTGGGTATGATCTGCCGCGCCCGAGGGGCGGCACCCCGTCTACCAATCGTCAGGGACGACCGGGGCCGGGCAAACCAAACGCATCGCCGACCACACAGGAGCCACACCGTGAAGACCAAGTCAATCCAAACCCTGGGCATCGCCGTCATGTTCGCCTGCTGTCTCGTCATAGGCTGCGACAAAGACGGCGGCAGTGGCGGCGGCGCGAGCCTGCCCGACGCCGACACACCCAAACAACTGCTGTCCAACATGGCCGACATTTTCGCCGACGGCCGCACGGACGACGTTGACAGCCTGATTGCCCCCAAAGCAGAAGGCCGGGAGGAACTGGTCGGCCTGCTCAAGAGCCTCGTCGGCGCGATGAGCAAGATGACCAAACTCGAGGAAGCCGCCATCGCCAAGTACGGCGACGAAGCCAAAGAGTTGAGCAAGGGCGACGGCCCGACGTCTGACATGCCTTTCAAAGACCTGAAGGCCAAGATTGACAAGGCCGAGATCAAGGAAGACGGCGACAAGGCCTCCGCTACACTCGAAGGCGAAGACGACCCGATCAAAATGGTCAAGGCCGACGGCGCCTGGTACCTGGACGCTACCGACATCCAGAAGGAAATGTCCGGCGAGGGCGGCCCCGGCATTGAGCTCGTCAAAAAGATGATGGGTGCGATGGAGCAGTTGGCCGACGCCGGCATGAAGTTAATCGACGAGAACGAGAAGTTCGCCGATTTCAAGACCGCGATGGACAAAAAGGGCGAAGAGATCATGGCCCCGATCATGGCGGAACTGCTCGGCGCAGCTTTCCAGGAATTGGGCAAGCAGGGCCAGCCGGACAACAACTAAACTAAATCCCGGGCGCTGCAATGACACGCCCAGAATGTCAAAACAATTATCCATACCCCGGCCGACGTCTCGGCCGGGGTTTTTTCATGCATACGAGCTATTTGCAGGCCCGGCCACCCTGTTGCGTCCAACGGCCCCGACAGTATCATGGATGGTTCGCCTCAAAGCCTTGTAGATGCACCTCACGACCAGGTAACCGCCAACCCCCCAGGAGCCCCTGACATGACCAAACGATTCCTCCAAACGCTCGGCCTGATGCTGATGGTCGGCTGTCTCATTGTCGCGTGCGACGACAAGAAGGCCGACGGCGGTAAGAAGGCGGACGACAAAAAAGCCGACACCAAGGCCGATGACTCGAAAGCGGATGAGAAGAAGGCCGACGAGAAGAAGGCGGACGATTCAAAAGCAGACGACACGAAGGCTGATGACTCGAAGGCTGATGACTCGAAGGCTGACGATACCAAAGCCGACGACAAGCCAGTCGACAACAATTCGTCGAGCGGCACACCGACCAACACGGGCGGCTTGGCCAAAGCCGACACACCCAAGCAACTCCTCCTGAACATGCTCGACGTGTTCGAGAAGAATCTCAAGGGCGACGTCGGCAAGCTGCTCGACCCGCAGGCGGCAAACCACGCCGAGTTGACGACCATCATGACGTCGGTCGTCGATGTCACGCACAGCATGAAGAAACTTCAGGACGCGGCCGTGGCCAAGTACGGTGAAGAAGCGAAAGCCATGCTGAGCAAGGAAGGCGGCCCCGGCGATTCGCCATTCATGGACCTCAAGAACCACATCGAGAAGGCCCAGATTGAAGAATCCGGCGACACCGCGACCGTCACCGCCGAAGGCCTTGATGACGACCCGCTCAAGCTGGTCAAGCGCGGCGACGCGTGGTACATGGACGCAAGCCAATTGGACGAGTTGGCGGGCGACGAAGGCCCGGGCATCGAACTGGTTACCAAGATGATGGGGGCCATGTCCAAAGCTTCCAGCGACGGCATGAAATTGGTTGAAGAGAACGCAACGATCGCAGAGTTCAAGCCGAAGTTCGAAGCGGCCATGCAGCAGGCCATGGCGCCCATCATGGCCGAGATCTTCCAGAAGGCGCTGCAGGAACAGGCCAAGCAGAACCAGCCGGGCAACAACAACCAGCCGTCGCCCGACAAACTGCCGAAACCCGACGACAACTGAGTCAGGACGGCGCACAAGTTCGCAGGTCAACAAAAAGCCGCGGCCGACTCGTCGGCCGTGACTTTGTCTTTTCAACCGCGTTGTAGTTGAGCAACCGGTCGGTTGTGATGCATACGGCGAAGCAAGGACAAGCTTAGGCCAACAGTTCACCCAACGGCCCGTGTTGCGACGCCTCGTCGAGGCTGAGATCGATTTGGCCGAACGTGTTCTGGTCGATCCCGACGGCGTGCGCGAACGTGTTGTACAGGTTGGCGATCGTCCGGTGACCCGGCTTCTGGTAGGCTGGATACTGCACGTACCGCCCGGTCGCCTTGATCCGCCCGCCCAGGCCGCCGACCAGAATGAACGGCCACTGCGTGCACGACGCATGATGCTTTTCGCCCGCGTCGGAGAAGTAGACGATCAGCGTGTTGTCCAGCATGTTGCCCGTGCCCTCGGGCGTTGCCTTGAGCTTCGTGGCCAACCGGGCGATCTGATCGATGTGGTGCTTGCGGATGTTGCGACGGTGGCCGATCGGGTCTTCGCCTTCGCCATGCCCCAACCCGTGTACGCCCTTGTCCACGCCGAGGCCGGAGTAGAACGTCCCCAGCCCGTCCGGCCGAATGGTCACGACGTTGGATAGCCCGGCGATCAGCGTCGCCGCCGCCAGGTCGAAGTGCGCTTCGATACGGTCGGTTTCCACGGTTGACGTGTATTTGTCATTGACCACCGGCGCGTGCTTGCGCACCTGCGCCTCGACATCTTTAAGCTTCCGCCGACGATCGCGCAACGACTCGAACCCGTCCAAGTACACGTCGAGTTTCTCTTTCTCGACGCCGCCGAGTCGCGACTCCAGCCGCTTGATGTCGCCGACCATGAAGTCGAGCAGCGTGCCGTTGAGCCGGTTCTCCATCAGGTCGTCGTCGTTTGTCGCGGCGACGGAGAACAACTCTTTGTAGGCCGTCAACGGCGTGGCCTGATACGGGATCTGCCGGTTGCGCGCGAACGCGGACAGGCCGGGGTACACCACGCCGTCTTCAATCGACGTGCCGCCCATGAGTCGGCCGCGCGTCGCCAGGCCGACGTGCGGGAAGATGCCGGGCATATGCTTGGCCAGGATGCCGTCGATCGTCGGGCCGATGATGTTGCCCGAGTCGTGCTCGCCGCCCGCGCGGTAGCAACCCATCGCGCCGAACCAACTCGAATGCCCGCCCTTGCACATCTTGCCGGACAGGCCCTGCAAGATGGCTAACCGGTCCTTGAACGGCTCGAGCGCCGTCATCGACGCGTGCAACTTCTGGTCGCCAAGCGGCAGGTCGATCAGTTGGTCCGTCGGCTTGAGCGACAACGCCTGCTTGTAGTTCGGCCCGACGTTGCCCGCGTCACCTTTGACCACGCGCTGATCCGACAGCGGGCTCGGCACGAGTTCAGCAGGCGTCAGCCCGCTGCTCTTGACGACGAACACGAAACGCTTTGGAGGTGCCTTGCCGTCGGCCTCGGCGCGGGCGCGCTCGACGAACGGCATCAGCAGCGGCGAGACCGCAACGGCGCCGGGGACCAGCGGGGCGCGTCGTAGGACCTGTCGACGGGAGAGTTTCATGAAGCGTCTCTTTGAAAAGTTTAGCCGGCGACAATTCTGCTGTAGGGTGGGCACTGCCCACCATGATTTGTCGTTGCGTTGCCGTGCTCTGTGGTGGGCAGTGCCCACCCTACATTCGAACCACATCGACTTTGCGGACGGAGCCTACCGCATCAACTTCAACGCCGCCTCGCCAAACGCAACGCCCTTGAGGTAGTAAGTCTTGCCCGAACCGAGGTAGTGGTAAGGCCGATCGTTGCCGACAGCCCGCCATTGCGCCTTTTGCTCGTCAGTGCCTTTCCAAAACCCCTTCTTGTACAGCTCGTGCGCCTTCGTGTCGTAATACTCAGCCGTCGGCACAAACACGACATTGCCTTTGAAACCGGGCAGCTTAGCGGTCGCCGCCTGCGCTTTCTGGAAGTCGCCGCGGCTGGGGATGCCGCCCGTACTCAACTCGCCGATGACGAACGGCATGTCCGGCGCGCCCAGGTCTTTGCGAATATCCAGGATGAATTGCCCAAGCCACTTCGTGTAGTCAGCGTACTGGTTCGCGCGCAGGTCGCGGTTGATCACGTCGTTAAAGCCCTGGTGAAAGACGAAGCCGGCGATCTGCAACTCGTAGCCCTTGAGTTTGGGAAACCGCTTGTCCAGGTCGGCCATCTCCGATTTGGCGTGCCGAACGACCTCGCGGTAGAAGTGGCCGTACCGCGCTTTGGCTTCGTCGGCGGTCGTCTTGGGCTGTTTGCGACGCATGCGTTCGAGCATGGCGTCGACTTCAGCCTGTGTCGGCGGCGCGCCGGGCGGGCGAAAATCGACCGCCACCGACTTGCCGCCCCACGCAATCTTGATCAGCACGACCGGCCCGTCGATCGCGTTGCCCACCGTGTGGCCGAACCCGAACTCCGGGCCGATCGAGTCTTCGCCTTTCGTGCCGTACCCGACCGTTAGCGGCCCGTGCTTCGCGCCGCGAAACTTCGACGGGTAGGTGATCCAAACGTCGTCACGCACCTTCCACCCGTCGCCGTCTTTCAAGCCCGCGTACGTCGGCTTGATCATCGGGTCGTTCTTGTACGTGTCGAGGTGGACGGGATTGCCCTTGCCTTCCATATTCGACTGGCCGACAAGGAAGAAGACCTTCACGGCCTTGTCCGCGGCCAGTGTGGATGTCGGAAGCGCGCCGCAGAACGCGATCATTACGGCGGCAAACAACGTCATCAAAGCGAGTCGTTTCACAGAAAAGTCTCCGTGCCAATGTGGCGGTGCGTGTCAGTTATCTGCGATACAGGAACGAGTCCGATGTCAGTAGTTCCACGACCAACGCCTTGAAACTGCCGCCGCCATCGACATACGCCTTGTCGGCGGCGATCAACGTCGGGGAGTCGCTGAGCATTTCGTTTCGACCCAGCCAATATCTGAAGGCATGGCGGACAAAGCTCTGCCGAACGCGCGACGAGCCGGCCAACCGGTGCATGAGGTCGTGGACATTCTCGACGTCCCCGTCGATCGACGGGTCGCCCGAGTTGATGATCTGACCCGTCGTCACGACCGGTGCCGTGCGCTTCGGTTTCTGCAACGCTTTGGTGTCACCGAGGCCTTCCTGCGTGCGGTAACGACCGAAGTCGGTGTACGCCTCGAACGGCAGGCCGAGCGGGTCCATCTTGCTGTGGCATTGCCAGCAGTACTCTTCTCGCGTCTTGGTCAGCCGTTGTCGCAACGTCTTGTCCGGGTCGTGAGGCACGCTGGCGTCGACGGTGATCGGCACTTCGGGCACGCTGTCTGCCAATAAGTGCTCGCGGATCCACTTGCCTCTTCGGATCGGGTCGTTGTCGAAGTTGCCCGACCATGCGCCTAGCCAGGCCGGGTGCGTCAGAATGCCGCTGCGCTGCCCCTTCGGCATCGCGAACGGCTGCTCTACGGGAAAGTCCCACGTCTTCGGGTCGATGTTGTAAAACAACGCCGTCTGCCGCCAAGTTGGGTTGGCCTGCGGGATGGGCCGCTTGCCCGTCTCCTTCGTGCGCGTGATGAAGTACGCGAAGTTGGTCTCTTTCGGATTCTTGCCGTTCAGGCGTTTGGTGATGTACTCGACCCGCCGGTCGTATTCCTGCACGGAGCCCGGCCACTCGAAGAAGAATTTCTCGGTGGTCAGCAATTCCTTGAGCACGTCTCGATCGTTCTTGACGATGTGCAGCACGAGCGTGTCCGCGTGCTTGATGATGTGCCGCGTGTGAAACGCCCTGCTGCCGCGTTCACCCTTGAACACCGTCTCAACGCCGTGGTATCCGAAGAACTCACGGAAGAAGCGCAGGATGCGCGGCTTGTCAATCGCGTCGTTTTCGAGGATCTGCAAGACAACGCGGCGCACGTCGTCGCGTGTGCTGAGTTTGCCCGACTCAGCCAAATCGATCAGCGACGGCGGTTGCGGGCGTTTGCTGCGGTCGCGTTCTTTGGGCGGGCCGATGTAGAGTTGCGCAGGCGGTGTGTCGGTCAGGGCATAGGCGATCGCGTGAGCCAACTCGTAAGGCGAGAGCATCCGTCGGCCGTGCTCGTCCGGCGTGGTCAGGCCGACCTCCATGCGGTAGATCGACTCCGGCCGAAGCAGCACAGCCATCGCCATCGTGCGCAACCCGCGCGCCTTGCCGCCGATCGCCGACGCACGCTTCAACAGATCAACATACGACGTCAGCTCTTCGTCGCTGGGCGCTCGGCTCAGGAAGAGTTGAAACTCATCCGTCACGGCCGCGCGAAGCTGGTCATCCGTCGGATCGCCCTCCCCTTCCAGGATCGCGGTGAACGAATCGGGCGACCTGCGGTAGACGCGCTCGACCTCTTTCTGCGTTTTGCGGTCTTTCTCCATCCGCTTGAAGCCGATGGTCTGCATCTGCGCGATCTGCCGACAGTTGAGCATCAACTGACTCAACGTGGCGGAGTCGGCCTGATAAAGCGGCGCGTAGTTGCTGGCCAAGCCCTTGCCGTCGCTGACCGTGAACGGGTGGCTAAGCGGCCCGCCCTTGCCCAATTCGCGACCCAGGCTGTCCAAGAAGTTCGCGTACGCCTCCGGGTGGATACGCCACAAACGCGGGCGACTGAACGCAGGCCCTTTCTGCGACCCGTCGAACAGTTTCTCATGACTGATCCGATTTGCGAACGCCGGGTGCGACAACTTGTGATCAACATCCGACTCTCGGCCGGCCGCCGCAAGCTGAGCCTTGACCCACGCGGTCACCTGCGCGACCTCAGCCTTGGTCGGCTGCGGCGCTTTGCTCGGCGGCATGTCGCCGAATTCGAGCGCTTCGAGCACTTTGCCCCAGGTCTCCGCGTCAGCATTCGCGACGTTCGCCGCCGAGAGGCCGTGCAACCGCACACCGCCCTTCGGCTTTGTTTGCCCGTGACATTCAACGCAGTACTTGTTTACGAACGGCGCAGCCGTTTTCGCGAAGGACGCATCTGCATCACCCGTCGCCGCGTGCGATGTGGGAACGAAGCCTGCCACGACCCACGCACAAACGATCGCGTTTCCGAAAGCCGCGAGTGCAAGGGTCAAGAACGGGCGATTGCGTCTGGTCATCAATGAGTCCTTGCAAATCTCAGTCGATCGGCAACCAACAGCCTGGCAAGACCGGCCAAGCCGACTTGCGAACACCACACGCGCAGCCCGATACGGATCGTAACTCAATACGCATTCGAATTGACGGCTTCTTACTACGAAATCCAGCAACGCCAAACATCACCATGCCTCATGTAAAACTATACTATCACGATATTTACGAGACCATCTGGCCGTAAGGCCGATTCTGGATTCGCGATCGCTTCTGGCCTGAGCTAACCACTCGACTGCCCGCCAACAATACTCCACAACGCCGAAGCGTCTGATGTCGGATTCCGCCTACGACGATCAGAATGATGACCGCTGGCAAGGGCCAAGTATGACTTCGATACAGAGATTCGTGACAGGGATTCTGCCCGCGCTGCTGGGCATGTCGATCTCGACTACCGGACTGGCGGCAGACCAGCTTGAAACGTCCGCCAAACCCGACGTCGCCGGCTTCAAGTCGCGCGTGCTGCCCCTGCTCGAAGACTTCTGCATCGACTGCCACGACAACAGCATCCGCAAGGGCAAGTTCTCACTCGAGGGCATCAACCCCGACGTCACGTCGGACGACGACTACGAGGCCTGGCGGCTCATCGCCGAACAGGTCGAGTTCGGCGACATGCCGCCGAAGAAGAAAGACCAACCCTCGGCTGAGCAACGGCGTGTGTTGCTCGCCTGGATCAAGACGGAGATGCGCAAGGGCCCACTGCCCGGCGCGTCGAGCAACGAAAAGCTCTTGCTGCCCGAATTCGGCAACCATGTCGATCATCAAGCCCTGTTCAGCCGACGGCTCGACCGCGTCTACCCGATGCCGCCCCGCATCTGGCGGCTTCGGCCGGCCATCTACAACGCCACCGTCCCACGCCTTGGCGAACGGGTCGGCGGGTTGGCCAACGGCCTGAATCAACTCGACGGGTCGGAGTTCAAGGACTACGCGGCGACGTACTTCCTCGACGAGGCCGCGGCAGTGCCGCTGCTTGGCAACGCGAAGAAGGTCGCTGAACGATTGGTTTCTCCGCAATCAAAGGATCGGGTCTTCAAACAACTGGTCGAAGACGCCGGCCCGCCGAACGACAAGACCGTGGACGAGGCGATCCGAACCGCCTTCCATAAAGCGCTCGGCCGAGCGCCGACAACCGAGGAGCGCGCGCGCTTCAAGGCTTTCTATGACAAGGCGGCCAAGGTCGGCGGCTACAAGTCCGCCGCCCGCGCGCTGCTGACCGCCGTCCTCATGCAGCCCGAGGTGCTGTACCGGCAGGAGTTGGGCGACGGCAAGGTCGATTCGTTCGGCCGAACAAGGCTATCGCAACGCGAGATCGCCTACGCCCTGTCGTACGCGCTGTCCGACCTGCCGCTGGACGAGTTTCTTGATGCAGCCAAGAAGGGTAATCTCGCCACACGTGAGCAGGTCGCGCAACTCGTCGCGGAACGACTCAAGGACGACTCGAAGCTGTACGGCAAGAATCCGCGCGTACTCCAGTTCTTCCGCGAGTACTTCCATTACCCGTTTGCGGACGAGGTGTTCAAGGACGAGCCCGAAGGCGGGCAGCACGAGGCCGGCCGACTGATCGGCGACCTGGAAACGACCATCCGCGACGTGCTGCGTGCGGACAAGGACGTGCTGGCTGAACTGCTGACGACCCGAAAGTTCTACGTCAACACGCACTACAAGCAGGACAAGAAGAAGGGCGTTGTTCTCCAGAAGGCCCACCACAAACAGGGCAAGTATCACACCGCATTCAACCTGCCGCCGGATTGGAAGTGGTCGGTCGACCGTCAGCCGATCACCTTCCCGCAGGACGAGCGTGCGGGCGTGCTGACGCACCCGGCCTGGTTGGCCGCCTGGTCCGGCAACTTCGAGAATCACCCCGTGCAGCGCGGCAAGTGGGTGCGTACGCATCTGCTGGGCGGCAGTGTGCCCGACGTTCCGATCGGTGTCGACGCCCGCGTGCCCGAGGCCGAGCACAAGTCGTTTCGCGATCGCCTCAGGATGGCGACCAGCGCGGCTGAGTGTTGGCGGTGCCACCGCAAGATGGACCCGCTGGGCGTCGTGTTCGAGCGGTATGATCACTACGGCCGATACCAACGACGCGACGCGGGCCAACCGGTCGACGCCAGCGGCCTGATCTCGCGCACGGGCGTGCCTGAACTCGACGGCAAGTCTGTCAGCGGGCCGACCGAGTTGATGGACCTGCTCGCCCGCTCGCCATACGTCGAGCAGGTCTTCGTCAGACACGTTTTCCGGTACTTTATGGGTCGCAACGAAACACTCGGCGACGCGAACACACTGCAGGATGCGCACAAGGCATACCGCAACAGCGGCGGCAGTTTCAACGCCTTGGTCGTCTCGCTGCTTAGTTCAGATTCGTTCCTATTGCGACAGTCACCCCAAACGGGTTCGCCGTAGGTCAGGTCATTGACCTGACATCGGACGCCCTTGATAGAACGTGTCAGGTCAATGACCTGACCTACAACCGCCGGGCAACGTGCCCGGCCTACGACGGAGCCATCCATGTTCAACCGACGCACATTCTTCCGCGGCGCGACGCTCGGGCTCGGCGGCCTGTACTTTGCCCCGTTCCTGCGCGACGTAGAGGGCGCGACGGGCAAGAGCGGCAAGCCCGCGCGCGTGCTGTTTTTCGTGCAGGGCAACGGCGTGTACCCGCACGAGATTCAGCCCAAAGGCATCGACCTGCCACGCGACCCGGACAAGTTGGAAGACCGGCCGCTCAAAGGCCACGCGATGGCGTTGAGTCTCGAACCATTGGAACCATGGGTCGACAAGATGACGATGATCCACGGCCTGTCCGGGCGCATCGCGCGCGGCAGTCACAACTCGGGGTTTGCCGCGCTTGGTTGTTGGCCGATGGGCAAGAAGGCGTACGGCGAAACGGTTGACGCCGGCCTGGCGCGTCACCTGGAGAGCATCTATCCGCATATCGGCTTGGGTGTGTCGAACAAGGCGTTGTCGGTGACGTACAACGTCACGTCGGCCGATCGCGGCAAGGCGTTGCCCAGCGTGCTCAACCCCGTGCTGGCGCACAAGCGTTACTTCGCGGCCGGGGCGAAGGGCGCCGCCCGCAAAGACTTCGACGTCGATACAACGCTGCTCGACTTTATGGCCGACGACGTGAAGCGCATGCAGGCTCGCCTGACCGGCTCGGAACGCGCCAAGCTCGAACGATACCTTGAAGCGTTCGAATCGATGAGCGGCCGACAGAGCAAGCTGGCGTCGTTGGCCGACCGCATCGCCGAAGCCACGCCCACCATCGACCCGAAGCTCGGGCTGATCAGCGACACGAAGACCGGCCCGACCGGCGTGTTCGATCGGCTCGAGGCGCAGTTCGATATCGCCGCGGGCACAATGATCGCCGGGCTGACCAACGTCGTAACCGTGTCGGCCGGCGCTGGGCCGGACCGGATCGGCCTGTCCTGCATGGCCAGCGAAGTGGACAGCAAGAACTCGGGTTTCATCGGCTCGCACGGCATCGGCCACGGCGGATCGGCCGCGGGCATGTCGTCCGGCGAATGCCACGCGCGCATCCGCCGCAAGTGCCTTGAAAAACTGGCCAAGTTTATCCGCACGCTCGAGTCGATCCCCGAAGCCGGCGGCTCGATGATGGACAACACATTGATCGTCTACATGTCCGACTCAGCCGAGGGCCACCACCCGCTGTGCACGCAGTGGCCGTTCGTCCTGATCGGCGACCTGGGCGGCCGATTGAAACTGGGCAACCGCTACTTGCGCTACCCGTGGTACGGCAAGCCGGGCCACCGCACGATCGCCAACCTGTACGTCTCACTGCTGCAAGCGGTCGGCGACAAACGCGACACGTTCGGCATCCACGACAACGCGCTGCTCGACCTGAACCAGGACGGGCCGTTGGCAGAACTGACCGTTTAGAGAAGGACTCCGCAACGATGCGACTGACGTTACGACGAGTCTGTTTACTGTCGACATTTCTGCTCGGCTTGGCACCATGCTCGGCGTCGGCTGAACACAGGGTCGCACTATTGATCGGGAACAGCGACTACGCCGACAGCGCACTCAAAACGCCTAAGCGCGATCTGAAAGCGATGGCAAGCAGGCTTGAGCAGTTCGGCTTCCGATGTGAAACGCACGAAAACCTCGACGAAAGCAAACTTAAATCAACGATCGAAGGCTTCGCCAACCGGACGCCGACGCTCGGCACGGCGTTGATTCTGTTCACAGGTCAAGTCTTGCCGGGCAAGTACAAGAACGACTCGGGCGTGGCAATGCTGGGCGTCAATTCCAAGCCCGGGCGAGGATACACCGTTGAACTCGCGCTCGGCGAGCTGACGCAGCGCGGCGGCAGCATCTTGAACATGGTCGTGGTGGACGGCCCCAAAGCGCCGGTGACCAAGGTGAAGTTGCCCGACGGTTGCGTCTACGCCGTGGCCACTTTTGACACGCTATTGAACAACCTCAAGGGCGATCTGCATCTGACCGGCGCGTTGCGCAAGAGCGCCAAAGTTTTTACAAGCACGGCAACGGCCGACAACCCCGTCGCGGGGCGCGGATCCGTCGCCATCTCGCCACCCGACCGTTTCGTGCTGGGCAACAAGGCGGGCGACGAGTGGGTGAACAGCCGGGGCATGGTCTTCTGCTGGTGCCCGCCGGGCCGGTACGTCACGGGCAGCCCACCGAGTGAAGTTGGCCGATTCGACGACGAGGCACAGAAGGAAGTCGTGATCAAAAACGGGTTCTGGATTTCCAAGTACGAGATGACGCTGCGTGAAAACCTGCGCAACCGCCCGCGCAAGTCGATCGCCAAGAGCAAGAACGACCCGCTGACGATGATCAACCACGACGACGCACGGGCCATGACCCAGCGCAACTTCAGCGAGGCGGAACGCAAGGCCGGCCGACTGGCAAGCGACTGGCAGTACAGCCTGCCGACCGAGGAGCAGTGGGAATACGCCGCCCGCGCCGGCACGACCACGCCCTACTACTTCGGGGCCGACATCAACGACCTGCCGAAGCACGCGAACTTCGGCGACAAAAGCCACTACGACACCGGCGACGTGTTCTCACTGCGTTCGCACCGCACGCTCGACGACGGCGTCGTGCAATTGGCCCGCGTCGGCAGCTACCTGCCCAATCCGTGGGGCCTGCACGACATCCACGGCAACGTGGCCGAGTGGTGCATCAACGGCGCGATCCGCGGCGGCAGTTGGGTCAGCACGCCCGCGACCTGCCGCGTTGCCTATCGACACTATTACTCAAGCCGCAATGAGCAGAACTTCATCGGCTACCGCATCGTCATTCAGAAGACACCACCGCCGAAGCCGAAGTCGAAGCAGTAGTCACCCTGACGCGCGGCCGATCGCGCGCACCTCAATGAAGTTGACATTGTTTCAAGGCCGCGCCGCAGCCCGCGTCGCCTCGCGCGGATGCGTTTGTCCGAGCTGACGCGCAAGTGCCGCAACCGCTTTAGCCAAACCCGCGCGGCCCACGACATTCACCGTTTCACGTGGGTCGCCTTGATGGTCGTATAGCTCGCGTGCCAGGACTCGGCCGGTCTGGAAGTCACGCCACTCGGTGTAGCGATACCGCGCCGTCCGCATCGAGTAACCCATCGCCTTCGGGTCGGTCCCGTTGGGCGGGTAGGCCGGCCTCGGATGCCAGGTAAACGCCGCCTGTTTGACCTGCTTGGCCGGGTCGTTAAGCACGGGCCGCAGACTGACGCCCTCGGCATGAGTCGGCCGAGGAAGCCCGCTCAGGTCGGTCAGCGTCGGGTAAAGGTCGAGCAGTTCGACCAGCGCCTCCGTGCGCTGCGCGTTCTTCTGACCCGGCGTCGCGATGATCAACGGCACGTGCGCGTCCAACTCGAAGTTCGACGTCTTCGCCCACAGGCCGTGCTCGCCCAGGTGAAAACCGTGATCGGACCAGAACACGATCACCGTGCTGCCAGCCAGCCCCAACCGGTCCAGTTCGTCGACGACCTTGCCGACCTGCGCATCGACGTAGCTGATCGCCGCGTAGTAGCCGTGGCGTAGCGTCCGGACATCAGCCGGCGCTGGCTTGCCGCCGGGGTGTTTGCGAAGCCCACGCAGGATCTCTCTGCTGTCGTGCAGCGCGATCGCGGGCACACCCTTGGGCGGCTTGGGGTCGGCGGGCGGCGCGATCTGCTTCGCATCGTACATGTCCCAATACTTCTTGGGCGCGTTGAAGGCCGCGTGCGGTTTCCAAAACCCAACCGCGAGGAAGAACGGCTGATCCTTACCCTTCAGCTCACGCAACGTTTGAACCGCCCGCGCGGCGATGCGTCCGTCGAAGTACGCCTCGTCCGGCACGTCGCGCTTCTCACAACGCGGCGTCTTGACCCAATTCGGCGGCAGGTCGCCGACGACCTTGGCGACATCGGCACCGTGCGTGTTGTAGTGCATGACCGACGGCACGGACCACGACGTGGGGTCGCCCTTGTACGCGTCCTGCCGCCAGTTGTGAAAAATCTTGCCCACGGCCTGCGTGTGGTAGCCGTGCCGCTTGAACCACTGCGGCAATGTCACGACGTTCGGCCGACGTTGCCGAAAATGCGTCGGCAAATCCCAGATGCCGAGCGTCGACGGCCGCAGACCCGTCAACAACGACGCCCGCGACGGGTTGCACACGGCCTGCTGACAATACGCGTGGTTGAACAGCGTCCCTCGGCCGGCGAGTTTGTCGATGTTCGGCGAGAGGACAACTTTCGAACCGTAGCAACCCAGTTCGACCCGCATGTCATCGACGGCGATGAACAAGACATTCGGGCGTAACGCGGGCGGACCGGCTTGTTGCTCGGCGCGGGCGGACGTGGTCGTGCGGAGGCAACAAACGACCACGACGCTCAAGACGAAACTCGTCCATACGGAGTGTTTAGTTTGATTGGCCATACGCACCTCACCGCTCCACTTCCTCGCCCAACAGCCACTTGCCCCACTTCCGTTTTGGCGTCCAGTTGTTCGGCCGATCGCCTTGCGTCCCCAGCGGCATCGCGTGGTCATGGATGTCCTGCAAACGCTTGCGCGCCAATGCCAGCATCGCGTTCACCTGTTCGGGGTGTTTGCGACTCAGGTCAACGCTTTCCTGCGGGTCGGTTTTCAGGTTGATCAGAACCGGCCCCTTATCCGTGCCAACGACGTGCGTGCCCTTGCCCGGGACGCCTTGCTCCTGTCCGAAGTGCAGCTTCCACTCGCCGACGCGGATCGCCTGGGCCACGCCCCAGCCGTGCCAGTACAACAGGTCAGTCCGCGCGTGCGGCGTGTTCTTGCCGATCAACGTTGGCCAAACGTTCACGCCGTCAAGCTTCTGCGCAGTGCTTGGCAGCTTGAAATCAACACCGCACGCATGCGCCAACGTCGGCAACAGGTCGATCGCGGCGACCATGTCGTCACAGGTCCAGCCAGCCTTGATCACGGCCGGCCAACGCACGATACAGGGCACACGCGTGCCACCTTCGCGGGCACTCCACTTCAGCCCACTGAACGGCGACGCGCTGGCGAACCGTCGTTGCCCCGGCTCCGGGCCGTTATCCGACGCGAACAAGACGATCGTGTTCTGATCGATCTTGTGTCGCTTCAGCGCCGCAAGCAGTTCACCCACCCGGCTGTCCATCTCTTCGACGACGTCGCCGTACGCGCCGTTGGTCGATCGCCCATTCCAATCCGGGTGCGCCTGCGCGGGGAAATGCGGCGCGGTGTAGGGCAAGTAAAGAAAGAACGCGCGATCCTTGTTCGCGTCGATAAAGCGTATCGCCTCCGCGGTGAATTGTTCGGACAGTCGGCGGTTATCGAACGGGTTGGCGACCAACTGATTGCCACGCCAAAGCTTCTTCGTCTGGTTGTTGCTCAAGGCCGTGTAGAACGTGTGATCAAATCCCTGATTCATGGGAAGCAGGTCGCCACCACCGACGTGCCACTTGCCGCAGATCGCGGTGCGGTAGCCCGCGCCCTTGAACACCTCGGCGATCGTGACCACATCGCGTGACAGGCCTGTCGTCTGAGGCATCTTGTAGCCGACAACGCCACCCTCCCACCCCAAACGCGCCGGGTAACTGCCCGACAACAACGCCATCCGCGACGGCGTACAAACCGTCGCGCCCGCGTAGAAACTCGTCAGACGAACGCCTTGATCAGCCAACTTGTCCAGCGTCGGCGTCTTGTGCCGCTTGCCGCCGTAACAACCCAGGTCGTTGTAACCGAGGTCGTCAGCCATGATCACGATGACGTTGGGCTTGACGGCCGCGTTGGAAAGACTCGTCTCAAAGGTCGCGACGAGGCAGAACATGGTGAGCGTGCACATTCGGATCATGGATCAACTGTCGTTGGGAGCAATGAAAAGTGAGTTACAAATCTGAATGACGCCCATTGTACCTCACGACCCACACTTGAAGCAGGACGCCGGCCGGCCGGAATTCGGCCGCGATAACACCAAGTGAGTCAGCGCGCAACGCGGCGTACTTATGGAACTGCATCGGGTCGCACAGACCCGCAAACGAAAAACGCCGACTCCGATGAATCGGCGTTCCGCGGCCCTGTGCGGCGTCACGCGAGACGCCGCGACTATTGAATTAATGGAGCCGGGGGGAATCGAACCCCCGTGCCGTGACACTGGGACTGACGCCTCTACACGCTTAGTCGTTGATTTGATCTCGCCTTGACGACGGGCAGCGACACCCTTCGCCTCAGCCAGCCCTCGAAAGGTTTAACCCGCGGACGCCGGGGCGCCGTCTTTGGGCGAGCCTGCTAGTTGTTCGCCGCGCCGTCGCCACAGGCGAGCGACGGCGCGACGTGCCGCTAATTAAGCAGCGAGGCGGACCGGGCTATCAAAGCCGATCCGACCAGCAACGGGGTTATCGTTGTTGGCAGTTGTGGTTTTGCACGTGGTTTAACGAGGCCAACGTGCAACCTCGGCGTGCCACGCCAGACCTTCCATGTCCGGTCGATACCATTCGGCCCCAGTTTTCAAAGAGCGAACTACGCTGTGCAATTATACGCCGGGTATCGGCGTTTGTTCGCGTCAAGGTCAATCCACACAGACCCGAACCCGCTATGCCCGAACGGCCCGCCCTATTCTTCGACGCACACATGCCCGGCGCTGAGTCACTACCGGTCGCGGGCGGCGAGGTTGTGGTGTTCTCGTCGCGCAGCCCGTTTCGAGATGGGCCGAACCAGGACGCGGCCGGAGTCGTGCCGCTGAGCGATCGGCGGGCTGTGCTGGTTGTGGCCGACGGGATGGGCGGCGGGCCAAGCGGTGACGAGGCCTCGCGGACGGCCGTCGAAGCGGTGGCGGAGGCCGTCGCCGCCGGTGGCGACGACGAGGCGGACATCCGCGCTGCGATCGTTACAGGGATCGAGTCGGCCAACGAAA
Source organism: Phycisphaeraceae bacterium (assembly GCA_028284155.1). GTDB lineage: Bacteria > Planctomycetota > Phycisphaerae > Phycisphaerales > Phycisphaeraceae > JANQSF01. The sequence continues at coordinate 25,881 of JANQSF010000029.1, forward strand.
CGATCTCGGGCCGGGGCAACGGCTCGGCTACCACCATCGCCGTCGCGTTGCTCGACGACGGCCGAGTCCGCCCGTGTCATGTGGGCGACTCGGCTGTGCTGCTGGTCGGTCAGCGCGGCAAGGTCAAGTTGCACACGACGTGCCATTCGCCTGTCGGTTTCGCCGAGGCGGCCGGCCTGATCGACCCGGACGACGCGATGCACCACGCAGACCGGCACCTGGTGTCGAACATCGTCGGCTCGGCGGAGATGACGATCGAGGTGGGCGCCCCCGTCGCCATGGCGGCGCGCGATACGCTGTTGCTCGGCAGCGACGGGTTGTTCGACAACCTGACGGTCGACGAGGTCGTCGAAGGCATCCGCAAGGGCAAGCTGCGCCGCGCTGCCGACGAATTGGCCGTCCGCGCAGCCGACCGGATGACCGACCCCGGCGCGGGCACGCCGTGCAAGCCGGACGATTTGACGTTTATCCTCTTCCGTACAAGCTAGTCGGCGCGCGAGCCGCGTGTCGATGTGAGTTCACATGCCACAGAAGACGACCTCCTTCAACTTGTCCGTCGGCCGACGCATCGGCAGCCGATACGAGGTCGAGGCGTTGCTCGGCGCGGGCAGCGAGGGCGAGGTGTACCGCGTGCGCGACCGGGGCACGGGCATCTACCGCGCCGCCAAGATCTACTTCCCCGAAACCGACCCGAAGCAACGCCGCTCGGAACGACACGCGCAGAAGCTCGAATGCCTGCGCGACTGTTCCATCGTCCTGCAGTACCACCACAGCGAGACGGTGACGATCCGCAAACACACGACCGTCGCCGTGATCAGCGAACTGTGCGAGGGTCAGCCGTTGCAGCAATGGGTCGACGCGCACCGGGGCAAGCGTGTGTCGCCATTCGTCACGCTGACCGTGCTGCATAACCTGGCGTCCGGGCTTGAGCAGGTCCACGCGATGGGCGAGTATCACGCCGACGTCCACACGGAAAACATCCTCATCCGCCCACGCGGCGTCCGGTTCGACCTGAAGCTGATCGACTTTTACGACTGGGGTCGGCCGACCAAAGCCAAGAAACAACAGGACGTTCTCGACGCGGTGCGCGTCGCGTACGACATGCTCGGCGGGCGAGCGCAGTACGCGAAGCAGCCGAACGAGGTAAAGGTGATTCTGGCCGGCCTACGCACCGATTACATCCTCAAGCGATTCCCGACGATGGCTGACCTGCGGCGGCACCTCGAAGGTTTTCAGTGGGAGTCAACGTTCAGCTAATTGAATGTGTCGGTTATGTGGATGAGTACGCGATACGAGTTTCTTGGGGAGGG
>JANQSF010000037.1 GCA_028284155.1 Phycisphaeraceae bacterium
CAAACTACCTGGGATCGATCATGCTCGCCTGCGCCCTGCTGTGGTACCGAAGACTCAGGCGTCAGGGGAAAGTGCCTGATTTGAGATAGTTTCTTAGACCTTTGGATATCACACCCTTACACGAGGGACAACGCGGACGAGCCTCAAGGGAGTATTGCCCTCCACAAAGACACGCCGGTAGTGAGGCCACGATGCGTGACATTGCCCTTGCAATAATCTCCTCGTCTTCTAGGTCCCAGATTGCCAATTTGTCCGACACACGGTGGATCGGGGATCCACACTCCGCGCAATAGAAGTGCGGAAAACACTCGCTCATTCCTGACGTCCACCAGACTTCAATGGGGCTTGCACAGGACGGACAGTTCTTTGTCTGGGTGTAGGGTCGCTTCTCTTCAACGACGTCATACCCGGCCATAGAAGTCATTCCACATAACGAATCAAGCCTAAGTTGCGGGCCAGCCACGATGGCCTACCCGTCTCACAGAATTGTATCCGGGCCCGTCAACTTCCGGCGCTGGTTATCTCGCCCGGCTTCAAGACGTTTTGATCCCGGTGAAACCAAGTACGATCAAAGCGTATGAGCGGTGAATAGAACCATCCAAGACCGTTCGCCCGCGTGGCCCACTCACCGTCTACCTTCTTGAACGGCTCCCAATAGGCATAAGCAGGACGCCAGCGGAGAACGTCTGTAGCAGCAAGTCCCCCGTTGTATCGCACAGTTCCTGTAGTGGCCCAGCATTTAGTGAGCCTCCTTTCTCGGCGTTTGGAGGCCGAGTTTCAAAATTTCAACACCGGTCAGATAGGATAAGCACTCCTTGAATGGGAAGGCTTGTCATGCGTAACTGGTCAAATACCACGGTTCTGAAGTGTCATAGCAGCATAGCGGTGACTGCCGCGATGGCTACAAAGCCAATGGTGTCCAATGTAACCTTACGCAGTGAACGAAACACCAAGCGATCAAACAGGTCTCTGCCAGTTATTGACCAGAGTGAAGCACAAGCAAAAATGGCGAGCATCGCAGCCACAATCTCAGTGCCGACTACCAGTACGAGGCGAGTAAACCAATCAAGATTCGCTGAGAATCCGCCGGCAAGCAATTTGAATAGCGCCCAGCCGAGCAACACCGTTACTGGGCTACAGATCAAGCTGATTACGATTCGATCGCCGATAGTGGGAACTCGTGCAGACGGCATCTGAAGGGGTGCCTAACGAACCAAACCTAAGTTGCGGGCCGGCCACGGTGACCGGCCCATCTCGGAGAATTGTATCCGTGCCCGTCAACTTCCGGCGCTGGTTATCCGCAGTTGCCAACTCGCTTCGTCTGAGATCGAGAAGATACAGGCACTAGAAGGTGCAGCTCATACGAACTCCGATAGAACTCCATTTGTGGCCTCGTTCTATCAAACCCGTATTCATCAATCATCGCTACGAAAGTCGAGCCGATTTGATCCGTCTTTGATGACCAATCACGCAACTTGACCCGGACGCAATCGCCACCCTCGATCTCCATTACATCAAATCCCAACTCTGCGAACTTCTGTTCCTCGATCTCATTTTCCGAAACAAGACCCGCGTAGTACTCAATTCCACCTTGTGATTCGTAGACCAAGCCGTAGAACCTTCGGCCACGCAGCGACTTCAGGCGAGATTCTAGGGAATCAAACGCTTCGCCATTCCCGTCTGGAAAGCTCATCGACTTTGCAGTGATGAGGCGCAACGAGGACTGGTAGATGACCGTCGCTTTCATTGCGAACCTTCTTACGGATAACGAATCACGCCTAAGTTGCCGGCAGGCCACGCTCGCGGCCAATTAGCCGACAACACCATTCTACCTGGGACGGTCTCCGGTCAACTGCAGGGCGGTGGTTATCCGCCGCCATCCAAGTCAGTGGTAGCGGATATGAGGCGGTCGAACAGGGACGTGAGCACCTGTCGTCGCTTGATCTTGTAATCTGGGTCTGGGTCTAGCTCGTCAATGTACGAGTCCCAGACGTTCATATAGGTATCCCGCCAGTGTTCCGCCTTCTCTTGTGGGGGAAGCAGTCCATGTGCATCACGATGAAGTAACAGCAACATTTCAACGTGAGCAGGCATCGCGTCGCCCCAGTACTCATCGCATTCAAGCTCCGATGGATCGGCAACGGCCTCGTCAATGTCCTGGATCATCTTTCCGGTAAACTCGCAAACGTGATCCAATGCACAGTCGTTGTCGAAAACACCAGCGTCCCACGTGCCCATGTGCTGCTCCCCATTGGAAGACGAAGGGTCGGCGAACTAACTCTTGACGGATAACGAATCAAGCCTAAGTTGCGGGCCAGCCACGGTGACCGGCCCCTACTCACCCTATTCTACCCAGGCCCGTCAACTTCTGGTGCTGGTTAAGCCGCCCGTTTACTCCTGAGGATGAGTGACGTAACTGAGCCCTTCCGATTCGGGACTGATCCGGCAGGTGGGGTTCGGAAGTCGGCAGTCAGAACAGTCTGGGGGGAGCTGTTGTCGCCCACCCTCCCGGCGCCGTGGGCCTGTCGGTCACTTCGGGTGAGCCCCCGACGACGACGGCCCCAAACGGCAAGCAACACATCCGCAAGCCAGAATCATTGTTAAGCACGGACGAGAATGAAGACTCGAAGATTGACACGGAATGCGCGAAAACCGACTGGATGAGTCGTTTACTTCACAGTGGGCTCGTTGCTCCGAGATCTGCACCGTCTCGTTTCCCTATGGAGATTCCGTTATGTTGACGTTCCTAACTCGTCCCCACATTCTTTTACCGGCCATTCTGACCGTCATGCTGATCGATCAGGTCGGCTTGGCTGCCGACCCGTCCAAGCCAGACGATCCGGAACAACTGCCTACTGTGCGTGTGAATGTCGATGGCGTGACGGTTCAAGATTATTTGGATTACATCAATCAGTCCTTGCCTGCTGACCGTCGCGCGATCTGCACGACCGCAGCGCAAAGTGTGAAACTGCCGACGATCAGTGGCGTCAAATGCCGAGCGGATATCGCCGTTCGCCTGCTGGAGCCGATTACCGCCAAGAGCGCGGCGCCGTTGAAAGTCACATCCCTTTCAACAGATGACGGGCAACCACAGTTGATCGTGGTCGATCTGGCGACGGCCACTCCCAAGCCCACGGCGGCCGCCATCAGTGTGAAAAGGGCACTGGACACACTCTCCTCTCGCTTGGTCAAGCAAGGTAAAGAGGACAAGGTCGCATCGTCGATGGCGCGGGATCAACTCACCGTGGCAATTAAGGAAGGGCTCGCCGCAACGTTCCCGACTGACGCTCCTCGAGTCACGTTGAAGTTTCATAACCTGTCGGGGCTTCTGTTTCTCAACGGATCACCAGAACAGATCGAGTTCATACGGCAGATTATCAGCGAGTTGGAAAAGTGACCCCATGGGCCTGCGTCATGACTGACTCGCCCTCGCCTGCAACAAGTAGCAAGCCCGACGCTGGCCGCGCCTGGGGCGCGATCACAGCCAGGATCAAACGAGGTGACGCCACGTCATTGGAGGTTTATTACGAACAGTTTTTCGACCTGATGTTTGTCGAAGCCAGGCGATTGACGACAGGCGACGAGGCACAATGCCTGGACCTGGTGCAGGACGGGATGCTCAAGGCAATGCGGCATATGAAACAACTCAACACGTTTGGCGAGGTTGAGGCGTGGACTCGTGTCGTGATTCGCAGTGTAGCCCTGGACTTCTTGCGGCGACGTGTCCGAGAGCAGCGACGCAATCAGAACTATGTGAACAATGCCGAACATCACAAGGTCGCCAGCTCACATGTCGAAGATGAGGCCCGGCTGCATTGGGTCGAGGAGCAACTTAAACATGAGCCAGCCCAGTTGAAATCAATCCTTGCTTATCGATACCGCTTCGGCTGGACACTTCGTGCCATCGGCGAACGAATGGGAATGAAACCGGGAGCCGTCGATGGTCAGATTCGCCGAGCACTGGATCGCCTGAGGTCCGCAGCCAAGGAGCAACTTGCCGATGAAGATTGAATCGCCCCAACTGTCAGAGTCTGGCAGTCGCCGCAAGGCCTCGCTCAAGGCCGACCTTCTGGTCAAGATGGGACAGCTTCACCGCCGTCGACGTGTTGCCCGGGCTATTGGGAGTGCCGCCGTCGTCGTAGGCGCTGTGGCATTCTACATCTCGGTGACCCTTTCGCCGCAGTCAACCGACTCCGGAATTACCGAACTCGTTCGTACCGAGCCCGATACTCCCATTCCCAATAGAACCGACGATTCTTTGCTGGCCTTCGAGACTGTCGATGACAACGAAGCCTTAGACTTGTTGGCGGAGACCGGGCAAATGGGCGTGTTTGCCCAAGTCAATGGCGAACGAGTGCTGTTGGTAGTTGACCGACAGACCAATTGAGAACAACTGGAGATGGACTCATTCGGCTCCAGTTGAATGGAATAACTTCCAGTCCAAGGGGTCGCGCCTGTAGTGGTGGTTCACATATTGACGGGTCCGACGTTCCACTCTATGACTGGTCAAGCCGCGCCATCAGCGTTCGGATATCGAATTCCGCGTCCTCTTCATAGCGCGGCGCGTATTGACCGTAGGCTTTTACGATCTCCTCGTACCGAGTCTCGATGCGAACTCTGTTGTACGCATGAGTCACGATAAAGAATTCGCCATTCTTGATCTGCTCCATGACCAAGGCTGTGAATCGGTCGGTGTCCATGCCCATTGCCATCATTTCAGGATCACCGATCTCCGAACGTACGAATCCCGGGCAAATCAGACCAACCTCGATGAAGCCCGGCAATTCTTCACGCAACGCCTCAGTCAATCCCAGCACGGCGTGCTTTGATGCGACATACCCTGCGCACATCGGCGCTGCCACGAACATCGAATTCTCAGAGCCGACGTTGTAAATGCCCGCCGGCGTCCCTTGCTCGATGAATCGTCTTCCGAAAACCGAGACGCCGTGCCACACGCCGAAGAAATTCACATCGAAGATTCGGCGAACGTCGTCGACCGGTGTGTCGACGGCCGCGCAAGGCGGACTGATGATCCCGGCGTTATTCACAATCGCAATGACGTGTCCGAATTCGTTCCATGCAAAATCCGCGAGCGCTTCGACGTCGCCGAGTTTCGTCACGTCGCAGACACGATGCCTGGCGTTGAATCCAAGCGCCGAGAGCTCGGCTTCTGCTTGCTCGAGACGGTCCGCCCGAAGGCCTCCGAGAACGACCTTGGCGCCTTCCTCTCCAAACCGTTTGGCAAGCGAGAATCCGATGCCGGTGGCACCACCCGTGATGACAACGGTCTTGTTCTTGAAATCCCTCATAAGCTGACTCCCTTTGTTTCAGTTTCCTCGAATCTGTCATCTTAGTGCGTGAGCCGTGGCTCAACCCAACGCTGGCGTCGCTGGTGTCTGAGCAAGCTGACAAGAAGCCACATTGCCCATCTTGATAAGCCTGTGAGAACTGGCTTGCCCATCGCCTGCTCAAGGTCAATGTAGCTCAACTCCGCCTTGCTGTCGTCACAGACACAGCGCGCTCGTTGCGGGCGTACCGACTGTAAAGCACCGTCGAATCGCTCATCGGACACTCCGAACTGCCCGGAACAGAGCAATCAAGTACCGGGCGTTGCGGAATCTGCGGGTTGGGACCGGTGGGGGTGGTAGAATTGTCAATCAATCACCCGGCGGCGTAGCCGGGCTGAGGTCAAATGGGAAAGGTCGCATGAGAACTATTGTCCTGTTTCTGTCTCTGTTGCCCTCGTTGAATGTGACGGCAACCGCTGATGAGCTGCCGACTCCAGCCCAGCAATATCACCAGCTTCGCAAGGAATACAACGTCGTTTCGCGTGAGATCATACGGTCGAAAACCGTCGAAGATCGCAAGGCGGTTGCCCGACGGTTTGATGCATTCGCCAAGAAATTCCTGGATATCGCCGACAAACACCCGGACGACCCCATTGCACCTTCCGCAATCCGTTTCGCTGTACAAGCAATCGTCACAACCGATTCACGGGCTCGCAATATCGCCGAGTTCCACCCCGGATCGTCGGTGGTCGGAAGCTCGGACGGTTCCACTCAACGAGTTGTCAAGCTTGTATTACGCGATCACCTCATGAGCGACAAACTAGCGCCGATTTGCGACCGCGTTCGTTTCAGCTTCCGCCCGGAATTCGAACCACTACTCAGGGCCGCAATCAAAGTGAATCCGCACAAAGATGTGCGTGGGCTGGCTCAGTTGGCTTTGGCACAATTGCAACACAATCAGTTGCGTCTCATGGACCTTGCCGACGACCGTCCCGAGTTGTCCAAGCGTTTCGGTACGATCTATGGGATAGGCTACATCGAACGACTTCAACGGATTGGGCGTGATCAACTCGTTAAACGGGTGGAGACAGCATACGAAGCCGCCGTCAAGTTCGATGACGTGACGAACATTCCGTTCAAAATGTCGGTTGCGGAAAAAGCCAGAAGCGATCTTTACGAACTCCGGCATCTTTCCAGGGGCAGGAAGGCCCCCGAGATTCAGGGACAGGATCAGGAAGGCCGTCAATTCAAGCTGACGGACTACCGCGGCAACGTCGTTCTCCTCTACTTTTGGCAGGAGCACTGCCTCCCCTGCCAGGCTCATTGGCCCCACCAGCGGTCGATCATTAAGAGACTTTCAGGCGAACCTTTCGCGTTGCTGGGCGTCAATACCCCGCCGCACACGCCTGATGCGCTGAAGAAGATTATGAAAAAGCACAAGCTCAACTGGCGCAGTTTCGCTGATGACGGTTCGATTGCTAAACGATGGAATTCGCCGGCAACGCCGTCTTTCTACATCATCGATCACGAGGGCGCCATCCGGCACAAGTGGATCGGTCACCCAGGTGAACAGACGATTGATGCCGCCTTGGACAAATTGCTTGAAGAAGTCGAGCAGTAGGCATTACAAAAATAACATCTGCCAGATGTGTAGTGGCCCAGCACTTTGTGATCCTCCATTCCCGGTATTTCGAGGCCGGTGTTCGAGAATTCAAGGCTGATCAGATAGGATGATGGGGAAGACTTGTCATGCGTATCTGGTCGACTCCACCGTTCTCTTGCTGATCGACGCCATCGCGATTGCCATCGCTCAAGGATACATGCTCGTTCGGTCACGTATGACCTCGCATCCGTCGCCGGTGTTGCGTGTGACGGCCGGGCGGGATGCCGCGGTCTGGAACAGCCAAGTGCTCGAACGCGAGCTGGCGGTGTACCGCCGATCTTCGCACGTGAGGCGAACTCGACGATCTCTTCCTTGGTCGTCCGGCCGGGCATAGCAACGAATATTTTCTCGCCGCAATGGGGGATAGGACCGACCCGCCGCCCGGAAGACGTAGCTTGATCCAGCGTTGCCCCGCCCGGGCTTGGAATCTTGGGGGGGCGCTACACCGTCCTGCGAGGAGCCCGACGGTGCCGCTGGACTAAGAAACTATCTCAAATCAGGCACTTTCCCCTGACGCCTGAGTCTTCGGTACCACAGCAGGGCGCAGGCGAGCATGATCGATCCCAGGTAGTTTGAT
>JANQSF010000038.1 GCA_028284155.1 Phycisphaeraceae bacterium
ATCAAACTACCTGGGATCGATCATGCTCGCCTGCGCCCTGCTGTGGTACCGAAGACTCAGGCGTCAGGGGAAAGTGCCTGATTTGAGATAGTTTCTTAGCGTTTTTCATGCGTCACATAACGGCGTCTTCATCCGGCAGCGGCTCGGCAACGCGTAGGCCAACGCGGTCCATCAGCACGATGATCACGTTCAATACGACCCAGCACTCAACGGCGAACGGGAGGAAGCCCAGAAAGCCGAGCAGCGGCATCTCAAAGTAACGCACGTCTTCCAGCGCCCCGAGAAACGGCAGGCGGTACGTCCACTTCGACAGCGCCCAGTAATTCCAGAACTCCCACAGCAGGCCGCACAGCGCGCCGCCCGCGAACAAGGCGAGCATGCGTCCCCATCGGCCGGCCTGCCAGTCTCGCAAAATCGATGGGCCTTTTAACGCGTACACGATCGGGTCGAGCAGGAAGATCAGGCCGACCCACAACGCCATGTTGCCCAACGGGTCGCGGGCCAACACAGCCCACGCGGTGAAACCTAGGCCGAACCCCAACGATGCCCAACTCAGACGGCGGGTGAAGACGGTCAACGTCAGCCCGGGGCCGAGCAGCATCGCCGCCGTCATGGTGAGGCCGACCTGTTCTGCGGTCCCGTGCGTCGCGTAGCGCATGAGCAGCAGCGTCGCAACGGTGAGCGTGACGTTGACGCCGATCAAGACAGCCCAGGGCAACACCTGTTGCCAGACGCCGCCCCCGACACGGAGCTTGCGGAAGCCGAGCCGTTGGAACCACGCCGCGGCCAGGAACATGCCCGGCGAGATCGCCGCGAACGCGACGAAGTATCCGACGTGACGCGACCACGTTTCCAGCGGCAGGCCGTGATATCGCCACGCATCGAGGTATTTGAAGTTGACGTAATCAAAGAAGCACCAGACGGGGATACTCGTCAGCCAGGCGACGACGAACCGGTTGGGTCGATGTCGGATCGGCGATAGGGTCGCGTCGCGACGCCGACGCGCCAGCGTGGTGAGCAGACCGTCGAAGAAGAGCAAGTAGCCGACCCAGCAGATGGGCGTGACGTTGAACGATGCCCAGCGTGCCGACTCGCCCAGTCGATCCGTCGGCGCGGGAAGGTCGGACAAGACCGTATTGGGAATGACCAATCCGTCTCGCCGCACGACGTCAACAAACAGCAACGACTCGATCACCACGATCAACGTGATGCCGATCCAGAGTGTGCGTGGTAACAAGGGTTTGTCGCGTCGTGCGGCGAGGGCCAAGGTCGTGACCTCGTCATCGGTGCGCGGCGCAGGCCGGGTTGTCAACGTAGGTCAGGTCATCGACCTGATACGGTTGCGCGAAGGTGCGCCGGTGTCAGGTCGATGACCTGACCTACGTCGGCCATCAGGCCGTGCCATCGTCGTCAGTGTCGTCACCGTGCTCTCCGGCGACGGTCTCGTCGCCGAAGTCGATGATGTCGTCTTCGTCTTCATCCTCGACGGCCTCGCCGGCGCGGCGTTTCTTGAAGTTTTCGAGTTTGCGCTTGGCGCGTCGTTCCGCCCGTTGCTTCGCCTCTTCGCTCGGCCAGTCGTACTGCATCTCGCCTGTTTCGGGGTCGCGCCAGTCGGCCGCGGGCTCGTCGGCTAACTCGTTGTCGCCGTCGGCTCGCAGCTTGAGTTGGATCTCGCCGGCCACACGGTCCTGAACGACGCGGATGCGCTTGAGCTTGACCAGTTCAAGCGTCGCGAGGAACAGGCCGATCAATTGCGTCCGCGTCGTTCGGCCGACGAAAAGCTGTTGCAAGCTCATCGCGCCGTCACGCTGTAAGCGGTCGACGATGTCCTCGGCGTGCAGTTCGATCGGCGTGTCGTCGTAAACGACCTCGTGCCGGGCTGGGCCTTGGCCGACGGAGGCCATGATGCGCGCGAACGCATCGGTCAGGTCATTGATGTTGACGTCTTCGAGGTCGAGTTCGAGCACTTCGGCTTCCGCGGAAGTGTCGAAGTCTTCGTCGGGGTCATCGACATTGTCTGAACAATCCGAGTCGCGCGCTTCTTTTGGCAGCTTGGTTGGCGTGTGTGCCCAGCGTCGTTCCCAGTCGTGTCGTCGGTCGTCCAGTTCGAGCGCGGCGTCTTTATATCGCTTGTAGGCGAGCAGTTGCTGGACCAGTTCGAGCCGGGGGTCGAGGCCTTCCAATCCGTCGGTGGCGTCCTCAGCCGCATCCGCTTCTTCGTCGTCGCTTTCGACGGGCGGGGCGATCATGCGGCTCTTGATTTCCAGCAAGGTCGCGGCCATGACGAGGAAGTCGCCGGCCAGGTCGATGTCGATCCGCTTGATCTGCTCGAGGTGTTCGAGGTACTGGTCGGTCAGCTCGGCGATTGGGATGTCGTGCAGGTCGATCTCGTGCCGCTTGACGAGGTAGAGCAGCAACTCCAGCGGGCCGGAGTAGTAGTCGAGTTCGACGCGGTAATCGTCGAGTGAGACGGGGTCGGTCGGCATCGTGGTCGCGTCCATGCGTGTGCCCTGGGTGGCGGGGCGGGTCGGCGTCGGTCCAGATGGATCGACCGACCGGCCGATGAGTCAATAGTGTAGCGTTCGGGTCGTTGTTGGCCTATGGCTACGATGTTGGTGGCCTGTTGCCCCGGTTTGTCGAGCGCACGTCCCATGCTTGAACGCCAGTCACCCACGACGCCGACACCGGTTGACCGTCCCGACGACGAGGCGGGCTTCGCCCGTCGGGTCTTGTCAGCCGAGGCCGACGCGGTGTCGCGCATCGAGATCGGGCCGACGTTTCACGAGGCGGTCGATCTCGTCCTGCGCATGACGGACACAGCCGACGTCGGCGGCGGCGCGCTGGTCGTCACAGGTTTGGGCAAGAGCGGGCTGATCGCGCAGAAGTTGTCAGCCACATTCGTGTCGACCGGCACACACAGCCATTACCTGCACCCAACCGAAGCGATGCACGGCGATCTGGGGCGCATCCGCAGCGGCGACGTCGTGCTCGCCCTGTCGCGCAGCGGGCGGACGGAAGAAGTCGTGGCGCTGGCGTCGATCTTGCGACAAGACAAGGTGCCGGTGATCTCGATCACGGGCGACGACGGCGGCGACCTGGCGCGGCTGGCGACGATCAGTCTGTCGATCGGCAACGTCACCGAGGCGTGCCCGATGAACCTGGCGCCCACAGCCAGCACGACGGCGATGCTCGCGCTGGGCGACGCGCTGGCGCTGACGGTGAGTCGGCGGCGGAACTTCGGTGTCGATGATTTTCAAAAGGTGCACCCGGGCGGGTCGCTCGGAAGGCAGCTCATGCCCGTCGTGCAGGCGATGCGTTTTCGGGTTGGTGACAACCTGCCGCTGGTTCGCCTCGGGCAGACGTTGGCCGACGCGTACGAAGTGTCCGACGCCGTTGCCGCGGCGAGCGGGCCGCGCCGCGCGGGCGCGCTGCTGGTCGTCGATGAAGACGGTCAGTTGGCGGGCATCTTCACCGACGGCGACTTGCGCCGCCTGGTCGTGCGCGACGGCTCGGCCGTGATGTCCCGTTCGATCGACGAGGTCATGAGCGCCAACCCGCGGCGACTGACCGACGACGCATTGGTGCGCGACGCCGTGCAGGTCGTGTTGGAACACCGGATCGACGAGGTGCCGATCGTCGACGCCGAGGGCAAACCGCTGGGTCTCATCGACGTGCAGGACCTGATGGCGTTGAAGGTGATCGAGGGGTGAGGACGGGAGACTGGGGACGGGGGACAGGAGGCAGGGGACGGCGGACAGGAGACAGTAATAGGAGTTGAGGAAGCCGGGGCGTTCCGAAGGCCCGGATCGACTCTGTGCTATTGCCACTCAATGATCAACCGATCCGGGTCTTCGGAAAGACCCGGCTTCATGTCCCCTGTGGTCTGTCCCTTGTTTCCGGTCTCCTGTCCCCTGTCCCCTGTCCCCTGTCTCTCCCTTGTTTCCTGTCCCCTGACTCCTGACTCCTACTTCCCGATCCGTTCGACCAGTTCGGTCAGGTGTCGTGCCGACGCCGACTCGCGTGGTGGGACGAAGTAGCTGCCGAGGATGCGCAGCTCGTCGAGCGTGGTTTGGCCGTTCGCGACCATGGTCAGGCCGTCGTCGATCAGCGGGCGGTGGCCGCGTTGCGACAGGGCCTCGCGGATGGACCGTTCGTCGGCGTGGGTCAGGATCAGGTCGTGGTCCTGTTGATCCAGACGCCAGACCTCGAACACGCCGGATCGTCCGTGGAAGCCGACGTCGTGGCATTGGTCGCAGCCGACGGCGTGCCAGGTTTTTTCGGGCGTCGGCAGGCCGAGCGAGGCGAGCCACATCGATTCGGTTTCCGTCGGGGCGTCGGTGCGTCGGCAGTGGGGGCAGAGCGTTCTAATCAAACGTTGGGCGACGACCATTTCCAGCGACGTGGCGATCTCGTGGTCTTCGACCTGCCAGTTGCGCAGGCTGGTCACCGTGCCGACGGCGTCGCGGGCGTGCAGTGTGCTGAGCACAGCCCGCCCGGTGCTGCTGGCGCCGATGGCCGCGTCGGCCGACATCGGGCTGCGCACCTCGCCGATCAGGACGTAGTCCGGGTCCTGCCGGAGGATCGCTTTGACTCCCTCGGCGTACGTCAAACCGTGCCGCTCATCGACGGCGATCTGCGCGACGCCGTCGACCTGATACTCGACGGGGTTCTCGATCGTGACGACCTTGCGGTCGGAGCCGCGCAGCTCGTTGAGCAGTGCGTAGAGCGTCGTCGTCTTGCCGCTGCCGGTCGGGCCGGTGACCAGGAACATGCCCGTGACCGAGCCGAGCCAGGTGATGACCTGCTTGAGGTCTTCGTCGCTGAAGCCGAGCTGCGTGATGCGCTGGTCGAGGCGTTTGGGGTCGAACACGCGGATCGTCAGTTGCTCGCCGCAGGCGGTGGGCACGGTGGCCAAGCGCAGGTCGACTTCGACGCCGCCGATGTCGTGCGTGCAGCGCGCGTCGTGCGCGACGAACGTCTTGACCGGGTCGAGGTCGGCCAGCGTCTTGAGGTAGCGCAGCAGGCGCAAGCCCCAGGCGGGCGACGACTCGAGCACGTCGAACAGCACGCCGTCGATGCGCAGCGAGACGCGCATGAGGTTGCTGTGCGGGATCATGTGGATGTCGGACGTGCCGGCCGCGAGTGCGTCGGCCAGCAGAGCGTTGGCCCACTGCGCGACGTCGTATTTCTTCGGCTTGCGGCGGGGCGAATCGGGCGCCAGGGCGTCGAGGTTGGGCGTGATCGCCCGGCGGTGAAGGCTCGGCAGTTCCTGATCGACGTGCGAGGCCATGCGGGGCTCCGTCGCGCGGCATGGAAGGGAAGGACGTGAAGCCGCGTTTGAGTGGGCGTGACCGTAACGGGTTGAAGGGGGCGTCGCAAGTGAGAAGGGGGGCGAGCGGAGAGTGAATGGGTGTGATACGGGGAATCCGCGTCTTCGGAAAGACGCGGCTTGGGGGATTGTGATGATGTAGGATTTGTCATTGCTTTGTTGGTGCAGGACAATGGCGTGATGCGATTGACGTTGGTTCTATTGATGGTGTGCTGCACGGTGACGTCAGTCGGCGCGGCTAACGCCCTGGTCGTGCCGGAGATGGTCGATGCGCAGCCGGCAGCGGGCCGGCGTGTCAAGCATCAGCTCGACACGTACCGCGACTCGAAGGTCTACCACGCCCTGTACCTGCCCACGGATTGGCGGGCGCCTTCGAAAGAGAACGAGGCGCGGTATCCCGTCATCGTCGAGTACGCGGGCAACCGGTACGGTCCGGACCGCAACGGCGACATCTGCACGGGCACGCCCGAAGGTTGCAAACTCGGGTACGGCGTCAGTGGAGAGCGCGGTATCATTTGGATTTGTTTGCCTTATGTCAACGCGAAAGAGCGACGCAACCAGTTGACGTGGTGGGGCGATGTCGGGGCGACGGTCGATTACTGCAAGCGCGCCGTGCGCATGGTGTGCGACGAGTTCGGCGGCGACCCGAAGCGCGTTGTACTGACGGGCTTCTCACGCGGCGCGATTGCGTGCGGCTATATCGGTCTGCACGACAGAGAGATCGCGAAACTGTGGTGTGCGTTCATACCGCACAGCCACTTCGACGGCGTGCGCAACTGGGGTTACGCCGGCGCGGTGGGTGAGCCGGCACGTAAGCGGCTGCTGCGCGGGGCGGATCGGCCGTGGTTTGTGACGCACGAACGAAGTGTCGACGCAACGCGCAAGTACGTGACCAAGTCGTTGTCAGCCGAGCAGCTAGCCCATTTCACGTTTACGGCATTGCCCTCGCCGCGACACACCGATACGTGGGTGTTGAGCGAGAATCCGCAGCGGAAGGCCCTCAGAACGTGGTTGACCGGGGTGTTACGTGACGCGGTTGGGCGACAATAAGAGGTTGGAACACGCTTCCGACCCCGGCCTCGTATACTGGCGTTCAGTGGCCGGAGGAGAGCCAATCCGGAGCAAGCCCCATGGAAGGGCATTCCATGCTGACTACTCAAACCATCTTCAATACGGCGCTCGTCGTCGTGTTCCTGTTGAGTTCGCTCGCGGTATCGCCACAAGCACTTGCGCAGGACGCGGCCGCGCCCAAAGACCCCGCGGCGACGGTCGACTCACTGTTCGGCCGAGACATTCAACGCGTGCAGGCGACATCGAGCCCGGCGGACAACATCGAGTTGGCCGGTGACCTATTGGCTGCGGCCAAGCAATCGACGACGTCGCCGAGCGTGGCGGGCGTGCTCTGCCTGCGCGTGGTCGACCTGCTCAGCAAGGCGGCGGGCGGCGAAGACCTGGCCATCGAGGCGATCGAACTCGGCTTGAAACGCGATCCGTCGTCGCGGCTTGAACTGCTCGAAATGCGCGTGCCGGCCGTGCAGCGCAAGCTGCTGGTGTCGAGTCGTGACGAACGGGAGAAGGTCGGCGAGGCGTTGGTCGAAGCGATGGTCGCGCACGCCGACGCGGTGGTGGAGTTCAACGCGACGCGCGCCGGGCCGCTCTACACGCGGGCCCTGTCGATGGCCGCCCGGCTGCGCTCCGACCGACGTGACGAGATCATTCAAAAACGCATCGCCGCACGCGACCGTGTCCAACTCGACCAGCACATCAAGACGTTGATGGGCAAGCTCGAAGCGATGCCGACCGACGCGCAGGTCAATGCGGAATTGCTGACGATCTATCTCGAACGGCTCGACGACCCGCAACGCGCGTCGCGCTTTGTCGAGCACGGCGGCAACGACGATCAGAAACGGTTTGTGCCTTTGGCCCTCAAGGCGGTCAACGACGTGCCAACACTCGAACTGGTGCCGTTGGCCGACTACTACAAGGTGCTGGCGGCTCGGCCGAACGCCAAGCGGGAGGCGTTGCTCCATCGCTCAGCCGACTACTACGCAGCGCTGCTGAAGCGCGAAGCGGCCAGCACGCTGCTGCGCACCAAGGCCGACCTGTCGCTCAAGAAGTTGCGCGAAGAGCTTGGCCTGCCGGCCGACGGCACGGGCACGACTCACGCCGCAACGGGCCAACCGAACACGCCGCAGATCGGCCCCGACGGGCGGAGGCAAATCCCGGAGGCGATCAAGACCTGGGCCAAGACGATCGAGGCGATGCCGGCTGAGCAGCAGGTTCAGGCCATCCTGCCCAAGCTGCGGGAGGTCAATGGCGGCCTTGAGATCGTTGTCAGCGGCAAACGAATCATCGACGGTCGGCTTGCGGAACTCGACCTGTCGGGTAACGCGGAACTGACCAACATCGACCCACTGATCGCGTTGGACCTGACCGAGTTGAAGCTGGAAAACTGCCCCAAGCTCACCGACCTGGCGGCACTCCGCGGCATGAAGCTCACCAAGCTCTACCTGCGAAACTGCAAGTCGTTGAAGAACCTGGACGACCTGAAAGGCATGCCGCTGGAACTACTTTGGATGCGCGACTGCACCGGGCTGGAATGCGACCTGTCGGCGTTGAAGGACGCGAAGCTCGAAGACCTCGGTCTGACCGGCTGCTCAGGGATCACCGGCGACCTGTCGCACGTGCGTCACATGCCGATCAGGATGATCTATCTGACCGGTAGTGGCTTAACGAGCCTGGAAGGCATCGCCGACCTGAAGCAACTGTACCTGCGTCGTGGGCTGGACCTGTCGAACTGCAAGGAACTCACAGGCGACCTGCTCGCGCTCAAGGGCATGAAGCTTCCTTCGCTGACGCTGACCAACTGTGCGAAGCTTGAAAGCCTGGATGGCGTGCAGGGCATGCCATTGACGCGGCTGGACGTGTCGGGCTGCAAGTCGCTTTCGGTTGACTTGTCGATGCTGCGCGGCGCGAAGCTGCAGACGATCAACATGACCGGGGTGAAACGCGTTGGTAATCTGGCCGTCCTGACGACGATGCCGTTGAGCTACATCTACATCACGCCGCAGCAGGAGCTGACCTCGCCGCAGCTCATGGTCTTGAGCAAAATCCGCACGTTGCGTCGTGTTTCGACGGGCAACCGCACGATCGACGCGAAGATCATCAGTCAGATCAAGCGGCGCTAAGCCGCAAGCGGCTCAGTTCTTTGGCACGATCCAGACGTTGCGGTACTGGAGCGGGTTGCCGTGGCCTTGCAGTTTCATCGGGCCGGGCGTGCCTTCGGCGTCGCGGCGTGAGCCGCCGGTCTTACCGGGGATCTCGTAGTTGTCGTGGATGACGATGCCGTTGAGCCGCACGGTGATCCGTGCGTTGGCGATCTTTTTGCCGCTGGCGTCGGTCTTGGCGTTGGTGAACTCCACGTCGTAGGTCTGCCAGGTCAAAGGCGGCAGGCAGGCGTTCACGTCGCTGGCCTTTTTGGAGTAGATGCCGCCGCACTCGTTGTTCAGGCCTTCGAGGCCGAACGAGTCGAGCACCTGCACCTCGTACATGTCGATCTGGTAGAAGCCGGAGTTGCCGCGGCCCTGCCCGCGTGCGCCGGGCTTGAACGGCAGCATGAACTCGACGTGCATTGTGTAGCTGCTGAACTTGGCCTTGGTCTTGATGTCTTTGCCGTCGGTGTTCAGCAGCTTGGTCTTCTTGTCCAGCCGACCGCCCTGCCAGTTGGCCATGCTCGCCTCGGTGCCGTCGAACAGGACAACCGCGCCCTTCGGCGGCTTGGCGCCCAGCGTCGGGCTCTTGCGATGCACGCGGGTCATCTTGAACGGCTTGCCCTTGTCGGTCTTGCCCTCGAACAAATCAACACCGCTCATCACGCCGGAGTACGGCTTGTGACCGACGGGCGGGAACTGCCGCGTCGCGCTGAACTGGTCGGCCGGCCCGGCCAGGTATTTGCGCTTGCCCTTCGCCGCGTGGAACAGCACACCGTCGCCGTCAAACTTGCCGTCCATCAGGATTCTGTTCTTGCCGTCCCACCCCGCGCCGGGCAGGCCGCCGGGGTACAGCACAGCTTGGAACTGCGCGTCGCCGAGCGCGATGACCTGCGCGCCGAGCTTGCCGCCGCCGTCGATCTTGCCCTCGAACTCGCCCTGGGCTGTGAAGTCGGCCGGCAGCGACTTGTCTTTCGGGTCGGTCCACAGCCCCTTGGCGGCAAAGGCCGACGTGGTCGATAAGAGCAGAGCGGCGGCCAGGGTGAGTCGTGCGGCGAGTTTCATGGTCGTCTCCACTGCGATGGATTGAATGAGTGAGCGGTCAGGCCGGGTCGATTGCCCTGCTGGCGTGTTGGGTTACGGCGATCGGCCGCGGCGCGTCGATCGCTGGAGATAGCATAACATCGCCGCATGAAGATCACGCAACTCGATCCGTTCATCCTGCACGTCCCGGTCACGCGCGGCGGCATCGCCGACTCGACGCACAGCGTCACGCACTGGGGCATGCCGGGCGTCGTGATCCGCACCGACGTGGGCTTGTCGGGCTTCGGCTATTGCGGCACGCACGCGCACCTGCCCAGCGACAAGTTGATCACATCGGCGATGACCGACCTGTTCGGACCGCTGCTGATCGGGCAGGACCCCCGGAAGGTGCGACACCTTTACCGGGCGATGGACCGCGAACCGGTCAACATCTGGATCGGCCGCGCGGGCGTGACGCAGATGGCGTTGTCCGCGATCGACATCGCGCTGTGGGACCTCAAAGCCAAGGCCGCGGATCAACCGTTATGGCAACTGCTCGGCGGCGACCCGGAGAAACGCATCGTCGGTTACAACACCGACGGCGGTTGGCTGAATTGGCCGACCGATCAACTCGTTGACGACTGCAAACGCATGATCGAGGTCGAAGGTTTTCACGCGGTCAAGATGAAGCTGGGCAAGCCGCAGCCGATGGAAGACCTGCGCCGTGTCGAGGCGGTGCGACGCGCGATCGGCGACGACGCGCGGCTGATGGTCGACGCCAACGGCAAGTGGCATTTGGCGGACGCGATGCAGTACGGCCGACGCCTGCGCGACTACGACGTGACGTGGTTCGAGGAGCCGTTATGGCATGACGACGTGACGAACCACGCGACGCTGGCGAAAGCGATCGACACGCCAATCGCGCTCGGCGAATTGCTCTACAACGTCGATCAGTTCCGGCCGTTCATCGAGGCGGGGGCTGTGCACTACGTTCAGCCGGACGTCATGCGGCTGGGCGGGATCACGGCCTGGCTGCAGGTCGCGGAATTGGCCGACGCGCACCGTCTGCCGCTCGTGCCGCATCACGGCGACATGATGCAAGCACAGATTCACCTGTGCATCGCGCACCGTTCGTGCTGGATGCTCGAGTACATTCCGTGGACGCTGGACTGTTTCGAGGAGCCGGCCCGCGTTGTCGATGGGGCGTACACGACGCCGACCCAGCCGGGCGCGGGCACGACGTTGCGCGACGACGCGCTGGCGAGGTTCAATGTGTTGACGTGAAACTGGGATGAAACGCAGAGGCGCAGAGAACGCGGAGGCGAATGGGGATAGATCAGGCGGGTCGAAGAATGCGCATTGGGCAAATCGGTATCCACTCCGCGACCTCTGCGCCTCTGCGATTCCCCTTCCCCAAGTCACTCCGTGACGTGCAGCACATAGGTCTTCTTCTGGGCCAATTTGCCCGGTCCGTACGCCGCGAGCACTTGCAGCGTGTAGACGTCGGCGTGGTTCGGCGTGCCGGACAGCGTCGCGGCCTTGGTGTCGAAAGTCAGGCCGCTGAACTCGGCGAACGTGCCCTTGTATCGGTGGCCCTTGTCGGTGCGGAAGTGGGCGATCAGACGCCAGTGGATCGGCTGACTGCCGGTCGCGCGGAACGATGTTTTGAACGGTTGGCCGACCTTCGCTTTCAGCACGCCCTGAGTCGGTGAGACGATATTGGGCGGGGGCGCACCCTTGGTGAAACGTGCCGTGGTGACACCGCTGGGTTTCATGCCGTCGCGCACGGCCAGCGCTTTGACGACCGTGGTCTCGTTCAGCTTGATCGGCTTCGTCCAGACGGGCGACTTCAACGTCGGCGTGCTGCCGTCGGTCGTGTAGTGGACCTTGACGCCGGGCGACGTTGTCACGGCGTGGACGGTAACCTGGTCGGCGAACACACGGCGATTGGGACGAAACTCGGGCGCTGGTGTCGTCGGGCTGTCGATCAGTTTGGTCTTGAACCACGCAAGCACAGCCGATTGGATCGTCGTTTGGCCTTTGCCGAACGGGTTGTCGAACTCGGTGTTGAGCGGCGGGACGTGCACGGAGTGCGCGTTGTTCCAGTTCTTCTTGGGGTGCGTGATGACCATCGGGTAGAAGTCGATGCCCGCCGCCTTGGCCGACTCGTCGAGTTTGCTCACGCCGCCGGGGCCGACGTAGGTGTGCACAGCCGGCGCGTCGGGCGTGATGTTCTTCTCGAACTGATTGAAGTCGCCCTGGTGGGCCATGATGCGCGCCGAATATGCGCCGTAGCGCGGCTCGGCCGCGTCCATCTGCTGCGCGAAAATGACGTTGCCCTGCTTGTCGGGTCGCACGATCCGGTTGCGCAGTTGGTTGCCGCGCGGGTCGTCGTCGGCCCATGATTCACTGAGCGCCGTCTTGTGGCCGTAGACGAACAGGTCGCCCGCGTTGGTGAAGTTGCCGCTGGACGTGAGCCAGCCGCCGGCTGAGAAACCCCACGTGCCGATCCGGTCGGGGTCGATGCGGTACTTCTCGGCGTTCGCCCGCAGGAAACGGACGGCCGCTTTGTAGTCGTGAAAGACTTGCGGGAAGATGTCTCGGCCGAGGATGTAGTTGAGATTCGCCACGACGAATCCGGCGTCGAACGCCTCCTGCATGGCCGAGCCGCAGAAGCCCGTGTCCTTGTCGCCGCCGCCGTACCCGCCGCCGTGGACGAACATGATGCACGGCCGACGCTTGTCGTCGTTGTGATACGCGACGTTCATCTTCAGCCAGCGGTCCTGCCAGGCACCGGTCTCTCGGCCGGGCAGGTAGAGCACGTCCAGGTCGTTTTTGGCGCCTTTGATCGGTTTGGGCGGACGCACCAGCGGGTTGTCACTCTGGGCGAGTGTTGGCAGGGCGAACAGACAGGTGATCGTGACGATGACGGCGAGGCTCAGGCGATGCATGTCGAAACTCTCCGGCGATAAGATGAGTCGAACGGTGTGAATTGTCGCGCGTTAGTGCGCCGGTTACAACGCAGACCGAACGAGGCGGGTAGGTCTATGAGCGTCCAAGTCATCCGTCGACTGCACGAACACCGCGAATGGGCCAACACCCGATTGCGCGAGGCGGCCGGTCACATGACCGACGCCCAACTTCGCGGCCAACACCCCTGCGGTCGCGGCAGCGTGTTCGACTCGCTCGTCCACCTCTACGCGGGCGAGGCGATCTGGCTGGCGGCGTTGCAAGGCAACCCCACGCCGCCGGGGCCGGACGACTTTCACTTCGCGACTCTGGACGACCTGACGGAAGCATGGCGAGTGCTGGCGGGTCAATGGGATGCGTACCTGGCGGCGCTCAGCGAGTCGGAATTGAGTCGACCGATCACCAAGGTCAGCACGTCGAGCGGCGCGGGCCGGTCGTTCACACTGCCCGAGGGCGACGTGCTGATCCACGTATGCACGCACGCCCAATACACGACGGCCCAATGCGTGAACATGATGCGTCGCGAGGGGCTCGCCGCCGACCTGCTGCCGGACACCATGATGATCTCGATGAGTCGGGAGCAGTATGGGTGATGCTTCGCGGCTTTGTTGGTGGAATGCGAGGGAAGCGATCGTGACACAGAATGCGCGACACTTGCTGTGGCACGCCGAGCAACCTTCCTCTGCTGCCCGCGTGATGAACAACACACGAACAGGCGTTAACCCATAGGGGGAGCCGGGGAGTTTGAGGGGGTGGCGGCGAACCCCCTCAACTCAAGTGGTCTTCACGGCGAAGCCGTTCCGTTGAAGCGAAGCGCCAAGCCGCTCCGGCGCTTGAGGAGGCCCGCCCGGCAGGGCACCGCCAATTTCTGATCCGTTCACGCCGCAAATGCTTGAACAACCTAAAAACAACGGCGGCGCGTTCAAAAAGACACGCACCGCCGCTTCGGGGGGGTCAGTTCAGCTCTGCCTGTAAACGACCTAGGCTTGTGTGGGCCGGCCGATCGGCCGGTACAGATTCCTCGGCCTCGTCGAACATGCGGCCTGCGCCGCGGCGGGGATTCGACATCCAAACCGAGAAAGCAAGGGTAGGCACGCCCGATAACAAGTCAACCTTCGAGTGTTAAAATGGGTAAGAACGCGCGGTCGGCCCCGCCGTTTCGCCCTTCTCGACCCACCTTTCGTGGCTTGACACAACTGCCGTTTTGAGCGAGAATAACGGTTCCCCACGATCTGCGGCGAGGCGTGTTGCACGCTGCTTCGCCGCTTCCCCCAGATAGGAGTCAGCCCGTGACGACAACGGGATATCGACCTGCCCGGTTCGGCCGACCGATGCGCGCGGCGTGTCTGGCTCTCGCGCTTG
The DNA here is from genome assembly GCA_028284155.1 of Phycisphaeraceae bacterium. GTDB lineage: Bacteria > Planctomycetota > Phycisphaerae > Phycisphaerales > Phycisphaeraceae > JANQSF01. Next base: position 13,894 of record JANQSF010000038.1, read on the forward strand.
GCCTGTCCGGCCTGCTCGCCGGTTGTGAGACGGGCGGCGAAGCGCCGGTGGCGCAGGCCGCGCCGCCGCCGCCGACCTACGTCGGTGAGTCGTATCTGCACGGTTCGGTCGGGTCCATGGTCCGCCTGCGCAACAGCCAGCCGTTGCTCGTCAGCGGATACGGCATCGTCGTGAATCTGGACGGCACGGGCTCAGCCGAAGTGCCGCAGTACCTGCGGCGGTGGCTGATGAATCAGATGCAGTTGAAAGGCCTGGGCAGCGCCCGGCTCAACACGCGGCAGATGACACCCGACTCGGTGCTGGCCAGCGACGCGACGGCCGTTGTCGCGGTGCGCGGCATCATCCCGCCCGGCGCGACGCGCGGCACGCGGTTTGACGTGCTTGTCGAAGCGCTGCCCAACACGCAAACGACCAGCCTCGAAGGCGGCCAACTCTGGACGGTTGATCTGGCCATCGACGGCTTGAATACGTCGATGCAGTTCTCGCAGCCGTTGGCCCTCGGCCGCGGCGCGATGTTCCTCAACCCGCTGACCAAGAACGACCCGTCGATCTCCCAGGAGCAACGGCTTCGCCTGCCGCGACAGGGGGTCGTGTTGGCCGGCGGTTTGGTGACCGAAAGCCGTCGGATCGAACTGGTGCTCAATCAGCGCGGCTGGGTACGCAGCCGGACGATTGCCGACCGGATCAATGAACGCTTCCCGATAATGCCCGGCGACCGCACGACGGTCGCGGCGGCCGTCAGCGACGCCGTCGTTCGGGTGGAAGTGCCGCGTTCGTGGATCGGCCGAGAGGGCGACCTGCTAAAGCTCGTGTCGCACGTGTTCGTCGAGCGTGAGGCGGGTTTTGTGCAGAACAAAACACGGCAATTGGCCGGGATTCTCGCCACGGACGCCAAGCAGGCGCCCCGCGTGGTTGCCGCTTGGCGGGCGCTGGGCAAGACGGCGTTGCCCGTGCTGCGCGAGTACTACAACCACGCCGACCTGAACGTCCGGTTGGCCGCTTTGGAGGCTGGCGTCAAACTCGAAGACCCGACGCCTACGCAGTCGCTGCTGGAACTGGTGCGTCACGCAGACGTCAACGTCCGCGCCGCCGCGGCGCGCAGCCTGATCGAGTTGCCGCGATCGCTCAAGGTTGCTAACGCGATCCGCACGCTGCTTGACGACGAGTCGATCGACGCGACCGGCCGACCGATCCGTATCGTCACGTACGAGGCGATGGCCGACCGCAAAGACCCGATGATCCAACGCGTGCCGATCGGCGACGCGAACAATATCAAATTCCTGATCGACCTGCTGCCAGCCGACAAGCCGATGGTCTACGCCAGCCAGGAAGGCCTGCCGCGGCTGGTCATCTTCGGCCGAAACACCGGCTTCAAAGCGCCGATCAACGCCGCGCTGTGGGACGGCCGACTCCGCCTGCGCAGCGGGGGCGTCGGTGAAACCATGTCGGTCTTCTATCAACGGCCGAACGGATCGTCGAAGACGTTCCAGATGGCGCCGACCGTGGCCAACCTTGCGCTGCTGCTCGGTCAGCCTGCCTCGTTGTCGAACCCGCACGAGTCGCCGAACCTGAGCTACTCGCACGTCGTCAGTGCGCTGGTTGGCCTGCACCTGTCCAGGCATCTGGCGGCGGACTGGAAGGTGCAACCCAACGCGTTGGCCGACGCGATCGAACGCTACTTGCGCAAGCCGGCCGACACCGTCCGCCCCGAGATCGGCGCCAAGCCCAGCGGCTACCAGGCGCTGGCCACGCAACGGAACGACGCCGTCGCGCAGGGCGACACGACGAACGCCCGGCCGAGCGTCGGCACGCCACGCCGCGTCGGCGACGTGCCCGACGCACTGCCCGCGCCGACGCCCCGCCCGACCGCGCAGGTCGATCCCAGCGACCTGCCGCCGGCGCAAGAGACGTACCTGATCCCCGCCCCCAGCGACGCGCCGTCGGCCCCGGCCGGCCGAACGCCGTCCTCGAATCGAGAAGGAAACGGCGACGATCCGACCGGTCCGCAGGCCCGATCGACGCCATAATGTCCCTATGGCCTCATCCGGCGATCAAGCCCCCCAAAAACGAGCCGATAACGATTGGCCGAAACCGGCCCACCGACCCGATAACTCGGTGGGAGGTTTGCCGCCAATGCGCTTATCGAAGTTGACCCTGGTGGGGTTCAAGTCGTTCGCTGACAAGACGGACATCGTCTTCAACGCACCAATCACCGGCATCGTCGGCCCTAACGGTTGTGGCAAGTCCAACGTCGTGGACGCCATCAAGTGGGTGCTCGGCTCGCTGTCGCCCAAGAGCCTGCGCGGCGACCAGATGCTCGACATGATCTTCAACGGCTCGTCCACGCGCAAGCCGTCGGGCATGGCCTCGGTCACCCTCACCTTCGACAACCCGAAGGTCGAGGCCGACCCCATGTTGGCGCGGCCCGGCAGTGTCGACCGCATGCTGCCCATCGACACCGACGAGGTCAGCGTCACCCGCCAGCTCTACCGCGACGGGTCGAGCGAGTACCTGATCAATAAGAAGCGCGCCCGCCTCCGCGACATCAAGGAACTGTTCCTCGACACGGGCATCGGCACCGACGCCTACTCGGTGATCGAGCAGGGCAAGGTCGCGCGGATGCTCGAGTCGAACGCGACCTCGCGGCGGGAGATCTTTGAGGAGGCGGCCGGCATCAGCCGGTTCAAGCAGCGCAAGAAGGAGTCGCTGCGCAAACTCGAACGCGCCGAGCAGAACCTGGTCGTCACAAGGCAGCGCCTTGGCGATATCCAGCGCCGACTGCGCAGCGTCAAGATCCAGGCGGGTCGGGCGCGCACTTATAAGGAACACACCGCCCGGCTGCGTGAGCTGCAACTGCAGTACGCGCTGGCGGAATACCACAAGTACCAGACGCAATTGGCCGAGTCGGCCGAGGCGATCGAGCAGGCCGAGGCCGACCGCGCCGCCGCCGGCCGAAAGCTCAACGAGCACGAGCAACGCCTGGCCGACACGCAGGTCGAGCGGCAGGCCGTCGAACAGCAACTGAAGCAGGTCGAGCACGAACGTGTGCAGACCGAGTCGCAACGCGAGCAGGCTGAGCAACGCAAGCGGTTCGCCGAGTCGACCCTGAACGACCTGCGACAGCAGATTGAGCGTGACACCAAGCGGCGTGACGAATTGGCCGCGCGGTGCGAGCAACTCGAACGCGAGCAGGCCGAGCACGCCGCCGACGCCGAACGACTGGCCGGCGAGCAGAGCGAAGCGCAGACCACGCTCGACGACGCGCAGGAGCGCAGCCGAGCCTTGCAACACGATCTGAATGAGAAGCGCAGCGAGCTGGAAGACGTCAAAGCCGGCATCATCACCCTGATGCGCCGCACGTCGGAACTGCGTAACGAGATCAACTCGATCGCCGCGTTCCAGGAAAACCTGGTCAACACAAGGCAGAAACTCGACACACGTGCCGGCGAGGTGTCGGAACGGCTCGAAGAACTACTCACCGCCCGCGACGAGTCGGAACAGCGACGCGACGAATCGCAACGACTCATCGACGCACAGACCGTCAAGCTCGACGAACTCAAGGCGCAGGCCGACCAACTCGGCGGCGAGCAACGCGACCTGTCACAACGACTCGCGCAGGCCAAGGAACGACGCAGCGGTTTGGCGTCACGTCAATCCCTGCTGCGCGAGATGCAGGACAAGCAGGAAGGCATCGCCGACCCCGTCAAAGCCGTCCTCGCCCGCAAGTCGTCCGCCCCCCAAGGCCAGGCCAATTCATTGGCCTCGGCCCACGCTCCCCCAAACACAACCTCCGATTCCCACGACACCACATTCGACTTCGTCCGCGGCATGCTCGCGGACATGATCGAGACCGACATCGACCACGCAGCCATTGTCGAAGCGGCGCTGGGCGAGTACCAGCAGGCGTTGATCATTGACCGGCTGCAGGACATTTGCACACGCAACGGCGGGGCGGAGGCTGTGCGTTCGCTCGCGGGACGTGTCACGTTTCTCGCTGTCGATTCGTTCGGCCCGCCATTGACCGCTCCGCGCGCGGCGTTGCCGGCCACGGGCATCGAAGCCCGCCCGGTGCTCGACCTAATCCAGTTTCCCGGCCCGATCGCGCCGCTCGTTTGGCGGCTGCTCGGCCGAACGCTCATCGTGAACGACCTGCAGGACGCAAAGCTGTTGCGGCAGCAGTTGCCCGACGGCTACCGCTTCGTGACGAAGAACGGCGAACTGCTGGAAGCCGACGGCCGCGTCAGCGCCGGCCCGGTGGGAGCCGGCGCGGGCGGCCTCATCTCGCGGCGCAGCGAACTCGCCCAACTCGACATGCTGCTCGACGACCTGGACGAACGCATCCTGACCGACGGCGAGTCGTTAGCCCAACTCAGCGACCGCGCGTCGCACATCGAGCAGGTCTCGCAAGACCTGCGGCAGACGATTTACGACGCGAACACCGCGCGCGTCGAGTTGACGAGTCGGCTGGACAGCATCAACGACCAGATCGCGCAACTCGAACGCGAGCAGCCGATCATCGCGGCTGAGACCGAACAGGTCCACCGCCAACTGCACGACGCCGACGAGAAACGACGCGTGCATGAGGCCGACGCCGAGCGACTCGAAGCCGATTCAACACAACGACAGCAGTCGATCGACGCGCTCAATACCGAGATCACGTCGTTGTCCGAGCAGGCCGACGCGGCGCGCGAGACGGTCACGTCGGCGCGGGTTGATTTAGGCAAGATCGCAGAGCAGGTCGCGGCGGTGCAGCGGCAGGTCCGTCAGACCGAGATCGCCGTGGCCGACATGCAACGCCAGCGCGGCGTGCTGGACGAGCAGCTTGAGCACCACGGCAGCCGAATCGCCGACCTCGAACAGTCGGCTGAGCAGGCGAAGCAGGACGAACTGCGCGCCGCCGCGCAGCTCGACCAACTCGACGCGCAACTCGGTGACGTGCAGCAGCGGCTGACGTCAATCGATGAGCAGGCGGCGGCGCTGCGCGAACAACTGGCCGCGCACCGCGACGCGGTTGAGTCCACGGAGCGATCGTTGCACGAATTACAAATGCAACGACGCGAGTTGGAGGTCAAGGCCGAGGGCGTCTGCCAGCGCGCGCAGGAGCAGTTGAGCTTGGATGTCGTCGAGGCGTATCGCGCAGCGATGGCGGGCGGGGAGCAAAGACACGAAGGGGATGAGTCGCAGTCTTTGGAAGTGATTGACGAGGCGGAAGCCACTTCAGTGGCTGGCTCGCCCCCAGAAGTTCAGGACTCATCCGATCCCACAGGTGAATCTTATTCCGAGGCGGGCGACTTCACCATCGACTGGGAAGCCGTCGAGACCGAAGTCAACGAACTTCGCCGCAAACTCGACCGCCTGGGCAACGTCAACCTCGACGCGATCGACGAGCAGGCGGGTCTTGAAGAAGGCGAGCGCGAGTTGGCTGAGCAGGTCGATGACATCGACCAGGCGCGCGGCAAGCTCATTCAGTTGATCAAGCAGATCAACGACGACAGCCGCGTGCGTTTCGAAGAGACGTTCAACAAGATCCGCGAAAACTTCGCCGACCAGAACGGCCTGTTCCGTCGGCTGTTCGGCGGCGGCCGAGCCGACCTGTTCCTTCAGCCCGATGAAGAGGGCAACGTCGATGTGCTGGAAAGCGGCATCGAGATCGTCGCCAAACCACCGGGCAAAGAGCCGCAGTCGATCAGCCTGTTGTCCGGCGGTGAGAAGACGATGACGGCCGTCGCGTTGTTGCTTTCGATCTTCCAATGTCGCCCCAGCCCATTCGCGATCCTGGACGAAGTTGACGCCGCGCTGGACGAGGCGAACGTGCACCGCTTTGCGAACATCCTCAAGAGCTTCCTCGACCACAGCCACTTCATCGTGATCACGCACAACAAGGGCACGATGCAGGCCTGCGACATCCTGTACGGCATCACAATGCAGGAGCGCGGCGTGTCGAAGCGCGTGAGTGTGAAGTTCGACGAGGTCAGCGCCGACGGCCGAATTGCACAGCACGCGATCGACAAACAGAACCAGCAGGACAAGCAGGCCGCCGTCGTGGACGATCCCGATTTGCAAGATTCGCAGGTCGAGCCCGCGCCCGCAGGCGTGGCCGATTCATCGGCCGGGCAGACGACCCCCGACGCCCAGCCCGAATTGGCCGAATCCGAATCCGCGCCTTCCAATGGCAACGGCAAGAAAGGCCGACTCCGCGCCCGCCTCGCGTCGATGGTGGCTGAGAAAGAGCAGGCCGAGTTGGAGCCGTCGAACAACTGATCAAACAATGATCACGAAGGATCGACACCCGGCCGACGGTTTGCGGAGGCGACCGTCGGCCGTCTTGTGCGCGGCTCGCGGTAAACTGGCGTTTTTCACCCCGTCGGTTGACGCCATGTGTTATCGAGTCCTGATCGTCGTGACGCTGTTTACAAGTCTCGCCGGCACACCGCATGCCGCGGCCCAGACGACGTCGAAGCCCCTTTCACCGATGGAAGCGGCGGCGACGATGCGCGTCCCCGACGGGTTCAAGGTCACGCTGTTCGCCGGCGAGCCGGACGTCGTTCAACCGATCGGCTTCTGCATCGACGACCGCGGTCGGCTGTGGGTGGCCGAGGCGAACAACTACCCGAACAAGAAGGCCGGCCTGCACGACCGCATCATCATTCTTGAAGACACCGACAACGACGGCACACACGACAAGCGCACCGTTTTCTACGACAAACTTGAATACGTCACGGGCATCGAGGTCGGCTTCGGCGGGGTGTGGGTCATGTCGCCGCCAAATATGTATTTCGTTCCCGATCGCGACGGCGACGACGTGCCGGACGGTGAGCCTATTGTATTGTTAGACGGATTCGGCACGCACGCCAACGCGCACAACCTGGCCAACGGGTTCGCGTGGGGGCCGGACGGCTGGCTGTATGCGACGCACGGGCGAACGAACTGGTCGGTCGTTGGTCCGCCCGGAACGCCGCAGGACAAACGGCTTCGTCTGGACGGTGGGCTGTGGCGGTATCACCCGGTGACGCACAAGTATGAGTGGTTCGCCGACGGCACGACGAACCCGTGGGGCGTCGACTTCGACGACTACGGCGAAGCGTTTTGTTGCAACTGCGTCAACCCGCACTTGTTCCACATGATCCAGGGCGCGCACTACGAGCCGTGGCGGAACCGCAAGTCGAGCCAGTTCGCGTACCAACGCATCAAGACGATCGCCGACCACCTGCACTACGAGGGCAAGAGTTGGACCGACTCGCGCAAGGGTACGGCGAAGACGCTTGAGATGGGCGGCGGGCACGCGCACTCGGGCACGATGGTCTACCTCGGCGGCGCCTGGCCGAAGCGGTACCGGAACACCGTGTTCATGAACAACATCCACGGCAAGCGGATCAACAACGACGTGCTGAAGCGGAGGGGCAGCGGCTACGTCGCGACGCACGGCAAGGATTTCATGTTCGCCAAAGACCCATGGTTCGTCGGCGTGACCGTCGCTTACGGGCCGGACGGGAATGTATACGTCAGCGATTGGTCCGACACGGGCGAGTGTCACCACACACGGAACACGCAGCGGACGACGGGTCGGCTGTTCAAGGTGGTCTACGCTGAGCAAGGCGGTGATGCGACGAAGCAAGGGACGGCGCGGCGCGGCGTAGTCAACGTGGCGGCAATGACAGACCGTGAATTGGTCGAGCAACACCTGAACCGAAACGACTGGTGGGTGCGTCATGCCCGGCGTGTGTTGCAGGAGCGTGCGGCGGCGGGGCGGTTGAGCGACGAGGCTGTCGGGATGTTGATCAGCATGATCCGATCGCAAGGCGATGTGACCCGACGCCTGCGCGCCCTTTGGACGTTGCACGCGATCGGCAAACTCGATGCACCGATGCCGGCGACGCTGCTGGCTGACGAAAACGAGCACATCCGCGCGTGGGCTGTGCGGCTTGAGTTGGAAGACCGTGCGGTATCTGGCGACCTGCACGCCAGACTCGTGTCGATGGCTGAGTCTGACCCGTCGCCCGTTGTGCGCTTGGCGCTCGCTTCGGGCTTGCAACGCCTGCCGTTCGCGCGGCGTTGGCCGATCGCGGAACGGCTGGCGATGCACGCCGAGGACGAGGACGATCAGAACCTCCCGCTGATGATCTGGTACGGCGTCGAGCCGATAGTGCCCGCTGACAAGGCGCGGGCGTTGAAGCTGGCGCAGACGACGCGCATCGGGATCATTCGGCAGTTCATCGCGCGGCGGTTGGCCGAGTGATGGCGATGGGATCGGTTGCTGGCGTCGTCGATTCGCCGTTACTTTGCGATTCATCTTTACGAGTGAAACGCAAAGAGCGTCAGGAAACGCAAAGAGCGCAAAGGTCAGAAAGAAGTGGTGAGTGTTTGTGCGCTGTAGGGCGGTCTTGAGGCGATCGGTCCCTCCGACTTCGCCACTCGCTATTCGCAACTCGTCACTCGCCATTCTTCTCCTCCCCCCGCCTACAGTCGTTGCATGGCGACACATGAAACTGTTCTGATTCCCGGTGACGGCATCGGCCCCGAGGTGACGGCCGCGGTGACGCGCATCCTCGCGTCGGCCGACGCGCCGCTGAACTGGGTCGAGCACCAGGCCGGCCTGGCGGCGCTCGAGTCGGGCGATGAGGTGCTTCCCGAGACGACGCTCGAAGCGATCGAGCACCACGGTGTGGCGCTCAAGGGGCCTTGCACGACGCCGGTCGGCAAGGGGTTCACGTCGGTCAACGTGCAGTTGCGCAAACGGCTGAACCTCTACGCGGCCGTGCGGCCGGTGCGCAACCTCGAAGGCGTCGAGACGCGGTTCGACGACGTGGACCTGATTGTGATCCGCGAGAACACCGAGGGCCTGTACTCGGGCGTCGAGAACGAGGTGACGCCCGGCGTTGTCACGAGCATGAAGGTCGCGACGGAAGAGGCCTGTACGCGCATCGCGCGGTGGGCATTCCGTTTTGCCACGAAGCGGCAGCGCAAGAAGATCACCGTGTTCCACAAGGCCAATATCATGAAGATGACGGACGGCCTGTTCATCCGCTGCGCGCAGGCCATCCACGAGGAAGAGTACCCGAACATCGAGTACGAGCAGCACATCATCGACGCCGGCTGCATGCGCCTCGTGCAGGACCCGTCGCGGTACGACGTGCTGCTGCTGGAGAACCTTTACGGCGACGTCGTCAGCGACCTGTGCGCCGGGCTCGTCGGCGGGCTGGGTGTCGTGCCGGGGTCGAACTTCGGCGAAGAGGCGGCGATCTTCGAGGCGGTGCACGGCTCGGCCCCGGACATCGCGGGCAAGGGTGTCGCTAATCCGCTTGCCCTGCTCATGTCGGCCGTGATGATGTTGAACCACTTGGCCGACACACGCAAAGACGACGCCTGCCGCGCGGTCGCGAAGAAGATCAAGGCCGCGTACAACACGGCGCTGCGCGACGGCGCGAAGACACGCGACCTCAAGGGCGAGCTGAATACCGAACAGTTTGCGGACACGGTGATTGAACGCTTGGGATAGCAGTTGGCTTCAGCCTTGGCCGATAGTCATCTCGCACATCTGGATCTACCGGATCAACCGGATCGGCAGATGGCGGTGCCCTCGCCGGGCGGGCCTGCTCACCCCCGGGGGCGCCGCAGCGGCTTGGCGCTGCGCTTCAATGGAACGGCTTCGCCGTGCGGATGACATGAGATGAAGGGCCTCGCCGCCGGCCCCTCAAACTCCCCGGCTCCCCCGCGGAAGGTCGGGCCACTCGTCGAGCGCAAGGTGCGCGCCTGATCTCTAGAGGACTACCGGCGGTTTATCTTGGGTGGGACGCGCTACGGAAATCCCGTGTCTGGGGGACGCCCGCGTCTTTGATGTGTGCGGCGCGAGACGTGTTATCGCGGGCGAAACACGGTTGTTCGTTGGCGCCGAGTCTGAGCCACTCTGGCGATTGAAGAGGCCCGCCCGGCAGGGCATCGCATCTTTTCCCCATTGAAAAACTGGAAGGACCCGAATTGCTAGACCTCGCGTTCTTCCGACTTGGCCCACGAGCGGAGAAACTGTTCGCATTCGCTCCTTTCATAGAAACGTGCCCAGTCAAGAGGTGTCTTGCCCTCGGCATCCTTGACGTGCTGCTGCGTACCACTTGCCTGCATTAGAGCCAGAACATCGACCGAGTCTCCCATTGCCGCATAATGCAACGGGTACATCCCAACATCGTTCGGAAGATTGGGATCCGCGCCATGAGCCAGTAACAACTTGACGATCTCGGCATTGCCTACATCACAAGCCGCCAATATCGGCGTGTCTCCGTCGTCGTTGATGCGCGCGTTCACGTCCTGGCCGGCGGCGAGACATGCGGCGACGAGTTCCAGGTCCTCGTAGACGACGCCGTGGACCAATGACTCCAATTCGTTCGGCGGCCACTTCCTTTTTCGGGGGTGTGACATGAGCAATCCTCCGGTGTTTCAACTATCGGCCATCCGACACCAGATTCCCCTCGACTACCGATGATTCCAGCGACGACCGGTCCGCTTCTGAATCCGCGATCAGGTTGCCGGCGATGAGCACGTGTTTGCTCGCCGTGCCCTTCAACTCGATCGCCTTCGGCCGAAGGCTGGCGAAGACGTTGCCGGTGACGGCGATGTCACGGGTCGATTCGAGTTGGATGCCAATCGCCTTGCGGTCGTTCTCGCGGCGTTTGACCTTGCCGTCGCCGATGTAGCTGTTCGAAAAGTTGTTGCCCGTGATCGTGATGCGCCCGCTGTTCGGCCCGACACGGATGGAGTGATCGCCCATGATGGTGAACGTGTTGGCGCTGACTGCGCAGCCGTGCGCGTCGCGGAGGTCGACGCCGCCGCCGTTGTGCGCGATGACGTTGGCGCTAAGCGTATTGCCGTAGCAGTCGCGGTCGAGCACGACGGCGAACAGCTTGCACTCCTCGATCATGTTGCCCGACACGACCGAACCGTACGTGTTCTCGATCACGACGCCTCGGCCGAGGTGGTCGTCCAGGCAGTTGCCGGTCATGCAGAGGTTGAAGCCGTCGAAGCAGCGCACGCCATCGACGTTCTCCTCGAACTGGTTCGACGCGACGACGATGTCGTGGCAGCCCAGCAGGTTCAGACCGGTGCCCTTGTTGTACGTGACCAGGCAGTCGTTGACGCGTGGGTCTTCGTAGCAGTGGTCAAGCTGAATGCCGTCGCCGCCGTGATAGCTGACGGTCACACCCTGGATGAACACCTCGTTGACCCGATCAGCCAGGATGCCGTGGCCGGACTTGGCGTTACCGGTGACGCGGAGATCGGCCACGCGAATGCGCCACAGCCGTTCGTTCTTCGGCGCGTCGGCCGGCTTGCGCAGGACGATCGCGGGTTGGCCGGCCGTGTTCGTGTTCTTGATGTGCGTGGCTGTCCCGCTGCCTTCGAGCGTCGTGTCGGGAGTGCGCACGATCAGCGGCCTTTTAATCTCGAACAGGCCCGGCGGGATGCGGACGATGCCGCCCTCAGCCGGCAGCGCGTCGATCGCCGCCTGGATCGACGGGTGACGCGCCGCGTCGATGATCGGCCGCGAGCCGGTCAAGCCCACGTGCGGCTGATTCTGAGCGGTCAACAGGCCCGGCCGTGTCAGGACGACCGCCGCGACGATGCAGCCGGCCGCGCCGAGAACGATCCAGTGGGTACGTGTCATGTCAAAGACTCCTGAGGTATGCTCGCAGGTGTTGTCCGCCAAACGAAAACGAGGTTGACCATGGTACATCAGGGCGAGATCCATCTGAACACGTCAGGCCACGGCGACATGCACGACCTGACGTCACGTGTGCAGGCGATCGTCGGCGAGAGTCAGATCACGGCCGGCCTTGCGCACGTCTTCAACGTCGGATCGACATCGGCGATCGGCACGATCGAGTTTGAGCCGGGATTGCAGGAAGACTTGCCCGCCATCTTCAACAAGCTCATGCCGCCCAGCCGCGACTACGGCCACGAGCGCGCCTGGCACGACGGCAACGGCCACTCGCACCTGCAGGCGACGACGCTCGGCCCGGAGATCACCGTCCCCGTCACGCAACGCAAGCTCGTGCTCGGCACGTGGCAGCAGGTGTTTCACCTCGAGTGCGACGTGAAGCCAAGACAACGCCGCGTGATCGTGACGGTCATGGGAAGGGAGGCGATAGACTAGAAGCTGGTATGTGAGTTAAGACGGATAATTTGAAGTGGACACCGCCTCGTATCTGCTCATTGTCCCAAGCTCTCATTAACAGTACTGACAAAGGGTTATCGAATTGAAATGTAATCCTATTGATGAAGCGCAAGCATTGCGTATCGCGATCGAGTCTAATCGACAGAATGGTCGTGATCGCCACACTGGTTATCACATCGCTCTTGATGGGGATAGATGGCTTGTTTCTTCTGAAGATGAGATGATTGTGTGTGTTGATTCCAATTCAGGCGAGTTGCTGGCGCGCCACGCCGTTCTTGACCCGGTGGTCGCATTAACCAACAGCCGTGAATATGCGCTACGGCATAACCTGACGTGGAAACCACCGTTTTCGCTTGAGCTCCAGAACGATGGGTGGAAAGTTGGATCACACCAGCGTCAAACGATCGGTGGAGGGGTCTACATTCTTGTCAATCGTTATGGGGAAGTAACTGGACACCATATCAACGAAAAGTAGACCGACTACCCCTGTGAATAGTTTACGAATTCTGAGAGACGTAGCTGCCAGAATCTAATCATTCGGCCGATAGATGTACGCCCCAATGCGGTGCACGATGTCGAATTGCTCGTCCGCGATCTCGCGCAGCAGCTCATCGTGTTCGCGGTCGAACGCTTCGACCACTTCATTGGACAGCGTCGCGCCGATGCCGCGGCAGGCGCGGATTCGGCCGCGCCACGACGCGCGGGTAAACGTGATCGGCTCCTTGTACGCGATGCGTTCGACGACCTCGAACGGGCCGACGCTCCACGGCTCGGCCGGCGGCATGTCACCGGACCAGTCGCCGGCCGACCATGCGGGGTTGTGTTGCAGCACAAGCTTTTCGCTGGCCGCGGCGATCGGGTCTTCGCGCGGCAGCCAACCGATGTAGCTGGTGAACAGCCGACCACCAACGTCGAGCACGCGCTTGATCTCAGCGACGGCCTTGGGTTTGTCGAAGTAAAGAAAACACTGCGCCGCGCAAACGAGGTCGAACGCATTGTCGGGCTGCCCCGTGTCCTCAGCCGGCCGAACGTCGAAGGTGATGTCGAGGCTTTGTTCTTGCGCGAGCCGCCGCGCCGCGTTGATCTGTCCCTCGGCGATGTCAAGCCCCGTCACGAAAGCACCACGCGACGCAAACTGCCGCGCGAGTACACCCGTGCCCGTGCCCAGGTCGAGTACGCGTTGGCCTTGCACGCCGACGCCCAGCGCGTGGATGCGGTCGTAAAACGTCTGCGGGTAGCCGGGGCGGTATACCGCGTAGTCGTCGGAGGTCAGACTCCAATCGATGTTGCGGCCCTGGTCGTGTGCGCTGAAGGTCGGCATGGTGGTCAGCCCGATGATGTCAGCCTACGTCGTAACAAGCATGTTATCCACGGCCTCGACGGCTTGTGCGAAGCGCTGATCCCAATCTCCGCTGATCAGGGTGTAGGGCACGTTTGCTTCGTCGTGGGCATTCACGCACTGGTTGAAAAAGGCTCGGCGTCGCGGCTCGTCGGGGAAGTAGCGTTGATCGTCGTCGACCCACGGCACGTCCGTGTCGAGCAGAAGTGTCAGGTCGTACGTGCGGCTGCGTGCCAGTTCGTCGATCCAGGCGGGGCATGATCTGAACAGCGTTCGGCTCCAGACGGTGGTCAGCAGGGCGTTCGTGTCGCAGAACAACACGCGGTTGGCCTGGCGGGCCATCGCGTCTTCGGTGGCCAATTGGCCGACGGCGATCTTGTCGATGTCGGCTGGTTCGCAGGCTCCGCCTTTGGGGTCAAGTAGCGGCCGTGCGTATTCCCATGCGTAGGTCGTGTTGTAATGACAGGCCAGATCGTGGGTGAGCGTGGACTTACCCGTGGATTCCGGCCCCGTAATGCAGACGCGCTTGACGTAATGTGGGCGGACGCATTCGGGCAGCATGGCCCAGTGGCGCATCGGGTCCTCGCGGATCATGGTGCCCGAGATGGGCATCAGTTCACGCCCGCGATCCACGACGACCGACTCGGCGTTCAGCGTCCTGGAGAGTTGGTCGCCGTAGTCTTCAGAGGTTAACACCAAGTCGATCGGCCCGCCGACCGCCTCGGTGACGACACGTTTCCAGATGTTCCAGAAGTCGGCGTGGTCGGCCGGCTCTTGAGGCAGGTCTTCGGTGACGTGGACGATCCGAACGTCGTCGTGTGGGAACATCTCACACATCCACCGATAGCGCAGGTCGCCGGCGATCGGCTCGCGGTCGAGTGTGCAGACCAGCACGGTGAGCTGCCGTACATAGTGGCGCGCGAAGTCCACCAGGAATTGGTGCCCGCGATGCGGCGGCAGGAACTTGCCGAGGATCATGCCTCGGCCGGACCGGCGGGTGTCGGTTGCAGGCTTCGACGCCACGTGAAGAATCCCATGATGGCCAAGATCAAAAAGACGCCGTACAGCCCGCTCGTGACGTAAAGCTCCTTAGCGATATACACGCCGATCGCCATGACATCAACCGCGATCCAGAACAGCCAACTCTCAAGCCGTTTTCGCGCAAGCAGGTACTGCGCGATCAGGCTGAACGCCGTCGTGGCGGCGTCCCAGTAGGGCAACGCCGCGTCGGTCTGCGTGTCCATCGTCCAACCCAGCCCGGCCGTCGCTGCCAGTCCGACGACGACCCAGACCGGCAAAGCGATCGCCGAGAGGCGGGTCACCGGCGCGGTCGACTCGCGAGGCCCGCCGCGCAGCCAATACCACCAACCGTACAGGCCGAGGACGACGTACACGACGTGCAACCCGACATCTGAATAAAGCTTGGCCTGGAAGAAGATCCAGATGTACAGCACGACCTGCACGAGACCGGTCGGCCAACACCAGATGTTCTGACGCACGGTAAGCCAAACGCAGGTCAGCCCAAACACGGTCGCAATGATCTCGATGGTTGTCATGCGGGACGGGCTGAGAACGGGGAGAGTCGGTTGTCGATTGGCGGCCGGTTGTAACTGATCCGCCAAGCGGTCGCGATATGGTCAAGCGGTGTGCCGGACAGGTCAAGTCAAGTAGTCTGGCTTACCTGGTTGTGTCGGCAAGGTCGTCAGCAGGGGAGCCAACACACGGCCGAGGGCGGAGCCCGAGGGGGGTGTGATGCCGGTGGCACTGCGATTGGACGTGGGACGCGGCCGCGGTGCTGATGTGAGCTTCACTGTGGCATTTGATGGAGATTCGATCCCTATCTTGTAAGACGCGACGTAGCGCCGTCGACTAACTAGTTGAACGACTGTTTCGGAGTCTCGCGTGAGTGTAGATTGGCCTTCCATCCTCGCTGAACACGGCCCCGCGGTGTGGCGGACCGCTCGCCGGGTATTGGGTGACGACACGGAGGCCGCGGACTGTTTTCAGGACACGTTCGTCGCCGCCCTGGAACTGTCCGCCCGGCAGGAGGTCCGTAATTGGTCGGCTGTGCTGCGACGCATCGCTAGCTGCCGCGCGGTGGACCGATTGAGACAGCGCTCGCGACACGAGCGTCGCATCGTTGCGACGCCGCCGGACAGCACGTTCGCGAAAGAGGCGGACCCAGGCCGACATGCCGAGGCGACAGAACTGGCTGACCGATTGCGCGACGCAATCGCCCGGTTACCCGACTTGCAAGCCCAGGTCTTTTGTCTTCGATCGGTCGAGCAGATGCGTTACGACGAGATCGCCGACGCCCTTGGGCTGACCGTGAACCATGTAGGCGTGTTGCTCAAACGGGCACGTGCAGGACTGAAGGAACTGCTTGATGGCGACCCGCCGCGACCGGCGCCCGCGGCTGAACCCGCCGCCGGTGAGGTGCAACCATGACCGACTCACACAACCGCCCTGACGTGAACGAGACGCTCGACCTGGCCGTCGAAGCGATGCGCGACGCTTGCGAGACCAACGCACAGCCGCCCGCCGAACTCACCACCGCCACACTCGCCCGACTCGAAGGACGTTCACCAAGCGCTTCCCAATCCCAATCCCAACCCCCAACCGACGCCGCGCCCGGTGCGGCCAAGCCATGGAGACACATCATGTTTAAGACAGCCCAATACGGATCGATCGCCGCCGTCCTCGCCCTTATCGCCGGTTTGTTCCTCTGGCTTGGACCGGGCGGCAGCACGAATGTCGCATTCGCTGAGGTCGCGAAGAAACTCGACAAGGTCAAGACCGCACGTTTCATCACGACGATGAAGTACGGCGACCAGCCGGCCATGACCACCAAACAATTCATCCGCAACGACGGCATGATGCGGCAAGAGATGCCGATGGGCATCGTCATGGTGATCGACACCCAAAAACAACAGGGCCTGCTGATCCAGACCCAGCGCAAGATCGCACAGCGCGTGACGTTCGACGGCTTACCGATGCAGAACATGATGGCCAACAACCCCATCGAACAGATGCGCAAGATGCGCAATCCCGACGCCAAGCCGATCGGTAAGGAAAGACTCAATGGCAGGGAGATGCTGATTTACGAGATCCAGCAACCCATGCTGAAGGAGTTGAACGCGACGTTCAAGTTGTGGGTCGACCCGAAAACCGAACTGCCCGTGCAGGTTCTAATGACCATGCCCGTGCCGGACACCGAAGAACGCGCGACGATCACGATCGACCGGTTCGTGTGGAACGAGCCGATGGACGAAGCGCTGTTCAGCATGGAGCCGCCCGAGGGCTACCAGGTTCAGGACTTGCGTTTCAGTTACGAGCCAAAGACCGCGATCGTTAAGACGCTCCGCCTGTACACCGACGTGTCTGACGGCGCATTCCCGGACGATATGAGCCCGGGCCTGAACGTGAAGTACGTCAAGCTGCTCGGCAAGAAGATCAAGGGCCAGATGACGCCCGAGCAGGAACAGTCGCTGACGCAGGTCGGTATTGGTGCGCAGATGCCCTTGCAACTGAAGGCAATGGACCGCGACTGGAATTACGCCGGCAAAGGCCTCAAGATCGGGCAGGGCGACAAACCCATTGCCTGGTTCAAGACGGAAACCGGCCAAGCCTATGTCGTCATCATGGACGACCTGTCGGTACGAGAGGTGGATGAAGCGGGCTTGAAAGCCATCGTGGGTAAACGTGATAACTGACCACGTTTACACGACCCGCTGACCAGGAATACGAACAGTGCCGGGGCCTGTGGCACGCAATGCCCTTGCGTGCCACAGGTCATTCGGAGGTCAGCGCCAATCAGTCATCTAATCGAACGTTGGCGCGGGGATCGCGGTATCGGTCGCGAACATCACGACATCCACTGGGGCACGCCGAGCCTCTGCCCCAGCGGTAGGCCGGGCACATTGCCCGGCAATCACGTGTCATTGAGCGTCCAACCGCCGGGCAACGTGCCCGGCCTACCTGCTAGCGCGGTCGCCAATGCGAGTAGCAAGATTGCGGGGCTGCGGTACGTTGGAAACATGACGTGACGCCGTTGAGTACATGCATTCACTATGGGACGTTCACAATTCTACCGCGCATAATCCACCGTTCGCATCTCACGCAGCACCGTCACGCGGATCTCACCGGGGAACGTCATCTCTTCGCTGACGCGTTTAGCGATCTCTCTTGCGATGTACGTGCAGTTGGCGTCGTCGACGTCGTCGGGGTCAACGATGACGCGGACCTCTCGGCCGGCCTGGATGGCGTAGGCTTCTTTGACGCCGGTCTTGCTGCGGGCGATGTCTTCTAGCTGCTCTAAGCGCTTGATGTAGCGTTCGAGCGTTTCGCGGCGTGCGCCGGGGCGGGCGCCGCTGATGGCGTCGGCGGCCATGACGATGGGGGTGTAGGGCGTCGTGGCGGGGATGTCGTTGTGGTGGCCGGCCACGGCGTTGAGGACGGCTTCCTTTTCGCCGAACTTCTTGCAGAACTCGGCGCCGATCGCGGGGTGGCCGCCTTCGACCTCGTGGTCCATCGCTTTGCCGATGTCGTGCAGGAAGCCGCAGCGTCGGGCGAGGTCGCCATCCAAGCCAAGCTCGTCGGCGATGACCTGACAGAGGAACGCGGTCTCCATCGAGTGGCGGAGGATGTTTTGGCCGTAGCTGGTGCGGTAGTAGAGTCGGCCCATCATCTCGCTGATCTTGCCGTGCAGGCCCTGGATGTTGGCTTCGATGCAGGCGTCCTTGCCGAACTTGACGATCTTGCGCTCGATCTCCTCGCGCATCTGCTCGACGACTTCCTCGATGCGGGTCGGGTGGATTCGGCCGTCGTCGATGAGCTTGCGCATCGAGTCGGCCGCGACGGCGCGGCGCACGGGGTCGAAGCAGGAGACGACGATAACGCCCGGCGTGTCGTCGACGATGACATCGACGCCGGTGGACTTCTCGAACGCGCGAATGTTGCGGCCCTCTCGGCCGATGACCCGGCCTTTCATGTCGTCGGACGGGATCTGGATCGAGCTGATCGTCGCCTCGGCGGTGTGCTCGCTGGCGTAGCGCTGGATGGCTTGCAGGGTGATCTTCAAGGCATTCTCACGCGCCTCTTCCTCGGCCTGCTCCTGGGCGCGTTGGATGATCTGCGCGGCCTCGTGCTGCGACGACTGTTCGACGAGGCGGAGTGCTTCTTTGCGGGCCTCGTCTTCATTCATATTGGAGACGCGCAGCAGTGTCTGCTTGGCTTCCTGCCGCGTCTTCTCGACGATGTCGCGCTGCTCTGCCACCATCTGATCGAGTTCAGCCTCCTTGGCGGCGACCTTTTTTTCGCGGTCTTTCAATCCCTCGTCGAGTTCGCCGAGGTATTTCTCTTTGGTCGTCAGCACGTCGAGTTTGCGGTCGAGGTTGTCCTCGCGTTTGGTCAGACGGTTTTCGGTTTCCTTGAGTTCTTTGCGGACCTCGGCCGACTCGTTTTCGAAGTCTTCGCGTCGCTTGGCCAGTTCGTTTCGGCCGTCCAACTCCATCTGTTTCTTGGTCGTTTCGGCGTCGGTCTGTGCCTGTTTGGTGATGCGTTCGGCTTCGGTTTTGGCGTCGCTGATGGCCTTGCCGCCGATCGCCTTGCCGAGGAAGAACATGCCGACCGCGCCGAGAACGATGCCGCCGACGCCCGCGCCGGCGACGGCGCCGGCTGCCATTTCCGCGAGGACGAGGTAAGAAAACAAATTCGCCGCCCTTTCTGCGCCCGGCCGACACGCTGCGTCAAACCGTCGGGCGCTGTAGGGCACGGGTGGGCGGCGGCGCGATGTGAAGCGCAGCGCTGACGCATCCAACCGAGGCAGGTCAAAGACCGTGACCGTCGGCGGTCGTCGCGTCATTCAGTGATGGATTGACGAAGCCCGACACCAATCAGGTTGGTAAACGGGGCGGCACACCGGGACGTAGCCCTGCGACTCCTCGTTCAAACCGACAGACCCCTCCACAGCACAAGCCGGGTGGGCTTTCAGTTCGCACGGTTCGCGGCGTCACGGCCTGCTGCATGCGATGGTTAAACTCGCGTGTCCGTTTTCAGGCGACCCTGGTGAAGCTTCGTCAATTTATCCCGCGCGGCGCTTGGCGCTGCGCGGCCGAGGGCGGCTTGGAATCGCCTTCGGTCTGAACGGCCGACGACCCGGACGTGTAGCCCGACCCGTGCCGGTGATTGGCCTCGGGCGAGTCAAGTTCAGTCAAAGCCCGAGGCGGAATTAGTTGTCGCGGTCGGCGGGCGTTGCCCGGGCCCGGCCGCACAGTCAGGATAGTGCCAATGTTAGCGTCAAACGGGATTTGCGGTCAAGACGGGGTGGGCGCTTGTTGGCCACTCGCCTTCGTGCCACGGCCGTGTCGGCCGTGCGAAATACCCTCGACGAACCACACGGCCGACACGGCCGTGGCACGAGACAGGACCCGCGTCCAAGACTGGCAGCTTCAATTCGGCTCTGGGGCGATCGGCCGCTGATTGGCATATCGGACCCGCCGAACGCCGTACCAGACCAGCACCTCGAACCAGAAGCTGGCGAACGTGCCCACGACCAGCAGGTAGGTCAGATCGGAACCGAGGACCGACTTGGACCCAAGTTGCAGCCACCAGCCTCGGCCGATGAAGTAGCCGTCGCGGATCAGCCAAGCCTTGGCGCACAGCAATGCACCAGGCAGCCAGGCGATGGCCGCGTAGCCGACCACGCTCTGGGCGACCGCGAAGGTCATCTTGTGGCCCTTGCGTCGGCTCCAGAAGGTGACGCCGACCGCCTCGATCAGGCACATGATCAGGACGAGCCCCGTCGCCGCCAGCCCGAACCGGATCGGCCAAAACGGCGGGACGAGCATCGCGACGCCGGCCCAGATCAGCCCGACCAGCAAGGCGACCAGGACCATGAACCGGCGACCCTGTTTGGCGGGGCCGAGGCGCATCTGGTCGAACGCCTGTCGCGGCCGCAACAGCACGTCGCGCGCGGTGCGCAGCCAGGTGAGTAAAGACGTGCCGTGTTGCCACGACAGGCCTCGACGTCGATCCGGATGGCTTTCGGATAGGGGCAGCCCGCATTCGGGGCAGGCGTTGGCGGCCGACAGGCCTGTCAGTGCGTAGCCGCACCGTTCGCACAGGTCGTCGGTGTTTGGGAATGTCGCGTCGTGCGCGGGCGTGTCGGTCGTCGCGTGAGAGGGGTTGGCCGTCACGCGGCATTGTAGGGGGCGCGTCACGTGCGCTAATGTGTCGCCGTGCATGTGGGACTACTCATGTTGTTGGTCGGCGGGATCACGCTGTCGCAAGCCGTCAGCGACCCGCGCGCGGTGACGCTGCGCTGGCTGCGGCTGGGCGGGTTGATCGCGCTGACTCTCGTTGGTGTGGCGCTCGCTTTGCGCCCCGGTGTTGGTACGGGCGGCGCGGGTGTTGGGTTTGGTTGGTCAAGCGAAACGGACAATGCCGTGTCGTGGGGTTTGTTGATCGCGTCGGCGGTGGCGTGTGTTGTGCAGTTGGTGACGGTTCAATTGGCCAAGCGCGATGTGCAGCGCGTCGCGGCGACGTGCGGGTTTGTGTTGGCCGTCGCCGCTGCGGCGTTCGTGTTGACGGCGCAGTTCAAACTGGCGGTGGAAGCCGACGCAGTGACCGATGTATCACCGGGTTTGGGCGCGGTGGTCGCGGCGACGCCGTGGTCGGCCGGTCTGCTCGGCGGGTTTCTGATGACGATGTTGCTCGGTCACGCTTACCTGACGGCCGGCAATGAGATGACGCAGGCTCCGTTTCGCCGCCTGGTACTCGTGCTCGCATTGCTGCTTGCCGTGCGGTTGTTGGTGAGTCTGGTCACCGGCGCTTGGCCTGCGATGCGGCAGCAGGACGTACAACCGTTGTCGAGTTGGTCGGTCATGTTGATGACGGCGAGGTACGGCGTCGGGCTGGTCGTGCCAGGCGCCTTTGTTTACATGATCCACGACTGCGTCAAACGACGGGCGAACCAGTCGGCGACGGGGATTCTTTACGTCGCGACGATCCTGGTCGTGATTGGGGAGGGCGCGGCGTTGGCGTTGGTGCGTGCGACGGGGTTTGTGTTTTGACCTGCGCTAAGTGGCAAGCGGCGGTCAGCCGCGACCTGTAAAGCGCAGGCCGCCGGTGGATTCGAGCGGCGGGATGTCGATGGGTTGACCTGCGAGCAGTTGCTCGTAGACCGTCTTGATCGACTCGCAGTAGCGGCGGCGGGAGAAGAAGCTGTACGCTTCGTGCCGCGCGGTGTCGCGCAGTTTCCAGGCGAGTTGCTGGTCGTCGAAGAGTTGGACGAGCTTGTACGCGTTGCTCGGCGGGGCGTCCGGCTGAGTGAGCAGGGCGGAGTGGCGGTCTTCGATGATCTCGCTGATGGCGTAGGTGGCCTCGCCGACGATGGGGACGTTGGCGGCCATGGCCCAGAGCAGTGAGAGGCCGCCGGCACGCGGGCCGAACGCCAGCGCGGCGTCGCAGCCGGGCAGCACCTGCCACGGCCACTCGGTACGGTGCGAGCGGATCGTCGGTGGGTGCTCGTGCAACGCGGCGACGGACAGCTCGCCGACACGTCTATTCAACTGTTGGGGATGGAGTAACGGGCGCAGGATGTAAGGCTTGCCGCGGCATTGCTCGGTCGCGATGCCGACGGAACGCACGCCGGCGATGCCGTCGGCCCCGTGGGGTGGGTCGCTGACGATGGCGATGACCTTGGTCGCCCCGTCGTCGTCCGGCTCGATGCCCCACGACGCGCGGATGGCGGCGCGTCGGCCGTGCTCGACCCGGCCCATGTCGATGCCGGGGCGCAGGACGTGCGTGATCGGCTCGGGCACGCCGGCCGACAGGACCGTTCGGCGGAGCGTGGAACTGATCGGCAGCAGGGTGGTGGGCGTGCTCGTGCCGCGCGACGACTCGGCGGTAAGTGTGCGCAGCCAATCGGATGCGCGTCGGCCGGGGTCGCAGGTGAGTGTCAGGGCGCGCGGCGTACCGCGCAGCAGGAGCGACGCCAATGAGAACGTGCCGACCGACCAGCAGTGGATCAGGTCGAAG
>JANQSF010000040.1 GCA_028284155.1 Phycisphaeraceae bacterium
ATCAAACTACCTGGGATCGATCATGCTCGCCTGCGCCCTGCTGTGGTACCGAAGACTCAGGCGTCAGGGGAAAGTGCCTGATTTGAGATAGTTTCTAAGGCGTGCCATAGCAATGTGCTCCTTTATTGATAGGACGTACCTTGTTCGGGAGGCCGGATAATCTGATGCGGGGGAGAGAAAGGGTCAGGAGCATTTTACATGCGAGACCTTACACCGTTGGTGGTTCGTGCGGCGTTTGCGACGGTTGCGTTGACCTTTGTCTTGTCCTGGGCAGTCTCGTTCTGGCGGGTCGCCAACGACCGGCGGGTTGATGTCGATCTCGGCGTGGCGACGACGGAGTTGACTGCAAGTGACCAATTGCTCTGGTCCTTCTTCGGCGCTGTCATTCCCACGGTTTGGGTGAGCGGCCTTTCGATCGTGGGGGTCGTCATCTTTTGCATCACGCAACAAATCAAACGCCGACGGAAGTCGGCTTGTCCCGCACGCAAGCATGGGCGGCAAGGGGCGGGGTGAACGCCTTTGCCCAATGGCTGACCGTCGCCGCAGAGAGGTAAACCGGCGCGGTCTACGACGGGCCGGGGCGACCGTTCGCTCACAGCCAATCGACGTGTGTGCGCAGTTCATCGATGTGCGACTGGCAACGGTCCAGGTGCTCGAACATTAAGTGAATGCGCACGTCGATGCGGCGCTCGCACATCCAAGCCCGCATCGAACAGGCAAACCAGTCGTCAAGCTGCGCGTCGGCAGGGTGCTCAATCTCAGTCCAGGCGTTGTGGGCAAGCTCGCGCGACATCTAGAAGTCCGTGGTCTCGATTCGATGAGTCCCCGCTAAAGTCAATCGTCGGTCGCTGGCACGGCGCAGTTCACTCCCAAATCAAGCGGGGAGCGTTCGACGGCCGCGCCAGGCGGTCCGTATGGAACGCCCGTGACACATCTCGGCTGTCCGATAGCTAGGCAGTGCGGCCAGTGCCCATTCTTCACCTGACTGGCCAAATCGCAACAGACCGCGCCACCACCGCGTTGAAACTAAAGCCACCCAATCCACCCGACCTTGTAACCCGCCCGTGTCGCCCGGCAAAGGCTAATGGCGGCGGGTACAATGAAATGTCCGCCTCACGGCCTGACCCGTTCACCTCGCATCCGGAGCCTGCCCATGTGCGTCGTCGAAACACCGATCTGCCCCGACTGTGACGACCTTCAACCCATCACCGGTGAGGTCGGCCGACGGTCGTTCCTGCGCACCTTGGGTGGTACGGCCGCGGCGCTGACCGTCGCGGGCGGGGCGCTGCCGTCGCAACTCGGCTCGGCCATCGCGGCGGAGAAGGCGGCTGAGAAAGTAGTCAAGACCAAGGCCGCGGCCAAGCCGGCTGAGGCGATGATCAAAGAACTTTTCACCACGCTGTCAGCAGAGCAGAAGAAGAAGCTCGTGCTGCCGTGGAACGACGGCGTGGGCAAGGGCGGCGGCGTGCCGACGCGGCATGGCATGTACAACCGCCCGCTGCGCAACCAGCGCATCGCCGACAACTACACACCCGCGCAGCAGGAGCTGCTCGAGCGCACGCTCAAAGCGATCTGCGCCGACGACGAGGGCTATCGACGGATCAGCCGGGACGGCAAGTGGGACAACAGCAAGTCGTTCGACGGCTGCGGGGCCCACATCTTCGGCGACCCGACGGGTAACAACAAGTTCGCCTGGTTGTTCACCGGCCACCACCTGACCGTCCGTTGCGACGGCAACTCCGAGCCCGGCGCGGCGTTCGGCGGGCCGGTCTACTACGGCCACTTGGCGCACGGCTACGCGGGGCGCAACGTCTTCCGCTTCCAGACCAAGGCCGTCGAGACCGTCTTCGAAGCGCTCAATGAGAAGCAGCGCAAAGAGGCGCAGATCACCGGCAGCCCCGGCGAGCACCGCAAGTCGATCCAGTTCCGCGGCCGCGGCAAGGCCCGGCCCGGCATCGCGTACGCGGACCTGTCCGGCGATCAGAAGAAGGTCGTCGAAACGGCGATGCGCACCATCCTCTCGCCGTTCCGCAAAGAAGACGGCGACGAGGCGATCGCCATCCTCAAAGCCAACGGTGGCATCGATAAGCTGCACATCGCGTTCTACAAGGACCCGGACGGCGACGAGTTCGACAAGTGGCACTTCTGGCGGCTGGAAGGCCCCGGCTTTGTCTGGAACTACCGCGTCCTGCCGCACGTGCACTGCTACGTGAACATCGCGAAGCTGGCGTAAGTGACATCTGATTAGGCTTACCTGTTTAGCCGCGTCGCTGGCGACGCGCATTCCGGTCACCCGCCGCCACACATTCACGCGTCAAAACCGACGCGCCTGAACGCGCGGTGATTGCGCCATGAACCCCTTCCGCACGAACTTCGACGTGCTGGTGCCGGCCATGCTGCTGGCGATCTGTCTCATGCTGTGGGCGGTGAGTTACTCGACAGGTTCGATGGTCATCATTTCAACGCCGCGGAAAGCGATCGTCGTCGAACAACTGCTGGGCGTCTTCACCATCCGACTCGAAACTTCAACAGTCGATCGAGGAACAGGCGGCGCGTTCGTTCGAAACAACCCAGTCGCCCCGGACACCGAGATCAATACGGACAGTTTCGACCATTACAGCGACGGCTTCGGGGTCGCGATAACGCGTTCGCACGTGTCGGTCAGGCAAGTCCAATGGTCGTCTGTCGCGATGTCGTATGGCTATCCGACAGCCGTCCTCACCCTCTGGATCGCCCAGGCGTTGTGGCGGAGGGCGGCGTGGCGACGTAAACACTTGACCTTACAGGCGATAAGTCGATCAGAAAGTACTTGCATCTTGTCCAAAGGCGTGGTAAGCTATTGATGAGATAGAGCCATCTACAAGCGCGGGCTCTTGATCGGAGCGGTCCGGCGATTGTCGCCGGACCAGAAAGATCGAATGGAAAACCCAATCTATTGGAGTCTGAAGATGCGGACGTCTGTACTTATCGTGTGCGCGGTCCTCTCACTTGCCCTGGCGACATCAGCCCAGGCCGTCTCAATCGGCTCATTCAGCGGCGGCGACGTTGGTGAAGGCCTGGACCTCGACGGTTCCATCATCTACGCGGTCAACATCGGGCCGAACGTCAACACCGGCGCGCCGAGCCAAGTGCGCGACGCGGCATTCCTTGGCGACAACTTTGGCAACGCACCCGTCGCAGGTCAGACATCTCCAGGCACCGGTATTTCGATCACCGCGCCGAACCGAATCGCCGCCGGCGGTTGGGGCAACGCCGAGTACGGCGCCACCGCCAACGACAACAACCTCGAGTTCGTGATGGAATCGATCCGCTGGAATGTCCCCCCGGGCGTTGGGGTGAATCTGCCGAACCTCACGGCCGGCGACTCGTACCGCATCCAACTGCTGTTCGCCGAGCAATGCTGCGACCGCGGCTTCGACGTCGAGTTCGAAGGCAGCGTGATCGCCCCGGGCTTCGTGCCGCGGGCCGTGCAGGGCGTGCCGAACAACAGCTCGATGGGCGCGGTCGTCGAGCACACGTTTGTCGCGCTTGACAAGGAAGCGAACGTCCGTCTGCTCAGCACGGGCGCATTCCCGGACAACAACCCGATCCTGAACGGCGTGACGATCGAGCACCTCAACGCGGCCGGCCCGGCCATCTTCCGAAGCATCAATGTCGGAAGCTTCACCGGCGGCGATCCGGGCGAAGGCCTCGACCTCGACGGTGTTTTCACGCACGGCGTCAATGTCGGTGGGCCGGCCCAGACAGCCGGCGCCGCGATGTTCGCCAACGGCCTTCCGGGCAACAACCCTGCGAACGCCGTCGTCGGCGCGAACAATCACATCCCGAACTGGGCGCCGGGCGCCAACTTTGGGGCCACACCGGCCGACGACGCGCTCGAGTCGGTCATGCAGTCCATCCGTTGGACAGCCAACAACCAATTAGACGGTCAGGTCTCTGTCACCCTTTCCGATCTTCTCCCCGGTCGGACCTACCAGTCACAATGGATCTTGTCCGAGAATTGCTGCAACAACCGCGAGATGGACGTCTTTCTGGACGGCCAACTGGTAGCCACCAACATCAACACCGCCGCCGCACAGGGCGGCAACACGCCGAATCCAACCATGGGTGGCGTGATTACCTTGGTGTTCACGGCAACCGACAGCATGGCGTTGATCGAGTTTGACGGCTCCATTCCTCAACCCGGTCAAGTTCTCGACCAGAACCCGACACTCGCCGGCTTCACCGTCGAACTCCTGCCGCCGAACATCCCCGAACCCACCACCGCTGTCTTCGCCGTCCTTGCGGTTGGCGGCTTGGCGTTGCGCCGCAGGCGGCATTTGCAGACGTAACTTCCGCAACACCATCACGACATCAATCAACAACACCCCCGGTTGAACGCCGGGGGTGTTGTCTTGCGCCTTGTGCAACCACGCGCACCATATCAGCCACACGCCGCGCGTAAACCTGCGGCCACCCCGTAGCGCAGGTTCAGGTCAAACCCCACGGCGGGATGATCGGCCGACCTCTACGGTCTACGCGGTGTAAACACGGTGTCGGGTGCGGTCGTCAGGTCCGCCTAACCCGGCCACACTTCGATCTTTGTTCTTGTTTGAAGGGAGGCGCCACATCATGAAACTCACCACCCCACTTGCCGTGTGCGCGATCGCTGTCACGCTTGTGCTCGCGAAGCCCGCGTCTGCGCAGCACGCCGACTTCGTCCTGTTCGGCGACCCAAACCCCGCCGCGAAAAAGGCCCCGCGCGAGCACCGGTTCGCCCACCCCGCCACGTCGCCGTACTACCACGAAGACTCGTTCAACACCAGCGACGTCCGCCTCTGGTTCCTCTATCACGACTTCCCCAAGGCCAGCCTGCTCGGCGGCGGCAGCGCCAAGGTCGTGGCCGCGCAGTTGCGGCTTGCGATAACCAGCCAGCTCCAACTCGTCGCCTACAAAGACGGCTGGACCGACATGGACACCGGCCTGACCGACGCGTCGGGCTGGAACGACATCGCCGCCGGGTTGAAGTGGAACTTCATCCAGGACTTCGACAACCAGTTCCACGCCGCCATCGGCGCGGGGTATGAACTGTCGGTCGGTGACGACGAGACGTTTCACGACGACGACGAGTGGCGGATCTGGGCGTCGGTCAACAAGGGCTTCGACCGGCTGCACCTGGGTGGGACGCTCAACTTCTTCATCAGCGACGACGGCAGCCAGGGCTTGGGCAATTCCGACCACCTCAGTTGGCACTTGCACGCCGACTACTACGTCTGCGAATGGTTCAGCCCGATCGTGGAACTGAACGGCTACCACGTGCTGAACAACGGCCGAGAGATCGCGCCGTTCTCCGGCAACGATGTTGTCAATCTGGGCGGGTCGTCCGACGACGCCGTCGTGACGATCGGCCTCGGGGCGGAACTCCGCCCGCTCGATAATGTCAGCCTGCGCTTCGCGTACGAGACGCCCCTGACCGACGGCGACGACGTGTGGGGCTACCGCTGGACGTTCGGCCTGGCGTATTCGTTCTGACCTCGATCGACTCTCCTTAACGCACCATTGCCCGATTCCGCGGACCGGCATCTTGCCGGCCCGCGGTCGGGTGCGCTTGACCCCACTATTCAGTCTGTCTATATTTAGACATGCCAGATATCACCGGCGACCGGTTGCGCGGCCACCTCGATACGATGGTGCTGTCCGTGCTCGAACGCGGTCCGGCCCACGGTTTGGCCATCATCCAGCGGATCGAGTCGGCCGGCAGCGGCCTGCTGCACATGAAGGAAGGCTCACTCTACCCGGCGCTCTACCGCCTGGAAGGGCAGGGGCTGGTCTCGGCTGAATGGGAACGCGACTCGGGCGGTCGGCCGGGCCCGCGACGCAAACTATACAAGCTCACCCGCAAGGGCAAGGCCCAACTCGGGCGCGGGCGAGCCGAGTGGGAAACGTTCGTTGCGACCATCGGCCCGATCGTGGGAGGCGCCACATGAACCCGACCCTTGACGAACAACTGCGCGTCACCGTCGAACGCTGTGTCCGGCCGATCCGCGCGACCCACCGCCGCAAAGACCGCATGCGCGAAGAGTTGTACGCACACCTGCTCGCGCTGTATGAGCAACAACGCGAAGTGCATGACAACGATGAAGCCGCCACGACCGCCGCTCGCGAGCAGTTCGGCGACCCGCGCGATATCCGCGACGACTTGCAGGCATCCGTCCCCCGTTTGGAAAGACTTGCCTGCGTGCGCCTGCACCCCGACAACGCGCAGTGGCGTCGCAAGCCGGACGAGTCCGCGTTCCGCTACGACCTGCGCACCATGGCCGCGGTGACCACGCTGGCGATGGGCGCGTACTTCGTGCTCGTCGCGATCGGCCACTACACACAGGTCGGCGCCCACCGGCCGCGCGCCATGACCGCCTACCTGGTCACCGCGTCCTTGGCCACGGCCGTCTCGCCCATCTTGTTCATGCTCAACACCGCCAAGCGCGAGTCGCTGCGCAAGATGGGCCAAGCGCCCTGGGCGGCCGCCGTCTCAACCGGCGCGACGATCTTTGCGACCGCGCTGATGCTCATCGCGGCGATCACCATCTGCTACATCATCAACTGGACAGCCAACGCGCCGGTCGTCGCGCTGGGCAGTCCTTTCCTGCTCGTGCCCCTCCTGCTGCTGACACCCGTGCTCGTCGAATGGCAGGGCAGAGACAGCCTCCGCGCCGCGCGGCGGTTCGAACTGTGGGAACGGCTGTCGCTCGAATAGCTGGAGCGCAACACTCAATTGCGACTCGGGAAAGGCCGCTCCAGGCCAAGCCAATCGTTTGTTGGAGAACCCGCTCCAACACAATCAGTCGCCGTCGGGCACAAGTGGCCAGACCGTCAATTACCATTGAGGTGACCGCCACCCCTCCGTGAGCTTTACCGATGCGCCATCACTATCTGTCCTGCCTTGCCCTGCTCCTCGCCTTCGTCGCGACGTGCACTGCCGCGCCGTCAAAACCGAACATCGTCGTCATCCTCGCCGACGACCTGGGCTTCGGCGATGTCAGTTGCTACAACCCGCAGTCGAAGGTCGCCACACCGCACCTGGATAAGCTCGCCAAGCAGGGCATGCGTTTCACCGACGCGCACTCGCCCAGTACGGTCTGCACGCCGACGCGGTACAGCCTGCTCACCGGTCGCATGGCGTTCCGTACGGGGTTCCGCGGCGTGTTCGTCGGCGTCGGTGGGCCGAACATGATCGAAAAGGAACGCCTCACGCTCGGCGGCATGTTGCAGCAGCGGGGCTACACGACGGCCATGTTCGGCAAGTGGCACATCGGGCTGACGTTCCTCGATAAGAACGGCCAGCGCGTGCCGCGCAGCAACAACGAGGGCGTCCGCCAGGTCGATTACTCGCGCGCGATCCCCGACGCGCCGATCCACCGCGGGTTCGACCACTTCTACGGCACGGCCTGCTGCCCGACAACCGATTGGCTGTACGCCTACATCGACGGCGACCGCATCCCCGTCCCGCCGTCGATGACCAAGACCCGCGACCGCGACAAGCTGCCAAGCCACCCTTACGCAAACGACTGCCGCGGCGGCCTGATCGCGCCGAACTTCGACCTCGAAGAAGTAGACCTCGTCTTCCTCGAAAAAAGCCAGGCCTTCCTGCGCAACCACGTCAAGAACCACCCGGACAAGCCGTTCTTCCTGTTCCACTCGATGCAGGCTGTTCATCTGCCGTCGTTCGCGGCGGACCAATTCAAGGGCAAATCCGGCGCGGGCCCGCACGGCGACTTCATCCACCAGATGGACTGGACCGTCGGCCAACTCATGAAAACGCTCGACGAGTTGAAGATCGCCGACAACACGCTGGTCATCTTCTGCTCGGACAACGGCCCGGAAGTGCCGACGGTGATCGCGATGCGCCGTGACCACAACCACGACGGCGCCCGTCCCTGGCGGGGCGTGAAGCGCGACCAGTGGGAGGGCGGGCACCGCACGCCGCTCATCGTCCGTTGGCCCGGCAAGGTCAAGGCCGGCACGACCAGCGACGAGCCGCTATCACTGACCGACCTCTTCGCGACAAGCGCCGCGATCGTCGACTACGACCTACCCAACAACGCGGCCGAGGATAGCTTCGACATGCTGCCCGTCCTGCTGGGCAAGCAGGGCGACGAACCGGTGCGCCCATACCTGCTGCAACAGACCATGTCGCTGGCGATGTCGATCCGCGTGGGCGACTGGAAATACCTCGACCACAAGGGCTCGGGCGGCAACAACTACAACCGCGCCGGCCCGTGGGGCATGAAGCCCTACGCCCTGCCCGAAAAAGACCCCGACGCGCCGGGCCAACTCTACAACCTCAAAAACGACCCGGGCGAAACGACCAACCTGTACTCGAAGCACCCGGAGATTGTGAAGCGGTTGAAGGGGCTGTTGGAGAAGTCGAAGGCGGAAGGAAGGAGCGCGCCAAAGAGATGACAGTTGCACCACTGGATTGCCGGGCAACGTGCTCGACCTACTAACTGGGCGTTGCGTCTTGAGAATGACTCGTTCGCAATTCAAGGAAGTCGCCCAACAGGCCCTTGAGCGCCTCGTCTTGGTCGCCGAGCAAGAAACCGGGCTGAAGCTGTCTCGACGTTTCTGTTTTGGATGGATCGGGACCGACACGATCGTGGAAGAGGAGGACGTGGCTGAATTCCTCGTTTCGGCAACGTTTGTCGACGAACAACACATCGCCCCGTGCTTCGACCTGTTTCTGAAAAGGATCCTTCCGGACGGTCGGTTGTACCTTGAGGGCTACTGCGCTCGTTACGAACCATGCGAGTATGGTGATCACTACCAGTACCAGAGCATGGGGCACGGAGCCGGCCGGGTTGGTCCCTTTAAGCTCGGCCACCACATCGACCCATGTGATAACGCGACACCGGATTGCACGTAAAATCGACGCCCCGCGAGCCTTGAGACATCGCCAACCCCGGACGCACACAATCTTTTTCCAAACCTCCCGGTTTTCTCTAAGAACGCCCGCGGCGCCGCGTTGTTCTTGTTGAGTCCCATTCGTTCCGCCTCATTGGGCAGGGCATGACCGAAAGCCTCAGACCGGACGACGCGTGGGTGTCCGCTGCGGTGCTCGAGCACGAGCGCGCGTTGGTTGCGTACGCCCTGCGGTTGACCGGCCGACTCGAGACGGCGCGGGACGTCGCGCAGGACACGTTCCTTCGGCTGTGCCGACTGTCGCCCGGCGAGCGGCGGGCCGTTCGGCCGCGTGTCACCGCCTGGCTGTTCACCGTCTGCCGCAACCGCGCCTTGGACATCCGCCGACGCGACCGCAGGACACCGACCATGACCCCCCTGGACGCCACCGCGACCCACGCCGCCGACGCCCCGCCCGACGGGCCGATGCAGGAGCGGGAGACGCACCAAACGGTCGTCACGCTGGTCGAGCAACTGCCCATCAAACAGCGCGAAATCGTTCGGCTGCGATTCCAACACGACCTGACGTACCAGCAGATCGCCGAGGTGACGGAATTGAGTGTGAGTTATGTCGGCTACCTCCTACACGCGGCGCTACGCACGTTGCGCGAACAGATGACGCCGCAGTCAACCTGACAGGAGCCTGTCGAACCATGAACAACGAGACCCCCCGTGACGACGCCCCACAAGACGACGCGCAGCCCGAGGCGATCGACCCGGCGCTGCAACGGCTGACCGACTACGCGCTGGGCCGATTCGACGACGACGCTGAGCAACGCGCCGCGGTCGAGCGCGAGTTGGCTGACGACCCCGAGGCGCAGCGCTACGTGACCGAGACACGCGAGTTGGCCGACACCGTGTCCGAAGCGCTGCACGCGCAGACCGCCGTGGGGTTGACCGATCAGCAGCACGCCACACTGGATCAGGAGATCGCGTCCATGACCAACCAGCCAACCGAATCGGTCGACCCGTCGCGCGGCGCGAGTCGGCACGGGTTATTGCCGTTCGCCACGGCCGTCGCCGCCGGCATCGCTGGTGCTGTCCTGTCGTCGCTGATCACGGTCAAGATGCTGCGCGAAACGCATCCGCCCGCGGCCGAAGCGCCGCCGGTCGCGGGCGCGCCCGCACAGGACTCAACACCGAACAAAGATGACACGCAACAGGCGTCGCCGCGACCGGTCACCGTGCGAACTTCCCACCCGCTGCTGGACGAGACCGAGTTGCGCAAGCTCGACAAGCCGATCGACGTCGCGTTCGAGGCCACGCCGATCCGCGAAGTGCTGGAAACGATCCGCGACGCGACGGGCGTCAACCTCGTCGTGGAGTGGGCCAAACTCGAGTCGGTCGGCGCGGACGAAGCGCAGATCTCGCTCAAGCTTCAAGCCGTGCCCGCGCGGCAGTTGCTCAAACTTGTGCTCGCTCAAGCCTCCGCGGTGTCCGAACTCGAACCGTTGGGCTTCGACGTCTGGGAAGACTCGGTCGTCGTCTCGACACGGCGCGCCCTCAAGCGCAACACCGTCGTGCTCACGTACGACGTGCGCGACTTGGTCGACGCGCGGCTGACGGGCGGGCCGTTGTTCGACCTGAACTCAGCCTTGTCTGGCACTTCGTCGGGGGGCACGAGCGGCGCGGGCCTCTTTTCCGACGAGCCGCTGTCACCGATCCGGCCACGCCTCGCCGGTGGGCACGCCCGGCCGAGCGACCTGCGCATCGCGCCCCGGCCGACCCAGCGTGAAAGGGTGTTTGATCAGGCCAACCACGCCACGGCCGTCGCTTCCACCTCCCTGTTCGGCGACGACGACAGTGAGTTGGAGTACACGATGGCAGAGCGTTTGGAGGAGATCGCAACGCTCATCCGGGACGTCTCGGACGACCAGGAGGATTGGGCGTCGTACGGCGGCGAGCACGCCAGCCTGAAGTATGTTGAGCACAAGCTGGTGATCAAAGCCACCCCGGAACGTCACCGGCAGGTCCTGGCCCTGCTCGACCAGTTGCGGCAAGGCCGACCGGCGCCGCAGTTGCAACCGCGGGAGGACGAACCGAACCCCGAGAATCTGAACGAGGCCGCCGCCGCAATGCGCGCCCAGGCTGAAGAGCTGGCTCGCCTGCGCGCCGAGTTGGACGACGCCAATCGGCTCGCGGCCGAGACATACGAGCTGATCGTTGACAATCCGTTCAAGCTCGTGGCTGACGAACCGCTGTCGACGTTCTCCGTCGATGTCGACACCGCGTCGTACGCGAATACGCGGCGGTTCCTCAACGACGGCGCGCTGCCGCCGCCGGACGCCGTGCGCATCGAAGAGTTGATCAACTACTTCCGTTACGACTACGCCCCGCCGCCGGCCGACGCCGACGACCCGTTCGCCGCACACCTCGAGGTCAACGCCTGCCCCTGGCAACGGGATCACAAACTCGTGCGCATCGGGATCAAGGGCAAAGAAGTCGACGCCGGCGAACGCCCGCCCAGCAACCTCGTGTTCCTCATCGACGTGTCCGGGTCGATGGAGTCGCCCGACAAGCTGCCGCTGCTCAAACAGGGCTTGGAGTTGATGGTCAACGAGTTGGACGACACCAGCCGCGTGGCGGTCGTCGTGTACGCGTCGTCGGAGGGCATCGCGTTGCCTTCGACGCCGGCGACGAACAAGCGCGCGATCATCGACGCCATCCGCCACCTCCAGGCCGGCGGGTCGACCGCGGGCGAGGCCGGCATCCAACTCGCTTACAAGATCGCCGAGCAACACTTCATCAAGGGCGGCGTCAACCGCGTCATCCTCGCGACCGACGGCGACTTCAACGTCGGCGTCAGCGACACATCCGAACTCGTCCGCCTCATCGAGCAGAAGCGACAGACCGGCGTGTTCCTCTCGGTGCTCGGCTTCGGCACGGGCAACCTCAAAGACGAGCGCATGGAGCAATTGGCTGACCACGGCAACGGCAACTACAACTACATCGACACGATCCGCGAGGCGCAGAAGGTGCTCGTCGAACAGATGGGCGGCACGATCGTGCCGATCGCCAAAGACGTGAAACTGCAACTGGAGTTCAACCCGTCGAAGGTCAAGTCATTCCGCCTGATCGGCTACGAAAACCGCGTGTTGCAACACGAAGACTTCAACGACGACACGAAAGACGCCGGCGAGATCGGCGCGGGCCACACCGTCACCGCCCTGTACGAGATCGTGCCGCGTGCTGCGGGCAACCCGGCGGACGCGCCCGCGAAGCGCGTCGACGATTTGAAATACCAGAAACGACCCGAGTTGACCGACGCGGCTGGCAGCGACGAGTTGCTGACGTTGAAGCTGCGCTACAAGCAACCGGACGGGCAGCAGAGCAAGCTGCTGTCGGTGACGGTGAACGACAACGCCGAGCCTAAGTTGGCTGACAGTTCCGCCGACTTCCGCTTCGCCGCGTCAGTCGCGGGCTTCGGCATGCTGCTGCGCGACTCGCCGCACAAGGGCAACGTGGACTGGTCTAAGGTCCACGAGCTTGCAACGCAAAGCCTGGCCGGCATGCCCAAGGGCACCGAACTCAACTACCGGCAGGAGTTTGTCAAGCTGGTTGAAAAGGCCAGAAAGCTCACGGGCAAACCATAACACGCGTCGGCCGGCAATCGATGCCACTGCGTTGCATTCGATTCCGGCGCCTCAAGCCAAAGCCCGGCCCCCAATAGAACGGCCGTCGCAACGGCGTCACCCCAACCGCCAAACATGGACGAACCCCGCCATGTCCGCGGCGGCGAGCCACTGTTCATCGGGCGATAGGGCGACGGCGTGGAACCAGTCCTTGAACTGCCCGCCGCGCGGCTTGCCGATCTGCGCGACCTGTTTGCCGTCGGCCACCTTGACGACGCGCACTGTCGTGTCGCGGCCGCTGGTCAGCAGGTGTGAGCCGTCACCCGTAAACATCAGGTCACACATGCCGTAGCGGTGGTCGCTGACCGTGCGGACGACCTTGCCGGTCTTGGGGTCGATCAGGTGGGCCTGGCCTTTGTCGGTCTCGCCGCCCTGGCCGACCGCCAGGAGTTTGCCATCGGGTGAGAAGGCGGAGCAAACGAAGCCGCGCTTGACGAACTTGCCCCACGTGCGCGAGTAGCCGTAGCTGTTGTCGCGGGCCTTGACGTTGGGGAACTGGATCTTCAGCAGGTCAACGGTTTCCTTGCCACTGGCGACGTCGAACACACGAGCTTGGGCGGGCGGGCGGTCAAAACTGCCGCGGCTGTGACTGTACTCGCCGACGAACGCACGCTTGCCGTCCGAATCGAGCGACGCCGAACTGACCCAAACGCCGGGGTGACCCTTCCACTGCGTGACAATCTTGCGCGTGACGGTGTCGCGGACGACCACGTTGCCCGCGTCGTCGCCGCTGATCATCCGCTTGCCGTCGCGCGACAGGCCCAGGCCGTTGATCCAGTCGGTGTGGCCGTCCGACACGACGTGCGTGGCGGGCAGTGTGGCGATCTTGATGCCCGGCGCGTTCAAGATCTCATCCTTGTTCTTCGCACGCCTCGCCTTCTCGCGCCGTCGATTGGCGTCGAGGACGATCTGATCCTCGCCCGTCGGCTTGGCTGACGTGTCCCAGAACCGGACCGTCCGGTCGTAGCTGGCGGTGACCAGCGTCTTGTTGTCCGGCATCAGTCGTACGCGCGACACGGCGTTGTCATGCCCCTGCAGCCAGGTCGTCGGCGCGTGGTCGGGTCCGTCGTACCGGTCCTTCTTGGCCTGCTCGACCGCCTCCTTCGACGGCTCGTCCGGCAGGTCCCAGATCAGCACCTGTCCAAGCCGGTTGGCCGCCGCGATGCGCTTGTGCGACCCGAGGAACGCGACACCCGTGACCCACGCGTTCTCGAAACGCAGTTGCCAGACGTGTGTCGACTTGTCAAACGATTGATTAGGCATGGTTCACTGACCTTTCGTCGCGGCGTGCCGGTACACCCACATCCGGTCGTTGTATCGGCCCTGAATGACGGTCGCGTTGTGCACCGGGTCGTAGTAGCCCATGTAGCCGCCGTACTTCGTCTGCGGCAGCGGCGCGCCGACCGGCTCGATAAACGTCCACTTTTTCGTCCTGAGCGAGAACGACGCGAGTTTGAGCGCCTTGCCGCGTCCATCCGGCGGGAAGGCGAGCAGGAACACGTCGGCCACCTGGTCGTAGACGAAGACCGACTTGGCGTCGTGGCCGAACACGCGTTCGTCCGTCACCGCCTTCGACCACGTGTTCGCGTCGATGTCATACACGAACGTGTCGTGCTTGAGCACCGCCACCAGCTTGCGGTCCTTCGTGCTATACGCGACCTGCACCTCCGACATCGGCGAGACCTTCAGCTTCGTCGCCAACTCGCTGACCGACTTGCCGCCGTTGGGTCTGAGTTCCTCCCACTTGTCCGCCACCGCGTCGAACGCCCACATCTCGTACGCGGCGGGCGAGACGTTCTGCGCGGCGACGTACCAGATACTCTTACCCAGGTCGGGGATGTAGTGCATCGTCGCACCCATCCCGCGCAGGGCGGCGCGGGGCGTATCGACAGCTTTCGTCTTGTAATGGATCCACTTCTTGTTGATCAGATTGAACATCCACATCGGTGTGTAGCGCGGGTCGAGCTTCGCGATGGTTTCCTCGATCGACTCGCCGGCGTAGTACGCCCACGTGGCCGGCTGGGCCGCGGCCTTGGCGCCCATGCCCCACAGCAGACGCTTGGCACGCGGGTCGTAGGTGAACCCGTCCCACGTGTGCGCGGGCATGATCGGCCCGCCGTTCTTGGTCTTGATGTCGCCGTCCTTGAAGTGCACGTGCTCGTTCCACCACGCGCGGTAGTCTTCGATCTGCTGCTTCTGCTTGTCGGTCAAAACCGTATCGGGTTTGCGCACCAACGTACGCGACGTCAGGAAGTACGCGCCCTTGTGTTTCGTGGGGTTGCCGCCGTCCGGCCCGTAAAGCATGTGCCACGTGTTCGACCCCAGGTGGTACTCCCACACGTCGTTCATGCGGTGCGGCACCTGATGATTCCCGCCCGCGTACAAGGCCGTGCCCCGGTCAGCCGCGTACGGCATCTTGTTGCAATAGTCGCGCTGACCCGGGCCGAAGCGCGGGAAGCCGAAACGGTCTTCATCACCACACTCGACGTTGACCTTCGGCAGCAGCACGGCGTGGCCGGGCTTCAGGTCACGCAGCGCGGCGAGGATGGCGGGGTCGTCTCTATAAGGAGGCGTGTCGGCCTGTGCGGTTGTGATTGAAACGAAACCAACAACAAAAAACGACACGACCAGCGATGCGCGGACACTCGACATGGAGGACTCCAATCACTTCACGCCGCAGGTTCTAACGCTTCAACCGCGGCGATCTGATTGGCCCGTAGAGCGGCAAAACGGTCTGAACGAGGTTGTAACACGTGGACGACGGATTGTCCGATCGCAACAAGGTCCGGGTGACGAACTTCATATCGATCGCCGCTGGTCAGAACGATTACGAGAGGTTGATATGGATCGCGGTGTATCACTTCACGCAACAACTCGATCATGCCAGTATCTCCTTCACCGCCTTCGACCCGAACGGCGCGATCGGCACAGGTCGAACGCCGGCAAAGTTCTCCTGACCTGGGTTGATGCCCAACGCCTGATACACCGTGGCGAAGAAATCGCCTTCCGTGACTTCGTCCTCAGCCACGTCGAGGCCGCGTTCGTCGGTTCGGCCGTGCACGTAGCCGGCCTTGACACCGCAGCCGGCCAGGGCGGTTGACCACGCGCGGACGTAGTGGTCGCGCCCCGCGCGGTTGTTGATCCGCGGTGTTCTGCCGATCTCACCCATCCAGACGACCAGCGTGTTTTCCAGCAGGCCTTGCGACGCCAGGTCGGTCAACAAGCCGGCCCACGCGTGATCCATCGGCGGCAGCAGGCCTTTGTGACCCTGGAAGTTGTCGGCGTGCGTGTCGTATCCCGATTGGCCGACCTCGACGAACGCGACGCCCGACTGCACGAGTTTGCGGGCCATCAGGCAACGCCTGCCAAACAACGAGTCGCCGTACAGGTCGCGGTATTTCGGCCATTCGTTTTCGATCTCGAACGCCTTGCGCTGACCGAGCAGTTTGCGGGCTGAGTCGTTGGCCGCCCGGTGCATTTTCGACGTGACGGCCTTGTGTTTCTCGGCGTACTTTTCTTCGAGGAAGCCGCGCAAAGCATGTCGGCGGTCGTCGCGCTCAGCGTCCACACTGTTCGAAGAAAACGGCGGGAGCTTGCCGCTGTGGTTCAAACTGAACGGCTGATACTTCGGACCGAGAAAACCGGAGCCGGTGTTGCCCTGCGACGAGATCTTGACGAATTGCGGCAGGGGGCTTTCGTCGTTGCCGAGGTACTTGGCCATGACCGCGCCGATCTCGGGGAACTGGATGTTCGCGGCCTGCGAATACGCGGTGTGCATCAGGTGGATGCCGCCGGGGTGGTCGATCTGCGACGTGTGCATCGAGCGGATAACGGTGATCTTGTCCATCATCTTCGCCATCTTCGGCATCGTCTCGCAGATGTGGATCCCGGGAAGGTTGGTCTTGATTTCGCGGAACGGCCCGCCGGTGTCGGCCCCGACCTTCATGTCGAACGTCTCGAACTGACTCGCGCCGCCGTTCATCCAAAGCAAGATGCAGTGCTTTGTCTTCTTCGCGGCGGTCGCCGCGTGGGCCTGACTGTTGAATAGATTGCCCCAGTTGAGTAACGCGCCACCCGTACCCGCGGCGAGCGTGCCCTTGAGCAGCGCGCGACGGGAGACGTGTTCGTGAGTCGGGCATTGGGGTTGCATGGTGCGTCTCCGAGCGGTCGATCTTGTACGGGAGGGCGAGGCTCCGTCCGAGCCGTGGGGCGAGCCGGTGGTACAGACTTTACTACGGCTCAGACGGAGCCTCGCCCTCCCAATTTCGAAGGCGGCCCTGTGGGCACGCCGCTAAACATCACAGTGTTTCATATCCTGGTTTCCGGCCTTCATGGCTTCCTGCTAAAACCATTCATTGTCGGTTTCATCAATGATTAAACCGGAACTCACTACACGTCATCAGCGCCCACATCGCTTCGCGGACGCGGTCGTCGGGTCGTTCGTCGGCGCTCAAGTACTTCACAAAGTGGGCGCGCTCCGCGTCGTCGGGGTAGCGGCTCAGGATCGACAGGAACAACCGGTCGACCTTCTGCTCCCACGGCTCCTTGCTCTCCAACATGGTGTGGTACAGGCCGCCCTTGTTTCGGCTGAACAGCTTGCTCAGGCCGCCGTTGTTCAGGAACAGGTGCTCGTGCAAGCCGCCCTGGAAGTGGCCTTCGCCATTGCTTGGCTTGCCGAAGAAACGCAGCACGTAGCCGCTGGTCAGGGGGTATGACCACTCGCCCTTGTCGAGCCGTTCTTTGAGCTTCGAGTCGACCTTGTGGTACGAGACGGCGACCCGCCAGGCGGCGGATAACTGCTCGGCGGATAGCGGCTTGACCTTGGCGCGTTCGTACCACTTGGGCGTCGCGTGTTCGGCGTCGCCGGCGATGCCCGCCTGGTACGTCTTGCTGTTGCACAGCTCGCGGACGTACCACTTCATGTCGAAGTTGTGCGCGACGAATTGCTGTGTCAGCGCGTCGAGCAGCTCGGGGTGGCTCGGCTTGTTGTCTTTGCTCATGTCATCGACGGGGTCGACGATGCCCCGGCCCATGAACTGCGCCCAGATGCGGTTGGCCGCGGCGCGGGCGAAGTACGGGTTATCACGCGCGGTGACCCAGTCAGCCAGGGCGTCCTTGCGTGAGAACGCCGGCTTGGGCGGCGCTTTGCCGCTGGCGAACTTGATTGGCTTGACGTCCTTCCCTGGGGTCGGCTCGTCGAGTGCCTTCGTTGCCAGGAACTTCGGCTTGATCGGCACGCCCTTCTTGCCCGGGCCGTCCTCGGCGGCCGGCCCGGTGAAGTTGATCTCGCCGACGGATTGCTCGCCGATCATGACCTTCTTCTCTTGTCCCATCTTGCCGACTTCGACGGTGGACAGCCGTGTGTAAAACGCGGCCATGCCGTAAAAGTCGACCTGCTTCCACGGCTCGTACGGGTGATCGTGACACCGCGCGCACTGGAGTTGCACACCGAGGAAACGCTGCGCGACGGCCTGCGCCGCGTCCTGCGGTTTGTTGCGGTACTGCACAAGGTAGTACGGCGCGCCGTGCTCGGCTGTGTTGCCCTCAGCCTTGAGCATCGCCGAAACGATCCGGTCGTAAGGCGTGTTCTTGTTGAACTGCTCAGCCAACCACTTGTGGAAGCCGGGCCGCTTGTCCGCGTCGTAGCCCGGCGGGTTTCGGCCGAACCACACCATGTCCCACACGTCGGTCTGGTGTTGGGCGTACCGCGGGTCGTCTAACAACCTGTCAATCAGCTTGGCGCGCTTGTCTGTCGACTTGTCGTCGATGAACGCCTTCGCATCGTCGTGCGTCGGGATCGTGCCGACCAGGTCGAGGTAAAGACGTCGCATGAACTGCGCGTCCGTCGCGGGCGACGCCGGGGAGACCTTCTGCTTGGCCTGTTGATCTGCGACGTGTTTGTCGATCACGTCGCGTAATGACGTGTCGGCCGCTTGAAGTGACGTGGCGCACGCCAACACCACGACCGCCACCCACGCGGCGTAAAAACCGAACCCACGACCCACGGAGCATGTCATCGCCAACCCTCGGTACAGGGCCAAACGGTCATCGATCCTTAATTGTACCGTCGGGCGGGCGGGTTAACGGGCCGCAGAGACGGGATCGCCAGTTCGGGGTGCCACACTTTGGCTTTGCAAAGTGTGCGGTTTATCCATGATTGGCACGCGCAAAAGGCTGACCGGCACACTTTGCCGAGCCAAAGTGTGGCACCCAGCAGGCCGGCCGCATAGTCCAAGACACGGCTCGGACGGAGCCTCGCCCTCCCGACACTCGCTCAATACAACGGCTGACCCGTCATCGCCGCCGGCGGCTCGAAACCCATCATCCTGAGGATCGTCGGGCAGGCGTCAGCCAATCGGCCGTCGGCCTTGAGGGCGCCCGACGCTTGGAGCGGGTCGCCCGTCGCGTGCTGCCGCAGCGACTCGTCGACGAGGATGCACTCCACGTCGTACGTCGTGTGCGCGGTGTGCGGGGCGTTGGTGTCGGGGTCGAACATCTGCTCCGCGTTGCCGTGGTCGGCCGTGACGATGAGCACGCCACCTTTGGCCAGCGTCGCATCGACGATTCGGCCGACGCAGCCGTCGACCGTTTCGACGGCCTTGATCGCCGCGTCGAGCGAGCCGGTGTGGCCGACCATGTCGCCGTTGGCGAAGTTGACGAGGATGAAGTCGTCTTCGCCCGCTTCGATCCGACCTAACACCAGGTTAGTCACTTCTTCGGCGCTCATTTCCGGCTGCAGGTCGTAGGTGGCGACCTTCGGGCTTTGCGCCATTTCGCGTGACTCGCCCTCGAACAGGTCGTCGCGGTAGTCGTTGAAAAAGAACGTGACGTGCGGGAACTTCTCGGTCTCGGCGCAGCGGAACTGTTTCAGCCCACGCGACGCGAGGAATTGGCCCATGATGTTTTCCATCTTGGCCGGCTTGGGATACGCGACATGCACCCACTCGCCCAGCGCCGTTTCGTACGCGGTCATCGTCACAAAGTGCAGGTTGAGCTTCGGCCCGCGGTCGAAGCCCTTGTTTCCCGTGTCGGGCGACGGGGGAACCTCGCCTTCAAACGTCGGCATCACGAACGCGCGGACGATCTCGCGCGGGCGATCGCCGCGGTAGTTGTAGAAGATCACCGTGTCGCCGTCGGTGACGCGCGACGCCAGCGCGCCCTCGATCGACCCGCCGTCGACCAGCGTCGGCGTGATGAACTCGTCGCCCTTCTGCGAGTCGGTCGTGGGGTTGTCGTAATACTGTTGAATCGCCTCGCCAGCCGACGCCGCCCAGGGCAGGTCGAGTTGACGGGCGTTGAAACCGGTCAGGCAGGCGTACGCCTTCTGCACGCGCTCCCAGCGGTTGTCCCGGTCCATTGCGTAGTAGCGGCCCGAAATGCTCGCAATCTGGCCGACGCCGATCTGG
This sequence comes from Phycisphaeraceae bacterium, assembly GCA_028284155.1. GTDB lineage: Bacteria > Planctomycetota > Phycisphaerae > Phycisphaerales > Phycisphaeraceae > JANQSF01. The sequence continues at coordinate 19,973 of JANQSF010000040.1, forward strand.
GCGCACTTCGATTCAACCTGTTCGATGAAGCCCTTGCCGGTGAACGGGCCGGTGTCCCGGCCGTCGGTGAACAGGTGCAGCGCGACCTTGTCGTGGCCGAGCCGTTTGCACAGGTCGAGGCAGGCGTAGAGGTGGTCGAGCAGGGCGTGCACGCCCGCGTCGGACGCCAGGCCGAGCAGGTGGACCGTTCGGCCGGACGACTTGGCCCGTTCTACGGCCTCGCGCAGCGTGTCGTTTTCGACGAACTGACCCGCCCGTGCGGCCTTGCTGATCCGGACCGACTCCTGATCCACGACTCGGCCGGCCCCGATGTTCTGGTGGCCGACCTCGCTGTTGCCCATCGCGCCGTCGGGCAGGCCGACGTCTTCACCGCTGGTCTTGATCAGTGTCCACGGGTAGTCGCGCAACAGGGCGTCGCAGCGCGGCGTGTCGGCCAGTTTCACAGCGTTGAAAGCGTCGTGCTCGGCGTTTGGGTTTCGGCCCCAACCGTCCCGGACGATCAGCACGGCTGGTCGACGGGTGGGGGCGGACTGCTGCTCGTCAGACATAGCTCGATCTCTTTTTCTGCCGGGTTATCCCTGTTTTTCCCCGGATAACGACGCGAACGGACAGACAGATGCGGTCGCCATTCTAGGCCGGACTGAGCCAAACCGCGTCACTCGGGCCTGTCTGGAATGCGGTGGATTAGCCGTGGAAAGGCCTGTCTGTGTCGGAGCGCCCGGATCGTTTGGGAATTGACACATCGATCCCAAGAACGCCTGTCTGCAAAACCAAACAGGTTGGTACAGGCGGTTTCAGAACCAAGACCCGACAAGACCGATCATGTTCTGCACGGCATCTAAAAGAACTCAAATCATTTTACAATTTAGATTTGCGCCTTCCGTGCCGGTGACTTTCCCCATTCGGACACGCCATATTACTGACGTTAAATACTTCTCTATCTATTAGGAAGAGGAGAACATCGGTTGACACGCGGGGCAGAGCACCGTCGTCCTCCCCGCGACGAGGTGTGTGTTCAGGTTGGTCTCGCACTTGCGGCAGGGTTGACCTGATCGGCCGTACACGAGGTGGCTTTGCTGGTAACGACCAGCTTGGCCTTCGGCGTCCGCGTAGTCGCGCAGAGTCGACCCGCCGGCCTCGATGGCCTTGGCCAGCAGGCGGCGCATGACCCGCACCATGCGTTGCGTTCGCTTGAAATTGATCGTGTCGGCCGGCTGCTCGGGGTGAATCCCGATCTGGAACAGCAACTCGTCGACGTAGATGTTGCCCAAACCGGCGATGACCGCCTGATCGAGCAGGGCGGCCTTGATGGCCCGGCGGGTGCGCTGGAGTCGTTCGTGCAACGCGCTCGGCTGAATGGAAAGGGCGTCGGGGCCGAGGGCGGTCCAGCGGGTGTCGCGCAGGTTCGCCTCGCTGGGGAACAGCCAAACGCCGCCGAACCGCCGGGGGTCGCGGAACACGACGGTTTGGTCCCCTTCTAACCGCCAGACGACGTGCGTGTGCGCGTCGAGTTGGGTCGTCCCGTTGCCGATCCGCAGGGAGCCGGACATGCCCAGGTGAACGCAGACGCACGATCCGTCGTGCCCGTCGGCTTCGGCTAGGATGGCCAATTGTTTGCCGTGTCGAATGACGCCGCCGATCCGGCGACCCGCCAGCAGTGCGGCGTCGTTGACAATACCGCGGACGACATCCGCCCGGCGGACCTGGGCCGAACGAACGACTCGGCCGACGGTTGCCCGTTCAAGCGATCGACGGACGGTCTCGACTTCGGGCAGTTCGGGCATGCGGATCGTGCGATTGGGTCAAAGTGGACAGGTGAATCAGTACCCCCACGAGAGGAGTCTACCGTTTCGGCGTCTTGCATTGAATCGAAGAAGATAAGGCGGTGCCCTGCCGGGCGGGCCTGCTCAAGCGCCGCAGGGGCTTGGCGCTGCGCTTTGACGGAGCGGCTGCGCCTTAGGGACTACATGAGTTGGGGGACGCTCGCCGCCGCTCCCCCAAACCCCCGAGGCTCCCCCGCGGAAGGGCGGGCCTTTCGGCCGAATGTGTTACCGATGTCTCCGACCTCCAGATTCATGTGTCCGCTCGAAAACGCTGCAAGAACGTTGCCCTTGGGAGACATCCCCGCTCCCAGATTACGGACATTGGGCACCACACAGAACGCCGCCTGCACGCCTCACCTTCCGGGGGCGGCCGGGGGGTTCGGGGGCTGGCCGTGGAAGGCCCCCGATCGGCCGCGCCATTGACGTGTGCGGCGCGGGGGGCGTTATTGCGGGCGAAACACCGTTGTGACCTGGCGCGAAGTCTGAGCCACTCTGGCGATTGAAGAGGCCCGCCCGGCAGGACAGCGCCATTTGCATCGGGGGTTGTCAGGGAGGTACGCAAACAGGACCTGTTCACCCGGCCCCAACTGGTCGACTGAATACAGGTCGGCATCGCTATACTTGCCCGTTCACGTTGCAGACAGGAGCTGTTATGAGCGACCCCACAACGCCGGAGCCGAACCAACTGGTCGGCGACGTTCAGCAGGCCGCGGCCGAACTCCGCGAGCAGATCGCTAAAGTCATCGTGGGTCAGGATGAGGTCGTCGAGCAGGTGCTGGCGGCGTTGTTTTGCCGCGGGCATGCGCTGCTCGTCGGCGTGCCCGGCTTGGCCAAGACGCTGCTGATCTCCACGATCTCGCGCACGTTGAGCCTCTCGTTCAACCGCATCCAGTTCACCCCCGACCTGATGCCGTCGGACATCACCGGCACCGAGGTGATCGAGGAGAACAAGGCCACCGGCGAGCGGCACCTGCGCTTCGTCAAGGGGCCGGTGTTCGCCAACGTCATCCTGGCTGACGAGATCAACCGCACACCGCCCAAGACGCAGGCCGCGTTGCTCGAGTCGATGCAGGAACACCACGTGACCGTCTCGGGCGTGCAGCACGCGCTGCCGCAGCCGTTCTTCGTCCTGGCGACGCAGAACCCGATCGAGCAGGAGGGCACGTACCCGCTGCCCGAGGCGCAGCTTGACCGCTTCCTGTTCATGATCAACGTCAAGTACCCCAGCGAGGCTGAGGAGCTTGACATCGTCAAGCGCACGACCGCGCGGCAGGACGTTCACCTGGAGCACATCGTCGACGCCGAGAAGGTGCAGCGCATTCAGGACCTGGTGCGCGACGTGCCCGTGGCCGATCATGTCATCAAATACGCGCTTCGGCTCGTCCGCGCGACGCGTCAACCCGGGCGCGGCGAAGACGACCACCGCCCGATATTCATCCAGCAGTACATCTCGTGGGGCGCCGGTCCGCGTGCGAGCCAGGCGTTGATCCTGGCCGGCAAGGCCCACGCCGTGCTGCACGGTCGAACGCACGTCAGCCCGGACGACGTCAAGGCCGTGGCCCACCCCGTGCTCCGCCACCGGCTCATTACGAACTTCAACGCCGAGGCCGACGGCGTCCGCAGCGACGACGTGATCGACGAGCTGATCAAGACGACCACGATCGACGGCACGGATGCGCGGACGGCTGAACAGATGGACGCCGTCATGCGCTGACCGCCGCTTGCGACTTAGCGCGTCGCATGTTGCGAACAGGAATGATCGAACATCGCACAGCCGACCTCACAAATCTCGACCGGCTATCTCGACCCCAACGTCCTCGCCTCCGTCGCGTCGCTCGACCTGCGTGCGCGCATGGTCGTCGAGGGCATCATGACCGGCATGCACCGCTCGCCGTTCTTCGGCTACTCAGTCGAGTTCGCGCAGCACCGCCAATACGCGCCGGGCGACGACATCCGCCACCTTGATTGGAAGGTGTTCGGCCGAAGCGACAAGCTCTACCTCAAGCAGTATCAGAAAGAAACAAACCTCCGCCTGCTCGTGCTGGTCGACACGTCGGGGTCGATGGCGTACTCGTCGAACAAAGTGAAAGGTTGGCGGAAGTACGACTACGCGGCGACGCTGGCGGCGACGTTGGCGCACCTGGCGTTGCGGCAGCAGGACCGCGTCGCGCTGGTGCTGTTTGCCGACCAGGTGCGCAAGTCAACACGGCTGAGCAACGCGCGCGACCACTGGCGGCAGATCGTCGAAATCTTGTCCAGTGTGCGACCTGAAGATGACCAGGCGCTGGTGGAAGACGACGTGAGCGAGGCGGGCCTGTCCACACGCATGACAAACCTCGGCAGAACGTTCGAGCAGATGGTCGCGAAACTCACACGACGTAGCGTGATCGTCATGATCAGCGACCTGTTCGACGACCCGCAGGCGTTGCAGAAAGGCCTGGCGCGGTTCCGCCACCGGCGGCATGACGTGATGATCCTGCAAACGCTCGACCCGGCCGAGCTGACGTTCCCGTTCCGTTCGCCCAGCGAGTTTTTTGGCCTGGAAGGCGAGGGCAAGCTGCCGCTCGACCCGGCTGCGCTGCGCGACGCGTACCTCGAAGTGTTCGGGGCGCACCTGCGCGACGTGCAGAACGTGACGCAGAAGTTCGGTTTTGACTACCTGATGCTCGATACGGCGCAGTCGCTTGGCCCGCCTTTGAGCCGCTTCCTCGCGCACCGCGCGGCGGCGGCGGATCGGAAGAAGATGTGACGTGTGCATGATTGTGTGACGCGTGCCTGTGAATAAGCGAAGCGTTTCACGGCACTGAGACTCGGGGAACTGTGAAACGCTTCGCTCATTCACAGGCACCCGACCCTTGAATGAAACGTTTGATTAGATGACCCAGACACTCGCCCAAGTCGGTGGCTTCTTCGCAAACGGCGCAGCGCTGGCCATGGCCGGCGCGGCGGCGATCGCGATCCCGGTGGTCATCCACCTGCTCACCCGGTTGCAACGTCGGCCGCAGGCTTGGGGCGCGATGCGGTTTGTGATCGAGGCGTTCCGCCGACATCGCACGCGGTTGCGGCTTGAACAGTGGCTGTTGCTGCTCGTGCGTTGTTTGATCCCGCTGCTGCTGGGGTTGGCGCTCGCGGGGCCGTTGATCGCGGGGTTGGGCGACGGCGTGGGCACCGACGCGTCCGGGCGGGTTGTTTGCATCATCATCGATGATTCGCTCAGCACACGGGCGCTCGAATCGGACGACGCCGACAGCGCGCGGTTCGAGAAGTTGCGCGCCGCGGCCGTCAAACTCATCGACGAATTGAAACCGTCCGACCGCGTCGCGCTTTGGCGTGCGGCGACGCCGGCCAAGGCGATGTTCGCGCCGCCGACGCTCGACCACGCGGCGGTCAAGCGTGACCTGAAGACACTCGAGCCGCGCTTCGCGCGCGGCGACATCAACGGCGCGTTGACGCTGGCCAGCGCGATGTTGAAGCAGGTCGATACGCCGCGCGACCGCGCGTTCGTCGTCGTGCTCAGCGACCTCGCGCCCGACACGCTGCCGATCGACAAGGCCGGCGACCCGACGCTGACCCGCCTGCAACGGCAGGCCCACCTGTTGGTGACCAAGCCGGCGGCCACCCGGTCGAACGTGCAGGTCACAGCCGTCGCATCACGGCGGCGGATGGTCACACCTTCGGCCGCGACGGGCGCGCTGTCCGTTCCCGTGCGTGTCGCGTTGCGGCGTTTTCAGAGCGACGACGAACGCACGAGCAAGGTCGACCTTGAACTCGTCGCACGCGGGCCCGGCCGCAAGACACCGGGGCAGGTCATTGGTAAACACAGCGGGACGATGACTTGGCAGAAGGGCCAGAACAACGGCTCGTTGAACATGGAAGTGTCGGTCGACCCGCAGGCGTTGGCCGACCTGGCGTCGCGTCGCGGCGGGCCGAACGTTGGCTCGGCCGGCGGCGGGCGGACGGTCTCCGTCGTCGCGCGGCTGGCGGAGGACGACGCGCTGCCGGCTGACAACCTGCGCATCGCGACGGTGGAGTTGCGACACCGCTTGACGGTCGGCATTGTCGACGACATCGACGCGCCGGCCACGGGCGACACGGCCATCCCCTCGCGGCGATGGATGAGCTTCGCGCTGTCGCCGCGCGCGGCGCTCGAAGCGCGGCAGCCCGGCGGCGTCGAGGTGGCCGAGGCGTCGGCCGCGCTGCTCGACGGCAAGGCGATGGCCGGCTGGGACGCGGCCGTGATCCTGCGACCCGACCTGCTGACCGACGATGGCTGGGCCGCGCTGCGCACGTTGGCCGAAGAGGGCGGGCTCGTCGTCTTCACCGCGCCGCCCGACACGGCCGCCGCGCAATGGCCGGGCCTGCTGCCGACCAAGTTCAACCTCGATTGGACGATCGCCGGCGAGCCACGAGTGCTCGACGAAAATGACCCATTGAAAGTCTGGTCATTGAAGACCGACGGCGACCCGCCGACGGAGTTGGCGTTACTCGCGCCGGACTTCGAAGCGCTGCGCGTGCCGATCCGCGTCAACCGCCGGTTCGACGTGACGTTCCGCACGCCCGACGCCGGTCAGGCCTGGCTGGCCGTGCGCGACGGCAACGAAAGCAAGCCGCTGCTCGCATACGGCCGGGTTGGCCAGGGTGGCGTGCTTTTGTTGGCCACGGCGATCGATCTGGATTGGACCAACCTGCCGACCAAGCCGCTGTTCGTCCCGTTGCTGCACGAGTCGTTGCGCGGCGTGCTCGGCGGGGCGCGCTCGTCGGGCGTGGACGACCGACTGATTTGCGGCCGACAACCCGCGCTCGGCCCGCGTTGGGCGGGCGTGCAACAGTTGGTGCACGAGCCGATCGGCGATGACACCAAAGTCAAACGATCGAAACGCGACGCGAAGCAGGTGTTGCTGCGTTTGACCGACGCGGGTCTCGAGCCGGCGACACCGTTGCCCGCGCCGGGCCTGTGGGTCGCCGCGCCGCAGAGCAACGGCCGCGTGTTGGCTGTGAACGTGGACGACTTCGACGGCGACACGCGCACGCTGAATGAAAACAGCGTCGCGGAGTGGCTTGACGCGACGGTGTCCGCTGACAACTGGCGTTGGCTTGACACGGAGCAGCCGGGCCAAAGCCTGGCCAGCCACGTCGCGTCGGCGAATGTGGGTTGGCCGCTGCTGTGGGCCGTGCTCGTGCTGTTGCTGCTCGAGCTTTGTTTGGCCCGGTGGTTCAGCCACGCGCACGCCGGCGCCCGCGCGTCGGCCGGGCCGGCGGTATCCGGCGCAGCCGGATTTGTGCAACAGGCCGCGCAGCGCGCGGCGGAGAGTAAGAGCTAACACGACAACGCAATGTCGATCGATTGGAGCAACCACGGATGGCACGGATATCACGGATAGCAAAGAAACGGCGCATTAATCGGCCAGCGTCGAGACAAAGTTGTCATATGCGGGGTACGCGTCTTGATCCACGCTTATCCTTTGATCCGTGCCCATCCGTGTAATCCGTGGTCGTTCTTGGGAATCAACGCGACAGTTTGACGGAACAGCATGACCACTTTGTTCAACAACCCGCCCGCCACGCTCGCGTCGTCGTTCATGGACAGGACGTTCGACACGCTGCTTGGCTTGAAGCGCCTGACGCTGTCGGAAGACGGCGCGGATTGGGACTGGCATTTCCAGGTGCCCGCGTGGGCGTGGGCGTTGATCGTCATCGGCGCGTTGGGCGCGGCGTTGTGGAGCTACAGCCGACTCATCGGCAAGCCCTGGCCGCGCGTCATGCTCGCCGTCACCCGCGCAGCCTTGATCGTCGTCATCGCCATGTTGTTGGCCGGGCCGATGGTCGTCGTCCGCGACGAGCTGGACGAACCGGACTGGTTGCTCGTGCTGGTTGATCGAAGCGAGTCGATGACCATCGCCGACGTGCCCAAAGACGGCTCGGACGACCCCAACGCACGCATCGCCCGCGACGCGCAGCTTCGCAAGGGTCTCGCGCAATACCCTGAGCTGTTCACCGACAAACAGCTCGGCCGAGACAACCGACGGATCCTCTGGCTCGGCTTCCACGGCGGGACGTACGAGATCGAAGGGGCGGACGATCCGGAAACTGCCGCGACGGGCGTCGCGCTGCCACCGGCGCAGGGTCAGTCAACGGCCGTGGCCACCGCGATCGAGCAGGCATTGCAGCGCGCAGCCGGTCGGCCGATCACAGGCGTCGTGCTGTTCACCGACGGCCGAACGCACGAGGCGACCGGCGCCGACCTGGTCCGCATGCTCAAGGGCGTGAGCGTGTTCCCCGTGCCGCTCGGCTCGCCGATCACGCCGATGAACCTCAAGGTCGAACGCGTCGAAGCGCCGGCCCGCGCGTTCGTCAACGACATCGTGCCCGTGACGGTCTACCTCGACCAGTACCCGGCCGACAGCGGCGTCGACCCGGACGACGTGCGTGTGCGTGTCGTCGATGCGCAGACGGGCAAGGTGTTGGCTGAACGCGCGGCCGACCCGGAGGGTCTCGATAAACCGATCCGCCTGATCACGCGCAGCGCCGCGGCCGGCGCAACCACGATGCGCGTCGAGGTCGAGTACACCAAGCCGATCGATCAACCCGATGCGCCCGACGAGTTGCTCACCGAAGACAACGTCGGCCAGGTCGTGGTGGAGTTCGTCGACCGTCCGCTGCGCGTGCTGTACGTCGAAGGCCGACCGCGTTGGGAATACCGTTTCCTCAAGCACATCCTGATGCGCGAGAAGACGATCCGCAGTTCGATCCTGCTCGCACGCGGCGACGGGACGTTCGTGCAGGAGGGCGACGTCGAGACGCCGCTGCCGCGCACCGTGGACGAGTTCGACCCGTTCGACGTGATCATCGTTGGCGACCTGCCGGCCCGCGTGTTCAACGACCAGCAGGTGCGACTCATCAGCGACCACGTCACCGCGCGCGGCGCGGGCGTGTTGTGGATCGGCGGCGAGTCGGCGATGCCCGTGTCGTACGACGGCACGCCGTTGGCGAAGCTGCTGCCCATGCGTCACCCAGCCGAGGTCACGGCGCTCGACCTGACCACCGGCGCGGTTGATCTGCAACCCACACCGTCGGCCGGCGACCTGAACGTGTTGCGCTTGCGACGACGGGGCGAGGGCGAAGACGGGCGTTGGCCGAAGCAACTGCCCGCGCTGCAGTGGGCGCAGGACGTGGGCAAACTCAAAGACCTGGCTGAGCCGTTGGCCGTGACCACGCTGGCCGACGACCGCACGCTGCCGATCGTCGTGCGGTTGCGCAGCGGCGCGGGGCAGAGCGTTTACGTCGCGACCGACGACACGTTCCGCTGGCGGCTGGGCACGGGCAACCTGTACGTCCAGCAGTTCTGGGTGCAGCTCATCCAGATGCTGGGCAAGTCGCGCGTCGCGTTGGCCGGCGACCGCGCGGCCATCGACGTGTCGCACCGGCGGATCGAAATCGAACAGTCGCTGGTCGTCACCGTGCACATCAACGACCCACTGCTGATCGAACGCGACCTGCCGCGCATCGAGGTCGGCGTGTTCAAACGGTCCAGCGACGGCGCGACGACGGGCCGACCGTCCGAAACGCTCGAACTGCTGCCCGTGCAAAGGCCGGAAGGCGAAGACGCGCCGCGTCGGCAGACCTTCCAAACGACCTGGCGGCCCAGCGACTCGGGCAAGTTCGACCTGCGCATCCTCACGCCGGCGCTGGCCAACCTCGACCTCGAACGCACGGTCACCGTCACACGCCCGGACGACGAGTTGCGCGACCCCGCGACCGACCACCCCCGCCTGCAGGCCTTGGCCGACGCCTCCGGCGGGCAGGTCGTCCCGCTCGACGAACTCGACCAACTCACCTCGCTGATCAAGAACAACGCCCGCCGCACGGCCAACGACAGCCGTGAGGCCGTGTGGGATTCACCCCTGGCGTTGATCATCGTGATCGTCCTGCTCACAGCCGAATGGATCGGGCGGAAGCTGATCCGGTTGGTGTGAACGTGCCGGACATGTCGCCATAACGGCCCACTTTCGCCCGCGTTTTCGGAACACCGCGCCCCGGCTTGCGTCGATAAGGGGTAGGAGGCGACCTGCTATCATTGCTTGTCACTTTTCGCCCCCTCGAGCGAGCCGGTCATGCAGCAAGTTGTCCGCCAGTTGGAGCAGGTCCGCCGAACCGGGCGGGCGTTGTTGATCGCGCAGGTCGTGTTCCGGTGGCTGGCGGTCGTGCTGGTCGTCGCGTTGGCCTGTGGGTTGATCGATTACCTGCTGCGCTTGCCGGGTTGGTTACGGCTTGGCGTCGGCCTGGCGGTCGTGGGCGTGGCGGGCTGGTGGCTGGTCACACGATTCTCGCGCGCGGCGGGGTTCGCGCCGGACTTGAGTCAGGTCGCGCTGCGGGCTGAACGGATGACACCGCGGTTGGCCGGCGTGCTGGCCAGCGGGGTCGAGTTCACGACTTGGCGATCGACGGTGGGGGCTGACGGTGATCTGGAAGAGGCGGCGCTAAGCCGCAAGCGGCATGGGGAGTTGGCCGACGCGGCGAGACATGACGCGGAAAGCAAGCTCGGCGGCGAGTCGTTGAAGCGGCTGATCGAACCGACGCCGACGCTGCGTGTCGGCGTCGTCGCGTGCATCGCGGTATTGCTGACAGTCGGTGTCGTCGCGGCGGCGCCGGCGGAGAGCCTCACGGCTGCGCGTCGCTGGTTCGCGCCGCTGGGTGATGCCCAGTGGCCGCGACGCAACGACGTGACCAGCCTGGTCGCGGCCGACGTCCACCCGATCGATCAACCCGTGCCGTTGGCCATGCGTGTCGACCGTGGCTACCGATCGGGTTTGCGCGCGACGGCGAGCTTTACCCTGACCGACGCCGAAGGCGAAACGATTGCGCAGCGCGAAGTGCTGCTCACTGATCAGACCCAGCCCGACAGCGAAGACCACCGCTACGAGAGCATGCTCGACCTGTCTTCGGAGTTGTCGGGCATCGAGGGCGCTGCCGACGGCGCGACGCTGACCGTGCGTTTCGCCGCGGGCGACGCGGCGACGGAGGAGCGGACGATCCGGTTGGTCGCGCGGCCGGCCGTCGAGTTCGTGACGGCCACGATCAAGCCGCCGGCCTACGCGATCGAACTTGCCCCGGTGCAGACCGTCGTGTTGAGTGAGCAGACGGGGCGGGTCGCGGCGGCGTCAGCCTTGCAAGGCTCGCGCGTCCACCTGGCCATCGAACTCAATAAGCCGTTGCCGCGGTCGTCTTCCGACCTGTCGGCCATGCTGCCCGGTTTCGCGGGCATCGACGGTGCGCAGTTGACGGCATCGGAAGGCGAGCCGACCGCCACGTTGACGTTCACGCTGGTCGAGACCGTCGAAAGCTCTATTCAACTGAAAGACGAACACGGCCTGTCGAACCTGTCGGACCGGCTGTACCGATTCGTCGCGGTGGAAGACAAGTCGCCGTCGGCGCACCTGAGTCAGCCGCCGGCCGACGAGTCGGTGTTGGCCACGGCGGTGCTCGATATCGAGGGCAAGGCCCGCGACGATGTCGGCGTGGAGAAGGTCGCGCTCGTCTCGGCTGCGCATTCCGCGGAAGACCGCAAGGCCGACAAGGCCCCGTCGTTCGCCGTGCTCGCGTCAAAGGCGGGCAGGGGGCAGGCCGCGGCTGTGACACACGAACTGGACCTGTCGCAACTGGATCCAAAACTGAAGGCCGGTGACGAGCTGTTGCTCGCGGCCGTGGTGCGCGACGTCTACGAGCTGGACGGCCAGCGACACCCGGCCGTCCGCTCGACGTTGCGCCGCCTGCTGATTGTGGACGAGGCGACGCTGATCGGGCAGTTGCGCAGCGAGTTGTCCGGCGTGCGTCAACGCGCGATCGAGTTGGACGGCCGACAACGCGACATCACGAAGCAGGCCGACCCGAGCAAGTCGGCCGGCGCACAGCAGCGGCTGACGCAGGCCGTGCAACGCCAGCGTTCGCAGGTCGGCGCGTTGAAGTCGCGGGCCGAACGAAACCGCCTGAACGACCCGCAACTGAACGACATGCTGCGGCAGGCGGGGCAGTTGTTGCAGGAGGCGCAGTCGGCGTCGCAAACGGCGGCGCAGCGGTTGGATAAGGCGCGGGCTGCGAAGAGCGCCAAGCCGCAAGCGGCGGGGGATGAGCAGGCGGCCAAGCAGTTGCAGGAAGAAGCGAAGCGGGATCAGGAGACGGTCAACGACAAACTGACCGACCTGGTCGCGTTGCTCGACCAGGGCAACGACCTGGTGACGTTGCAGTTGAAGCTGCGTCAGATGGGCACGCAGCAGGGCAACCTCGCGGGCGACACGCGCAAGATGCTGCCGCGCACGGTCGGTCGGGACGCCGACCAGTTGCCCGCCAAGGACAAGGCTGAACTCGACAAGCTGGCGGACCGTCAGGACGGTTTGGCGGAGCAGGCGAAGAACCTGATCAAGCAGATGCAGGCCGCGGCCGAGGCGGCGCGTCAGGGCAAATCGCCGCGCGACAAGGCGGCGGCGCAGGCGTTGCGCGAGGCGGCGGCGATCGCGCAGCGGCAGGGCTTGACGCAGCAGATGCAGCAGGCCGCGCAGCAGACCAAACAGAACCAACTCTCGCAGGCGGGTCAACAGCAGAACAACGCGCAGAACACGATCCAGCAGATGATGCGCGAGCTGAACGACCAGCAGCGCAAGCAGCAAGAGGTGCTCAAGCGCACGCTCGCGCAGTTGGCTGAGGAACTGCAACGGCTCATCACGCAACAGGAGGCGCAGCTCAACCGCTTGAAACTCGCGCAGTTGTTGACCGGCCTCGACGAGCCGCTGGTCGCGCTGCGGCGGACGACGATGACCGTGCAGGAGACAGCCAAGCAGTCACGCGAGACACAACCCGTCGCCGAGTTCATCGGCAAGGCCGTCGATGCGCAGGCCGCGGCCGTGCTCGCCCTGCGTGCGAACAACAAAGACGACGCGATGACGGGCGAGACCGACGCCGTGCGGCATCTGCAGGACGCGCTGGCCAAGCTGCGAGAGGAGCAGCAGAAACAGCAGGACGAGGAAGACCGCCAGACCCGCGACAAGCTGCGGCAGGAATACGAAAAGCTCGTGGCCGAGCAGAAGGCGATCCGTGCCGAGTCGCAGAAACTGGCGGAGGTCGAAAAACTGACCCGTCGTCAGCGGCAGGAACTGCTCAAGCTGAGCGCACGAGAAGATGCGTTGCGGGCCGCGGCGCAGAAGTTGGGCGAACACGAGGAGGTCGTCAAGACGCTGGTCTTCCGCCACCTGCACGGGCGGATCGAGACGGAGGCGGCCGCGGCCGTTGACCAACTCAAGAAAGCGCAGGCCGACGCGCTGCTGCTGCGTCGCGAGGCGTCGGTCGCCAATGATTTACAGATGATGGCCGACGCATTGGCCGAGGCCAACCGCGACCAGGACGAGTTCGCCCAACGCCAGCAAGGCGGCGACCAGGGCGGCGGCCAGCAAGGCCAACAGCAACGCCCGCCGCTCATCCCGCCCGTTGCCGAGTTGAAGCTGCTGCGCAACGTGCAGGCGTCGATCTACAAGTCGACCCGCTCGTTGCACGACATCCCTGCGGAGCGGATGAAGCCCGACACGCGCAAGGCGGAGGCCGCGCAGTTGGGTCAACAACAAAACGACCTGGCCGGCCTGGGCACGCAGCTGCTCGAGAAGCTGGAGCAACAACGGCAGCAGCAAGAACAGCCCGGTCAACCGCGCGTCGTCACGCCGCCGGACGGCGATGACGCGACGGAATAGAAGTCTGATTAATTGGGTGCCTGTGAATAAGCGGAGCGTTTCACAGGTTGAACGCCCAACACCGTGAAACGCTCCGCTTATTCACAGGCACCCGCGCCAACAGACGAGTGCCTTGTCAGAGCCCGGCTCGGATAAGACATGCTCAAACGGGACATGTTCACAAAGTATGACCCGCTATTGACGGACCTGAACCATGCGACAAACCATCACCATATTCACGTCGGTATTCGCCCTCGCGTGCGTCTTCGTCACGACCCCGCTTCTCGCGGACGACGAACCCTCGCTCGACGACCTGCTCGACCTGCCGAAGGACACGTCGCCGGACAAGGACGACGCGAAACCAGACGACGGCAAGACGGATGACAAGCTTCCTATTGATCCGAACGTGACCGAGCCGGAGCTGACGGGCGACCAGGTGTCGGCCGCGTTCAAGTCGGCGGTCAAAGACATGAGTGTCGTGGGCACACGGCTGAACGAGCGGGCGGACGCGGGGCTCGACACGCAGCGGATGCAGGAGTCGATCCTCCGCCGGCTCGACCAGATCATCGCGTCGGCCAAGAAGCAGCAACAGCAGGGCAAGAGCGGCAAGTCGGATCAAAACAAGAATCAAAAGGAGCAGTCGGGCAGCCGACAGAACCAGGGACAGAAGAGCCAAAAGGGGCAGGCCCAGAAGAACAACCAGGGCGACGGCCGCGGCACGCAGGGCTCGCCGGACGACCACAAGGCCGGCGCGGCGACCGACGAAGCCGGCGCGGGCTGGGGCAGCCTGCCCGCCCGCCTGCGCGACGAGCTGATCCAGGGGCGCGACGACCGGTTCAGTGCGCCGTACGAAACGTTGACGCAACAGTTTTACAAGCGCGTGGCTGAAGAAGGGCGGTAATGAACATGGACGATCGATTGCCGAGTCAGCTTTCGATAAGTCACACCCAATTGTGCGAAGCCGGGCCTTTCCGAAGGCCCGGATCCAAACAAAAGGAACCGCGGATGACACGGATGGCGCGGATAGAACAAGACAAACGACTTCACAACCATCCGCGCGATCGGCACAATCCGTGGTCGCTTCACGCCGTATCCGGGCCTTCGGAAGGGCCCGGCTTCAAGAGAACAACAATGCGTATGCAATCAAGCTGGGTTGTATTGATCGCGCTATCTATGACCTTGTTAGTGTCTTCCCCCGCCCGCGCCGCCGTCGAAGAAAACAACGACGCCGTCAACGGCGAGGTCGATTTCGTGGAGATCACGCCCGAGCTGCGCGCCTCCGTCACGCGCGGGCTCGCCTACCTGCGCAAGGTGCAGAAGGCTGACGGGTCGTTCGGGACGAGTCGTTACGGCAAGCACGTCGGCATCACGTCGTTGTGTTGCCTGGCGTTCATGGCCGACGGGCATCTGCCCGGGCGCGGCAAGTACGGCGACGTCGTCGAACGCGGGATGAAGTTCGTCCTCGACCACGCGCAGGAGACCGGCCTGATCGCCGCGAACACGTCGCACGGCCCGATGTACGGCCACGGGTTCGCCACGCTGTTCTTGGGCGAGGTGTACGGAATGACCCGCGACCGCCGTGTGCGCGAGTCGCTGGTCAAGGCCGTCACGCTGATCCTGAACGCGCAGAACAAGGACGGCGGTTGGCGGTATCAGCCGCTGCCCTACGACGCCGACCTGTCGGTGACGATCTGCCAGATCATGGCGTTGCGTTCGGCCCGCGAGGCGGGCATCCGCGTGCCGAAGAAGGCGATCGACCGCGCCATCTCGTACGTCCTGCAATGCCAGAACCCAGCCGACGGCGGCTTCCGCTACATGCTGCACTCGGGCGGCTCGGCCTTCCCGCGTTCCGCCGCGGGCGTCGCGAGCCTGTACTACGCCGGCGTGTACGAGGGCGACGCGCTGCAGCGCGGCCTGTCGTACCTCAAGCAGCAGGCCAACCGCGTCGGCAGCCGGAGCGTCGGCCACTACTACTACGGCCACTACTACGCGGTGCAGGCGATGTACCTGGCCGGCGGCGAATACTGGGCAGACTGGTTCCCCCGCATCCGCGAAGAACTGATCCGCAGCCAACAGGACGAGGGCAGTTGGTCCAGCTCGCACGGCGACGCGTACGCGAGTTCGATGGCGCTGATCATCCTGCAGATGCCGAACCGGTTGTTGCCGATTTTTCAACGGTGAGCGACGAGTCATATACTCGGCCACATAGGGCCGATTTCATATGATCATGGATTAGTGAACTCGGTGCGATGGGGAGTACTCATGCCAAGCGACGAGGACATTGCACGCCGAGCATTGGATTTGCAGAGGAGAGCGCGCGACTATCCTTTGGTTGTGGTACCGGGCTATTCGGAATGGTCGGAACGGAAGCTTGCGGAGGGTGGAAATGAGGCGTTCATTGCTAATCTTGACGCAACGTCGATGTGGTTGCTTCCAGAAGAATTGGATTCGGTGTCCACCGAGATCTTCGATGAGTTGTTGGATGACTTGAAGTCGGGAATTGACAATGCCGACTAATCCGTAGGCCGGGCAACATGCCTGGTTTTGCGCACCTCCAACCAAGAAGGCGATGCACTCGCCGTGCGGGCCTCTTCAATCGCCAGAGTGGCTCGGAACATGCGTCTGGGTGCGCCGGTGTGTCGGCCTCGATGACCGCGTCCGTGTCGCACACCCTTCAGGCTCGGCCGACCCCCGGAAGTGGGTTGCTGGATGACGTGGACGTACCGGGCAACGTGCCCGGCCTATTCAATCGTTACATGACCTCATCAAACGACCCCAAACAGACCGTACGTCTCGGCTACGACGCCGTGTCGCTCGCCTACCGCAAGGACGAGGGGGACGCCTCGCACGACTATTTGTTGTGGGTCACGCGGGCGCTGGGCGAACTGGGCGACAACCCTTCGGTGCTGGAACTCGGTTGCGGCTGCGGTGTCCCCGTGGCCGCGGCGATCGCGCCGCACGCGCGGTACACGGGCGTGGACCTCTCGCCGGTCCAGATCGATCGTGCGCGGTCGCTTGTGCCCGCCGGCCGATTCCGGTGCGCGGACATGACTGAACTGCGGTTCGAGCGAGAATCATTTGACGCCGTCATCGCGTTCTATTCGATCATCCACCTTCCGGTCGACGAGCACGCGGGTTTGATCCGGCGGATCGGCCGATGGCTGCGCCCCGGTGGCGTGTTTGTCGCCACGCTCGGTCACACCGCGTGCACCGGCGAGGAACGGGATTGGCTGGGCGTGCCCGACGCGACCATGTTCTGGAGTCACGCCGACGCCCCGACCTACCGACGGTGGATCGAACAGTCAGGGCTGGTCATCACCGTCGACGAGTTCATCCCCGAAGGCCAGAGTGGGCATCAGTTGTTTCAAGCCCGGCGTTGAAGGGGGCCGACGACGCGGGCGGTTAGAATTATGTTGCCCGTTGGTCGTCTGTTATCGCAGACGTCTTTTCCCGAAGCGTATCGCTTGGTGCTTATGCTTGGATTCGAGCCCTCTGGCGAGTTCGTGCCCGATCACGTCATCGACGGTGCGTCAAAGTTGTTCAACATCGAGTTCCCTGTCGAATACGTCGACGTGTTGCGACGTTTCAGCGGCGCTCATGGAGATGTTGATTTCAGAGTTGATCGCCCTACTCCGGGATTTGACTATTGCGGCATTGGACTGGTTCTTTCCATCCTGCCTTGGGGCAGTAGGCCAAGTGTGTACAGTGTGATGGGCACGTGGTCGGAACACGGCCTCGACCCGAACATTATCCCATTCGGTGAGGACGGCGGAGGAAACTATGTCTGTTTCGACAATCGAGACTCTGGGCCGCCGAAGATCGCTTTCTATTTCCACGAAGTGTTCGGCGACGACGGCATTATTCATGTATGTGACACGTTCAGAGAGTTGCTCGACCGATTACAACTGCCACCAGATGACGAATGAGTCAGGGGTAGTGGGTTGAATTCCCCGGAATGCCGGGCAAAGTGCCAGGCCTGTGTAGTTTTGACGGGTTCGGCCAGAACATCCTTGGGGCGGTATGAAGCGTACGGCCGTTCTCATTCAGACTGACCGATTCTCGGGCCAATGGCCCGATGGCCCTGATCGCGAACCGCCACCGGGTCGGGACTTGGCTGACTCATTACTGAAGTCCTTCGTGCGCAATGGTGGATATGCTTCACGAACGTCAATTCCGAGCGACTGGTACGAACATGCGTGCTGGCACTTCTGGATTGACTTCAACAACGAGCACTACGGTATCTACGTGGAGTGCAGTCCGGTGAACACCACCCCGCCTACGTGGATCATTTGTGTCGATAAACCGCTCGGTTGTATTGGGTCGTTCTTCAAGAAATCGATCATGCGTTATGAAGTGGAGAACTCAATGCTTAACCTTGCAGAGCAGTGCATCTTGGAGGTGACAGGGCTTGAATCGGTTGTCTGGCATACGGATGACGAAGCGCATGAACTCATGCTCGGGTAAGGTTGACGGATAGAATGAGACAGATCGTTCCCCGGCGGTGGGTCGCCCGACGACACGGTATTGCCGGGCAATGTGCCCGGCCTACGCTTGACCGTAAATTTGAAATGAAACGACGAACTCTATTCACACTCGTTCTGTTCTGCATCGTCGCCCCTACCGCGTCGGCGTTCGCCGAATCCCCCGCGATCTTCATCGGGCAGGATCTGAAGCCGACGCGCGTTCGTCTGCACGCGGCGGGGAACGGGCAGGTGTTTTATTCGCTGCCGGACGACAACTCGTTGCGTGACGCGTCGTTGAGCGCGTTCCCGCGCATCCTGTTTCCCAAGCCGGAGACGGACGACCCCGGCGTGACGTCGGTTGATCCGCGGGCTGGGCTGATCACGCTGGTGGACGGTCGGCGGGTGGCCGGTCGGTTGGTGGCCGGTGGGGACGACGAAAGCGTCGCGTGGGAGCACCGGGCGCTGGGCAAGATGACGTTCAGCCTGGACGATGTGCGCGCGATCCGTCTGCCGGTGTCGGCTGAGAACGCCAAGCCGCTCCAAGCGACGAACGACGCGCCGGCCGCGACGGACCAGCTTGTGCTCGCCAACGGCGATCGGCTGGGCGGGTTCATCGTGGCGATCCGCGCGTCGGGCGTCGAGATTCAGCCCGACGGGCAGGACGACGCAATCACCCTGCCGCTGGACCGCGTCGCGCGGATCACGTTGGCCAACCCCGCGCCGGACGATGATGCGCCCAATGTTGACAACACGGTCTGGCTGCGCGACGGGAGTCGTGTGCGGTTCGGCGTCGTCGAGGTTGAAGGGCAGAGCGTTCTGTTGAGCAACGTCTTGATTCGCGCCGGCGGGCCGACCAAGCCGATCCGCGTGCCGATCGAAACCGTTCGCCGGATCGATGTCGGTCTTGGCGGGGCGCACATTGACGACGTGATCGTCGGCCGGGCGTTGCGTCGCATCATCGACCTGACGGACCTGCCGCGGAAGGTCACGGCCGGCGGGCTGGTGTTCGGCGTGCCGATGCCGCCGACGGTCGAGTCGGCGGGCGACACGGCGCTGGCCGCGACGAACCTTCGGCTGCACGCGCCCGTGACCGTTCAACTCGACCTGCCCGAGGGCGCGTCGCGACTGGCGTTCGTCGCGGAACTCGACACATCCAACGCCTCAGCCCACGACTGGGCCGACCTCGACCTGACGGTGCGCGTCGACGGCACAGCCGTCGCGCAGGCGAAGATCAACGGCGACTCACCACGCACCCGGCTGAACGTCAAGGCGGGGCGGCGGGTGGAACTGGTCGTCGGTTCCGGTGCGAACGGGCCGGTGTTGGATCGGCTGCGCTTACGCGACGCGATGATCTTTGTGGGTTCGCCGTGAAGAGGTGGAACCACAGATGAACGCAGATTGACACAGATGGGGGATGGATTGGGTTGCGGCAACGTAGGTCAGGTCATCGACCTGACACCGGGGCATTGAGGCGCGCCTGTCGTCAGGTCGATGACCTGACCTACGTGTTCGTCTATTCTGATCCGCGCCCATCCGTGTCATCCGCGGTCAATCCTTCATGCCCACGCGCCCGCACAAACTCGAACTCTATCGCTGGGCGGTGCAGCACCCATGGGCGGAGATCGGCTTTCTGTCGCGCGTGTTTGCACATGCATACGACGGCGACGAGGCGACGCTGTTACGCGAGGACTTTGCCGGGACGTCGGCGGTGTCGATGGCGTGGGTTGCGCAGGGGGAAGACCACCGCGCGCTGGCTGTTGAACGAAACGGGCCCACGGCGCGTTGGGCTGAGCGCCTGGCGCGGCGTGTGCTGGGTGAGCGGTGTGAAGATGTTGTTCATGTCGAGTGCGACGTGTTGGACGCGCAGCCGCCGGACGTGCCACGGGTCGATGTCGTGGCGGCGTTGAACTTCAGTGTGTTCGAGTACCACAGCCGCGACGCGCTGCGCGGGTATTTCAAGTCGGCACGTCGGTCGTTGCGCAAGCGGGGAGTCATTGTGCTCGACGTGTTCGGCGGGCCGGGCGCGAGGCGAATCAGTGAGCAACACCGACAGGTCATCCCTTCCGGGGCAGACGCGATCACGGACGACGAGCCGATCCCGCCGGCGTTTGGTTATCGGTGGGAGCAGCGGGCGTTCGACGCGGTGTCCGGCCGGATCGATTGTCGGATTCATTTCGATTTGGATGCGAAGACGACCCGTGCCAGCGCCTTCCGATACGACTGGCGGTTGTGGACGTTGCCCGAACTGGTCGAGTTGTTGGGTGAGGCCGGTTTTGCAGAACCGACGGTCTGGTGCGACACGTACGACGAACAGGCGGGCCAAAGCGACGGTGTTTATCGGCCGATGCCAACGATGTCGGCCCGCGAGGACTGGGTCGCGTACGTCGTGGCTCGCCGCTAACACGGTTCTAACGCACGTGGGGTCGGCTGATTCGTCGCGTTCGGGCGCGGCCGGTAGAATCGACGCTGCGCCGAGTCTTGCAGATCAGAAGGGAACGGCATTCGATGAGTCAGGAAAGCGTGCTTGCGACGATCGGCCCCGCGCCGGACCCGGCCAGCGAGTTTCTCAACCGCGAGTTGAGTTGGCTGGAGTTCAACCGTCGCGTGCTGCACGAGGCGCTCGACGACCGCACGCCGCTGCTGGAGCGGCTGGGGTTCCTGGCGATCTTCAACTCGAACCTCGACGAGTTCTTCATGAAGCGCGTCGGCGGGCTGAAGCGGCAGGTCGCCGCGGGCGTCGTCGCGCGCACGCCGGACGGCCTGACCGCGCGCGAGCAACTGGGCGCGATCCGGCGGACCGTGCTCGAGATGTTGCAGACGCAGGCTGACTGCTACAACCGGCGGATCAAACCGCTACTCGCGGAGCAGGGCGTCCACCTGCTCGGTTGGGGTGGGCTGACCGAGGCCGAGCGCGAGTTCTGCGACGACTACTTCCAACGCAACCTGTTCCCGATCCTCACGCCGCTGAGCGTCGACCCCGGCCACCCGTTCCCGTTCTTGTCGAACCTGAGCAAGTCGCTGGGCGTGTTGCTGCGTCACCCGTCGAAGCAGCCGAACGGCCAGATCATGCGTGAAGACGAGCCGGGCGACATGCAATTCGCGCGCGTCAAGGTGCCGCCGGTGTTGCCGCAGTGGTTGCGTCTGAACGCGGGCGACCAGGACCTCGACGCGCCGCCATTCCGATTCATCAAGCTGTCGGAGATCATCCGCAACAACCTGCACGACCTGTTCCCGGGGATGGTCATTGAGAATGTCATGCCGTTCCGCGTGACGCGCAACGCCGACGTGGAGCGCGACGACGAAGACGCGGAAGACCTGTTGGAACTGATCGAGCGCGAGCTGCGCGACCGGCGGTTCGCGTCGGTCGTCAGGCTGGAGGTCGGCAGCAAGGCCCACCCGCGGATGACCAAGATGCTCATGGAAGAGCTGGAACTTGAAGAGGCCGACGTGTACCACATGCCGGCCGACCTGGACTACACCGACCTGTGGACGGTGCACGGTCTGAACCTGCCGGAACTCAAGCAGCCGCCGTGGCAGGCCGTCGTCCCGCCGCGATTGCAGGACGACGAGGCGGACATCTTCAACATCATCCGCAGCGGCGACGTGCTGTTGCACCACCCGTACGAGTCGTTCAATGTGAGCGTCGAGCGGTTTATCAAGGCGGCGGCGCGCGACCCGAAGGTGGTGGCGATCAAGCAGACGCTCTACCGCACCAGCGCGGACTCTCCGTTTATCCCCGAGTTGATCCGCGCGGCGGAGAGCGGCAAGCAGGTCGCCTGCCTGGTCGAGTTGAAAGCCCGCTTCGACGAAGGGCGGAATATCCAGGTCGCGCGCGAGCTCGAAGCGGCCGGCGTCCACGTCGTGTACGGCGTGCTTGGGTACAAGACGCACACCAAGACATCGCTGGTCGCCCGGCAGGAAGGCGACACGACACGCACCTACGCCCACATCGGCACGGGCAATTACAACTCGAAGACGGCGTCGCTGTACACCGACCTCGGCCTGCTGACCTGCGACACGGCGATCACGACCGAGATCGTCGAGCTGTTCCACTATCTGACCGGCCTGAGTGACAAGCGGAACTTCAACGAACTGCTGATCGCCCCGATCAACATGCGCCGCCGATTCAACGCGATGATCGACCGCGAGATCGAATACGCCCAGAAGTGGAAGTCGACCAACCCGGATCCCGCCGACCCGAGTCGCCCGACGATCATCGCGAAGATGAATCAGCTCGAGGATCGCAAGATCTGCCGCAAGCTTTACGAAGCGAGCCAAGCGGGCGTTGATGTTCGGCTGATCGTCCGCGGCTTCTGCTGCCTCCGGCCGGGCGTGCCGGGGTTGAGCGACAACATCCGCGTGGTGAGCGTGATCGGCCGATTCCTCGAACACTCGCGCATCTTCTACTTCCGCAACGGCGGTGACGAGGAGTACTACATCGGCTCGGCCGACTGGATGTACCGCAACCTCAACAACCGCGTCGAGTGCATCACGCCGATCAAGGACCCGGCCGCCAAGGCCCGCCTGCGCGAGTCGATCGAGATTCTTTGGAATGACCGGCGCCAAGCTTGGGACATGCAGTCGGACGGCACGTACATCCAACGCCAGCCCGACCCGGAGGACGCGAATTCGGTGATCGGCACACACGCGACGATGATGGACCGGACGCGAAAAGAGGCGAGGCGCGAGTAGGTCGGCGCTGGCTCCTTGGGAAGTGTCCGAAGGAAGTACTCGACCGCAACTTAGTTGTTGGGTTCTCAACTGGAGTGCCACTGGCGGCTTGTCCGCCAGTGTCCTTGCGGCATGGCCAGAGCACTGGCGGACGAGCCGCCAGTGGCACCCAGTAAGTAGCGGTCGAGCAGTACGGTGGGCTCCAAACGATTTCGCACGAACCCTCTGATCGCCGCGAACGGAATTGTTCTTGCGTGCCTGTGAATGGCGAAGCCTTTCACGGAATGCGACGTCCGGGGCTGTGAAACGCTTCGCTTATTCACAGGCACCCCCTTTGTTTACGGCGTTGCCGAACGGGGCGGCGGCGGTGTCGGGGTCTTGCCTGCGCCCCGTTGGGGCTTTGGTGATTACATAGACCGCTTATGACCCCGGGTTGAAAACCGGGGCTGTGCGCCCGCGCCGCTACGCGGCATTGATCGGCTTGCCAATGCGTGGTCTGACGCGACACCCTGTTCATGCGAGGTCGAACGAAGCGCGCCCAGCATACGGGCCGCGCCGCAGTCGCCCGCCGGGCTGAACAGCCTGCGCTGCGACATCAGGGCGCGCTGGCTTGTGCTGGTGGACGTGAAACCACGTCGCCCGCGCGGGTAGAATCAGGACACGGACAAGTTGATCACGGGTTGTCCACGTCGGGACGATCCGGGCTGGTCTTCACGGAAGAACACGTCAAGATACGAGCATGCCCAACGCAGGAAGCCCACCGCCCCCGCCCCCGCCCCCGGAAGACCATCCCGTCCACGGAAACGAGTCCGGTGACACGCCCGGCCAGGACGCCGACCCGCAGGCCGCGTTGCCGCTGGAACCGGCCGAGCGGGACGAGGACGCGACGCAACCGGTCGAGCCGGCTGACACATCCCCCCCAGCCGAGCTGCCCGAAGCTGACGAAGCGCCGTTGCTGGGCGCGGCCGAACCGGACGGCCCGTCGGCCGACGGGCTGCTCATGGGCGTTGAAG
>JANQSF010000041.1 GCA_028284155.1 Phycisphaeraceae bacterium
ATCAAACTACCTGGGATCGATCATGCTCGCCTGCGCCCTGCTGTGGTACCGAAGACTCAGGCGTCAGGGGAAAGTGCCTGATTTGAGATAGTTTCTAAGCAAGGATTGGATTCACCACGTGTCCGTGAACGTCGGTCAGCCGAAAGTACCGGCCCTGGTACTTGTAGGTGAGCCGCTCGTGGTCGATGCCCAACAGGTGCAGGACCGTCGCCTGGAAGTCGTGCAGGTGAACGGGATCGTGAGCGATGTTGTAGCAGTAGTCGTCGGTCTGGCCGAAAGTCGTTCCGGGTTTCACGCCGCCACCCGCCATCCAGAGGGTGAAGCAACGCGGGTGATGGTCACGGCCGAAACTGTTCCTGGTCAGTTTGCCCTGGCAGTAATTGGTTCGGCCGAACTCACCGCCCCAGATGACCAGGGTGTCCTCAAGTAGGCCTCGTTGCTTCAGGTCACTGACCAGTGCCGCCGAAGGCTGATCCGTTTCTCGGCACTGGCGCGTGATGCCACCGACCAGCCCACCGTGTTGGTCCCAGCCGGGATGGTACAACTGGATGAAGCGCACGCCGCGCTCGGCCAGCCGCCTCGCAAGCAGGCAGTTGGCGGCGAAGGAGCCGGGGTTCCGCGCATCCTTGCCATACGCCTCGTAGACATGGTCGGGCTCACCGGAGAGATCCGTGACTTCCGGGATCGAGGTCTGCATGCGAAAGGCCAATTCGTATTGGGCGATCCGCGCCTCGATCGCGGGGTCGGGCGACGTGTCGAGTTGAATCTGGTGGAGTCGCCGGAGTGAGTCGAGCATGCGGCGGCGCGACGCGCTGTCGAGGCCGTCGGGGTTGTTCAGATAAAGCACCGGGTCCTTACCCGACCGGAAGCGCACCCCCTGGTACTTAGACGGCAGGAACCCGCTGCCCCAGAGCCGCGCGACCAGTGGCTGACCACCCTTGTTCTTGGTGACCATGACGACGAACGACGGCAGGTTGGCGTTCTCGGCGCCGAGCCCGTAGCTGAGCCACGCCCCCATGCTGGGTCGGCCGGGAAACTGCGACCCGGTTTGAACGTAGGTGACTCCCGGACCGTGATTGATCGCCTCCGTGTGCATGGATTTGATGAAGCAAAGTTCGTCAGCGACCTTTGCCGTGTGGGGAAGCAGGTCGCTGATCCACGCGCCGCTCTGACCGTGGCGATTGAACTTGAATGGGGACCCCACCAGCGGCAGGCTGGATTGATTGCCCGACATACCCGTCAATCGCTGGCCCCGACGGACCGAGTCCGGCAGTTGCGTCCCATGCCGCTCGTTGAGCAGCGGCTTGTAATCGAAGAGGTCCATTTGCGATGGCGCGCCGGACTGAAAAAGAAAGATGACACGCTTGGCCTTGGACGCAAAGTGATGCCCCGCCAAGGCCCCGTAGCCGGCGACGGACTCGGAGCGCATCAGGTCGGTCAGGGCCACGCCACCGAGTCCCATGCCGAATCGCTGGATGAAGTCTCGACGCGATCGGGCGCGTTCCATGCCCGTGCAGCGGGGTGTGTTATTCATCAGTCAGTTCCCAGGCGGTCAATCCGGATGTTCGGTTACGCCAATCTGAGGCGTCCGATGGCTCACGTGGAAGTCCACCCGAACGCCACGTTCGCTTATCGCTTCATCACACTTTCGTCGTAGTTCATCATCATGCTGGCCACAACCGCGGCCGCGGCCAGCCTGGCCGGGACAATGCGCTTGTCGATAGCCGCGTCACCGACTTTCAGGAATGCCTGCGCTGCGGCGGCATTCTTCTGGAAGTGCGCCAACTGGTCCTCGAACAGTGTTACCAACGCCGCCCGTTCAGGTTCGGTCGGTCGTCGGCTCGTGAGCACGCGGAACAATTCGTCCGCGAAAGCCCGGCGATCGTCCCCGTGTTTCTTCAGCAGGCGTTGCCCGAGGATACGGGCCGACTCGACAAACTGGGGGCCGTTCAATAGCACAAACGCCTGGATCGGTGACGACGTGCGTTCCCGCTTGACGCGGCAGACATCGCGTTTCGAAGCGTCGAGCGCCATCATGGCGGGCGCGGGGCCTGTGCGCTTCCAGAATGTGTAGAGACTGCGGCGGTAAAGCCCTTCTCCCTTGTCGCGTCCCATCGGCTTGAACGAAACGGTCACTTCATACGGTTTGGCGGGGCTGCCGCCGATTCGGCGGACCAGCAGGCCACTGGCCGCTAACGCGTTGTCACGAAGCATCTCGGCTGGCAGCCGGTGGCTCGGACCGCGGGCCAACAGGCGATTCTCGGGATCGCGTGCCAGCAATGACGGCGTCACAGTGGAATCCTGGCGATACGTTGCCGACGTCACGATCTGTTTCAGAAGGCGTTTCACATCCCAGCCATGCGCCACGAAATCCCTGGCAAGCCAGTCCAGCAACTCGGGGTGGGTTGGAGCCTGCCCCTGGCTTCCGAAATCTTCGGGCGTCCGCACGAGTCCATCGCCAAAGCACAACTGCCAGAGGCGGTTGACTGCGACGCGGGCCGTGAGCGGGTGCTCTTTGTCCGTCAGCCATTGGGCCAATCCGAGGCGGTTACGTGGCAGATCCGCCGGGAAGGGTGGCAACGATGCCGGGGTTCCAGGTGCCACCGGTTCACCCGGCGCGTCGTAGGCGCCGCGAATGAGCACGAACGACTGACGCCGCTTCGCCATCTCGCGCATCACCATGATCTCGCCTAGACCATCGACCGTCTTGCTGCGCTGCTCTCGCGCGGCTCGGAGCGTAGCAAGCCCCTTGCCGAATTCCGCATCCTCCGTCGCAAGGTACAAACGGTATAACTCAGCCCGCTGCGTGTCCGTGAGCTTGTCAACCGGAGCCGCCAACGCCTTTGTCAGCCGTTGGCCGTCGTACAGTTGTCCCGCCTCGATCGCGGTCAGCTCGCGATTGAACACCTTGAATTCATCGACCGAACCATTCGTGAAGCCGCGGTCTCGGAACCGCTGTCCAATGGCGAGGTTGTCGCCGCCACCGCCGGAAATGTTTTTGTAAAGATTGTCTCGCACGATATCGACCGCGGCGACCTTCCCATCGATGTAGATTCTCAGTCCATCGGCCCGGCTCGATCCGTCGTACGTCATCGCGACGTGCACCCATTGCTTCGACGGGATGGGGTCGCGCGTACGAACGCGCAATGCATTGCCCGGCCAGAAGTGGATCAGCGACGCGCTGAGCCTGCCGTTCTCAATCAGCAGTTGATACCCGCGACTGCCCGCATCCGTCCACGCCCTTGAGCGGTGGAAGACGACAGCGCGTTTCTTCACGTCGGGTGTGTTCATCCACAGCGCGACAGAGAATGGATCGTACCGGCGGAAGTTGCCGACCTTCAGGCCGATCCCGTCGTCGCCACTGAGCCGTACAGCTTTGCCGACCTTACCGGGTACGCTGACATTCGCCCCGTTCTTGTGGTTCTCAAAATCCAAGTGGGCAACCTGTCCCGAAATCACGGCCTTCCCGGGTCTCCGGCCCAACCAGGCCTCAAACGCCACACGACGTTCGCGCGAGATCGTGGCGAGTTGCTGCTCCGCCGAACGGACCTTCTCTTCGACGTCGGCGATGCGCGACTTGGTGCCCGCGTCAGTCAGGAGCAGTGTCGGGGTGGGGACGGACCTTGTGAAGTAGGAGTACAGGCCGGCCTCGTCGATGTTGTTGAAGAATGCGAAGAACTGGTAGTACTCCTTCTGCGAGATCGGGTCGTATTTGTGGGTATGACAGCGGGCGCATTCCAGCGTTAGGCCGAGAAATGCCGTCCCGAACGTATGCGTTCGGTCAGCCACGTACTCGACACGGAACTCCTCCGGCGTGCTCCCGCCTTCGACCTTTTGCGGGTGCAAGCGATTGAACGTCGTTGCCAGCAGTTGCTCGTCGCCGGCACCGGGTAGCAGGTCGCCGGCCAACTGCCACTTCACAAACTCGTCGAAGGGCATGTTGCGGTTGAACGCCCTGATAACCCAGTCGCGCCAAGGCCAAACGTAGCGGTCGCGGTCGACCTGGTAGCCGTACGTGTCGGAGTATCGGGCCACGTCCAGCCAATCGGCCGCCATCCGCTCGCCGTACGCTTCACTTGCAAGGAGTCGATCGACGAGCTTTTCGAAAGCGTCCTTCGATTTGTCGTTAACGAATGCGTCGATCTGCTCGAGCGTTGGCGGCAAGCCCGTCAGGTCAAAACTGACTCGGCGGATCAGTCGTTCTCGACTTGCCGGGGCGGTCGGGGCCATGCCCTCGCGCTCCAGGCGGGAAAGCACGAAGTGATCGATCGGGTTGAGCGCCCAGTTGCGTCGTTCGATCTTCGGGAGGGCCGGTTCGCCGAGCGGGGTGAATGACCAGTGCTGCGTGTAATTCGCGCCTTGGCTGATCCAGCGACGCAACACGTCGATCTCGCGCGCCGTCAGCGTCAGCTTCGACTTCGGTGGCGGCATCCTGTCTGCGGCGTCCTCGCTGGTGACGCGAAGGATCAACTCGCTCGTCCCACCTGGCTCTGGCTGGAGTACGTCCAAGGCGTCGTCGCGAACGTCCAGACGCAGTCCGCTTTTGCGGGTCTTCTGGTCCGGACCGTGGCACTTGAAGCAGTTGTCCGAGAGAATCGGCCGCACATCTCGGGCAAAGTCAACGATCGGCCCTTTAGGAGCAGCACGAGCCAGGGGCGCGATGGCGACGAGAGTCAAAGCGGCGACCCAGTAGAGCCGAACAGAGCATTGAATTGGTTGCGTCATACCGCCAATTCTACACGCCCACTCGCCTTGCGCGTACGACATCAGGCATGGGCACCATTGACCGTGGACCAACGCTGGCTGGCGTGGCCAGCGAAGCGAGACAGGCGACGGGTTCGGACGGCAAGTGAACGGTCGACAGCGGATCGTGATGATAGGTGGGCGTTTGGGCTCATCAAGTACGGGGGCTGCGATCAGAAATGAGATCTCGATGTTTGTGGCTGTGTTCATCAGCCAATGATTTCACAGCCGGAACGGTCAGCGATTACCGTGTAGCGGCTCAGCACTTAGTGCGTCTGTCGTGGCTTGCATCAATATGCGGTTGAGTGTCTTGCTTGTTGACTTTGGTCGTCGTGCACCTGGCTTCAAAGCAAGAGCTCTTTGACCACCTTGCCATGGACATCGGTAAGTCGAAAGTCACGACCCTGATCGCGATAGGTCAGACGTTCGTGATCGATGCCCATCTGGTGAAGGATTGTGGCTTGCAGGTCGTGTACGTGGACAGGGTTCTCGGTGACGTTGACACTGAAGTCATCAGTCTGACCAAACGTCATGCCGCCGCGTACACCGCCGCCGGCGAGCCAGTAAGTGAAGCAATTCGGGTGGTGATCGCGGCCGTACTTATTTGGGGTGAGTTTGCCCTGGCAATAGACCGTGCGCCCGAACTCACCACCCCAGACGACGAGCGTGTCTTCGAGCATGCCGCGCATCTGCAAGTCTCGCAGCAGCGCGGCCGTTGGCTGATCGGTGTCACGACACTGAGCCTTCACACCACCCGGGGCATTGCCGTGGGCATCCCAGCCGCGGTGATATAGCTGAATGAATCGTACGCCGCGTTCAGCAAGACGACGGGCGAGGAGACAGTTGTACGCGTATTTGCCGGCCTGCGTTGCCTGTGGGCCGTACAATTTGAGAGTGTGCTCGGGCTCGCTGCGAACGTCGATCAACTCCGGCACGCTCATCTGCATTCTGAAAGCGAGTTCGTACTGCGCGATACGCGTGGCGATCGCGGGGTCGGCGAAGCGATCGGCTTGCTTGCCGTTGATCGCCTTCAATGAATCAAGCATGCGCCGTCGCTGGCGGCGGGTGACGCCAGGCGGGTCGTATAGATCGAGCACGGCGTCGCCCTGGCCGTGGAACTTCACGCCTTGGAATCGGCCGGGCAGGAAGCCCGCGCCCCACAGGCGGTCGTACAACGGCTGACCCTGCTTGGCTGAGCCGTTGGACGTCAGTGCGACGAATGCGGGCAGGTTGGCGTTCTCGCTGCCCAGGCCGTAGCTCAGCCACGCGCCCATGCTCGGCCGACCGGGGATGACCGAACCGGTCTGAAACAACGTCGCGGCAGGGTCGTGGTTGATCGCCTCGGTGTACATGCTCTTGATCACGCAGACTTCATCAATCACCTGCGCCAGATGCGGCAGCGTCTCGCTCAGCCAGATGCCCGACTTGCCATGCTGAGCAAACTTCATCGCGCTGGGCGCGATGGGAAACGACTTCTGACCCGACGTCATGGTCGTTTTGCGTTCATCGGGATAGACCGACTTCGGGATCTCTTTCCCAAAATGCTCGGCCAGGTCGGGCTTGTAGTCGAAGAGGTCCATCTGGGACGGGCCGCCCGATTGGAAGAGATAGATGATTCGCTTGGCCTTGGGCGCAAAGTGCGGCAATTCAGCCAGCCCGCCGACGCGGTTGCGGCGTACCTCGTGTGCCTGGAGTTCACGGGCGTAAAGCGAGCCCAGCGCGATCCCGCCGAGTCCGAGCGTGCCGCCCCTGAGAAACGCGCGCCGAGTCTGCTGCATCTGGATGTCGTAAAGCGTGTCCATGTCAGTTCTGTGTGATCGCCTCGTCAAGATTCAAAATGGTATTGGCCACCAGTGCATAGGCGGCCAGATCGCCCTTGTTGAGGGTTGGATCGAATGGTTTTTCACCGACGGACAGTAGCTTCCTGGCAGCTTCTGCGTCTTGGCTGAACTCCGCTTGGTATGCAGCCAAGTCCGCCAGCAAGCGGTTCCGTTCTTCGGGGAGAGCCTCGCGGCTGGTCACTAGTCGAAACGCCCATGCAATGCGCTGCTCCGCCGTGTCGTGGTCCCTCATCATCCGCTCGGCAAGAAACCGAGAGGCTTCGACAAAGGTCGTATTGTTCATCAGGGTGAGTGCCTGCAACGGCGTAATCGTTCGGTCCTTGCGCACGACACATACTTCCCGTGCGGCCGCGTTGAATGCCATCATCGTGGGGGGTGGCGTGGTTCGACGCCAATAGGTGTACATGCTGCGACGATAGAGGCTGTCGCCTTTGTCCTGTTTGTACTTCGAATTGGAGATACTGCTCCAGAGGCCGGGCGGCATATAGGGCTTTACAGACGGGCCGCCGATGTCGCCAACGAGTAGGCCGCTGGCCCACAGCGCCGAGTCGCGAATGGCATAGGGCGAAAGCTGCTTGCGCGGACCGCGTGCGAGAAGGCGGTTCTCCTGATCGTTTCGCAGTAGATCGGGCGAGGCGGCCGACGATTGGCGGTACGTCGCGCTGGTGACGATCAGCTTGTGCATGGCCTTGACGTCCCAATCGCGCCGGACGAATTCGGTCGCCAGCCAGTCCAGCAGCGCGGGATGGCTCGGCAGCTCGCCCTGCACGCCGAAGTTGTCGCTGGTCTTGACCAGGCCGATGCCGAAAAAATGTTGCCACATCCGATTGACGGTGACCCGCGCCGTGAGCGGATGCGAAGCGTCCGTAAGCCAGCGCGCCAGCCCCAGCCGGTTACGCGGCCACTTGTCATCCCAAGCGCCGAGCACCGGCGGAGTCGAGGGGCTCAGCTTCTCCGACTTGTCAGGCTGGTCATATGCGCCACGCTCCAAGCGATACGTCGCACGCGGCCTGGCCAGCTCGTGAAGCACCATGACCGTATCCTTGCCGCCGGGTTGCGGTCGCGGCACGGAAGTCTGGACGACCTTGATCTTCACGGGTTCGGGGACAACGAACCGCGACTCTTCCTTCGACAGATTCGGCCAACTCTCAGGCACCTGAATAAATGGCGGACTGTTGCCGTTGTTCGGGCCAAGGCCGGCTTCATCAATGCTATTGAAAAACGCGAAGAGCCGATAGAAGTCCTTCTGCGAGACGGGATCGTACTTGTGGTCGTGGCAGCGGGCGCAGGTCATCGTCAGGCCGAGGAATACGGTACCCATCGTCTCGACACGGTCAGCAACGTACTCGACGATCCATTCCTCAGGAATCGAGCCGCCTTCGGAATTGATGCGGTGGTTGCGATTGAATCCCGTGGCCACCTGCGTGTAGAAATTGCGGTCCGGTATGAGATCGCCCGCCATCTGCTCGACGATGAACCGGTCGAATGGCATGTTGTCATTGAGCGTCTTGATCAACCAGTCGCGCCACACCCACATGTAGCGCAGGCGATCGTTCTGGTAGCCGTCCGTGTCGGCGTAGCGTGAAACCTCCATCCACACGAGCGCCATGTGTTCACCGTAACGGGGCGATGCCAGCAGACGGTCCACCGCCTTGTCATACGCATGCGGCGAGTCGTCCTTGATGAAGCTGTCAAGCTCTTCGATTGTCGGCGGCAGCCCGGTCAGGTCGTAGGAGACCCTCCGCAGCAGCGTCGCCTTGTCCGCGGACTTACTTGGCCCTAGCCCTTCTCGTTCGAGTCGAGCGAGCACGAATGCATCGACGCCGTTACGTACCCAAGCACTGTTCTTAACGGCGGGCAGACCCCGCCGCTTCGGTGGAACGAAAGCCCAATGCCGATCGTCCTCAGGCCAGGTCGCGCCCGCCTTCAGCCACTTCACGAGCAATGCACGATCCTTCTCGCGCAGCACACGATTGGAATCCCGTGGCGGCATGCGTTCGCCGGGATCGGCGCTCGTAAGTCTGGCCAGCACAGCACCATCGGCCAACACGCCTGACTTCAACGCAGCGGCGCGGTCATCCAGACGAAGTTTCGCCTTGCGAGCCTTGGCATCAGGTCCGTGGCAGTTGTAACACGCATCCGACAGCACCGGCCGAATGTCCCGCGCAAAGTCGACGTCCGATCCTTGCGCGCGGCTGACGATCAGGCATATTGCCGTCGTCACTACCACGAGGTTCCAGTGGGCCTTACTCATTGTGAGAGATCCAGATTCAAACTCGGTACCGGCATGAGTAATCTCTCAGAACCGATGCTTAAACCGCCATGGCCTTCAAACCGCACTACCAACATGATTGCCCTTGGCCTTATGACGATTTCCCGCACACGGTAATCACTGACAAGATGGCAAAAAAGGCCTAACGAACAGACACGAAAGCAACAAGTAGCGGTCGTGCCATGATTTGCAGGAGCACGTATGACGATAGAGGCAATCTCTGGCTTGCGGGCCAACCACAGTGACTGGCCACTCATTCCATTGTATCCGAAGCCGTCAACTTCCCGCATGTTCAGGCGGATCGATGAGATCAATGTAGCTTGAGCGGTCCGCGCCGAGCTGAACGAACGCTGTTTGTACAGGTGAAACCTCCTCCGTCTCTCGCGGGTATCAAAGGATAGATGCGATCCGCATGGGCTGATTGACCGCACACCGCGGGCACCTCGCTCTTCTGGAACATCGCCGTGAGTCGTCGATGATGAATCGATCTGCTCTCTGCTTCGCCGCCGTCCTGGCAATCGTGAGTATGCCGCAGCAAACGGCCGCGCAGCCCAAATACCCCAGCGACGCCTTGCTCGCCAAGCACGGTCTCGATCGGCTGCAACCCGAGTGGGTGCGCAAGTGGCGTGGCAAGGCCAAGCGGGCCGCGAACAATGCCTGGGATGTCCACTTCTATCGGGGCAGGGTCTACGCCACCGGCATCAAGCTCGACCGGTCGATCGGGCGGGTCGCGCCGCTCGTGCTTCGGGCCTACTCAACCGACGGTGAACTCATCTGGGACAAAGCCTGGGAGGGATACCAGGGGAAGTTCGGCTTCGGAGGCGCCGGCACCGTCGTCATCGGACACGAGGACTACATCTATGTGGGCGGTGCCGTCTCTAAGGAAGGAATGAACGCCTCGCTAATCCAGAAGTGGGACCTGAATGGCAATCTTATCTGGACTGAGCATTGGGGTGACAAGTCTGACGGTGGTCACCACGAAGTCAACGGACTCGCGATCGTCGGGAATCACCTTTACGTGTCGCACTACAGCGCCGCCAAGCGCATGATCACCATCGACGCCCACGTTAAGAAATTCGATCGGCGGAAGCTCGACGCCCGGAAGCCGCTCGCCGAATCAATGGTCTGGTCGAGAGTCTACGGCAAAGCCGATTCCCACAACACGACGGACGGCCATATTTATGCGGATGCGACCGGTGTCTACATCTGCGGCCAGTATGGCGGCCTCAAGGGCATGAATCCCTACAACGAGGGCGACGCCTACCTCATCAAGTTCGATCCCGATGGCAACAAGCTATGGATGAAGCTATACAAGGGGAATGGAACGGGCACCGACAATGCCTTCAACCTCAAGTCAGACGGCAAGCACATCTACATCACCGGCCCGACTTGGACCAAGATGGAACGCAAGATTGGCTCAATCCCGTTGGGTCTTGACACCCAGGTATTCGTTCAGAAATACACGATGAACGGCAGTCTCGTCTGGACCAAGCTGTTTGGCGGCCCGAAGATCGAATACTCCCGCGGGATCGCCGTCGACGATGACCACGTCTTCGTTTCGGCCACGACCAAGAGCTATGTTGAAGCGAAGGACAACACGCTGCTGCTGAAGATCGATAAGAGGTCAGGGAACTTGGTTAGCCGGCGTCTGTGGGGCGGCAAGGGGTTCGATGGAATCACGACGTCGATTGCCCTGGGCGAAGATGGTTTCCTCTACCTGTCGGGGAAATCGGCGACCACGGACAACGGAGAGGACTCAAAGCAACCTTCGGCTGTCATCATGAAAGTCAGGCGCTGACACGAGGCTGCTAGCTGACGTCGAGTATGACAAGCCATCGGAGGACTCACCAATAATCGGCTGGGCAGACCTTACGAGCAGGACTCGCACCAGCAATCTTGCGCTGATTGGCAGCCTCTTGAATGTGCGAGATGATCTGCTCAGTCGTGTACTGTTTTCTGACCAAATCCATTGTCCGTCCCTGAGTGCGTGCCGACTACTCATGATTCAACACGGACTCGGCTATCAAATGCACGTCGAGATACTTTGCGCGGTTGATGAACGCTGCCGAGTTCACACATCGTTCATACTTTTCGACACAACCCGCGCGTTCACTTGTCACAGACCATCACTACGCGCTGGGCCACTTCACTTGAACTTACTTGACCCGTTTGAGCAAATCGTCGACCGCAGCCTTGAGTTGTTCATCCTTGCCGGCGACTTCGGCCTGCGGCGTTTGCGGGACAATCAGGTCGGGCACAGCGCCGTTGTTCTCCATGTCCGTGTCATCCGGAAGGTACCAGCCGCGGAAGGGCAGTGAAAGCGACGTGCCGTCGATGAGTTGCATGCGCCCCGTGCTGATCACGCCGCCGTAGGTGGTCTGCCCGACGAGCGTGCCTCGCTTCAACGTCTTGAACGCATGCGAGATGATCTCCGCATTCGAGATACTGCGTTCGTTGCACAACATATTGATCGGCATGGAATACCGCTGAATGAACAGGCGATCCTGCGGGTAGCCGTCCTTGTGCATTGGGTCGGCGCCGCGCGGCACGGTATAGGCGTGCGGTTGGTTCATGATCGAAGCTAGTAGGCGGTCCGTCGTCCAGCCGCCGCCGTTGTTGCGAACATCGACCAGCAAGCCTTTCTTGCCGTGCGCTGCCGCGTAGAGATCACGTTCGTACTCGTCCAGCGACGACTGGTTCATCGAACGGATGTGAATGTAACCCAGCTTGCCTTTCGACCATTCGTTGACCTTCTTCGCGTTCTGCTTCCGCCATGCATCGTATTTGAGACTGCGAATGGTACTAAAGGAGGTCGGCGTTACGAGCAAGTCCAGCTTTGTCGGTTTGTCTTTCACCTTGCGCAGAACGCTGACAATCGTCTCCTTGCCAGCGCGACCGGACAGTGCCTGGTCCAAAGAACTGAAATCCTGAACGGGTTGCAATTCGACGGCGGTGATGACATCGCCCACTTCGATCGGTGAGGGACTGGTCGCGGCCGGCCCGCCGTCAAGCAGCGCCGTGACGCGGTACTGCTTGCCTGCCGGCTCGATGTCCGCGCCGAGATACCCAACCGGTTGGGCCAGCGGTGATGAAGATTTCGGCGCCCGGATCGACAGGTGCGACGCGTTCAACTCGCCCAGCAGCCGGTTGCCGACCAGGTCGAACTCGGTTGGCGTTCGCGCTGCTTTGGCCAGCGGGTGGTACCGCTGGGTCAGCTTCTGCCAGTTGAGGCCCTTCATGGTCGGTTGATAGAACCGTTCGCCCATCGTGCGCGCCGCCTCGAGGAATTTCTGGCTGTTCTGTTGCTCGAGATCGATTCGAATCGTTGCTGTTGGATCGATGTACTGCACCGCGCCCGCCAGCGTGACCACGGCTACACGCCCTTTGTCGATGGTTACGATCTTGTCGCCGGTGAGGGATGCGTGCTGGACTCGCATCGATCCGGCGAGTTTCTTCGCGCCGCTGCCGTTCCACTTGGCGGTCCACAGGCCGTCGTACCCGCCGCTCCCCGTGTAGACGAATTGGTCGCCGGCCGGCAGTAACAGGTTGTTCCGTTCATTGCCGTCCAGTCGGGTAACGCGGCGCAGACGCAGGTATGCATCCTCGATATCAAGGGATTCGGCTACGCCCTTCTTGGGTATCGCCTTTGCCGTATTTGATTTCTTCTTTGCACGTTTGGCGCTGTCCGATGGAAAAACGATCACACCGATGGGCTTCCGCTTCTTCGCCTCGGCTGCCGCCTTCTTGAAGTATGCGTCGCGCTCAGGTTGGGGCAGTGAGTCGAGTGATCGGTCAAGTGCCACGGACCAGACGTCGTTCTCTTCGTTGACGCGCTCCGAGATGAAGTTCAACCACTTGCCGTCCGCCGACCACGATGGATTGAATTCGTTGTCGGGATGCTTCGTAATGTTGACCGGCGGTTTGGAGCCGTCAGCGGTCGCAATCCTGATGTCATAGTTGAAGTCCCGGTCGGCATGGCAGTACGCGATGAACCGGCCGTCCGGTCGCCACGACCAGTGCAGCGAGGTGTCCCAGCCCTTGACCAGCGTTCGTGACTTCTCGGTCATGCGATTGAGGATGACCAGATTGCCGCGCCCGCGCCGAAAGGCGAGGTGGATGCCGTCCGGCGACGGGCTCGCATCGCGATCATGTGACTTGAGCTGCACCACGGGTTTTACGGCGAAACGAATCGCGTCGTGCCAGCGTTCGGGTTTCAGGTGTGGCGGAATCTCAATCTTGGGTTCCGGCTTCTTCTGATCGGTTTCAGCTTCCTTGGATTTCGCCTTTTCATTCTTGTCGGAATCGGCAGGCTCACTTGCGTTCGCGTTGCTCTCCTGTTCCTTCTCGGCGGGTTCAGAATTGGGTTGATCGGCCGCCTTGCCTTTCGGTTTTTCGACGGGCTGCTCCCACTGCTTCTTGATTTCACCGCGTGTGAGTTCGACGGTTGCTTCGTAGATCGATTCCGTGCCGTCGCGATCGCTCGTGAAGTAGAGCCGGGCACCGTCGGGCGACCATGCGATGTCCTTCTCCCTCGCGTGTGATTGCGTGACGCGGCGAGTCGGGCTGCTATCGGCGAGTCCTCGAATGAATACTTCACCGTACGCGACCATGGCCATGGTCTTGCCGTCCGGACTCAACGCCGCTTCGGTCACCTGTTTGCTGACGGACTTGAGGGTGAATCGATCAGCCTCATCATCCGGCGCCGTGATGTTCAGCGCGCGATGTTTGGCCTTCGGCGTTTTCAGGTTCAGCACATGGATGCGATTCCAGACAGTGAACGCAGCCATCCGGCCATTCGCGGAAACGGACACATCCTGGATGTCCCGACCCTTGAACTCTGTCAGCCGTGTGACCGAGCCGCGCCCCTTCTTCACATCCATGCGATACAGATTCATCGTGTTGAACTGGCGATCAGAGAGGAACAGGATGGAATCGTTGTCCACCCACTGGGCTTTGCCGTCATTGCCTGCCCATTGTGTGAGTTGTTTGAAAGACTTTTTCGCGTGGGAGTACAGCCACAGGTCGAGCTGCGTACTGCCGCGATAATGTTTGCGGTACCAACTGGCAGTACCGCGGGTGAAGACGGTGAACTGACCGTCGGGACTTGTCACGGGTCGGCTGCCGAATGCGTTGTGGATGCGTTGAATGGAACCGCCGCCGGCAGGGATCGCGAATGGTCGGCTGTGATAGTACGGGTCGGCGTTGGTCCACGCGTAGAATGCGATGGTCGGTTGGCCCTTTGAATTCTTCGAATAGTCACTGACGATCAGTGGCTGGTCCGAGTGAGTCAATTGGCGAATACTCCTGCCGTCCCGGCTCATCAGGAAGATGTTGTTCCCGCCTGCGCGGAACGAGTTGAAGGCGATCTGTTTGCCGTCCGGACTCCAGCAACTGCGCAGGTCTTCACCTGGGTGGTGCGTGAGTCGTCGTGCCATGCCGCCGCGCGTGCCGACCTTCCAGAGATCGCCGCGCCAAGAGAAAACCAGGGACTTGCCGTCCGGGCTGATCGAGGGGAACCGCGGCAGATCAACGGTGGCGGCGGATGCGGATGATGCGGCAAGCGTGCAGGTAAGGCCGACGATGATCGTGAGCGCCAGACGGCGTACGTGACTCATATTGCTTCTCCTTCGGAAAGTCAGCGGGGAATGCTCTATTCTCCACCATCTACCATATGGCGTTCGCCCGGCGAGACCGCCGGACTCCTCGAAGGCCAGTGATAACGCCCTCCCAAAATTCCAAGGTCGGGTTGACCATAGCCTCAGAAAGTTGCAATTTCCGGGCGGCGGAACGGTCGATTGGCGGCCAGAATGACGCTCTTGGCCACAGTTTACCCAGGTTAACATCGCAGCCCGTAAGGGTTCAAAACTCTGCCGACCACAAACAATGCCGCATGAAACCCCTTCACGCCGCCATTCGACCCCGGTGATAGAACTTTAACACAACGCCCAAACGCTGGCGGCAATGGATCGTTTCGAACGAAGTTTCACATTCAGCAGATTCGAGCAGGAGTTGGCTTTCCATGCCGCGGTGATTCCGCTCACTGTGGGAATGTTCCACGTACTCGGATAACGCGTGACGCAAGTGCGCCTCCGTTGTGTGACGTTTCGTGGCCATGTCCGTTGCCCATTCTTGAATGCATCCGTGCCGAATCCTCATGATTCTATACGGTCTCGGTTCAGGGTACACGGTCACAACCAACAAGCCTTCGACGTCACCTGAGCTCTGAAACCATACGGGGTAACATCGTGGTGACGGACAATCTTCCCGCGCACAAGGCCACAGAGTGACCAGGCCAAGGCGACGCTACGTGCAGCGTGGAAGGCCTTGCTGGGGAAAGACGTCTGGCGGGTCGAGTTTCAGCTGCGCCGGGCCTGGCTAAAGCGCTGGAGCATCAACACCATCGACGACCTCAAGCGGCGGTCTGCTGCGCTGTGGAAGTATCTCACCACCGAGTGGGTCAGTCTGCGTGTCGGTGACGACTCGAATACGACGCGTCGGCCAGTGCATCACTGGTGGGCCCACGTCCAAGGTTGTGCCCCTGAATTCGGCGGACACGAGCCCCTTGGAAGTGCGCACGCAAAAGGGTCCCACTTGAGAGTTTCAATGCGCAAGCAAACGGGTCCCACCTTAGCGGCCGACTCGGTTGATCTCAGGCAATGCCGCCTGTCGATCGAGTCCGTCGGCAAACCTCGATTCGTCATCACCAACCACGGCGCTCAGTTCCAAGGCCGGTTCTTGTCAGCCTTCGAAGGCGTTGACGTCGTCAAGGGCAAGGTTCGCCAGCCGTCGTTCAACGGGAAAGCCGAACGCCTATTCAGGACACTGAGAGTCTGGTTGCGAACCGCCCTACTGCCGCTCTCGACACGACCGATTCAACGACGACTTGATTGCTTCAGGGACTGGTACAACGAACATCGCCCTCATGCGGCGCTCGGAGGCCAGACACCGAACGAGGCATGGGAGGGTGTTGAGCTGCCGGCGCCGATTCCAATCCGACAGGCCCAGCTGTGCGAAGTGGATGTCGCTGTGTCAAGACAATCATTCCAAGGCGATCCACATCTACCGATTGTCTCGGTACGCATCGCCAGAAAGGAGGCCGCCTGAAGATGACATAACAATCTGAGTGTCCAGATTCTCGCGCGGTTGGTTCGCGCCGCCGAGTTCACGCACCGGCCATACTCTTTGAAACAACCCGCGTGTTCACTTGCCAAAGAGCATTACTAATTGCTGGGCCGCTCCACCACTACACCGCCACATCGCGCGTACTCGGCCGTGGATTCCACTATTGTTTAAGACTGGGGTAGTTACAACGGCGGGCTCGGCCTGATTGCTCCTTCTGCAAATCGCCCAATGTCGTTTCCCTGAATACCCTTTCCACCAATTCCAGTGCAGAATCCAAGCGAGAGTGCATTGGGCACAGTTCAACACCATGTGCCGCCAACCCAATCGGGCACTTGGTAATGCGACGTATTGGATCCACCGCATTGATGATCTCCAGAATGGTGATCGTACCAGGGGCAGCTGCAAGGCACACACCGCCGCCGATGCCGCGTTGCGACGTAATGATCCCGGCCCTTTTCAACGCTTGAAGAACTTTAGACAAGTATGCAGACGGAATCCGCGCGGCCTTGGCGATCTCGCCCGTCGTCACCACCTCTGGCCATCGCGAGGCCAGCAAAGATGTTGCACGCAGGGAATACTCGGCCGTTTGGGACAACATAGTTGGGCTCGGGGGAGGTCGGTACTCCGTAATGCCATAGGCTCGCACGCCAACAAATCCCAGACGCCAAGGTACCAATCAGTGCTTCAAACGCCACTTACCAGGGTGAGCGCAACGAACGACCCCTCAACGTGCCACGATGCGCAACGGCGGAGCACATTTGTCTCCCCGTCTGTGCTTCTCAAACGACGCTCAACTCAAACAGCTCTTTCGGCGGCTCGGCCTCAGTCAACTTCAGGTCGAACTTCTCTTGCAGAATCTTGAAGACGTTGGGCGAAACAAAAGCAGGCGGCGCAGGTCCCAGGCGAATACCCTTGACTCCCAAGTGAAGCAGCGTCAGGAGGACGGCCACCGCCTTCTGTTCAAACCATGAAATCGCCAGCGTCAACGGCAGATCGTTTACGCCGCAATTGAACGCTTCCGCCAATCCGGTAGCCACGCGAATCGCCCCGTACGCATCATTGCATTGCCCCATGTCCAGCAGGCGAGGTAATCCCGCCACTGTGCCGTAGTCGTGTTCACGAATGCGGAACTTGCCACACCCCAGCGTAAGTATGACTGATTCCGCAGGTGTTGATTCTGCAAACCGAGTAAAGTAGTTGCGTCCCGTCTCCGCACCATCGCAGCCACCAATGACATAGAAGTGCTTGATATCCCCAGCCTTGACGGCTTCAACGATCTTGTCGGCCAATCCCAGGATGACACCATGATGAAAGCCAATGGTTGATTCGCCTGATTGGTTATCCGCAAGTGGCGAACACTGTTTGGCCTTCTCAATGACCTGCGAAAAATCATTGCCCTTTAGCCGCGTAGCCCCGGGAACAGCCGTGATGCGTGTCGTGAACAAGCGATCTTTGTATGACTCCCAAGGAATCAACACACAGTTTGTTGTGGCAACGACAGGCCCTGAAAACTGTGAGAACTCCATGTATTGATTCTGCCACGCCGTCCCGAAATGCCCGGCCAGGTGTGGGTGCGCTCGCAGCTTCGGATAACTGTGAGCTGGCAACATCTCCCCGTGCGTGTAGACATTCACGCCGGCACCGGCGGCTTGTTCGAGTAAGTCGGACATGTCAAGCATGTCGTGACCTGTCACCAGAATGCCAGGCCCTGCTTTCGTGCCTTCATACACCGTCGTCGGCTCCGGCGCGCCAAACTTCTCTGTGTGCCCAGCGTCCAACATCTCCATGACCTTGAGGTTGATACGGCCACACTCAAGCACCATCTCCAACAGGATATCCAGGTCAAAGTTCACATTGGTGACCGTCGCGAACAGCGCTTCTTCAATAAAGGCGTTCACCTCTTCATCCGTCTTCCCAAGCCGCCTTGCATGATTGGCATAAGCGGCGAGTCCTTTGACACCGTACAACAGCGTTTCCTGGAGCGACTGCATATCCGGGTCTTTACCACAGACACCAACGTCAACGCACCCCGAACCGTCAGCCGTTTGTTCACATTGATTGCAATACATGTAATCCGCTCCTTTCAGAGTGCGCGGGGAATTCGGGGACGCATGCGCTTTCTCACATCTGAACGCCGCTTGATGAACCCATACTAAGACACTACAATTTGGATGTCAATATCCAATTTACACGAGAGGCCCGTTAAAATGAAGCGCATCGATGAGACTGAACTCGAAACAGATGTCAATCGCCGCTATCAATTCGTGACTGAATTCATCGGATTTGACGACGATGACGTCAAGTCAATCCATGCCGCCGCCGGCTATCTCGCGCCGTTGATCCCCTCCATTGTCGAGAAGACCTACGAGAAACTGCTCGCCTTCGATGCGACAGCGCGCCACTTTGTTCCGAGGCAACATGGATACGAAGGCCCCCTCCCGAATTCATTGGAAGAGCTCAGCCAAGCCCATCCTCAGATACAGTTTCGCAAAGAACACCTAAGCCGTTACCTGATGCAATTGCTCGGCCGCGCTTACGATGACAAGATGACATCTTATCTTGATATGGCGGGAAAGATTCACACGCCAAAGGCTGGAAACAAACAGATCAACGTTCCACTTGTGCAGATGAATGCACTGCTTGGACTGTTCTCTGATTGCATGCTTTCGACCATTCTGGATCTCGAGTTGGACGACGCCATGAAAGCCCGGATGCTGCGAGCATTCAATAAGCTGTTCTGGATTCAAAATGACCTCGTCGTCCGACATTATCAACGCGATGAGGAACAGAAATGACATAAGGGCGAGTCGAGGA
Organism: Phycisphaeraceae bacterium; assembly: GCA_028284155.1. Lineage (GTDB taxonomy): Bacteria > Planctomycetota > Phycisphaerae > Phycisphaerales > Phycisphaeraceae > JANQSF01. The sequence goes on from JANQSF010000041.1 coordinate 18,793, forward strand.
ATCGATGCAGTCTTGAAGACATATCGTGCCCTGCCTTCCGCACAGCTAACATCAGTGTTCTGAAGAGCGAGCAATATCCATGGCTAAGAAGCGAGACACGCGGTCGCCTGAACGGGGGGATATCCCAACAACGACGAAAGCACCTGGAAACAACAACCCCCAAGCCCGTACACGCCGTGTCTCCAGTGGAGACACGACTCCGTCACGAACTAAGGAGGGGATACAGCGATTTGTTGTATCGGAGTCGATCCGCGCAGCACAAGAAGCAAAGATCGCAGCAGTCAAGGATATCATAAGCGGCGTTCCACCACATGATCCAGACACGCTAGCCCGGGTCCTCGCGGTAATCATGGAGGGCACTTCTCCCGATGATGCCGAGGTGGTGCGTCGGGCATTGCTTGAACGACACGTCGTAAGAAGCTCAAGAGATGCTCCAGCACCGGACGACGTTCTTTCTTCCGCGTGGCGTGACGGAGGTTATCCCTACGAAAACCTCCTGTCGCGTAAGAACTACGAAAAGCAGAAATACCGACTGCAAGTCGAACTCCTGAAGCTCCAATCCTGGGTCAAGAACACGGGACAAAAGGTCGTGATCCTATTCGAAGGGCGAGATGCGGCGGGCAAGGGCGGGACGATCAAGCGACTGATGGAGCACCTGAACCCTCGCGGAGCGCGAGTTGTGGCGTTGGACAAACCAACGGAGGAGGAGAAAGGCCAATGGTACTTTCAACGATACGTCCGGCACTTGCCGACTGCGGGTGAGATCGTGCTTTTCGATCGGTCCTGGTATAACCGCGCCGGGGTTGAGAACGTGATGGGATTCTGCACGCACGACGAGTACACTGAATTCATGCGGCAGGCTCCCGAATTTGAACGCAATCTGACCCGCAGTGGAACACACTTGATCAAGTTTTGGTTTTCTGTCAGCCGTAAGGAGCAACGTCGACGGTTTAAGAATCGCGAAGTTCATCCACTTAAGCAGTGGAAACTTTCTCCGGTTGACCGAGCCTCACTGGACAAATGGGAGCAATACACAAAAGCCAAAGAGGCAATGTTCTTCTATACGGACACGGCTGATGCGCCGTGGACTGTCGTGAAGTCAGACTGCAAGAAGCGTGCGCGCCTCAACACCATGCGATACATACTTCACAAATTCGCCTATTCCGACAAGCTCATTGATCAGATTGGCCCCCTGGACCCACTACTGGTTGGCCGCGCCCATGTCGTTTATGAGCGCGCCGATGGTGACTCGGAAGTGCCGCTCTTATAGCACTCATGTTCCGCATCGTCGAGTCCACGATTGAGTCCGTCGGCAAGCCTCGATTCATCATCGCCGACCACGGCCTCAGTTCCAAGACCGGTTCGAGTCCGCCTTAGAAGGCGTTGACATCGTCAAGGGCAAGGTCCGCCAGCCCTAGTTCAACGGCAAGGCCGAACGCCTGTTTCGCACACTGCGCGTCTTGCTGCGATCTGCCCTACTGCCCCTATCGATTCATCCCCTGCAACGACGACTGAACCACTTTGGGGACTGGTACAACGCGCATCGGCCCCACCTTGCGCACCGTGGCCGGACTCCGAATGAGGAATGGGAGGTTGACGAACTGTCGGCACCGATGCCAATCCGACAAGCTGAATTGGCGAAGTGCATATCGCCCTGTCACGAGAAGCATTCCGAGGCGATCCGAATCTGCCCATCGTCTCGCTCCACATCAACCGAAAGGAGGCCGCCTGAGCATCAAGTAGCCAACTGATACCTAGCCGCCTTCGCGCGATCGGTATGCGCCAGTGCATCGACGCAGTGGAATGTCGCTTTGAGACGCCCCACGTCTTCAACTGTCGAAGAGCATCACTAATTGCTGTGCCGCTATACCCTCACGAACTTGTCGAAATAGCGGCTCTCGCTCTCTGCGCTGCCAATCAAGATCAACTCCGCCTCGGCCGGTAGCGGCCGGGCCGGGTCCGGATTAACCTGCATAGTGCCGTCCGAGTCGAGTGCGATGACCGTGCATCCCGTCGTGCGGCGAATGCCGCATTCGGCGATGGTCTTACCGGTCAGCGAAGCGGGCATCCTAACCTTGAACACGTTCAGACCTTCGGCCACCATAAGCGTGCCGCCGCGTTCCAGAAGATTGAACAATGCGTTGGCACCCATCGAGGCATAAGACATAACAAAGTCGGCCCCGGCCCGGTGCAAGGCGGGAATGTTGCGTTCCAGTGCGACCCGGCTGATGATCTGCATATCCGGCCGCAGGCGGCGGCAGTAGATGGTCAGATAGACGTTCATGTCGTCATCGTGGGTCGTGATGATCGCTGCTGGCGCTTCGTCGATACCCGCCTTCTTCAGGACGCTCAACTCCGCGGCGTTGCCTCGCACGAATGCCTCGGACTCGTGGTCCAGCTCCGGATTCTGCTCCACGATGCGATAGCCGAGTCCCCTTTCGGTCAAGGCACGTGCCGTTGCCTTGCCCACACGGCCCCCACCGATGATCACCGTCGGCGCCTCCGACGATCGGTGGACGCGGAACCGTTTGTCGAATTGCTCCAGCTGTTTCTGGCTGGCCGCCAGCACCAGGACCGTGTTCGCACCGACGGTCGTTTGCGGCAGCGCCGTTTTGAACTTGCCCCGTTCCCAGACCCCCACGACAGTTAGGCCCAGCTCTCGGCGCAGCCCGATCTCCTGCAACGTCTTTCCAACCATGGCGGTGCCGGTGATAGTGGTCTCGGCGATGAGCAGCTGGCCGTAGTGGCCGATCACATGGGCTCTTGCATCGCTACCATGTACACGTCGTGCAAGCGACTGGCCCATCATTTCGGGTATCTGCAGCACGTGCGAGCATCCAGCCAGCTCAAGGATATCGACGGAAGCCGGATCATCGGCCGTGGCGATGATCGGCACGTCAGTGGTCAGCTCGCGCACCGTGAATGCCACATGCGTGTTGACAGCATCGCCGGCCGTAGTGGCCACCATGGCCGCTCGTTGTACCTGCAGATTCCGGTACACCTCCGGATTGTCAAGGTCGCCCACAACTACATTCAAGCCCGCATCGTGCAATCGCAGAGCCTCGCCCAGCGTCGGGATTACCAAGAAATATGGATAGTGGTACTGGGTCAGGTTGTGAATCAGGCTGCTGGAGACCGCATCATGATGGATCAGAACGACGTGGCCGCTGGTTTCCCCAGGCACCTTGCGCACCGCGCGGGCCTCCGACTGTGCTTCCATCCACGGGGCGTAGAAGAACCTGATGAAGGAGAAAGGCAGTAGGATCAGCATGTATATGGTGCCGGTCAGCAGCACGCACATGGTGAATACGCGGCCGAGATCCGAATGGAAGGTGACGTCGCCGAACCCCAGCGTCGACATCACCGTCAACGTCCAATAGACTCCAGTGAACCAGCTGAATTGGCGCCCCTCCCGCGACATGAGCACGTGGAAGATCACGCTGTAGATGACGACGATAACAACCAGCGCCAGCAGCAGCCGCGCCAACGTCCTCAGATTCTTCCTGCTGGTTTCTTTGCGCAGGAAGTGGGCAAGCTCTGCGGCAAGAGATCTCATAGTGCGGTCAGGGGTTCGGATAACGTGAACATTCGTGCGAAAGAATACCCGCAGGTCCAAGGAACGGAGAGCGGATTATTCGTCGCGTTTCCGATGTGGGCAGGTGCGTGATCGGAGAACACCGCAAGTCGTTTGAGATCCTCCGCGGTTGTGACAGATTCAAATGACACACGGTTGCAAACCTTCGCGGCAAAGCGTTGAACGATGTTCCGCCACATGTCGTCAGGGATGAAGTCCCATGACGATCCGCGAAGATTCAACATTAGCACGTGCGTTGCCATGGAACAGTGCATGGAATGGGGAGCGACATAACGTTCAAATTCACCCGCCGCCGGTCGATTGTACCATTAGAAAAGACGTATTGGCGGTCGGGTGCAACGCCTTGATACTCATCATGTCCCCTTCCGAGGGAGTGATCCCAATGAGGGATGATGCTCGGATTCGCAACGGGTGCATTTCCCAAAAGGAGCGCATGATGAAGTTCTTCAACGAACGGTATCCATTCTACTGCGGTGTCGATCTGCACACCAGGACCATGTATCTTTGCGTGATCGATGCCGAGGGGCAAACGGTCCTGCACCGCAACATGAGGTGCGATCCAAAGCTGTTCTTGAAGCTGCTGGCGCCATACCGCGATGAGGTGGTCGTGGGATGTGAGTGCACGTTCTCCTGGTATTGGCTCGCCGATCTCTGCGTCGACGAGGGGATCGACTTTGTGCTGGGCCACGCGCTGTACATGAAGGCGGTGCATGGGGGCAAGGCAAAGAACGACCGGATCGATTCGGGCAAGATCGCAGGGCTGCTGCGCGGCGGCCTCTTTCCGGTGGCATACACCTATCCCAGAGAGATGCGTTCGACACGGGACCTGCTGCGTCGTCGTAATCACCTGATGCGGAAGCGCGCCGAACTGTTGGCCCATCTTCAGAGTCTCAACAGCCAGGTGAACCTCGGCCCGTTCCCCAAGAAGCTGTGTCACGCACGCAACCCGCACGAACTGAAGGTGGCCACACGCTTTGAGGATGCGAGCGTTTGCAGGAACGCGAGGACGGACCTGTCGCTGCTCGATCATTACGATCCGCTGATCCGTGACCTGGAATACTTCATTGGCCAGACGGCCAAGACGCACGATGCGCGCTCGTACTACCTGTTGCGATCCGTTCCGGGCATCGGCAAGATCCTTGCGTTGGTGCTGCTCTATGAGATCCATGACATCAAACGATTCGCCCGCGTACAGGACTTCGTGTCGTATTCACGGCTGGTCAAGTGCGAGAAGAGCTCGGCGGGCAAGAAGTACGGTTACAGCGGCAGGAAGATCGGCAACGCGCACTTGAAGTGGGCGTTCAGCGAGGCGGTGTGCCTGATGTTGCGCCAGAGCGATCGGGCGAAGCGGTTCGTGGGCCGTCACGAGAAGAGGCATGGCAAGGGCAAGGCGATGGGCATCCTGGCGGCGAAGATCGGTCGCGGTGTGTACTACATGCTCAAACGCCAGGAGCCGTTCGATGAGTCGAAGTTCTTCGGAGCTCTCGGAAGCTGATGATTCAAGGGCGTGCTCGTGTGAGCCTGCCGTCTAACTGAGGTCACCAGGGTCGAACGCCAACATGACGCTGAGATCACGCGACGAGTGGGGTGCCGCGACCAACCCCGCAAGCGTCAGTGCGACAAATGATCAGACCTCGTCCGCCTTGATTGGACACACGGACACGGCCCGACTTAACAAAGAAGGTGTTCGCCGGGGCCAAACATGGAGCCTTGATCTGAGATGACGTGACTGCCCCTGATCCGAGCCCGCAGCTAACGGCCGGCAACACGACGATGTTGTCAGAGCGACGCTTTGATTAGGACGGTATCGGGGCACGGATGAATTTCTAGTGGCGCTGCGTTTCCGGAAGGACCGCTGCTTCGGCACGACGCGCAGCAATCGTTGGGCGTGTCTGTGCGGCGACCAACGGTCGACCCTCGATAGATGTTTGGTGCAGTCGCGTACTGCAACCGCGATTCGAAATCAACCTAGACAGTTGTGTCTTTGAAGAATCAACGCTTCCCAGGACAGGAAAAGACGAAGATGAAGAATCTTCAGCGCGATCACCTCTTCTTACTTGACAACG
>JANQSF010000054.1 GCA_028284155.1 Phycisphaeraceae bacterium
GATCCTCACGACCAACCTGCCGTTCGCCGACCCCCGGGGGTGGCCGCAGGTCTTCGCCAACGACGAACGCATGACCGGCGCGTTGCTGGACCGCCTGACCCACCACGTGCACATCGTGGCCATCGAGGGCGACAGCTTCCGCCTCAAGACCAGCACCGACAAGGCTCGCCCAAAGAACGACAAGCAGAACCCAACCCCGAAAAGGAGGTGACCCCCAGCCCGACAAGTCATGATTCGATTATCGGACGCCCACCCCCATGGGGGTGGTGGGCATGGACAACACCTGAACAGGTGTTATTCTTTCACCCAAGGTGGTACCCAATCTCTTGCGCGAAACGGTACCCTTTTAGTTGCGCATCTCCAATAGCAGAGGAACAAGCGGGGACGACGAGTCGGGGCGCCGGATTCTGTTTGAGTCTTAGCTTGGTCGGACATGCGACCCCACGAAAACGGTGGGGCAGATTGTATCAAAGCGTGGCCCCACATACACGGGTTCAGATCCGGACTGCGAACAGACGGCGTATCGCTAGTCGCCCACCCAATCCTGCCCCTTCGAACTACCGTGCCTGTAGTGGTTCGTCGATCGTACGGATGTTCACCAATTGCCCACTCGACCGCACGAGTTGACGTTCCGCGAGAGCGGCGCGACAGCTCTATGACTCATCTTCAGTGTCACATGGATCGCGGTTGATACCCAGCATTCGTTCAGCCTGCCGTATCAGGTCGGCTGCCTGCTCGTTTCGGGTTCGGCGGTCTTCAATCTCAATCGAGTGTTGTTGATTGCCATAAACCGCCGGCTTGAGGGCTTTCGCCAAGAACATGAGCAATCCCGGCTGGTGCCGCTTCACCGTCAATGGAATGGGCTGGCCGTCGTCATCAAGAACAGTACTGCCGTCCGCGTCATTCAGATACATCACTTTACCCTGATAGATGACCGGCTCCTCATAGCCCTCTATAGCGCGATGCCACAATTCCAGTTCAATGCGATCGGCTGCGTCCTCGCGTGCATCCTGAAAACGTGAGCAGTACTCGGGATCGTTGTTCAGCCAGTTGTAGTGCGTTCTGCGGCCAATCCCCGCCGCGGCAGCCGCATAACTTACAACCGCGCATTCGCGGTAAGCTGACAGGAACCTATCCTGCCGCGCCCGAGTCTCGGGTCCGATGCGCTCGTCCGAGCGCGCCCGTGACCTGGCGCGACGCTGACGCACTTTTGCCGCGGTGTCACCGGCATCGAAAGCCTCGCGGTAGCCTGTGCTACGCTTGAGCCAACCATAGTGTTGCGAGCGACTTATGCCCGTCGAACGGCTCGCGCACGTTACGGATCCGTACCGACGGTGGGCATGAAGAAACCGTCGTTGGTCAGAGCTCATTCGGTGTGCCGTCGTGTGCCATGTAGCGCTCATAATCAGTTGACCTCATCAAGTCGTTCTCGTCGCCCGCGCGCCCTGCTGGCAACTCACGAGGAACGTCATACGTCGTGATCCACCGCGGCGTTGTCCAACCGCCCCTGAATCAGAACTATCACTTCAATCGCCGCTCGCAAGGAGGCCGGCAATCTGGACCTCTCGTCTTGAGAAAGCGTTGACCAGACGGTGGTCATGACGCGAATCGCTGAAAGGTCAAATGCGGTACCGTTGCTGTCCGCATCGCCAGCCGAGATACCATTTGCTGCGCATTTGCTGCGCGCGGACGCGGTGTCGCCCGTAAGTACTTGCTGTGAAAGGCTTGACTGATGGTCTTCCGTCACGTTGCCAACGTGAATGTCGAGGGTTCGAATCCCTTCACCCGCTCTTGTCCAGACCTCGCACTTTCACGTGCGGGGTCTTTTTTGTTCGCTCGCGGGTAGGTCCACTTACACTGCAAAATGGGTATTGACCTCGTGGCTTCGGCTCTCATCTCAGCGATGGTCGGTAAAACACAGTCGAAACACGGTAACGAGTCGAGGCAATCAAGCATGCAAGTGACATGGCCACTCGCTATGGCAACGGCGCTGGTGCTGGCATGCACCGGCGCGACCGGGCTGGCAAACGACGCATCGCAGGCCGACGGCGGCACGCTTGCCGAAACGCTTACCCCGCTTAAGGGCGGGAAGGCGCCGAACTCATACGAGTCCATGTGGCGCGGGTTTGATCCGCGCGCGGAACCGTTGGAGATCGAGACACTCCATGAGTGGCAGGAAGACGGCGTTTTGTTGCGCCTCGTCCGGTTCCGCATCGGCGTGTTCAAAGGGCGCAAGGCCAAACTCGCGGCTGTTTATGGCTTCCCGAAAGGCGGCTCGAATCTGCCCGGATTGGTGCAGATCCACGGCGGCGGGCAGTACGCGGATTACAAGGCCTGCCTGCTCAACGCCAAGCGCGGGTACGCGACCGTTTCGATCGCCTGGGCGGGGCGCATCTCAGCCCCGGATTACATCGTGAACCCCGCCGTTGTCAAGCTCTTCTGGGACGGCAAGACCGACGACCCGAACTACAGGGTCACGACTGATTGGGGCGCGGTCGACGGCTATCACGCGCCCGGCCGAAACCCGGGCAACGTGTTCCCCAGCGCCAAGACCGCGCCGTGGACGCTCGACCCGGTCGAGTCGCCGCGCAACAGCGGTTGGTTTCTGTGCGCCGTCGCGGCCCGCCGGGCGTTGACCTTTCTCGAAAGACAGCCCGAGGTCGACGAAGACCGACTCGGTGTGTACGGCCACTCGATGGGCGGCAAACTCACCGTCCTGACCGCGCCGGACCCGCGTGTCAAGGCGGCGGCGCCTTCCTGCGGCGGTATCAGCGATCGTTACAACAGGAGCCCACTGTTCCGTCAAACGCTGGGCGACGATGTCAGCCTGAAACAGATCACCTGCCCGATCATCTTTCTAAGCCCAGCCAACGACTTTCATGGGCGGATCGGCGACCTGCCGAAATCGATCGCTGACATTAAGAGCAAACAATGGCGTGTCACGTGTTCACCGCACCACAACCACCAGGACACGCCGCCATATGAAGTCGCCACGCTGCTCTGGTTTGACCATCACTTGAAGAACCGCTTCGTCACACCCAAGACTCCCGCGACTCAATTGACTCTGAGGACCGACGACGGCGTCCCGACGTTGAGCGTTCAGGCCGACAGTTCGATGCCGATTCTTTCGGTTGATGTCTACTACACACAGCACGGCAAGCCGGACGAACAACCCTCAGACATGACGAACACGCGGCACCGATTCTGGCATTTCGCCAAACCAACCCACGCGAACGGCCTTTGGACGGCGCGACTGCCGAGACTCCACACCGACAAGCCGCTCTGGGTATACGCTAACGTCACATACAAACTCGCGGAGTCCGTGACCGGCGCGGGCTATTACTACGGTACGTACAACGCCACGTCGCTTAACCTCTCGTCTCTGCTCACGATGGTTTCACCCGGGCAACTGCGTTCAGCCGGCGTGAACACCGAGGCGACACCTACCACATTGATCGAAGGCTTTGAGGACGATTGGCAGAAGGAGTGGTTTACCTACAGGCCTGAGGTTTGGTCACGCAGCACAAACAAACTGTATGACGACCGTTACCAGGCGCCACCCGGCGCGACCCTCCACCTGGAAGTTCGCGCCGAACAGAAGAACAAACTGGTCGTTCGGCTTGATGGGTTCGTGGCCGAATGCCGGTTAAATGGTGGCAATGAATGGCAGACCGTTGAACTGTCACTCAACGACTTTCAAGACATCAACGGGAACACGTTGACAGACTGGCGCAGAGTCAAGCAACTGACGCTCAGCGCTTCTGAACGGCTTCGGCCGAACCGCGGCGACAACCGAAAACCGCGAGTCGTCGGGGGCGTTTGGCGAGGCGCGCCGCCACAATTCCGGAATCTGCGGTGGGTGACGAACGGGATTGAGTAAGGCTTGGAACGGCCCTGTCGCCAAGCGTGTAGTCGCATTACCTTTACGTCAAGCCCCCAACTCAACCGCGCATTCGCGTTGACGTGCGGCTTCCGCTAAAAGGGTTTGTTGGTCCTTGACTCACGCGCGGCGGTCGCATGCCAACCCTTGATGTCGCCATTCTCATTCTCTATGTGACGGGCGTGGTCGCGTTCGGCTGCTGGTTCGCCCGTCGCAGTCAGACGACCGAAGAGTTCACCGCCGCGGGCGGCCGGCTGCCGGGTTGGGCGGTTGGCCTGTCGCTGTTCGGCACGTACCTGTCGAGCAACACGTTCATCGGCAACCCGGGCAAGGCGTTCTCGTCCAACTGGAGTTTCTTCGTTTTCAGCCTGACCATTCCCTTCGGCGCGTGGGCCGCGGCGAAGTGGTTTCTGCCCTACTACCGATCGACCGGCCACATCTCAGCCTACTCGCACCTGGAAGAACGGTTCGGACGATGGGCAAGGCTTTACGCGGTGGTCTGCTACCTGCTCACCCAGGTCAGCCGAACGGGCACGATCATGGTCGGCGTGGCGATCGGCATGCACGCGGTCACGGGTTGGGATGTCCGCACGATTATCATTGTGACCGGTGTGCTCGTGACGGTTTACACGCTGGTCGGCGGCATCGAGGCCGTCATCTGGACCGACGTCGCGCAAAGCCTCGTACTCAGCGTCGGCGCTGTGGTCGTGCTGGGCGTGCTCTGGTTCAATGACCCGGGCGGTGGGCAGTTCATCAACGAGGCCGTGCAGGCGGACAAGTTCTCTCTGGGCAGTTTCGCGATCGACCTGACGCAGCCCACTTTTTGGGTCATCCTGTTATTCGGTCTGTTCATCAACCTGACGAACTTCGGGATCGATCAGAACTACATCCAGCGATACCACGCCGCGCGCTCCATGGCCGAAGCACGTCGTTCGCTTTGGCTTGGGGCGATAACGTACATCCCGGTCTCAGCGTTGTTCTTTCTGATCGGCACGATGCTGTGGGGCTTCTATCACGCCCCGCAACACACAAGCGAGTTTGCAGAGTTGGAAGCGTTGCGTTCTGCGACGAACAGACCGGCCGGCGACAACGCCCTGCCGCACTTCATGGCCAATCACCTGCCACCCGGCGTCGGCGGCCTGATGGTCGCCGCATTGTTCGCCGCGGCGATGAGCACGATCGATACCAGCCTGAACAGCTCAGCGACGATCACACTGAAAGACCTGCTGTCGCGCAAGGCCGCGGACGGGTCGCCACGTTCGGAGATGCGCGTCCTGCGCCTGGCCACGTTGTTCTGGGGTTTTGTCGGCACGGCGGTCGCCTTCGCGTTGACTTACGACAAAAAGAACATCCTCGATGTGTGGTGGCAACTGTCGGGCATCTTTGCCGGCGGCATGTTGGGCCTGTTCCTGCTCGGTCAGGTCGCGCGACGAACGACCGCGTCGGCCGGCCTCGTCAGCGTGCTGATCGGCGTGGTCATCATCGCGTGGATGTCGTTCGCCAAAGCCGAGTGGATGCCCGACGCTCTGCGTTCACCGTTGGACAACCTGTTGACCGTCGTCGTCGGCACGCTCAGCATCCTGCTGATCGGGCTGATCGTTTCCAAATTCACCAGCCGACGCGATGACCCGCCGTCTCGCGCATAACGAGCGATTACAATGGCGTGCATCAATCGGAGTGACCCGTCATGTCGGGATTCCGCACGCGCATCAACACGGGACGCTTGACTATGAGACTGACGCTTTGTGTATGGGCATTGTGCTTCCTCGTAACGCCCGCCGTGGCTGAACTCGAGCCCCTGAAGTACAACAACCCCGGTCTCGTCGTCGACCTGGGCGTCGGGCTTTGGGCCTGGCCGATGCCGATGGACTACGATGGCGACGGCGACCTCGACCTGGTCGTCTCCTGTCCCGACAAGCCGTCGAACGGGCTGTACTATTTCGAAAACCCAACGCAAGATCCGAAGCAGAAGTTCCCGGTTTTCAAGCCCGGTGTTCGCCTCGGGCCGACCAACCACAACGTGCAGGTCAGCTTCGTCGATGGCAAGCCGCGCGTGCTTCGAGAGAACTACGAGTATCCCAACTTCAAGACATTGGGTGTCGCGCGCGGCGGCAAAAGGATATACCCTGCAGCCCGCTTCCACGCGGGCAAGACACGCGCCCGCATGTGGCGCTACGTCGATTGGGAAGGCGACGGCGATCAGGACCTGATCGTCGGCATCGGCGACTGGACCGACTACGAGTGGGACCAGGCGTACGACGCACAGGGCCGATGGCGGAACGGCCCGCTGCACGGCTGGGTCTACCTGATCGAGAACGTCGATGGCATGTACACGGACAAGCCGCGCAAGTTGCAGGCGGGCGGCTCATCCATCGACGTGTACGGTTGGCCGAGCCCCAACTTCGCCGACTTCGACGGCGACGGCGATCTCGACCTGCTCTGCGGCGAATTCCTGGACGGCTTCACGTACTTCGAGAACATCGGCACGCGCGCCAAGCCGAAGTATGCAAGCGGTTTCAAGCTGAAAGGCGAAGGCGGCCAACCGCTGGTCATGCACCTTCAAATGATCACGCCGACGGCGATCGACTGGGACGGCGACGGCGACATGGACCTGGTCGTCGGCGACGAAGACGGCCGGGTCGCGCTGGTTGAAAACGTCTCACCGCGCAAGGCCAAGACGCCGGTCTTCAAACACCCCGTCTACTTCCAGCAACAGGCCGACACGCTCAAGTTCGGCGCGCTGGTCACGCCGTACGCGCACGATTGGGACGGCGACGGCGACGAGGACCTGGTCTGCGGCAACACGGCCGGCAACATCGCGGTGTTTACCAACCTCGACGGGAAAGGCACGAAGTGGAGCGCACCCAAACTGCTCGAAGCCGACGGTCGCGTCTTCCGCGTCATGGCCGGCCCGAGCGGCTCGATCCAGGGGCCGGCCGAGGCCAAGTGGGGCTACACGACGCTCTCCGTGGCCGACTGGGACGGCGACGGCCGCGACGACATCCTCTACAACTCGATTTGGCCGCGCATTCAGTTGCTGCGCAATACCGAGCGCGGGTTCGTCGAACAACCGCTGCCGTTCTGGACCAGCGAATCGCCGCCCAAGTGGTACTGGTGGCAAACCCAAGCGCCGAATCTGCAAACACAGTGGCGCACCACGCCGCTGGCGACCGACTTCGACGGCGACGGAAAACTCGACCTGGTCATCCTCGACCAGGAAGGCTACCTGACCTGCCACAGCCGAGCGCGCAAGCAAACGCGGATATTCATCGACGAAGACAACCGCCCCATCCGGCTGAACAACCGCAGCGCCGGCCGAAGCGGACGATACAAACTCGACGTGGTCGATTGGGACGGCGACGGCCGACTCGACGTGCTGGTCAACTCGGAAAACGCCGCGTGGTATCGCAACTGTGAAGACCGCAATGGATTGATTGTCCTGAAGAAAGTCGGCAACCTCGCCAAGCGCAACGTCGCGGGGCACACGTCAAGCCCGACGGCCTGCGACTTCGACAAGGACGGCAAGCCGGACCTGGTCGTGGGCGCGGAGAACGGCCGAATCTACTTCATCAAGCACGACGACTGCATTCAATACTCGGGCAAACAGATCGAAGCACGCCCCGCCAGGAAGCCGGCCCCGCCGCGATTCCCTGGCCTCGTCGATGAATCGTTCGTGTTCACCAAGTCGCCGTTTCCGCAGTGTCACGCGTCGACCATCGTGCAGACGCCGCGCGGGCTGGTCGCCGCGTGGTTTGGCGGCACGCGTGAGAAGAACCCGGACGTCGGCATCTGGGTCAGCTACCACGACGGCTCGGGTTGGTCCACACCGCGGCAGTGGGCCAACGGCATTCAGCACAAAGGCCTGCGCTACCCGTGCTGGAACCCCGTGCTCTATCAACCACCGGGCGACGGGCCGACGATGCTGTTCTTCAAGGTCGGCCCCAACCCGCGTGAATGGTGGGGCGAGGTGATGGTCAGCTACGACTTCGGCAGGACGTTTCGACACCGACGTCGCCTGCCCAGCGGCATTGACGGACCCGTGCGCAGCAAGCCGATGCTCATGCCCGACGGCAGCCTGCTCTGCCCGTCGTCGACCGAGCACGACAACGACTGGCGGTTCCACTTCGCCCGCCTGACCGATCTGGATCACCCCGAGTTGGGCGCGGCCTGGGAGCGATACGAGCCGAAGGAGCAGCCGTTCCAGGTCATTCAACCCTCGCTGATTCAAACCAAAGACGGCGCGATCCACGCGCTGATGCGATCCAAGAACAAGCGCATCATCCAGTCGACATCAAAAGACGGCGGACGAACGTGGAGCGATCTGAAGCCCACCGTCCTGCCCAACAACAACTCGGGCATCGAAGCGTTGACGCTTAAAGACGGCCGACATCTGTTGCTTTACAACCATATCGTCGGCGAGCGCTCAAGCGGCTGGGGCCGGCGCAACACGCTGCATCTGGCGGTCAGTGACGACGGCAAGGTGTGGAAAGCGGCCGCCATCATCGAACAGGCAGACAAGGGCGAGTTTTCCTACCCCGCGATGATTCAAACAAGCGACGGGCTGGTTCACATGACCTATACGTGGAACCGTCAAAGGATCAAGCACGTCACGATCGACCCAGCCCAAATCAAGGCAGGGAAAGTGCTCGGCCCAGAGCCGTGGTAAGCGCCGGCGCGCGAGCATTCGACCATCCAACACGCTCACCGCAGGCGATCAAGCGATCATCTCGTGAATCAACTTGCCGCCGAACTGACTGAGTTGTTTGTACCGGCCGGCGTGGAAAAAAGTCAGTTTGTTGTCATCAAGACCGAGCAGATGCAACAGCGTCACGTGCAAGTCGCGGATGGGGTGTACGTTTTCGACGGCCGATGAGCCCAGTTCGTCGGTCGCCCCGACGATGCCCGGCTTCACGCCGCCGCCAGCCAACAACATGGTCATCGCACGGTTGTTGTGACCACGGCCGAGCGAATAAACGCCGCCGCGTTTGTTGTTGTCCGGCGTTCGGCCGAACTCGCCCGTCCAGATGACCAGCGTGTCGTCGAGCATGCCCCGCTGTTTCAGGTCGCGGATCAGCGCGGCCATCGGTTTGTCAACGCTCTTGATCCGTGCGGAGTGACCACGCTCAAGGTAATCGTGGCTGTCCCACCCGCCGCTGAAGATCTGTACAAACCGCACACCCCGCTCGACCAGCCGACGGGCCATGAGGCACTGTCGGCCGAACTGCCCGGTCTCCGACTCGTTCACACCGTACATGTCAAGCGTGGCCGGCTTCTCGTTTGACAGATCAACTACGCCGGGCACCTCCGCCTGCATGCGGAAGGCCAACTCGTAGCTCGACATCCGCGCTTGCAACGCCTGTGACTTGCCGCCCAAAGATTTCAGATGGTCGGCATTGAGTCGCGCAAGTTCGTCCAGCGCGCGGCGCTGGTGTTGCCGCGACTTGTACGCCGGCGGCGCGAGGTCGAGGATCGGCGAACCCTCAGGTCGCAGTCGCGTGCCCTGATAATGAGGCGGCAGGAAACCGCTTCCCCAATTCGTCGGCCCGCCCTGCGGCAACGCCAACTCGGTCATCACGACATAGCCCGGCAGGTTCTGGTTGACCGTCCCCAGGCCATACGACGCCCACGCGCCGACGGCCGGGTCGCCGCCGAGTCGGCTGCCCGTGTTCATGTGGAACAACGCTTCGGGGTGGTTCAACGACTCAGCCTGACATCCGCGGAAGTTGCAGAGTTCGTTGGCGATGTACGGGTCGGCCAGGTGTTTCCACTGGTCGCACATCTCGATACCCGCGTCGCCGACCTTGCGAAAACCGAACGGGCTGCCGACGAAAAACTTGAAGCCCGTTTCGAGGCCGTACGGCAGCTTCGACTCCTTCTTGTGCATCCGCGTCAGCGCGGGCTTGGGGTCGAACGTGTCCATGTGGCCCGGGCCGCCTTCCATGAACAGCATGATGACGTTCTTCGCCCGCGCGCGGTGCATCGGCGGCTTGGGCGTCAGCGGCGCGCGAGCGGCGCGGTCCTCCGCGCGAAGCATCGAAGAGAACGCGACACTGCCAAGTGAAGCGCCCAGGCCGAACAACGCACGTCGTCTTGAGTGATCAATGCTCATGTGTGACTCTCGAATCGATGGCCCACGCTATTGAACGTACATGAACTCGTTCGTATTAAACAACAGAAGACACAGGTCAGCCAACGCGCGCGTCCTGGGCGATACGTCGGTCGGCTTGTTGTCAGCCTGATACTTCTCAAAGATCGGCAGGATTTCCTCGTACTCGAACGGTCGGCCTGAAAACTCTTCGACCAGCGAACGGGTGATCTTCGTGGGGTAGACCGTCGGCGTCGGCTTCACTCGGCTGTGATATGCCTGCATGTCACCCACGTATGTTGTCAGCCGCTTGCGTTCAGACGTTGTCGCGCCACGACCAAGCACGAGCTGAAACGCGCGGTCGACCTGTTCGGGCAGCGTCTTGCTCTCTCGCTGCAACCGCAAGGCCAGCGCGATCGAGCGGTCGGTCATCGTCTCGCTGTTCAACAGCGTAAAGACCTGCGGGGTCACGGACGCCGACTCGCGCAGTTCGCACGACTCGTTCGGGTTGGGTTGATTGAACAGCTCAGTGAACGGGTCGGCCTGTCCGCGGACGTGGTACGCGTAGATCGTTCGGCGGTTGCGCTCGTGCGGCGTGCGCGACGGTTGATACGCGGGCGCCAGGGAGAACTGGATCATCCGCGGCTGTAACGCAACTTCCATGTTGATCTCCGGCATGACGGGCACACCACCGTCGGCGTGGACCAACTCGCCCGTGATCGCCAGCACGCCATCGCGGAGCTCCTCGGCGCTGAGCCTGCGGGACCGGTAGTACGACAGCAATTGATTGTTTGGATCAATGCGATTCACAAGCGCGGCATCCGCGGGTGCGCTTCGGCGGCGGTACGCATCCGACATCATGATCAAGCGATGCATCCGCTTGATCCGCCAACCGTTTTCGACGAAGTCCGTCGCGAGGTAGTCGAGCAAAGCAGGGTGCGTCGGCTTGCCGCCCTTGGCGCCGAAGTTGTTCGCGTTCGCGGCGATGCCGACGCCGAAGTGGTACTGCCAGATGCGGTTGACAATGGCACGCGTCGTCAGGCTGTTGCCGTCATCGGCGATCCATTCTGCCAGCGCGAGTCGTCGGCCGGCGACTGCCGGTGTGACGAGGAACGGGTCGTCCGCGGCCGCATTGACGGGCAAGCCGATGCCGCTGAGCACGCCGGGCTGAACGACGTCGCCGCGCGCGGTCAACGCGCCGCCGCTGAGGATGTGTTGCTGCGGCACAGGCTGTGGCTTCGCGTTGCGGCGGATGCGCAGCTTTCGCGCACCGTTCCATGCCAGGCTGAACGACGGCGCGTTGTAAACGCTCTGCGCCATCGGCTCGTACCGCTCCAGCCGGCGCCGCCAGATCCACTCGTCCTGCTCACGAACTTTGAGTTGCCCCTGCTCGATGTGATTCAGACCGACGTGTCGCGGTGGCTTTTGCTCGTCGGGCAGGTTTCGGCGTTGCTGCTGATTCTTGTATAGCAGATTGTGAGCCTTGAACCACGCAAGGGCCGCGGCCTCTCGCTTTTCGACAAGCTTGTTCTTTTCCGCCACGGCGAAGTCGAGCATGCGTTGCAGGTGTGCGCGGCCCGTGTCGAACCGCTCCTGACTCTCGCTCGACGTGAACGGCACAGGCCGTTCCGCCATATGCGTCGTCGCGAATGCCGCGTAGATGCGGTAGTAGTCACGCGTCGGGATCGGGTCGAACTTGTGGTCGTGGCATTTGCAGCAACGCAATGTCTGCGCGAGGAAGGTCTGCCCCGTGATGTTCACCAAATCGTCCAGGTAAATCTGGCGGGCCTCTTCCTTCTTGACCATCGCGTTGTCCCACGGCCCAAGCCGAAGGAAACCGGTCGCGACGATCCACTCCGCTTCCTGCTCGTTGTAGTCGCCGTCGAGCTGGGCTTTGTGCACGGCCTTCCAGTTACCGTCGACACGTTCCAGCACGGACAGGTCAGCCAATTCGTCCCCAGCCAGTTGCTCGACGATGAACCGCTTGTACGGCTTGTCCTGATTGAACGCGCGGATGACGTAGTCGCGGTATCGCCACATGTTCGACCGCTCGAAGTCGTTCGACATCCCACCGGTGTCCGCGTACCGCGTGACGTCCAGCCAATGCCGTGCCCAACGCTCGCCGTAACGGGGGCTGGCCAGGAGTCGGTCCACCAATTCAGCCCATGCCTTCTCGGCATCGCGCGACCACGCCGCCTCGAACTGTTGGATCTCCTGCGGCGTCGGTGGCAGACCCGTCAAATCAAGTGCCGCGCGACGAAGCAAGACGCGCGGCGACGCCTGCCCCGCCGGCTTGACCTGCCTGTCAACAAGCCGACGATTGACGAAGTAATCAATCGCGTCGCCCGGCTTGACGTGCTGCGGCAACAGTTTGGCCTTCGGCTGAACCGGCTCGAACGCCCACAGGTCCGCCGGCTCATATCGTCGATACGTCCACTCCTGCGACGTGCCACCACTGGTCGTCACAATCCGCCCGTCCTCGTTTTCGATGACCGACCATTCGGCCTCCTGAATGCGCTTCCGCGCGGCCTCGTTCGGCCAAGGCGCGCCAGCCGCAATCCACTTGCGGATGATCTCGACCTCAGCCTTGCTCAGCCGATCGTTTTCCTTCGGCGGCATCTCCAGGTCCGGGTCGCCCCAGGTCACCGCGCGATACAGTGCGCTCTGCTCCGGCTTGCCCGCGACGAGCGTCGCCTCACCCGAGTCGCCGCCCTTGAGCATGTCCGCGCGGGTCAGGAGATTCAGCCCGCCGCGCACCTTCTTGGCGTCCCCGCCGTGACACGCAAAACACTTGGCTTTCAACAACGGCAGGACACGCAGTGTGAACAAACGGTCAGCCGACGATTGATGGAGCGCACGCTTGTCGTCGGCCGCGAGCCCCGACGGCGCGCAGCAACACAGTCCCAGTGCGGCGACCAGCGTCAGCATTCGGCCGTGTGTAAATCGTCCTGCCATATCGCTTTGGCTCTCGTGTCGTAGTTCACTTGCCCTGGATGCAGAACAAATGCCGCTCGCCGCGGATGAAAAGCCGACCGTCAACCGGCACGGGCGAGGCGATCACGCGCTCGCCCATGTCGTTTTCCGCGAGCAATTCAAAGCCTTTGTTGATATCGGCCACGAGGACGACGCCGTCCTCCCGTGCGGCGTAAATCTTGCCGTCCGCGACGCTGGGCGATGAATAGAACTTGGCGCGGTGGCGTGGGAATTTGCCCTGTGACAGCGTTTTGCCCGTTTTCGGATCGACGCTGATGATCTCGCCACCGTCGCGGACGAGATACACCGTGCCACCCGACGCGGCCGGCGACGGGACGAAGCTGCCCGTGTCTTCGCGCGTCCACAAGCGGTGCGTCGAAGTCACCTCACCCGTGCCATCGAGCTTAATGCCGGCCATTCGGCTGCCTCGGCCGTACGGGATGACGGCGATGCCGTCGACCACGACCGGCGAGGCGACCTGCACCCAGTTACGCGTCTTGTTCGGGTTGAACCCGCCGCACTCATAGAGCATCTTGCCGTCAGCCGGGTCGTGAATGGTCAGATGCTCGGCGCCCCAAACGAGGATCGCATCCTTGTCCTTATGTTGAATGAGAATCGGCGTCGCGTAGCTGTGGTCGCCCTCGACCGGCGTCTTGTAGTTGCGCGGGACACGCCACGCGAGTTGCCCGGACCGTTTGTCGAATGCGACCAGGTACGACTCGCCAGAGTGCATCACGGCGATCACGACGTGCTTCTTCGTCAGCACCGGCGACGTGCCGATGTCCCAATACAGCGTGTCGCCGCCGAAGCTTCGTTGCAGATTAGTCTTCCACAGCAGCTTGCCAGACTTCAGGTCGATCGAAGCGAGGTTGCCGCTGCGGAAGTACGTGAACACCAACTCGCCGTCCGTCGTCGGCGACGGGTTGCTGCTCGACCCGTTGCGGTGCTTGCCCGGCCGACCCTTGTCCACCGTCGTCGTCCACAACGACTTGCCGTCCAGGTCGAACGCGAGCACGGCGTCGAGACCATCCAACGGCGCGGTGACAATCACCTTGCCGTCGATCACGATCGGCGTCGAACAACCCTTGCCCGGTAGTTCGACCTTCCACGTGACGTTCTTTTTGGGGCCGAACGCGGCGGGGTACTTGCCGGACACCGCACCGCCGTTGTCGTTCGGGCCGCGCCAACGCGGCCAATTGGCCTCGGCGTGGGCGAGTTGTGCGACGAGGAATACGGCGATCAGTGGGATGCATGTTCGTGACATCGATAGACCTTTCGCGAGCGTAAACAATAGGTCAGTTCCATCATTTAGCCGCGTCGCTCGCGACGCGCTTTGGGCGACCTTACGCGCCCCGGCGCGCGTCGCGAGCTACCCGGCTAAATGGGTCCATACATGATACCGCGCGGTATTACGGCAGCATGACCTCGACCTCCGCGTCGAACATGAGACGCGAGTCGCCCCGTTCTTCGAGCGTCTTGGCAATGGTGGCGGCCGTGCGTTCCACCTTGCCCTCAAACAGGATCTTGTCGCCCATTGCGATCGTGACGGGCTTGTCGAGATCGACCAGCGCATCGCTGAGGCGGACAATGACCCGCTTGACGTCATTGCTCTCCAGCGTGACGCGTTGCCCCTCAACGGTCGCGACGATCTCCGTCCCCTTCTTGGCTGAACCTTCGGGCAAGGCCAGCCAATAGAATCGGTCGTGCGTCACGTCGTCCTGCCGCCAGATAACGCGTTTGGGCGTCGGGTTGCGCGTGTGCTTCGCCATCCATTCAAGCGCGACGGCGTCACGCCGCTGCATCCAGTGGCCGAGTCCTTTGTGGATACTCACTTCATGCACATAGCCGGCCGGGTCGTCCTTTTGCAGCGCGGCCAACTTCTCGCCCCACTGCACAGCCACCTTGTTGCGGTTGTAGCCGGCGTCATTCTCGCCGATGTGGATCGTGAACGGCGTGTTGCGCAGGCCTTGCGGCAACGACTCATTCGGGTGGCCGGCCATCATCGACGCGGCGGCCCAACGGTCGGCCATGCGCGGCGCGAGCTGGTACACGCCGTCGCCGCCGGCCGAGTAACCCATGAGGTACACGCGGTCGGGGTTGACGCCTTCCAACACGACGAGGTTGGTGATCAGCCGATCGAACAGCGGGTCGATGTGACCCTGATGCCACAGGTTCCACGTGTCTGTCGGCGCACGCGGCGCGACATAGACGCCCTCGGCCGGCTTGTAGAGCCGTTTCTGGTTCTCCCACTGCGAGTCGTTCACCTGCTTCGGCGCACCGCCGCCACCGTGCATCGAGATGAACAAGCTGCGTCCAGCCGACGGTTTATCGCCGTACACAGCGTACCAGAGCGGCATCGCTTTATCGCCGTGACGCAACACGAGTTGCTTCATCTCATCGGCGCGCGTCGCGCGGATGCGCTGAACGTAGTCGTTCCACAACAGGTCGCGGACACGCATAACCTGTGGGCGCGTCAGGGGCTGATCGCCGAACGCTTGGTCGTCGATCGTGCCGCGCGAGTCCGCCGGCGCTTTGAGCCAGTCGGTGAGTTGTGCGACCGCGTCGGGTTTTGTTTTCGGCTTGGGGTCAGCCGGGGTCGGCAACAAGGAACGATCGCCCGATCGGCGCTGGTTGGTCCGTGGCGCGTCGTCGCTGCAACCGGCATTCAACAGAAACATGAATACGAGCAAACAGCCGGCCATGGTTGGAGTAAGAGCAGACGCTCGCTTTGATTGATGATTGTCGTGTTTCATCGCAAGTCCTGTTGACAAGTGTCGTGTGCCACTGGCGGCTTGCCCGCCAGTGTCTAATCCGCTCAATCAAGGCACTGACGGGCAAGCCGCCAGTGGCACACGATCTTGCGTTGCGGTGACATCACCTCACTTCAAAGCGTCTTGAGCAGCTCGGCGATGCGTGTCGCGGCCTGATCGACCGACACCATTTCGGCATCGCTCGCGCTGCGTGGCTTGATCTCGACGTTGCCGTCCTTGAGGCCTTTGTCGCCGACAACGACGCGGACGGGGATGCCGATCAGGTCGGCGTCTTTGAACTTGACGCCGGGGCGTTCCTCGCGGTCGTCGATCAGCACGTCGATACCCTGCGCCTCCAGGTCACGCGCCAAATCGCACGCGGCGTCTTTGACCTGATCGGCGAACTTGATGGGGGTGATGATGACCTGGTACGGGGCGATGGCGGCAGGCCAAATGATGCCGTTGTCGTCATTACCTTCAGGCCGTTCGATCGCGCCCGCCAGGATGCGGTTCGTACCGATGCCGTAGCAGCCCATGATCACACTGCGGCGTTCGTTGCTGTCGTCGAGCACTTTCAGGTCGAGCGCGTCGGTGTACTTGCAGCCGAGCTTGAAGACGTGGCCGACCTCGATGCCCTTGGTCTCTTCGAGCACGCCGCCGTCGCCCTTGGGCGACGGGTCGCCGGCGACGGCGTTGCGGATGTCGGCGACGATGAGCCGTTGCTTGGCGTCGTCGCTGATCGAGTCCAACACGTCGCGCTGCCAGTTGAAGTGCTTGACGTGGTGATCGGCTTCGTTGGCGCCGGCCACCCAGAAGCCGCCCTGCGCGGCGTCGGGGTCGACCAGCAGGTACGTGTCATCGCGCGTCGGCGCGGCGTGCGGGCCGATGAATCCGAGCGCCCACTTGTCGTCGCGGGCAAGCTGTTCGGGCGCGGGCTGGAGTTGTGCGTCTTCGCCGAACGCCTTGTCCATCTGGTCGCGCAGCTTGGCCAGGTTGACCTCGTGGTCGCCGCGCACGATGGCCAACACGTACCACGGGTCTTTCGCTTCCGTCGGATCGCTCGCGTCCGAGTCACGCGTCGCGACGTAAAGCATCGACTTGAGCATGCTCTGCGGCTTGAGCTTTGAACCAACCTTCTTCTTGAAGAAGTCGCAGACGTCTTCGATCGTGGCGCAGTGCGGGGTGTGGACTTTTTCAAGGTCGCCGGTGGGGTCCATCGACGCTGACGCTTCGTCGCTTCGCGCCTTCGCGCCTCCGTGGCTTGCCGGCGCGCTTCCCTTCGGGGCGCGGCTAAACGGGGCGAACGCAGGGTGTGTGGGGCGGTCGCCGGTTTCGCACTTCTCCACATTCGCCGCGTAGTTGCCCTTGTCGCTCTTGAGAATCGTGTCTTCGCCCGTCGGCGAGGGGACCATGAACTCGTGCGACGCGCTGCCGCCGATCGGGCCGGACTCGGCCTCGACGATCTCGTACGGCACGCCGCAGCTTTCGAAGATACGGCAGTAGGCGTCGTACATCGCCTGGTAGGACTTGTCCAGACCTTCGACGTCGATGTCGAATGAGT
Organism: Phycisphaeraceae bacterium; assembly: GCA_028284155.1. Classification (GTDB taxonomy): domain Bacteria; phylum Planctomycetota; class Phycisphaerae; order Phycisphaerales; family Phycisphaeraceae; genus JANQSF01. The sequence goes on from JANQSF010000054.1 coordinate 17,250, forward strand.
ACGCGTCCTTCATCTGGAACTCGCGCGAGCGCAGGACGCCGAACCGGGGGCGGTACTCGTCGCGGAACTTGGTCTGGATCTGGTAGACGGTCAGCGGCAGTTGCTTGTAGCTGTCGACGAAGTTCTTGACGAGGTCGGTCGTGACCTCCTCGTGCGTCGGACCCAGCGCGACCTCTCGCCCGTGGCGGTCGGTCAGGACGAAGAGGTTGTCGCCGTAGTCGGCCCGTCGGCCGGTCTGCTCCCACAGCTCGATGGGTTGGAGTGTGGGCATGAACACCTCGACCGCACCGGCCGCGTCCATCTCCCGGCGGACGACGGCCATAACCTTCTGCAACGCCCGCAGGCCGAGCGGCAGGTACGAGTAATGCCCCGCGCCGAGTTGTCGGATCATGCCCGCGCGCAGCATGAGCCGGTGCGACGGGACGGTCGCGTCGGCCGGCGCTTCGCGGAGGGTGGGGATGAGCGTCTTGGACCAGTAGGTGGGCATGGGCGGGCCTTGCTGGGCGGAGGATAAAGAGGCGTCATCTTATCGGGCAGGGTGGACGATGTGTCGGGGATGGGCGAGGGTGGAGAATCTGAGGATGAGCCGCACTAAGCCGCAAGTGGTGGGGCGCGATAAGCCACGAACGGCCCGGTTGTGTAGAATGCGAGCCATGTTCAAGCGCCTGGTCATCATTGTCGCTTTGTTCGCCGCGGCCTCGCTCGTCTCACTGACGGGTTGCGAGAAGGCCCTGTTCAAGCCGCAGGAAACGCGGACGCAGTACGACCGATATCAGATCCTGCGCGGCCGACAGCGTTCGATGTCGCGCATCAACGAGTTCGGCGGCGACGAGCCGGCACTCAGCGAGCGGCTGCGTCCGCTCGAAACGCCGTAAGCATTTGTCGGCCGATAAACATCCAATTCAAAAGCCAGACCGCAACACCGCCCGATCTAAACGGAGATAGGTGGGCGTTGGTCTGCGCCGCCAACCAGAACGATCTCAAGTTCGAGGGCCTCGTCGTTGCTCAGCCGCCGGTCGATCATCGTGCTGTCAAGCCTGCTGCTGTCGATGAGCCTGGCCAGCGGTGTGCTTCTCATCCTCGAGCCTCGGCCGCGGCCGCCGATGGCCGGCGTGAGCCTGTCTCACGTCCAGCCGACGACCGACCCGGCCGACCTGCTATTCCAGACGTCGTCAGCCCCGACACCGCAACGCTGGACGACCATCCGTGTCCACTTCAGCGGCCAAACGTTCGGCACGGCACAGGCCATGAATGAACTGCACGAGCGCAAGGGCCTGGGGGGTCTGGCGTACCACTTCGTCATTGGCAATGGTCAGGGCGACGACGACGGGCAGGTCACGGTCGGATTCCGCTGGACACACCAGCTCGACGGCCTGGTCCCGACAAGCGTGCTCATCCAGCAAACCAACGCCGGCCACGAGCCGGTGACTCGGCCGGTGATCGACGTTTGCCTGATCGGCGACGGCGAGCAGTCCGGCCCGACCGACGCCCAGTTGCGCGAGCTGGTTTGGCTCGTCCAGCAGTTGCAGGGCCGGCTGGAGATCGACAAAGACCACGTCGCGCTGGCCACGGTCGACCTGACCGGCCACGCCGCGTCCACCTCCCGCCTGTTCCCGCTCGGCCTGTTCCGAGAACAACTCCTAGCCGACGCGACCGGACCACGCTGAACGACGACCGGCCTGGTATCGGACCCTTTCTCCCCCATTTCGGCCCGTCAACCCTCATAAACCCTGGTCAAGTCGGTGAAGCGCCGACCCGATGTTCCCCTCATGCCCTCGTGGGCGTTTGTCGGTTTTTTAACGATCTGGTAAAGTCTGATGACCTCCGTTCGTATAGCGGAATTATCCATACGGTCATCGACAACCCGGTTTGGTTGAAGTGGGCGGTGAACGCGCCGTCGCTTTGGCGATAGCGAGGCCGCGACAGAACATGGCGCGCGTCCATGACATCTCCGGATACGAAGTACTCGACACGCTCGGGTACGGTGCGCGCAGCACCATCTTTCTTGTAAAGGACAAGAAGGGCGGGATTTACGCGCTCAAGCGGGTCGTCAAGAACGAGCCCAAAGATGAGCGGTTTATTGAGCAGGCCGTCTCCGAGCATGAGATCGCCCAGCAGTTCGATCACCCCGTCCTTCGTAAGAGCTACAAGGCCATCCGGTCCCGCGCGGTCATCCGGGTCAACGAAGTGCTGGTTCTGATGGAGTTTGTCGACGGCGCGACGTTGGAGCAGGATCGACCGAAAACCGTCTTGCACCTCTGCCAGGTCATGGCCCGTGTGGCGTCCGGCCTGCACGCGATGCACGAGTCCGGCTTCGTCCACGCCGACCTCAAACCGAACAACATCATGATCACTGAGCGGGACGAGGTGAAGATCATCGACTTCGGCCAAAGTTGCAAGGCCGGCTCGGTCAAGGACCGCATCCAAGGTACGCCCGACTACATCGCGCCGGAGCAGGTCAAGCGGAAGCGCATCACGCCGCTGACCGATGTCTTCAATCTTGGCGCGACCATGTACTGGCTGCTGACCAATCAGTTTGTCCCAACCATGATCCCCAAGGGCGAAGCGGGCATCACCATGCGCGAGACCGAACCGGTCAAGTCGCCCCGCCAACTCAACCCCGACGTGCCACCGGCCTTGTCAAGCCTCGTCATGAACTGTGTCGAAAACGATCCGGACAGACGCCCCAAGGGCATGGTCGACCTGCACCGCCGACTCGAGATGGCTGTCTCGCAACTCAAGCGCGCCAAAGACCCCGGCCGTGTCATTATCGAGAACGACACGCGACAGGTGGGTTGAGTTCCGATTAGACGACAACAACACTTTGATGCGCGACGAATACGCGCCACCGCAATACGTCGTCACGTTGCGTGACGCGTCATTCGGCTGCTTTTCTGTATAAACAACCCATTTCCGTGCTGTCGCGCGTCGACATCGATGCGCTGCAGTTCATCGCATCAATCAAGCAATCATCTTCGTTAATGCCTTGTTTACAGGCCATCTTTGTGATAGACTATGATTGTGATGCAACGTTGCTCGTGACGGTTGATTAGGCATGAATTGATTGCACGATCGATCGTCCGGTGAGAGCGACGTTGCCGAGTCCGACCTCTACCCGTTCGGGTGATTTCGGACACGCATGGTGTAGGGTTGGTCGCGTCGCCCTTACAAGGCAGCGCGGCCGACAGAATGATTCAGCCTCCTCTCATTTCAGCGAGGTCAGTGATGAGAATGCTCAACAGCGTGGTGTGCGCTCTGGTCTTGTTCTGCGTCGCCGCTTCGGCTCAGGCGCTGCCGTTCACCAACGGTGGGTTTGACGACTACGTCGGTGCCCCGTCTCCCAATGCGTCGAACCTCAATGACCAGACGCCGGTCTCGTGGATCGGCAGCAACAACAACGCCGACCTGGACACGACGCAGGGGCAGATCGCCGCGCCCCATTCCGGGTCGCACTTCTTCGAATTCAAGACCAACAACCCGTCGTACATCTACCAGACGTTCGACACCGTCCCCGGCGGCAACTACGACCTCGGTTTCGTCACGGCCCGGCCGCAAACCAATAACAACAACAACGAGTTCTTCGTCGATATCTTCAGCGCGCCTGGCGACCCCGGCGGCGCGGCAAACTCGGGCGACCTGTTGGACGAGCACATCCAGAACGGCCAAGTGCCGGGCGGCGGCGTGTGGACGCCATTCAGTTTCCCGTTCCAAGCCACATCAGCCCAAACCACGCTGCGCTTCCTGGACAACGGCACGACGGCCGTCGACCCGGCGATCGACACGGTGATGGTCAACTTCCTGGGCGGCGGCACGCCCCTGCCACCGTCGGCCGGCCCGCCACCGCTGGGACACTGGCGGCTCGACGACGCGGCGGGTTCGCCGACCGCACTCGATTCGTCCGGCCGGGGTCACGACGCGGCAGTTGGTAGCGAGACGACGCTTGGCGTGCCCGGCATTTCCCTCGGGGCGGCCGACATCAGCGGCGCGAACAACAGTGGCGGTGTCGAAGGGCTCGACGCCAACATGGGCGGCGACTTTGTGACAGGCGCCGGCGCACGGACCATCTCGGCCTGGTTCAACGCCGACACGTTCACCGGCGGCCAACGCGGCATTTTCGGCAACGGCCACAACAGCGGCAACCGGACGCGATTCGATATCAACACCGAGTCGCCCGGCGGCAACAACTCGATCTTCTTCCGGTATCAGGGCGGCAACATCGGCTGGTCCGGCATCACCGAGTTCGGCGATGAACTTCAGGAAGACCAGTGGTATCACCTGACCGTCGTCGTGCCCGATAATGCCCTGCCGACCGATGTGATGGTGTACATCGACGCCGTCCTGCTCACGCCCGACAGCGGGAACATGAACAACGCCGGATCGCCACTGAACACCGGAGGCAACTTCCGCATCGGCGACACGGCCGGCCTGTTCGACGGCTCGATCGACGACGTGCAGTACTACGGCGAAGCGCTCAACGCCGAACAGATCACGCTGCTGTTCAACAATCCCGGCCTCTCCCTTGACCAGATCGGTGTAAACACCATCCCCGAACCGGCAACCGCCACGCTCGCTCTGCTCGCGACCGGGTTGGTTGCGCTGAGGCGTCGTCGGCGCGGCGCAGGCTGATCCACCAATCACCAACCGAACGTTCATCGGCCGCGCCCCGACAGGCGCGGCCGTTTTCATTGCATTACGTGGAGAACTGATCGCGGCCGTCGGCCGTACCACCTCACATGCGTGAGGCGAACGAGACTTGGCCGACGCCGGCCTGCGCGGACGATCAACGAAAACGGCGCACGTCATTCTGGCACGCTGCGTTCTTCGTGTTGATGCTGGCCGGATTCGCTATCACTTACACGTCGAACGTGCAGGCCGAGAATTGGCCGATGTGGCGCGGCCCGCGTGGCGACGGATCGAGCGTTGAAACGCGTGTCCCTACGAATTGGTCGCCAACCGACAACATCGCGTGGAAGACCGAGATACCCGGTAAGGGGCACGCGTCGCCCATCGTGTGGGGTGACCGAATCTTCCTTGTCTCCGCGCGCGGGCGAGATCGGCTGCTGATCTGCATCGATCGACGCACCGGCGACATCCGTTGGCAGCAGGTCGTCCTGACCGCGCCACTGGAAACGACCCATCGGCTAAACAGCTACGCATCATCCACGCCCGCGACTGATGGCGAGCGCGTCTATGTCAGCTTTCAAGACGGCGACATGATGCACGTCGCCGCGTGGAACTTTGAAGGCCGACTCATCTGGCAATCACGTCCCGGCCGCTTCTACAGCCAGGACGGCTACTGCGCCAGCCCGGTCGTGTGGCGTGACCGCGTGTTCATCAACGGCGACCAGGACGGCCCGTGTTTCCTCGTCGCGCTCGACCGCAAGACGGGTCGAAGACTCTGGAAGGCCGTGCGTCAGAACGACCGGCGCAGTTACTGCACGCCGATCGTGCGTCGGCTGCCCGGCAGCAACGGCGGAGGGCGACGACATTCGACCGAACATGCTCGCGACCAACTCATCTTCGCCGGGACGCACAGCGTCTCCAGCTACGACCCGATGACCAGCGCGCGTCACTGGTTCGTCCGTGGGCCGACCAAGCAGTTCGTCGCGTCGCTGGTCGAAAGCCGTGGGCTGGTCCTCGTCACAGCCGGCTTCCCAGAACGACACCTGATGGCGATCGACCCGACCGGCCGCGGCGACGTGACCGACTCGCACGTCGTCTGGCACCGCCACAAGTCACGCGACGCCGCGTACGTGCCCAGCCCCGCGGTCGTGGGCGACTACCTGGTCGTCGCGACCGACTTCGGCTGGGTCTCCTGCTTTGACGTGACGACGGGCAAGCAACTCTGGCGAGAGAAACTCGAACGGCATTACAGCGCCTCGGCCGTGTCCGCCAACGGACTGGTTTACATCACAGCCGATCACGGCCTGGGCGGAGACGACAAGGGCGTGACGACCGTCATCCGGCCCGGCCGGGAACTCGACATCGTCGCCCGCAACGTGCTCGGCGAAGCCGTCTACGCGTCGCCGGCGATTAGCCAAGGGCAACTGTTCATCCGCGGGGAACGACATCTGTTTTGCATCGGTACGCCGTGACGCGATCGTAAGCGACCCGCTCAACAAACGACGACGACATGGAGCGCCAGACCACGAACAAGGTGACGACCTCGAACGACGTGAGGCGTCTGCTTGGGTTGTTCACGCCGTTCTTTGTGGTTGCGGCAGTCTTGCTTCTGATCGCCGCCCTCGTAGCCGTGGGCGTGCTGCCCGAGTCGTTGAGTTCGGCTCAAAACGTCGGAGACCTGCTGCGGCAAACGTCTGTCTTCGCGTGCGCAGCGATGGGGCTGTTCGTCGTCATGCGGCAGGGCGCACTCGACCTGTCGGTCGGATCGGTGGTCGTCCTTTCCAGCGTCGTCACCGCCGCTAGCCTGACCGCCGAATCGGACCAGGCGACGGTCGTGATCGAACACGGCGCGCAGGATGCCGTCACGTTGATGACCGACCTGTATCCGCTGGCGTGGCCGATCCTCGCCTTGACGCTGGGCGCGTTTTGCGGCTTGACCTGCGGGCTCATCAACGGCGTGATAGTCGGTGCACTGCGGCTGAACGCCTTCGTCGCGACGTTTGCGACGGCGTTGCTGTACGGGGCGGTCGCGCTGCCGCTGGCCAACAACCGGGTCGTTTACCCGCCGCACACCTGGTTGAATGATCTGTTGGTCGAACCGGCTTACGACGCGAGCGGCTGGTTTCTGCCCGTCTGGCTTTGGGCCGTCGGTGGTGTGGCGGTGGCGACCCTGTGTGTCGTGACCGCACCACGCTCGAAGGCATCCGCGATTCTGAAGATCGCGTGTCGCGTCATAACGACGCTTGTCGTTTTGGGCGGCGCGGTGCAACTCTGGCAACTGGGCTTGCGACAACCTGCGCTATTCATCCTCATCGCCGTGAGCGTCGTGATGGTCACGGCAATCAGCTTGCAACGGCTCGGCCACACATCGAGCGTGCCACGAGCCAGCCGAATAGCGGGCAGCGAGCGACGTGTGTGTCCGACCGTAACGTCCTTCGCCGCCGCCGGCTTGCTCTGGGGCATTGCCGGCCTGCTGTCATTCACCATCGAAGGCGGCGCGAGCCCGCACGTCGAACCCGAGTCCACCGCTTGGATCATCGTCGCGACGATGGCCGGTGGCGCGGGCCTGTGCGCACGTCGCGGCTCGATTGCGGGCGTCGTGTGTGGCGCAATTGCGTTGTCGCTTGTCATCAACGCCGTCACACACCCAATCGACACACCCTGGGCTACCGGCGCCACGGTCGGCACGGCGCTGGTCATTCTGTTGCTGATCGATCGCTTGACCGCGGGTCGTTGGTCAGCCGACGTTCCAGAAAGTTCAGCGCCACGTCCTGAATAAACGGGATATACAGCACGGACGTGTGGTGGCCGGTCGGGATGACCATGGTCTCCGGACGACCCATCGCCCGACGTAGTTGCCAGCCCGTCTTGAACGGCACGACCGTGTCGAACGCGGCCAGCACCAGCAACACCTTGCGCGGGTCAACATACTGCGCATACTTCAACGGGTCGTGCTGGAAGCCTTTGCGCATCTCGTTGTGAATCTCGTCAAGCGTGGCGCCGTGCTCGTCCATCATTTCCTGGCGTCGCCTGCGCAGGTTCTTTTCGGTGGAGTGCGTGAGGATGTACGGGATGTCGCCGCCGCCCAGGCCGAGCACGGCGGCCTTGACGCGCGGGTCGAGCGCCGTCACCAGCGCGCCCTTGATCGCGCCCGCGCTGACGCCGAATACCGCCACACGATCCGCGTCGACGCTCGGCCGACCCGTCAGCCAATCCAACGCCCGCTTGTGGTCGAGCACGATCTGCTTGAACACGCCGTTCATCTCCTCGACACTCTGTGCGTCCTTGTACTTTTCCTGCCGGTGGACGATCGCCGCCACGTAGCCGGCCCGCGCGAAATGCTCGGCGAAGAAGTTGGCCACCACGTTCTCGCCGCCCCAGATCGGCAGCACCAGGACCAACGGACGACCCGCGCCCGCCGCTCCCCGTGGTTCGAGCAGGTCGATGGTCAGTTCGTGTTCGTCATCCAGATCGGTTGTAATCGGCATCACAGCGCGACGCACGACATAGTCGTCGGCTGTGCGAAGTTGCGACAACTCAGCCTCTCCGGCATCGGACGACTCGACCGCGAACGACGTAGCCACGTCTGCGTCGATCGTCCGCGGCGACCGGCCGTCGCTGTCGACCGGCATGTACAGACAGCCCGGCAAGGCCGACAGCGCTATCAGCGACAGACCTGTCGCGATCCAAGTCCATTGTCGAGTTCTCTTCATGTTCTGTCGCCTTTGAGTCACGGCCGGGATGCGTCACCAAGTCAAAACACAACTGAGACCGGCGGCGGCGTTCGCCGGATGGTGGGCCGCGCCAAGCCTTGGCCCACCCTACCTCTAAGGCGCAAACGAACACGCCCCGTTATCATTGGCGGCCAACACGACCAAGTTGAGTGTCACCGGCCATGTCTCTGTTAGAACGGCTTACCACTCCCGGCCCAAAACGGATGCTCGCGTTGGACGGCGGCGGCATCCGCGGGGCGTTGACGATCGGGTTCCTCGACCGCCTGCAGACTTTACTGCGCGAACGGACGGGCCGACCCGACCTGCTGCTGCGCGACTACTTCGACCTGATCGGCGGGACGAGCACGGGCGCGATCCTGGCCGTCGGCCTCGCCCTTGGCCACGACCCGGCCGACTTGAGAGAGCGATATATCGCGCTGGGCAGGGAAGTCTTCCGCAAACGGCCCTGGTGGCGGTGGCGGTCTGCCTTCTACGACGCTCAGCCGTTGATCGCGCACCTTCGGGCTGTCTTCGAGGACCGGACGCTGGGCGACCCGTCGATCCCGACCGGCCTGTGCATCGTCGCCAAGCGGGCAGACACGAACAGCACCTGGCCGATGCTCAACCACCCGGCCGGCCGATTCTTCGACGCCAACAAGTCGATCCCCCTGATCGACGCCGTCCGCGCCAGCACGGCCGCCCCGACCGTCTTCATCCCGCAGTCGATCCGCATCGACCCGGACTCCGACGGCATGTTCATCGATGGCGGTGTCAGCGCCGCGGTCAACCCGGCGCTGCTCATGTTCCTCGTCGCCACGCTGCGAGGTTACCCGTTCCGCTGGCCGCGCGGCGAAAACAGCCTCATGCTCGTCTCGATCGGCACAGGCACGTGGCACCGCCGCCGACACCCCGCGCACTTGAGCCGGCGATGGATCCCGCAGTGGTTGGGCGACCTGCCGCGCTGGATGGCCGACGACGCCAATTGGCAAGCCCAGCTCATCCTCCAGGCCATGTCCAACAGCCCCACCGCCTGGCCGATCGACCGCGAGATCGGCGACCTCGACGGCGACCTGCTCACCGACGAGCCGGCGTTGACCTACCTGCGCTACAACGTCGAACTCGAACAGAAACGGCTTGCCGACCTGGGTTGGCCAGGGCTGACCGAACGCCAACTCGACCGCCTACGCGACATGACCGCCGCTGAGTCCGTTGAGACATTGGCCGACATCGGCGCAGCCGCGGCGGAGCGACAGGTCGAGGCGGGGCATTTACGCCGGGCGTTTGATGTTGGGGCGGATGCGTGACTGCGCGACGTTGCAAATCATGGGAGAAAGGGAGAGGTCGAAGCCGCAAAGCTCCCTTTCTCCCTTTCTCCCCGCCTCCCCTGCTTCCCCCCGCCCTACGGCGTCGTCCGCGCACCGCCGCCCCCGCCGTCCCGCGCCGCTGCCGGGGGCGGCGGCAACTTGACCTGCACCGGGCTGGCCAGGTACGCGATCAGGTCGCGCAGTTCGTCTTCCTTCATCCGGTCGAGCAAGCCCTCGGGCATCATCGACATCTCACGCACGCCGCGGTCGACGATCTCAGTCTTCGGTACCAGCACCTCGCCGTTGGCCGTGCGCACGGTCACCGCGTTGGCGTTCTCGGCCGCGATCAGGCCGATGACCTGTTGGCCGTCTTCCGTCTCGATCACCGTCGTGAAGTAGTCGCGCCCGACCGTCGCCTGCGGGTCGACGATGTTGAGCAGGATGTAATCGAGGTTGGCCCGGCCGGACCCGGTCAGGTCGGGCCCGACCTTGCCGCCGTCGTCGAACAGCACGTGACACTGAGCGCAGGTCTTCTTGTAGAGCGCCCGGCCGTGCGACAGGTCGGGTTGGCGTTCGACCTGTTGACTGAGCAGCTTTTTCAGTGCGTCGATACGGGCCTGCTTTTGCGCGGGCGTGGCGCGTGTGATCGTCCAAAGTTTGGCGACCTGTTGCTGCAGGGCGTCGTCTTTGAGCAAGCGGAGTTTGCGGATCGTCTCGGTCGGCACGTCGTCGATCGGCACGCGTTTGTCCGCCACGGCCGCGACGAGGACGCGGGCGTACTTGACGCGCGACGCCAGCGTGTTGAGCGCCGCCTGTTTGTGTTCATTGGACAGGCCGTCGTAAGTCTTCAAAAGCACGCCGGGCGTCGCGTCGTGGTCGTACGCGGCGAGCGCGCGCAGTGCGTCGAGCCGCAGCGGCGTCGGTTGCGACACGAGCGCGTGCAGCACCGGCGCAAGGCCCTTGGCCTTCTTCTGCAAAAGCGATTGCAACGCCTGCCGACGAGCGTCGAGCGGAGCTTTGTCGTCCTGCAACGTCTTGCGCAGTGACGCCAGCGCCGCCGGGTCGCCGAACACCAGCGCGAGTTTGCGGGCCTGCTCGCGCACCTGCTCGTTGTTACTCACAGCCAACTTCTTGTAAACGCCCGGCCACTTGGCCGGCATCGCGACACTGCGCCGGCCTTTGAGGCCGTCGTTGATCCCCTTGAGCAGGTCGAGTTGGAATGACGCGTCGTCGACCTGCCCCAAAAGATCAACCAGCGCGACGACGCCCTCGGGTGCGTCCTCCGCCGCTTGCGGCTTAGCGCCGGCGTCTTGCCCGCGCGCGACCACACCCCAGGCGCACAGCATGCAGTACACACAGATGACCAACTTCACAATCGATAGGTGACGCATTCGCATTCGTCGCATCGTTAATGGTATTCGTTGGATTCAGGTTGGACCGGGTGGCCCTGCGGGCCGACCGCTAAACGGGGCGCGTCGGATTCACACCCCTTCGTGCCTCCGTGTCTCCGTGCCTACTTACTGAACGCCTTCCATGTCCGTTCGATCAACGCCTTGTCCAACTGCCCCGTGTAAACGACCAGACGGTACGTCGCCCGCGCGGTTTGACCTTTCTTGATCGACCACGCGCCGGCCCGGCTGCGCGCAGGGCCGACGCCCAACTGGCCATCGACGCGCCACGGTGTCGGGTGGCCGGCGTTCTTGGGGTGATCCATGATGACGATCCGGCCCCAGTCGTCCTTGTCACGCCCGTCGATCGGCAGGCCGACATCGACCCACGCCGAGCGTTGCCCCTCGGTCGAACCGTTCGTCTTGCCCTCGGCGTTCGTCGCTGTGCCGCCGGTCGCGCGCGACCACGGCATGCGCAGGAACAGGCCGCCGTACGGGTGCGCGCCGAATGTCACGTCGGTGTGCGCCTTCGCCTCCCACTTCAGGTCGAGCGTGTAGTGCGTGCGGTGGTCGACCAACTCCCACTGCTGTGTTTCGGTCATTTGCGCGTTGCCGTCTTTGTCGAGCAGGTCGTATTCGTACGACCACTTGGCCTTGTTGCCCTCCTGCCGCGCTCGGCCGACTTTCGTGCGTTTGAAGTGCTTGTTGTTCGGGTACGGGCTGTGGAAGTAATCCCGGCCGTTGACCTTAAGGTAGCCGACGTACAAACCCGTCTGATGCTTGTGGTGGCCGGGGCTGAATTGCGTTAGTTCGCCCTTGCCGTCCGGTGCGACGATCGGGTGGATGTAAGGCCTTGTCTGCGCCGTGTGATTCGCGACGAGCAGCGGCTTCTGCCGGTCCGTGCGGTAAATGACCGTCTTGTCGTTGTCTGCTTGGAGGAACACGACCGGCTTCGGCGGGTCGTTGATCGCCGCGAGTCGGCGGGCGATGTGCTGACGCAGGACGGGGATCTTCGACTTGGCCGCCAGTTGCAGAAACCGCGCGCGGTCAACGTTGACCAGCGGCTCGATGCCGAGCCAGATCATCGTCGGGAGGTTCGGGTCATTCGCGTCTTCGGCGTGCTGCACGAGCGCCTCGGCGATCGGCCAACGCTGGTCGAGCGGGAGACGTTGCAGGCCGGACGCAAGTGCGAGACGGACGAGGGGGGACTCATCTTCCTTCGCGCTCTTCGTCAAAATGGGAAGAACGCCATCATCAAGATTTCCATCGTCGACAATCATCCGGACTGCCCAATGCCGAGCATGCTCGCTCTTGTCCTTCGCAAGTACGCCGCTATTGAGGATATCGTCGGTCATTCCCAAGGCGAACAGCGTCCAGTATTCATTAAGTGCGATAGCTTTGGATTGCTGGCCCAGGTCGAGACTCCAGGCATTGATCGCGTCACGTTCTCTTCGGCCCTCCTTCGTCGTAGAGGAGAACAGGGCGTTCTTACCCGCCGCGGAGCGTTCTTGTAGCAATCGCTGCGCACGCCGCTTGTGCCACTGATTGCGACCGGAATGAATGGTGTTGAGTAGCGAGACGTTGCTCGCTTTTGCAAGATTGTCCTTGAAGGGCTTTACCTCCCCATAAGTGATCTTATAAATCCGCCCGCTCGTCCGGTGCGCGTCGTGGCCGTGGCATTCGCCGTCTTCGACCCAGTCGATCATGTAGACGCCGCCGTCGGGGCCGGTCTTCATCTCCAGGGGGAACGACCAGTAGTCGTTGGTGCGCAGGAAGTCGGGCTCGTGTTTGGCGACGTAGCCGGAGCCGTGGCGTTCGAGTGTATCCATGTTCACGCGGTGGCCGTGCAGGTTGCCCATGAAGATTTTGCCGCGGTAGGCCTTGGGCCAGTTGTCGCCCTGGTAGATCATGCAGCCCGCGTGCGCGTGGCCGCCGCCGGCCGCGTCGTGCGCGCCCTTGGCGCCGCGCGACGACGTCCAGCTCCCGCCGGCCCAATGGATGTGGTCGGCGCAGCTCGGCAGCAGCTTGTACGCGTGCGGGTTCAGGTCCTGCCCGAACATCCGCTCGTACCGCGCCCCCGGAATGACGTGAAACAAGTGCTTGATCACGCAGTTGGTGATGAACATCTGCCCGTGTTCGTCGAAGTCGAGGCCCCACGGGTTGGTCGTGCCGTGCGCGACGATCTCGAACCGGCCGTCCACCGGGTGATACCGCCAGACGCCGTTGGCGAACTTGACGCGCTTGTCCGCCGGCGTGCCGGGCTTGCCGGGCGTGGACGGCGCGGTGATGCCGTTGAGGCCGTACATCCACCCGTCCGGCCCCCACGTCAGGCCGTTGACAACGTTGTGCACGCCGCGCGTCGTCCAACCGTCTAACAATGTGACAGGCTCACCGTCCGGCACGTCGTCGCCGTTCTTATCCGGGATGAACTGCACGTACGGCGCGTTGCAGATGAAGACGCCTCCGAAGCCGACGAGCACGCTGGTGAGATACTCGCCCTTGTCCCAGAAGACCGTCCGCTTGTCGAACTTCCCGTCGTTGTCGGTGTCTTCGAAGATGAGGATGCGGTCTTTGCCCGGCGACGTGGGCTTGGGGTACGAGTAGCACTCGGCCACCCACAGCCGACCGCGGTCGTCGATGTCGAAGCTGATCGGCTGCTGCACGTCCGGCTCGCCGGCGAAGAGCGTGACCTTGAACTTGCTGGTGTCGACCCCTTCGGGGGCTTTCCCAAACGTCATGGCTGCTGGTGCCTTGTCCGGCGGGATCGGCGCGGGCGTCGGTTCGAGGGCGACGGCCATGGATGTCAACATGGCGAAGCAGCAGAGAATAGCGAAGGTCAAACGCATCGTTCGGGCACTCCTGCGGCAAGCGAAGCAGTATCGTAACACACCGATTGCAGACGCCGCGCGAACCGATCGCCCCCCGGCGGGTACTTCTATAGTGAGATGACTTCGTTGGCGATCCACCTGCCACTGCCCGATGACGCCCCACCCCGCGCGGGCTCAGCCGCGGCCGACGTGCGCCCGAACCGACGGACGGACGACGCTTCGCTGCTGGCTGACCTGCGGCGGCGCGATCGGAGGGCGCTGGCGTCGGTGGCTGATCGCTTCGGCCCAACGCTCACGCGCGTCGCCTACCTGCACTTGGGCGATGCCCACGCGGCTGAGGACGCCGCGCAGGACGCGTTGCTCGCCGCGTGGGACGCGGCGCGTCGGACCAGCGAGACAACCGTGCTTCGGCCGTGGCTGCTGGGCATCCTGCTGAACGTCTGCCGCAAACACCACCGCACGATGACGCGCCGCCGACGCCGCGAACAGGTCGCGCACGACCTGAACGCGGGGTGCCGCCCTGACGCATCATTAACGCCGCAACTCGATCGGCGAGAGCAGTTGGCCCTCGCCCTGCGTGAACTGGATGAACCCATGCGTGCCGTCGTCATCCTGCGCTTCGCCCAAGACATGAGCGTCGCCGAGACCGCGCAGGCCCTGGGGTTGCTCGAAGGCACGGTCAAGAGCCGATGCCACACCGCGCTGCGACGCATGCGACAATCGCTGTGCAACACCGACCCGACCGCCCCATGAACGACACGTACGACGACAACCTGTTCGAGCAATCGCTGCGCTCGTCGCTGGACGACCTGGCGGACGGAGCGCCGTCGAACGTCGATGGCGGACGCGTCGTCGCGGCGTTGCGGCGTCGGACCGCCCGGCGTGTCGTGCTGGGATCGTCTTCGGCCTTGATGTCGGCCATTGTGTTGTGCATCGCCGCCTGGCCGATCCTGCTGCATCTACGTCAGCCGCCACGACCCAGCCGGGTTGTTCGCGTCGCGGTGGTGCGTGAGCCATCGATCCTGCATGATTCGCCCGCGAAGGTCGCGTCCACGCTGCAGGACATCGGCATCGTCGGGTCGCTCTCGCTGAACGTTCCCGATGTGCCACAGCCGCCGCTGCCCGAGCCGGTCGCGTTCGACGCAAGCCTGAAACTCGATTGGCAGCAAGGTCTGCTCGACAACCCACTGCTGGTCGGCGTGATCTCGATGGAAACGAGGAACGACTACCAATCGCCCTGACCCTGACCTGACTCTCCTTGTCGCGGAGCGGAAAGCTTCGCACACCTGACAACCCCAATTGGAGCCCGACATGAAAACCGCCTCCGCCGCGTGGCTTGCGCTATCGCTCTACCTTGCCGTAAACTCAGCCGGCGCACAAGAGCCGTCCCGCGCGACGCGGGTCGCCGTCGTTGACGTCGTGTACGCGTTCGACCAACTCGACGAGAAGGCGAGCATGGAAGCCGAGCTGGCTGAGCTTGGACGATCGTTCGAGAGTGAACGCGAACGCCGGTCCAAGCGGCTACAGGTGCTTCGCGCCGATCTGGACGTACTCAAGACCGACAGCCCCGCTTACCGCAAGACGCTGGCTGAGATCGAACGGCTGGTCATCGAGCTGCGCGTCCTGACCACGCACCAGGCCGGCCGACTCCAACGCGAGCGGGCAAATCGCACGGAGCAACTCTACCGCCGGCTGCTCGCCGGTATCGCACAGGTGGCCGACGAGCGCGGTATCGACGTCGTGCTGTTCAAAGAACGTGAGCCGGACTTTCGGAAGGCGACCTCCGAACAGATCGCAACGCTGATCCAGGTCCGCAAGGTCCTCTGGCACCGTGACTCACTCGACCTGACCGACGCGGTGGTGACGCGCGTGAATGTGGCGTACCGGAATGGACGCAAGTGAAGGCGATACATGCAAATGGGTAGCCTTTCAGAGGATGTTCCTTGCATCAGGAGCGGGTGCCACTGGCGGCTTGTCCGCCAGTGCATTGGCGGTACGACAACAGCACTGGCGGACAACCCGCCAGTGGCACCCAGTTCGACGCTGGATTTGACCTAACAGCGATCGAAATGCAAGACGCTCTGTCTACTGAAGGAACCGTCCGACCGGTGCGTCTTTGTCGATCTTGCGGGCGGCCTCGGCGGCGGCGCGGGCCTTGTCCGCGTCACCGACTCGACTGTACAGCGCTGCCAGTCGGACGTGGTGGATCGCGCGATCGGGCTCGAGCAGGGTCAGACCGGTGATGTGGCGCAGGGCGGTGTCGGTGTCCTTGTTTTGAAGTGCGATGGCTGCGGCGAGCTCGCGATAAGTGCCGTTGTAAGGCTCACGGTGCAGGGCGCGCTGGATCGCCTTGCCGGCCTGCTCGTACCGCTTCTGCGATCGGTACAGCTTGGCGAGTTGGAGCGACCACTTGCCGCTGTGGATCTCGATGTCGTCGAGCGCTTCGAGCGCGTCGGCTGCGGCCTTGGCGTCGTCTTCCTGCACCGCCAAGGTCAACAGTTGACGGTGCGTCCACGGGTCTACCCGGCGGGCCTTCTGATACGTAAGTACGGCGGCGTGCGCGGCCTTGCGTTGCGCGGCGTCCGTCAAATCCCCGTCGCTCATGGCCCGCGCGGCCGCGAGCTTGAGCAGGTCGGGGTGACCGGCGTGCTGCTTGAGCAACTCGGCCAACGCCGCGCCGGGATTCGCCCCCGCCGCTTTCAGCGCTTCGGCGATGTCCTTGTCCCCGTCGCGTTTGGCCATGCCCCAGGACTCGACCTGCTTCTGGGCCCACCCCCGGAAGTCTTTCATGAATACGTCGGCTTC
Source organism: Phycisphaeraceae bacterium (assembly GCA_028284155.1). Taxonomy (GTDB): domain Bacteria; phylum Planctomycetota; class Phycisphaerae; order Phycisphaerales; family Phycisphaeraceae; genus JANQSF01. Next base: position 33,911 of record JANQSF010000054.1, read on the forward strand.
GAGCTTCGTGACCTGCTTGATCGACGACTCAGCCCCAACGCCCTGCTTGTGCAGGGCGAGCATCGCGATGATCGCGTCCTGCCCCCACCGCTGCTGGATGTACTCAACCATCCAGTGCGCCTGCGCGTACGCGAGCGGGCGATCCCTCGGCGTCTTTGGACGCACGAAACCCCAGTTGATGTTCTTGAGCGTGAACAGTTTGTCCTCGTTGAGCGCCCATGCTAACAGTTGATAAGTGTCATAGTCGCGGCCGCCCGGCTCCTGTGACACGGCACACGCCTCGGTGAACCAGTGTGGGATGCGGTATTTCGTCTGGTCGAGCGTGACCGTGTGGGTGTATTCGTGCAGCAAGACACGCCGCCAGTCGTAAGCGCCGCGCTGCCGCGGCCCGTCGCGCGGCGGGGTCATCGCGATCACGTCGCCGGTGCATGCGGCGATCGTCCAGATGTCGGGCATGCCCGTAATGCGCACGGCGAAGCGGCGTTCGTCCGGCATAATCTCAATCGACGTTTTCCGCGCCGGCACGTGGCCGAAATTGCCGGTCACGATCTTGCCCATGCCGTCCAATTCGAGCGCCATGTCGCGGGCCAGCACGGCGTCGATGCCTTCGCGGAACTTGATGATGAACCGCTCGGTCTCGATCGTCTCGTAGCCGAGCAGTTCTTCGATGAGCTTGAGCTGGTTGTTGGCCGCGAGGTTGAACGGGTCGAGCCGGGCGGCGTTGAGCAGCGCGACCCGCGCGGCCTCGTCCTTGCCGGCCTGCATCAGCAACAGGCCGAGCGCGACGTGGGCGTTGGGCCAATTCGGGTTGCGCGCGATTGCCTTGCGCAGCATCGCCTCGGCCTCGCCGTACTGACGCGCGGACGAGAGGTAGTGACCGACCGTGTAGTAGCCCACGGCCGTACGCGGCGCGAGCTTGTGCAGCTCGTCAAGCTTCGCCTGCGTCGCGTCGACGTCGTACTTCAACGCAGCGGCCGCGGCCTCAAGTGCGACGACCTCGCGGTGCGTCGGGTAGGTCTTCTTCGCCTTGGCCAGCGTCTCGGCGGCGCTCTCGGCGTCTTTCTGTTGGAGGTACGACCGCGCATCGAGCAGGTCGGCCAACAGGTGTTCCGGGTTGATCTTGCGCAGCTCGGCGGACACCTGCGATGCACGGTCGAAGTTGTACGACATCACCGCCAATTGACCGAGCAGGTACCACACATCCGATGCGTTAGGGTTCAACGTCAGGGCATCGGACAACGCCTTGATCGCCTCGGTCGGGTTGTCCTTGTCGATCAGCAGCTCGGCCTCGGCGAGGCTGGCCGGCCAATGCAGACGGTCGAGTTCCGTGCGCGCCTTGCCGAACAGACGCATGGCCGTGTGAAAATCCTGCGACGGTCGGCCTTCGAGGTTGGCCAGCAGGATTAGCCCGCGCGTCGCCGCGACGAGTTCCGCCGGATCGTTGATCGTGTTTTGTTGCAGCTTGTCACGCCACTTGCCAAGTACAAGCACGGCCTGGCTCTCTCGGCCGAGGTCGCCCAATGCTTTGGCGCGCAGCCAGTCTGCCTGCGCCGATTCGACTTCGCCCAGCAGCGTGAGTGTCCGCTGCGGCTCGCCGCGACGCAGCGCCGCCTCAGCCCGAAACAATGCCGGCGTCTTGTCGTTTTTTAACGACGCGTGATCCAACTCGTACTTCGCCAACGCGATCGCAGCCGACTCAGCCAGTGTCGGTTGCTCGACCTGATCCCACTGCCCGTGGAAGATCGACATCGCCCGACGCTGCACCTTCGTCGTCAGCGGGTCATTCAACACGCGCTGCGCCAGCGGCGACAGCGGCGGTTTGAGCGGGCGCTGCGGAGCCGGTTGCGCGTGCGCCGCCGCGCTGACAAACAAGAGAAAGACGACCATGCACGCGATGCCGCGCCATATAGCCGCGTCGCTTTCGACGCGCGTCGGTCGTGCTGAAACGCCGACGTCACCCGATCTGTCGCTGCGCGACGAGCGCGTCGCGAGCGACGCGGCTAAACAGCGTCGGGAATCTGACGTGCGCGGATTGTGGTCAATCGTTATCATCGTTCACGCAAGTTTAGGAGCGACGGACATGCCCATGCTAACCGACGCCGAGTTGCGGCGGCAGTTCCCGATCCTCGACCGCATGGCCTTCCTGAACCACGCCGGGGTCGGGCCTTGCAGCGGCCCCGCGGCCGAGGCGTTAGCGACGTACGGCAGGCAAAGTGCCGAAGCGGCATACATTGGACACGGCTGGTACAAACGCGTGATCGAGGTCAAGCAGGCGGCCGCCCGGCTGATCAACGCACGCGGGCATCACGAGATCGCATTCGTCGGTAATACGTCGGCCGGCCTGGCGCAGGTCGCGCGTGGACTCGACTGGCGACGTGGTGACGAGGTCGTCATCACCGGCGTCGAGTACCCCGCCAACCGCTACCCGTGGATCGACCTCGAGCGGTTCGGCGTGCGCGTCCGCGAGGTCGAGCAGGAAAGTGACGGCCGCATCCACGTCGAAGACGTGATCAACGAGATCCGCGACCGCACGCGCGTCGTTTCGATCTCACACGTGCAGTGGGCGTCCGGGCACCGCATCGACCTCAAGGCGATCAGTGACGAGGCGCACGCGGCTGGCGCGTACCTGTGTGTCGACGCGATCCAGTCGGTCGGCGTCCTGCCTGTCGACGTGCAGGCGATGGGGATCGACTTCCTCGCGGCCGACGGTCACAAGTGGCTGGTCGCGCCGGAGGGCTGCGGCATTTTCTATTGCCACGAAGACCACGCGCAAAACCTGCACCCCGCGACGGTCGGCTGGATGAACATGGTCGACGCCACCAACTGGGGTGACTATCGGTTCGAGTTTCAGTCCGACGCGCGGCGGTTCGAACCGGGTAGCTACAACCTGCCGGGCATCTTCGCGCTGGGGGCGAGTATCGACCTGTTGTTGGAAGTCGGCATCGACGCGGTGTGGGAGCGGGTCGAAGCACTTACCAGCCGACTGTGCGACGGGCTGGCGTCCAAGGGCTACCGCGTCTTCAGCCCGCGCGACGACCCGAATGAACGCAGCGGCATTGTCGTGTTTGAGCCGCCCTCAAGCGTGACAGTGCCGCTGACCAAGATCGTGACCGACCTGCAAACGCAGGGCATAGTGATCGTGATCCGCGAAGGTCGGCTGCGGGCGAGTCCGCACTTCTACAACAGCGAGTCGCAGATCGACGTGTTGGTTGAGGCGCTGCCAGAGGGGTGAATTCAAAATGCAAAGTGAAGAAAGACTCGCGCCCGGACGGTCTTCTGTGTCCGGTCACAACACTTTTTGCCTTTTGCATTTTGAGTTTTGCATTCCCCCCCACGTTACCGTAAAGTGGGCCGCAACAATAAACCCGTGACCGGCGACCGTGCCCCGATTGTGGAGTCTGCGTTACGGGAAGTGCAGCACGGCCGCCGGTCTCGGGTTTTTTCGTCGTCACTTCCGTCGGGCGTCAGCCCCTTGGCGCGACCTTCCAGGGTTTGACCTCGATCAGCCAGCCGCCCTCTTTGGGCAACTCCGTGCTGAATCGCTTCTTATCAATCGGAGCGTCGAACTGGGCTCGCAGCAGTTTGATCTCGGATGAACTGCCGTCACCTTCGTTCGTCGTCGCCCGCTGGGGGGTCAAAGTTTCAGCGTCGTACCAGAGGTCGATGCTGACCGGGCCGGCGTTGCGTCCGGCTCTCTTTGATACGAGTCGCAGGTGGATCTGGTTCTGGGCGGCGGCACCTTTTGCAGCCGGCTTGTCGCCTTCATTGGCGTCTTTCTTTGCCTCGGCATCTTTGGCCGGCGGGATGAGCGTCACGTCGAACCGGGCCAGCAGTTTCTGCTTGTCAAACTTCACAGGGATCGGAAACGGCCCCTCGCCCACGGCCAACGGGTCCTTGTGCCGCTCGGCCGCGTTGGGCGGGACAATCTGTCGTTTGATGATCTGCTTCTTGTCGTCGTGACGTTCGACCAGCCAAACGCCGTCGAAGATCCAGTGCTGGTCCTTCTTTTCCGCCCGCTTGTTCACAATCAAGTGGGTGAAGTGGATGTGGAACTGCCCCGGCGGGCCGGCCACGTAGTCGATCTTGCCGACGCGGACCTGCTTGTCGCCGAGCACGCCCTGATACCGCGTGTAGACCAGGCGAGCTGACAAGGACTTGGTGGCTTTGACGACCGCCTCGATGCGGTCAAGCAACGCGTCGGTCCCGGGGTCGCCGTGTTTCAGACGCGGCGCTTCCACGCCCGCCGCGACCGCCGGCTTCTCCTGCGCCCATACCAGCGGGGCTGTGAAGAGCAGCACGGCAACAAACGGCATTGCAAGGCGTGCAGGCCTGGTGTGCGATTGAGCGTCGTTCATGGTGTGGTCCTTCACGAGGATGGCCGTGTGGAGTCTAGCGCGTCAGATAGGTCATCGGTTTAATCCCGGCCCTGGGTACACGTCAGGTCTGCTCAACGCTGTCCTGCCCGATCAATCGCGCCGCCTCATCGACAGCCACGCCCTGTCGCTTGATCAGGCTGAATTCGCCCACGGCCGCGAACGCGTTGACGGCAATCGCGACGGCCGCGGCCATCAGATGTACCTCGCCCGGCCAAAGCCGGTTCATCATCGTCGGGTCGGCCCCCGCGCCGGCGAACATGGCGGCCATCGTCAACACCACCGCCAACATCGAAACCCCAAACGCCCGCCGCTTGCGGCTTAGCGCCGGCCCCACAAACCGCTCCAGCCCGCAGCCCGCCTTATCCGTCGCCGCCTGCAACCACTTGCTCGTGGCCATGAAGTACGTGAACACGGTCATGTGCGTCATCGTCGCCAGCAGCCCCGCGCCGATGCCCAGAAGCATGTGCGTGTCGTACACGCCGGTCGCCTCACCGGACGCGTCGACCGCGAACCAGCCGAAGCCGAACGCCGTGCACAGCACGACCAGATTGGCGGCCGTCAGGCCGAGGAAAAGGGGGATCATGGCATTGCCGATTGACGTTTTGCGATTGCCGAACGAGTTCGCGCAAGGCGGCGCAATGACACTTTACGCGCCGCGGGTGACGCCCGGCCCTCACTTCAATCGCAAATCAGCCATCGACGATCGGCAATGGTCAAGCGGCCGGCAGCTCGCGAAAGATCTGCCGCGACGGGTCGAGACTGCTGAGGCAGTAAGCGAGCCGTTCGCGGATGCCGCCCAGATGCCCCACGTACCACCCAGCCAGCGACGGGTGACGCGCCAACCGGTCGACCTCGTCGGCGATGTCGTGCTCGAACCGGCCTTCGGGGTGGATCGGCACGGTCTGCACGATCAGCAGGCCGGCGCGGTCGGCCGCGTCGTACAGCACGTCCGGCCCCCAATGGCCGCGGATGAGCACCAGCGCGTCGCCTCCGATCGGCAGTAGGCCGCGCTCGTCTTTTGCGTCGATCGACGTGACGCGCTCGATCGGGCATTCTCGGCCGTTGACCATGAGTGTGCGCTCGTCACGTTGCACCGTGCGTCGGACGGAGGCCAGCCCGATCGTCGCGCAGCGCTCGCCGAGAAATCGACCATCGACGATGACACGCACCTTCACGTCATAGAGCGCCTGCTCACCCATGCTCGCCGGCCACCAGAGCTTCGGCCGAACCAGGTCGAACCGCACGGTCGCCGCGTCGCCGTGTCGCTTGAGCGGCAAACGGTCTTCGTCGTGAAACCCGTCGACCGAGTCGACCTCGACAATGGCTTCGAGCTTGCGCGGCGCGTGGCGGGACTTGTCCGGCGGCAGCGGCTGATCGAACGCCAGATGGACTTCGATCACCGCCTGGTCTTCATCGACGTAACGCACCAAAGGGCGTACCGCGTTGAGTCGGATCGGTTGAGTCGTCGTGGCTTTCGCACGCATGTCACGCCGCCTTTCCGAAGGGGTGGCCGCAGGGGCCAACCGGTTGAGCCGCGCTGCCGCTATCTCAAGGATAACATCGGCCACAGTCGCGGGCGGGGCATGAGTATTACGTAGCAAGTCACGCCACGGTGCGTCGTGCAGCCTGTGCAGAAAACAACGGCGGTCGTGTGAATCTGCGGGAACTGGGCAAGGCGGGGCGGGTCCCGTTCACACTGCAACAGCCGCCTTCGCATGACATAGGTCGAACTCACGCGGATTCTCTCACTCAGTATCTCCACATTCCTCATCACCGCGACGTTCCGTGGCGATCTTGGCGACGTTGCAACTTCGGCGCGCGCTACTCTGCGTCGTGGTTAGTGATCTACGTTGCATCGGGGACACATCATGCTGATTCCCTATTCCGTCGACGTGCCGATGGAACGTTGGCCGATTGCCAACCTGGCCGTCATCTCCATTACGATTGCCGTGTCGATTTGGGTGTTCGACAAGCCACCAGAAACAGTAAGCGACTTGGATGCCTTGATCGCGCTGCACGGATGGGAGACTCAGCCCGATTACTCAAAGACTTCGTTCGTATTGGCACGTGAGGGGACGCACTTCAAGCAGTGGTTCGGCCATATGTTGGCGCACGGCGACTTTGGACATCTGTTGGGCAACATGTTCTTCTTGTTCGTTTTCGGCAACGCCGTCAACGTCAAGCTCGGAAACGTCGTGTACCCGATCTTCTACGTCATTGCGGGGCTGATGGCCGCCGTCTCCTGGAAGTTGTTTGGGGACGGGGCGGCGGCGGTCGGCGCTTCGGGGGCAATCTGTGGCGTCACCGGCGCATTCCTTATCCTGTTTCCGCTGAATGACACGCGGGTGGCCTATTTCACGATCTGGCGTTGGGGCGTTGTTACGGTTTCGTCAATGTGGGTCCTGCTGCTTTACCTCGCCTATGACATCTATGGCATGATCAGCGGTGCGCCGCGTGTGGCGTTCGTCGCTCACATTGGCGGGACCGTGACCGGGGTGACTTTGGCAACAGCATTCGTACTGAAAGGCTTTATCCAGTCCGAGAGCTACGAAAAGAACATGCTTGAGTTGTTCGGGTGGCGAGGCCGAGGCTGACATACGGCGTGTGCGAACGCTACTTCCCAGTAAAAAACGACTTGATCGCGTGCACCGTCGTCTGCCGACCCACCGATGCGATCGCTTCGGTCAGCGGCAGTTCCTTGGGGCAAACCTTGACGCAGTTCTGCGCGTTGCCGCAGTCGGCGATGCCGCCGGGCGCTTCCATCGCTTCGAGTCGGTCGTCTTTCAACTCGGCGCCGGTCTCGTGCATGTTGAAGTACAACGCCTGCCCGATGACCTGCGCACCGACGAAGTCGTTATCGAACGTGAACTGCGGGCAAGCTTCAAGACAGCAGCCACAGGTCATGCAGCGCGACAGCGCGTAACGCATGTCCTGGCTCGCCTGGTCTTCCTTCGGCCCGCTGCCCAGGCTGGTCGTGCCGTCGATCGGCACCCAGCCCTTGATGGCTTTCAGGTTGTTGAACATCCGCGACCGGTCAACGAACAGGTCACGCAAGACGGGGAACTTGCTCATCGGCTCGAGCACGATCGGCTCGTCGGTTGTGCCCGTGCCGTCCGACACCAGTTCGTGCAACAGCGTCGAGCAGCTCTGCCGGGCGACGCCGTTGATCACCATCGTGCACGCGCCGCACACCTCTTCGAGGCAGTTGCAGTCCCACGCGACCGGCGCGACGCGTCGACCGTCAGCCGTGACCGGCTTCGACGCGATCTGTTGCAGGCAGGAGATAATGTTCGCGTTGGCGACGAACGGCACATCGAACGGCTGCCAGTACGGGTCGGTATCCGGTCTGTCCTGCCGCTTGACCTTGATCCGCACGGTCGAGGGCGTCTTGGTTGAAGATGTTGTCGATTGCGATGCGTTCATAACGGGCCCTATCGGTTGGATCACATCTTAGCCATTCACCGTGACATGTCGGGTCGGTTTTAGCCCATCCTGATCGCGTCGCAGACGACGTGGCTAAATCGGTGCGGGCGGCCAATCGACCTCGAACGGCAGGTCGGTCCGCTGTCGCGCCCAGCCGAGAAACGTCCGCGCCTCGGATTCATCAGCCAGGAATGCCGCGTCCAACTCGGCGACGACGACGCCTTCGGCGTCATACAAGGTCAGAATCGGCTCCGGGGTGTTCCGCCATTGAGCGCGGGCGACCTGCGTCACATCGATCACGCGACGATCACCCGGCGATTCGATGATCAACCGGCCCGGCTCGACTGCCAACTGCCGCCCACGCGACCGCCTCACGTCCGCTACGACCGACGCGATGGTGACCCACGCCGTCACGACCATCAGCCCGCCGGCCACGAAACGCATGGCCACACTCGACCACTGGATGACCATCCACCCGGCGAAAATCGACGCGAACAGCAGGCCGCCGATGGTTTTGTTCCATTGGTAGCGGGCCATCCGATTGGGAGGCATCCAGAGGTTGCGTTCGTTCGTTGTGGTCGAATTCAAGATGCAAAATGCAAATTGAAGAATGACTTGATGCTGAGGCGTCAACTAGAGCCCCGGTACAAAACCATTTTGCGTTTTGCATTTTGCATTTTGCATTCTCATCACCTCGCCGACGACTTCTTTCGACGAGTACTCTTCTTCTTGCTCGACTTCTTCCTAGCGACCTTCTTTGCCGCCTTTTTCTTCGCGGCCTTCTTCTTGCCGCCCTGCTCGTCATCCGTCTCCTTCTTGCCGTACGAACGGATGCGCGGCTGAACCAATGGGGTCGGCACGTCTTCCCACATGACCGTGTGCTCGTCCGCCTCCGGGTCGTATTCGGTCACGGCCGTGGCCAGGAAACTGGCGTCGTCGCGGTCGGGGTAGTCCAGGTGGTAGTGGCAGCCGCGCGACTCCTTCCGCTCGATGCCGGCCAGCAGCATCGCCTCGGCGTACAGGATCATGTCCCACAACGCACGGGCGAAGCTCAGATTCTGGTTCGTCCACAGGCCCGTGTCGGTCAGGCGGACCCGGCTGTACTGCTCCTTGATGTCGCGCACCTGCTCCAGCGCATCGATCATGCCCTGCTCGGTGCGGACGACCGTACACGCGTCGGTCATCACCTCGCCCAGATGCCGGTGCAGCTCGTACGGATTGACCTCGCCCTGGTTCTGCACCAGGTGGTCGATCTTCGCCTGCTCGTCTGCGACCGCCGCGTTGAACACGTCGGCCGCCATGTCGGCCGCGTGATTCGTCACCACATTCTTGACGTAGTTCACCACACTCAGGCCGCAATAAAGCCCGTCAAAAATGCAGCTCAGCAGCGCGTTCGCGCCAAGCCGGGTCGCGCCGTGGTACTGGTAATTGACCTCGCCAAAAGCGTACAGGCCCTTGATGTTGGTCATCATGTTCCACGGCGAGCCGTTGACCATGCCGGGGTGTGGCCCCTTGCTCGGGTCGCTTTCCTTGGTCTCGCGTGGCGGGACGATGTCGGTCAGGAACTTCGGCTGGTCGTAGTCGCTCTCGTAGACGGTGTACAGCCCGCCCATCGAGTAGTGCACAGCCGGGAAGATCTTCATCGGCACGTGACGCGGGTCGTCGCCGGTGAACTTCTCGTAGATCTCGAGGATGGCGGCGAGTTTTTCCTTCGTGTCGGCCGGCAGGTGCGTGATATCGAGATAGGCCATCCGCCCGCCACCCACGCCGAAACCCTTCTGCACGGCGAAGAAGATGCCCCGCGTCGCGACGTCGCGCGAGACGAGATTGCCGTGTCGCGGCGTCGGGCCGTAGTTGGGGTACGCCTCTTCGAGGATGTAGTAACGCTCGTGCTCGGGGATGTCGTTGGGGTGTCGCCCGGCGTCGGGGTGCGGCTTCCACTCGCCCGATTCGTCCTTAACGGCCGGCACCCAGACACGCCCGCCTTCGCCGCGCGCCGACTCGGACATGAGGCGGCACTTGTCCTCACCGGGGATCGCGGTCGGGTGGACCTGGATCATTTCCGGGTTGCCCAGCCAGGCGCCGGCCTGGTAACAGCGTGCCGCGGCCGCGCCCGTGCAGATAACGCTCATCGTCGTCTTGCCGAACACGACACCGTTGCCGCCCGTGGCGATGACGACCGCGTCAGCCCGAAACGCCTTGACCTCCATCGTCCGCATGTCCTGCGCGACGATGCCCTTGCACTCGCCGTCTTCGTCGAGGACAGGCCAAAGGAATTCCCAGAATTCGTACTTGTTGACCTTGCCCGCCGCTTCGTACCGGCGGGTCTGTTCGTCCAGCGCGTAGAGCAGTTGCTGCCCGGTCGACGCGCCGGCGAAGTGCGTCCTGCGGAAAACGCTGCCACCGAAATATCGGCGGTCGAGGAAGCCCTCAGCCGTGCGGTTAAATGGCACGCCCATTCGGTCCATCAGGTCGATGACCTTGGGCGCCCAGTAGGCCATCTCATAAACGGGCGGCTGATGGTTGATGAAGTCGCCGCCCAGCAGTGTCTCGTCGAAGTGATTCCACTCCGAGAAGCCTTCCTGCTTGACCGGCTCGGTCGCCGCGTTGATCCCGCCCTGCGCGCAGACGCTGTGCGACCGCTTGACCGGGACCATCGAGAACAGGTCGACCGGCGTGCCGGCCTCGGCGATGCGCACCGCCGCCGCAAGGCCGGCCAGGCCTCCACCGACGACAATCACTCGCGGTTGTTCACTCGCCATGCGTTTCGTCTCTCGCCGCTTGCGGCTTAGCGCGGTGGCGCTACGGATCGTCTGTCCGAGGCGTCCGGGCCGACACGGCCCGGCTCGCGCTTTACTCATTCGAACTATCAGGCGCGTCGCCACGCCACGTCGGGACGACCTTGTCAAGCGCCTTCTGCTGCCGCTCCGTCATGTCACTGTCCAGGTCGTACTTCAACGCGCCGACCATTGCGGCCAGGAAAAACGCCGTCAGCGCGACGCCCAATCCGGCGCACATGAACCCCCAGCGTCGCTGCGCGCCTTTGCTGATCGTTACGCCCCACGTGATCGCGGCTGTCCACAGGCCGTTGGCCCAGTGGAACACCACACTCAACACGCCGACCGCGTAAAAGACAACGACCAGCCAGGAATACTGCAGGGCATAGGCCGTCAGCGGCAACGCCATGGCCTCGCCGCCGTGCGTCCAGCCGGTCTCGGCATCGACTCTTGCGTAAAACGGCGTAAACCAGCCGAACATGCTCCACCGCCAACGCAGCGTTGCGATGTGGACGAAGATGAAGACCAACGCGACCCAGGCCGTGACCCGTTGCAACGTGTACCGCCAATTGTCCAGGTTGCGGTACTTCATGACGTTCGGCACGATGCCGGTCATGTAGAGCACGCCAAGCCCGGCGTGGAACGCGATCGCACCCCACAACGCGATCTCAACGAACAACAACGCCGGCGTCGCGTGGATGAAGTCGACTTCGTGCTGGAACGTCGATTCACCCGTTTCGTCCTGCCCCCACATCATTTGCGCATTCGTGAACAGGTGCATGATTACGAACACACCCACCGGCACGATCCCGCTCAGCGAATGAAGCCGACGCAACAGGAAGTGATGCCGGTCCATGAAGCCGATGTCGGGTGACTTGGGTTCAGGCTGCGACACGATGGCGGGTCCTGCATGCGAGGGGACGTAGACGCGGATACACATTAGTCATTCGAGGGGGGGCGTCAATGGGGATTGGAAATCAGGAATGCAGGGGAACAGGAGAGCAAGAAAACAGGAAAGCAGGAAATCAAGCAAGAGGCGCGTCCGTGATGGGGCGTGCATCGCCATAGCAGTCGTCGCCCGCGACGTGTTGCCCCTCCCCGTCAGATCAAAGCCTTGACTTCTCCTTGTGCGAATCGTGCGAACTCGTCGCGCACCAACCCGTCACAGACGATCGGCCTCCTTCATTTCCTGTTCTCCTGCTTTCTTGTTTTCCTACTTTCGCGCTAGCGCTGCCGCATTGCCTGCACGGTCGCGATGTAGCGCTGCCGCAACTCGTATACCGTCGAAGAAAGCATCTCCTGCTCCGCGTCTTCCAGGTTACCCTTCGTTTTCGTCTCGATCACGCCGAGCATGTCGATGTGGTGGCGGGCCAGGTCCATCGACTGGATCCGCTGCCCCGACCGCGGGTCGGGGATCGCCCCCATAAAGAGCAACGCCTGCGTCGCCATCTGCGACACCAGCGTCTCGAAACTCGCTTCGGGGAGTTGTCTGCCCCCCGCCGCCCCGGAAGCACGGCCCGCCGCCGAGCCTGACGAGGCCGCGTCACCGCCGCCCGACGACTCGGCCGCCGCCTTCTGCGAAGCCAGCCGCTCCTTCTCACGCTGCGCCTCAGCCTTCCAGTCGCTGTCCACCTGAATCTTTGGCCCGCCGTCTTGTTCGTCGCTCATCACGTTGCTCCAAGTCAAAGGTCCGTCGGCCAGTATAAGCACGACCCCACCCCGCCGCTTGCGGCTTAGCACGGTATGAACACCCCAATCACTCGCACCCCACCAACGTCACCGACTCATGCAAGCTATACCGCGGCCCTTCGGCCGACAACTCGCTCAGCATGACGTCAACCCGCCCGACCCGCACTGCCCCAAAAGCCGCATCTGCCTTTGAATCAAGCCAATCGAACACGACCTGCGGCGGACGGGCCTTGATCCGTGCGATCGTCAGGTGGCTCGACCAAGGTCGGCCGTCGCCGCCGAAACCCAGCGCCTCAATCTCCGGCTCAAGCCGATCGACAATTCGACATAGCGGCGCGTCGTCGCTCGTACCGACCCACATGACACGCGGCCGACGCGCACTCGGGAACACACCCAACCCGTTCAGTTTCAGGTCAAAAGGCTCGACGCCGGCGCACGCCTGACGCACCGCGTTCACCACATCCGGCAGGACCGACGCCAACGTCCCGCCCAGAAACCGCAAAGTGATGTGCAGATTGCCCGCCGGTGTCGTCCGAACAGGCCAACCCACCGCCGACAGGTCGTTCATCAGGTCACGTAGCGCCGGCGTCGGCTTGACACGCACCGCGACGAATGCGCGACACATCGCCGCTTGCGGCTTGGCGCTGCCCCCCGCCATCACGCCCCCGCCCGCTTCACCACCAGCGCCGTCAGGTCGTCCGCCTGCGGCTCGCCCGCAGCAAACGTATCTACTTCCTTGACCATCGCATCGACCACCGTTTGCGCGGACGCGTCACGCAGTTCATGAACGATCTGGCCGATCCGCTCCTTGCCCAACTGCTCGCCCTGCGGGTCGGCCGCCTCATAAAAGCCATCGGTCAACAACACCCAGAAGTCGCCGGGCTCGAGCGTCAAGACCTCCGGCGGGTCCAGCGGCACACCATCCATAATGCCCCACGGCACCGTGTTCGCCCCCCGCCACTCGCACTCGCCCGTTGATCGGTGGTAGTGCAATAACGGCCCCTGGCCCGCGGCCTGGTACTCAACCCGGTGCGCTTTGGCATCGAGCACACCCAGCAAAGCCGTGACAAACCGATTGGCCGGCAGGTCGTCGCAGAGTTGGTCGTTGATGTGCGTGAAAAGGTCGTCCAGTTGCTGCGAGATACGCAGCCCGACACGCAACATCGCCCGGACCGAGGTGACGCTCAACGCCGGCCCGATGCCATGCCCCGTCGCATCAGCCAGCAGCATCAACGCCCGCTGCTCGCCGAACTCGACCACGTCGTAGATATCGCCCCCGGTCTGGTCGGCCGGGCGGGCGAAGCTGGCCATCTCGTACCCCGACAGATCGGGCAGCGTGTCGGGCAACACACCCATCTGGATGTTGCGCGCGATATCAAGATCGCCCTCCAGCTTGAGCTTGACCAGCCGTTCGTTATTCAGGCGGACGCGTTGGATCGCCGCCGCCGCCTGCGAGGCCAACAGCGTCGCCATCCGCTCGTCATCTTCGTCGAACCGGCCCTTTTCGGCGTTGAGCAATTGCACGACGCCGACCAGTTCGTTGTCCAAGCCGACCAACGGCACGGTGATCAGACAGTTCGTTCGATAGCCCGTGGCTTTGTCAATGTCTTGATTGAAGCGTTCGTCCACGTAGCAGTCGGGTACGTTGACGATCTTCCGCTCACGCGCGCACTCACCGGCGATGCCCAGGTCGATACTGAACCGGATTTCATCGACGCCCGTCGCGACCGCGGAAGTCAGCTCGCGGTTCGGCGCGTCGTACAGAAACACCGTGCCGCGGTCAGCCCGCAAGACGTGCCGGCCGGCGTCGATGATCTCCGTCAACAGGTCGTTCAGCTCAAACGGCTGGGCGAGCTTGCGCGCGACGTCCAGCAGTTGCAGCAGGTCGCGCGGGTCAAGTTGGCTTGGGACGGAATCGCTCATGAAAGGCCTTTGAACCCTTGCAGTATCGACATCTGCACCGGCCCGTCAACAGTCGCCAACCGCACAATTCAGGACAAATCAGGCCATCTGGCCGGTGATCTGCCAATCCTGCAACAATCTTCGGACACCGCGCGTTTAGACTGGAGTGGCAGGACGCCGACCGCCTGGCCTCATGGGAGACTTCACTTGGCCGCCACCCGCTTGATCATCTGCTGTGTCTTACTGGTCGCCCCGGCCGCGGCCGGTCAATCCGCCAACAACACGACACACGTCGAAACCGAACCGATCAGGACCGACCTCGGCCCGGGCGGCAAGATCGAGACGATGGCGATGGACGCGCAGGGCCGACTCCTGCTGGGTATCTCGTGGTCAGCCGAACCAGCGCGCGACGGTCAACCCAAACGCCAACCCAAACGCGGCGGTCGCCCGAGCTTTCAGGACGCCGACCCGGCCCAGTTCGCCGACCCGAAAGGCAAACGTCACTACGCACTCAAGGTTGTCGATACCAAGACGCGCAAGGTCGTCGCCACCTGGCCGATGAAATACCTGCCGCCGAAGATGATCCACGGCAACGCCGACGGTAGCGTCTACGTCGGCGGCAAGGGCAAGCTCGCCCTGTTTGACAAGACCGGTAAGCCCGTCAAGAAACTCGACCTCGAACCGATCCTCGGTTACGCCAACGCGTATGTCAGCGGCATGACCGCCAGCGACAAGCACGTCTTCCTCGCGTTCGGCAAGGGCTGGAGCCTGCGCTCGACCGAGGACATCTATCGCTTTGATAGAGACCTGTCGAAGCCGAAAAAGATCATCTCGAAGCAGTTCGGCTGCTGCGCGCACCTCGACCTCGAGGTGGAAGGCGACGTCCTGCTCATCGCGGAAAACTCGCGCCACCGCGTCAACCGCTACACGTTCGACGGCGAGCTGCTGCAACGCTGGGGCAAACGCGACCGCACGGGCGTCGAGGGGTTCACGGCCTGCTGTAACCCGGTCAACTTCGACTTCGGCCCCGACGGCCTGCTCTACACCGCCGAGTCCGGCGTCGGACGGATCAAGAAGTACGCCGGCGACGGGACATTCCTCGGCGTCGTGGGCTACGTCGATACGACCAAGTTCGATCGCGGCAGCCGACTCGCATCGATGTCGTGCTACATCCCGATCGAGGTGTCGCGTGACGGCAAGACGATGTATGTGATGGATGTCCGTGCTAACTTCATCCGCGTGCTGTCCCCGAAGCCTCTGAAGTGAGTACACCGCGTGGCTGATTCAATCGGATTGAAACGCAGAGTGCGTAGAGGAACGCAGAGAGGGAGACCATTCGTAGTCTTATTCTCTGCGTTCCTCTACGCACTCTGCGTTTCACTTCCGACCGGTCGCGCGGACGAACCGCAGCCGCGGACCCCTCGTCCACTCAACATCATCGTCATGGACCCGCTCGCCGCGCCGCTTGCCTGCGCGTGCGTCGCGGGCGTCGGGCAACGCGACTATCCTGCTTTGGCGGCATACCTCGAACAACGCCTCAACCGCAAGGTCAAGCTCACCTTCGACGAAAGTCTCGACCTCGCCCTGCCGCGCGCGGGCAAGAACGTGGACCTGGTCATCGGCAAGCGTTCGATCGTCCTGTTCGACGCCAAACGAAAGGGCTTGCAGGTCCGCGCGATCGCCGCGCTGACCGATCGGGCCGGCC
Source organism: Phycisphaeraceae bacterium (assembly GCA_028284155.1). Taxonomy (GTDB): domain Bacteria; phylum Planctomycetota; class Phycisphaerae; order Phycisphaerales; family Phycisphaeraceae; genus JANQSF01. The sequence continues at coordinate 49,783 of JANQSF010000054.1, forward strand.
GAACCGGCGTGCGCGGCGCGGTGATGGTGCGCAACAGCGACCCCGCTCAATCGCTGCGCGATTTGGCGGGCCGAACGCTCGTGCTCGCGCCGGGCGAAGACGACGAGTCGCACGCGGCCGTCAAGGCCCTGCTCGCGCGGTTCGACCTGACGGACAAGGTCAAACTGCGAACAGGCGGTGCGATCGATTCCGGCCCGGTAGCGGTCTTTGACGACGAAGCCGACGCGGCCGCGACCAGCGATTTCATGCCGCCGTTACTCGAAGGCTGCGGCAAGGTTGATCCTGGCTCGCTGCGCGTGATCGCGCACACCGACACCCGGCCGTTCGTGCAGGTGTTCGCGACGGCCCGCGTCTCGAAGCACGAGCAGGCCAAACTCAACGAAGCCCTCTGCGGCGTCGCGCGTGACGTGAGATTGCTCCACAAGCTCGAATCGTTGCGCGGTTTCGTCCCAGTCCAACCCGACTGGCCGGACTGGCGTGGCCCGCAGCGCGACGGCCTGAGCAACAACGTCCCGCGGGCATTCCCGATAAACGTCAAGCGCCTCTGGACCGCGCAGGTCACCGGCCCTGCGATGGCCGGCGTCGCCGTGAGCGGCCGATACCTGGTCGCGCCGGACAAGTCGGCCGACCTCAAGTACGACATCTTCCGCTGCTTCGACGCGCACAGCGGCAAGCCGCTGTGGACGCTGCGCTACAAGGCTGACAAGGATGTCGACTACACGAACGCGCCGCGCGCGTCGCCCGTGATCGCGGACGGCCTTGTCTACCTCCAAGGCGCTCTAGGCGACCTGCACTGCGTCGAGCTCGCGACAGGCAAGGTCGTTTGGAAGACGAACATAGTCACGGCGTTCGGCGGCAAGCTGTTGACCTGGGGCAGCAGCGCACCGCCGATGGTCGTCGGCGACCGGCTGATCACCAACCCCGGCGCGCCGAAGGCGACGATGGCGGCGTTCAATCGCCACACTGGGAAACTCGCATGGCAGTCGTCCGGCCACGCGACGAGTTACGGCGCCTACATGCTCGCCCAACCGTCGCCCGGCATGAATACTCGACGACAGGTCGTCGGATTCGACGTCAACGGTCTGAACGGTTGGGACGTGCATACGGGCAAGCACCTGTGGGTTGTGACTTCGCGTGATGTGGACTTCAACGTCTGCACGCCCGCCATCCTCGGCGACACCGTGCTGGCCGCGGGCGAAAACAACGGCACGCGGCTCTATCAGTTTGATAGCAAAGGCATGCTGCAACCCAAGCCGATCGCCGTCAACGACGACATGGCACCCGACACGTGCTCGCCCGTCGTTTACAACGGCCGCGTGTTCGCCACGGCCTACGGCGAGCTGTTCTGCCTCGACCTGCGCAACGGGCTTAAGACCGTTTGGCGGCAAGAGGACGATCGTTTTCACGACCACTGCAACATCATCGCGGGCAACGGTCGACTGATGGTCTCGACGATGGGTGGCGAGTTGATCCTGATCGACGCGGACGCCGACACGTACCGTGAGGCCGGCAGTCTCAAGCCGTTTACGGCCAAAGGTGACGAGGACATTGAGACGATGTCGCACCCGGTGATCGTGGGCGATCGGCTGTATTGGCGGTCGAAACACGAATTGATTTGCCTTGGAATCGGTGGAACCACAGATGAGCACAGATAAACGCAGATTGATGTAAAGCGGATGTTGGGCTTCGTGCCACGGCCGTGTCGGCCGTGTGGCGCATCAAGGGTGTCCCGCACGAGACGGGACTTCCATCGACGCATGAATGCGTGCGGACCGGGACGGTCCGCGTATGTGGGTACAATGACACGCACCTCCTTCGGAGCATGACCATGACGGCACGACACACGACGACGCGGCGTGACTTCCTGACCCACAGTGCGCAGGGCGCGGCGGCGATCGGCTTGGCGTCGGTCGCGGGCACGACGTTAGCCGACGACGCGCCCGCGTTCCGCAAGACGGTCGAGATCGACACACGGGCGCGGGCCGTGCGCGGGTTGGCCGTCACGCGCGGCGATCACATCCTGGTCGCGGCGGACAAGTCGGTGTTGTCGTTCAGCGGCTCGGGCAAGCGTGTCGGCGAGGTTGACCTGCGTCGGCCGACGCGTTGTGTCGCGGCCGACGTGGACGGGAACTGGTATGTCGGACTGAAAGACCGCGTCGTCGTGGTCGGCGACCTGAACGGGCCGATCGTCGATTGGCCCGCCGTCGGGCGCGACGCGTCGCTGGTGAGCCTGGCCGTGTCGCCGACGGGCGACGTGTTCGCCGCCGACGCGGGGAATCAGGTCGTTTGGCGGTTCAGCCGAACAGGGAAGTTGCTCGGCCGAATCGCGCGTGACAAGTCGGCGTTCAAGTCGACGCGCGCGTTCTTCCCGGTGAGCGTGTCGTCGGACGAGCTTGTCCACGTCGGCGACCCCGGTCGCCGGCAGGTCGCGGTTTACACAGCGGAGGGTAAACGGGTCAATGCTTGGGGCGAGGCGTCACGGAAGGTCGGTGGGTTCGCGGGCTGCTGCAATCCGGTGGCGTTGGCGTCGAAGTCGGACGAGAAGGCAAGCGGTTTCGTTACCGCTGAACGCGGGCAGGTGCGCGTCAAGCAATACGACGCGAAAGGCCGGTTTGTCGCGCTGGTTGCCGGGCCGGAGCATTTCGAGGACAACGCCAAAGCGTCGGCCGGCGACGAGGGGCAGGCGGGGTGCGCCACAGGCGGGCTGGACGTGGCGGCCGACTCGCGCGGCGGCGTGGTCGTGCTGGACCGCGCGACGCGGCGGGTGAGTGTGTGGCGGGTTTGAATGATTGAGCCCTACTTTCGAGGCCGCTGAAGCGGCCCCGCCTTTGGGATTGAAGTCGCCCAATTGATGATTGAATCACAAACGCCCCGATCACGCGGTCGGGGCGTTTTGCTATCGTGCGGGTATGACCGCGATGACGACCCCACCGCCTGTCGACGCCGCGCCCGCGCGGCGTGTTCACCGTATTGAAGTCTGGCCCGTCGAGGGCGAGCCGGACGCCCATGCGCGCCAGCACATCGACGCCGCGCGGCGTGCGTTCGGTCATGCCGTGTCATTGCGCGCGGCGCGGGTCTTTCTGATCGAGGCGGCGCTGTCCGATACGCAGGTCGAACAAATCGCGCGTGAGTTGTTGGCTGACCCGGTCAATCAGCGGCCCGTCATCGGCGTCGGTGACGCGCCCGAGCACGGGCAGACGGTCGAGACGCACTTCAAGCCGGGCGTGATGGACCCGGTCGCGCAGTCGACGCGCGCGGCGATCGGCGAGATGCTGCCGGCGCTCGACGTGGCCGAGGTCGAAGTCCGCACCGGACATCGCTACGACATCCTCGGAACAGACGCACTCCCGGAAGTGGCCAAACGGTTCGCTGAACAGTACCTGGCCAACCCGGTGATTCAGGACGTTTCGACCCGGCCGGTGCACCCCGAGTCTTTCCCGCACACGCAGGCGTACACGCTCGACCTGCGGCACGTGGCGGTGCGCGAGTTGGACGACGTCGCGCTGGAAAAACTGTCGCACGAAGGCGACCTGGCACTCGACCTGACCGAGATGCGGGCGGTGCGCGACTACTACCGGCGGCTCGGCCGAGAGGCGACGGACATCGAACTGGAGACGATCGCGCAGACGTGGAGCGAGCACTGCGTGCACAAGACGCTCAAGGCGACGGTGCGGTACTTCGGGGGGCAGGAGACAGGAGACAGGGAACAGGGGGCAGGAGACAGGAGCACAGGGCGGCAGCCCAGTGCCACGCCCAATCAACGCGCACTGCACCCGTCGCCCAACATCGACTCGCCTGACTACTTCCGCGGCCGCCCGGGTCACACGGTCAACGACGACGGTTCGGTCACGATCGAGAACATCCTCAAGAGCACAATCGCGGCGGCGACGCACCAACTGACGCAGGGCGACGATGCGCCGTGCCGCGACTTCTGCATCAGTGTGTTCACGGACAACGCGGGCGTCGTCCGCTTCGACGAAGAGGACGCCGTCTGTATCAAGGTCGAAACGCACAACCGCCCCAGCGCCATCGAGCCGTACGGCGGCGCGGCGACGGGCATCGGCGGCTGCATCCGCGACATCATGGGCACGGGCCTCGCGGCGCTGCCCGTGGCGAATACGGACGTGTTCTGTGTCGCGCCGCCGGAGGGGATTGCCGATTTGCGATCGCCGATTGCCGATGTCTCGCGGTCGTACGATGCCAATGACGCGCCACAACAAGACAAATCGAAAATCGACAATCGGCAATCGGCAATCCCCGAAGGCGTGATCCCCCCGCGCCAAATCCTCGAACAGGTCGTGGCCGGCGTGCGTGACTACGGCAACCGGATGGGCATCCCGACGGTGAACGGCGCGGTGTGGTTTCACGAGGACTACGTCGCGAACCCGCTGGTCTATTGCGGGTGTATTGGGATCATGCCGTTGGACAAGTGTTTCGGCGACCCGCAGCCGGGCGACCGGATCATCGCGCTGGGCGGCGCGACGGGGCGTGACGGCATCCACGGTGCGACGTTTTCGAGTCTGACGACTCAGCACACGTCGGCCCAGCGTTTTTCGCACGCGGTGCAGATCGGCAACCCGATCACGCAAAAGACGGTGCTCGACGTGATCATGCAGGCGCGCGGCGGCGCGGGCGACGAACCGCTATACCACGCGATCACCGACTGCGGCGCGGGCGGCTTCTCCAGCGCGGTCGGCGAGATGGGTGAGAAGGTCGGCGCACGCGTCACGCTCGAAACCGCGCCGCTGAAATACGACGGGTTGACGTACACGGAGGTCTGGATCAGCGAGGCGCAGGAGCGCATGGTGTTGGCCGTGCCGCCGGACAAGGCCGACCGCTTGCGCGAACTGTGCGACGCCGAGGACGTGTCGTTCTGCGACCTGGGCGAGTTCGGGCAGACGGATGCAGACGGACAACCCGAATTGATCCTGACGTACGAAGGGACCGAGGTCGGTCGGCTGTCGATGGGTTTTCTGCACGACGGCGTGCCGATGCCGGTGAGGGAGGCAAGGCGGGGGGAGAGGCACGGAGGCACGGAGGCACGGAGGCACGAAGGGGTTTTGCAGTCGCGTGCAGATGTCGGTAGCGAAACCCTCCGTGTCTCCGTGCCTTCGGGCCTTCGTGCCTTGCTAGCCCACCCCAACATCGCCAGCAAGCACTGGATCATCCGTCAATACGACCACGAGGTGCAGGCGGGCAGCGTGGTCAAGCCGCTGCTTGGACCGGGCCAGGACGGGCCGGGCGACGCGGCGGTGGTTCGGCCGAAGATGGGCAGCGACCGCGCGGTGGCGATCGGGTGCGGCCTGGCGCCGAACGTGTCGGAGAAGGCGACGCAGCGCGGCCGGGCGCGCGACGGCGACAGCTACGCGGCCGCGTTGCACGGCATCGACGAAGCGGTGCGCAACGTCGTCTGCGTCGGGGCCGACCCGGACCGCATCGCGATCCTCGACAACTTCTGTTGGCCGTCGTGCAAAGTGCCGGCCAACATGGCGTCGCTCGTCCGCGCGGCCGAGGCGTGCTACGACGGAGCGCTGGCGTACAAGACGCCGTTCGTCTCGGGCAAGGACTCGCTGAACAACCAACACACGACCAAGGACGGCCGACTCATCGCGATCCCACCGACTCTGTTGATCACGGCGATGGGCATTGTCGACGACGCGCGGCGTTGCGTGACGATGGACGCCAAGGCCGCGGGCAACCTGTTGCTGGTCGTCGGCAAGACGACGCCGGCGATGGGCGGGTCGCACTATGTGATGATCAGCGGGAACACGGCGGTTGACCTGTCGATCCCGCGCGTCGACCTGCAAGCGGGGCCGACCAACGCGCGGGCCGTGGCCGGCTTGATCGCCGACGGATTGATCGCGTCGGCGCACGACTGTTCGGACGGCGGGCTGCTGGTCGCGGCGGCGGAGATGGCGTTCGCCGGCCGCGTCGGGCTTGATCTGGACCTGTCGGGCGTGCCGTCAGACAGTGTGTTAGACACAACCGAGGCGTGTTTCGCTGAGACGCCGAGCCGATACCTGATCGAGGTTGCGCCGTCCCACGCGGACGCCGTGTTGCGCCGGCTTGAAGAGGCCGGCGTCGCGTGGGGCGAGGTCGGGCGGTTCGCGGACCACGACCGGCTGACCGTACGCACGCCGCGCGACGGGCGATTACTTGACGGATCGCTTGACGACCTGCGACAGGCTTGGCTGGGGACACTTGATTGGTAACACGGTGTATGAATTGGGTGGCAGCGGCAATGGGGCGAAGCAATCCAGCCCCAGACAGATGGCCAACAAGCTGGGGTACGCCGAGCCTTTGCCAAAGCTATCTGGCTGTTCTACGCGACGAGTCTGTGCCAGACGAATAGAATCAGCGCCGCTATCAGGACGCCGACGACTGCGCCGATCAGGACGACGCTCAGGACGCCGACACCGCGCCCCAATCTTTTGGCAAGGCGTCGAGAAGATCGCTTCAACATGGCGAAAGGTCCGGAACCCGCTCACGCGGAGTCTAACCGATCCGCGTCGTCTTCACAAGAGTATCGGCCGCACGACAGGGACGATCCACCACGCAACGTTCGAATAGATGACGTTCGACGCAGACCCGGCATTGGATTGCCTGATAAGGGCAAGCCCAAATCGCTCCGGACGCCCCACGATTGGCCAGGCGTCAGGTCGACGGTGCTTGGGCTTTCATTGTGTTTGATGACCGATAACGGCTTTCAGACACTCAGCCGCGCCGCGGCGCCGCCGCCTGCTCGATCAGGTCGCTAGTCAGTTGCAACGCGGCTTCAGGGTCGACCCGCCGCTTGGCGCGGACGCAGGCGTCGCGCACCTCATCACTCTCGATCAAGGCGCTCAACGTCTGAGCAACGCGTCTGGGCTTGAAGCGCCGCGGCGTGACCCACGTGCCGACGCCCAGCCGCTTGAGGCGCATCGCGTTGTCCGGCTGATCGAAACCGAGCGGCATGACGACCTGCGGCACGCCGGCCCGCAGGCCCTGCCCGCACGTGCCGATGCCGCCGTGGTGGACGACGGCGGCGCACCTCGGGAAGACCTGCGAAAAAGGCGCATAGGCGACATGCATCACGTGATCGGGCAGCGGGTCGGGCAGTTGCTCGGGGTAACGTGTCAGCAGCAGCGCGCGTCGGCCCATGAGTGCCGTCGCGTCGATCGCCGCGCGGAAAAACATCGGGCCGTGCATGTTTGCGCTGCCCGGCGTGAAGGCGATCGGCGCGTCGCTCGACCCACCCGCGCGCCCAGCCCCGAGGAACGACTCTAACGCGTGATTCGTCTCGTGCTGACCCGACTCGTCCCAGAGCGGGAAGCCGGTGAGCCGGGTTTGTGGTGGCCAATCGGGCTGTGGCGGGCCGAACCACTGCGGGAATAGACCGATCACGCGGCGCGGCGAGTTGACCCACGAGCGGAACGGGCGACGCACCGGCGGCAGGTCGAGTTCGCGCCGCCAACGGTTCAGCTCCGGCTCGATGTGGCGGTCGATGAACACGCGGTCGACGAACCACCAGAGCAGTCGTTTCAACGGCATCGGCAGGATGGAAAAATCGACGCCGGGCAGGTGGATCGCCATTTTTTCGAGGCTGCGCAACGCCGACGGGGCGAGGTGGATCGTCACGGCGTTGACGGAGCGTTTGTCTTCGAGCATGCGCGCGGCGAACGCGATCGAGTGACCAACGAGCACCGTGCTGTCCACGTCGTCGATCAGACTGTCGATCGTGTCGTACGCGTCGCGCATCCGTGTCGCAATCATGCGCAGGATCGACGGCAAGCCCTTGCGCGGGTGCCAGAGGTCGGGATTGCGCAGCAGCTCGTTGAACTCCTCGGCCGTGCCCAAAGCGTGAAACGTCAACCCCGCGCGTTCGACGACGTCCTTGAACGGTTCGGACGTGACAACGGTGACATCATGACCGCGTTGCTTAAGGGCTCGGCCGACGCCGACGTACGGATGCACGTCGCCGCTGGAACCGACGGGCGTGAGGATGATGCGGAGCGGGTCGCGCGGCATGGCGCGCGATGGTAGGCGGGGGAGAGGGCGGAATGAAGAATGGCGAATATCGATTTGCGAAGTCGGAGCACTCAGTCGGCCGCGCGGCCGCTGTCCGACTTCGTCATTCGCTATTCACTTCTTTCCAGTCGTTGCCGCCTTGTACAACCGCAATGCATGCGCCGCGTGGTATAGGCTGCCGTCGCTGATGATGCTCGTCGGGTGTTTCTCCAAAACCTCGACCAGGCGTTTGACGCCGCGCACGACCCAGGGCTCGCGCAGTTGGTCTGGCGTCAGCGCGACGCTGAGCCATTCGAGCGTGTGGCCCGTCGCCCACACGAGGTGCTTGGGCGTCGCCGCCAGTCGTGAGCCACGGAACATGCCCACGGAGAACGACCCGTCCTTCTGTTGATACCTCTTGGCCAACGCGGCGTGCTTGTCGAGATACTGCCGCGCTTCATCCCACACCCCCTCGACCTTGCCGCCCTGTTGTCGCCACTTGTTCAACGCGTAGGCCACGCCGTACAGGTGGTGCGGGCCGCCCTCGGTCTCGCGGTTGGTGTCACGTTTGACGGCGATCTGCGCGATGTCGGCGATCGTGTACGTCTTGCCGTCCTTCGCCTCCCACTTGTCGTCGAACGACAGGTACGTCGTAAACGCGACGAGCGTCCAGCCGACCTCCTGATTGTCCTTCAGGTTCCGCTTCGACGCGGCGAGTTTGTCCTGCAGCGTGAATGTCTTGCCGTCGTCGGCCACGAGTTGCAGCTTCAACGGCACGCCCGCGTCGGCGAAGGCCATCAGAAACTGGTCCACGTGGTCCTGAATGAGGAACGACTGACGCATGCCGAAACTGAGCCCGCGCGTCGGCAGAGCCGGCTCGCCCTTGTCGTTTCGCCAGATGCGCTTGCCGTCGTGGCGGGCCTGCGTCAGCAGGTACTCGATCGCGTTGACCTTCTTGCCCGACTCTGCGTCGGTGACGGTCATGTCCTTCTCGTACGCGATGACGGCGTGCATCACGACCCAGGGCGTGTTCGTGTCGCTGCGCAGCTCGCGGGCGTGGATCTTTTTGATCACGCCGTCCATGCGTGCGTTGAGGTCGCCGTCGGCTGCGTGCGTCGTTGCGGCGAGGAACAAACCACCGAGGACACCGAGTGCACCGAGGAGGAAAGGGAGGGATCGGCTGGTCATGCGTTTTGCCCGGTTGCTCAAGAGAGAACGATCACTTCCAAACTCCAGCAAGTCGTCACTCCGCCGCCTTCGTCGGACCGTAACCGGGCATCGGCTTGCCCTTGTCGTCCAGCTTCTTGCACGCCCACAGCACACCGCGCGTCAGCATGTCCATGTATACCGGGTCGGTCATCGTCTCGTTGTGGTGACCCAGCGTCGTGCAAAACGCGCGTGTGCCCTTGTACTCGTTCGTCCAGACACACACCTGTTGGCCCGCGCTCGTCCCGTCCTTGCTGCCCGTCCCCAGCGCGACCGCGCTCGGCAGCAGCTTTGTGTGGTACAGCTCGCCGTTGCGCGTGACCCAGTCCTTGGGCACGGTCGCCATCACGGGGTGCTCGGACTTGTTGATCTTGACGAAGATCTTGAACTTCGCGCCGTGGCGGCGCGACTCGACGCCCAGCAGATTGTCCCACTCTTTCGTCTTGGCATCGCGGAACGTGTGCATCGCGCAGTGGATCGCGACCACGGCCGCGCCCGCGTCGTGGTGCGCCTGCACAAACTGCTCAATCACTATGTCATTCTTGAAGTGAGCCCAGCACTCGTTGTGCACGATCACGTCGTAACCCTTGGCGAAGTCCTTGTCGTAAAACATCTCCGGTGCCTCGCCGCGCTTGATGTTCTTGAAATGCTTGACCGTCCAGACGACGTTCGCCCGAGCGCTGACGCCCTTGGTGATGATCTCGATCTGCTTGACGTAGTCGTGGCAGCAGCCGCCGGTGATGAGCATGGCCTTGAGCGGCTTGGTCTTGTCAGCCGCGCCCGAAGGGGCGACCAGCGTCAGCAGGCAGACGGCAACAATCAGTCGAACAATCGCGTTTTGCATGGGTCAACTCCAGCTTGTCAGGGGTGATCGACGATTATACCGTCACGCCGAGCATGCCTACATGGCCGGCTCGATTGACCAATCCCCTCAGCCGATGTCATACAATGTCGTGAATCCACCCAACCGAACTGCCGCCATGCGTCACGTCATACCCCCCACCTACGCGACCGCCGTCTGCCTCGCCCTGTTGAGCGTGTCGAGCGCCCGCGCGGTGTCGCCGCTGAGCGACGCCGATCTCAAGCTCTTCGAGTCGAAGGTTCGGCCGATCCTGGTCGAGCATTGCTACCAGTGTCACTCAGCCGACGCCAAGAAGCTGCGCGGCAATCTCTATCTCGACTCCAAAGCCGGCTGGCAGCGCGGCGGCGACTCCGGGCCGGCCGTCGTCCCCGGTGACGCCAAGAAGAGTTTGCTGCTCAAGGCGATCCGCTACAAAGACCCCGACCTGCAGATGCCGCCCAAGGGCAAGCTGCCCAAAGAAGCGATCGCCGCCCTGGAGAACTGGGTCCTCAAAGGCGCCCCCGACCCGCGCACCGGCGAGGCCGGTTCGCCGGCCGTGCCCGCGCGACGCTCTCGCATTGACCTCGAAAAGGGAAGACAGTTCTGGTCGTTCCGCCCGGTCGCCAATCAGCCGCCTCCAACGGTCAAAGACAGCGCGTGGCCGCGCACGCCCATCGACAGATTCATCCTCGCCAAACTTGAAGCCACTCAACTCAAACCCACCGGCGATGCTGACCGAAGGACGCTCATCCGTCGCGTCTACTTTGATCTTGTCGGCCTGCCGCCGACGCCTTCGCAGATCAAGGCCTTCCTGAACGACCCGTTGCCGACGCCGCGCGCGTTTGAAAAGGTCGTGGACGAATTGCTCGCCTCCCCACGCTTCGGCGAGCGCTGGGGGCGACATTGGCTCGACATCGCGCGCTTCGCCGAGTCGTCCGGCGGCGGGCGCGACCTGCTATTCGACAAAGCTTGGCGATACCGCGACTACGTGATTGACTCATTCAACCGCGATCGGCCATTCGACCAGTTCATCCGCCAACAGATCGCCGGCGACTTGCTGCCTTACGACAGCCCGCAGGAACGCGCTGACAATGTCACCGCCGTCGGCTACCTCACGCTCGGCCCGACCAACTATGAGTTGCAGGACAAGGCGCTGCTCCGCATGGAGGTCGTGGACGAGCAGATCGACACCGTCGGCCGAACGTTCCTAGCCATGACGCTCGGCTGCGCCCGGTGTCACGACCACCCGTTCGACCCCGTGCCGACGACCGACTACTACGCGTTCGCTGGCATTTTCCGCTCGACCAAGACGCTGACGCCCGGGAACGTCTCCGGCTACGAGACGCAGGAACTGCCGCTGTCGCCGACCCAGCGCACCGCGTGGCACGGGCACAACGTCAAAGTGAAGGCGCTTGAAGACCGCATCAAAGCCGCCAAGGCCACGCTGTCCAAGCTCAACCCGAAGGCCGCAAGCTTGCAACCCGTTCTGGCCAAGTCTCGCATCGTCAGTGACCCAAGCGAATTGGACGGCGTTGTCGTGGACGATGTGTCGGCTGCGCTGACCGGCACATGGAACAAGAGCACGTTCTTTAAAGCCTATGTCGGCGCTGGCTACCAACACGCCAATGCCAACGCTTCGGCCACATTCCAGGCAAGCCTCCCGAAAGCCGGCCGATACGAAGTCCGACTGGCCTACAGCCCAGGGACGAACCGGTCGTCGAAGACACGGGTCACGGTCAAGCATGCTGACGGCACAAACGCGCGCACGATCAACCAGAAACGACCCGGCCCGATCGACGGGCTGTTCGTATCGCTTGGCACGTATCGGTTCGGGCCCGACACACCGGCGGTCGTGACGATTACGACCGACGGGGCGAATGGCGTGGTCATCGTCGACGCCGTGCAGTGGCTGCCCGTGGAAACCAAGGCCGGTGAGAACGCGGCGAGTAAACCGCTCGCCAACAACGTCAAATCACCACCGGTGCTGCCGGTCGATGCAGACAAGCCCCGCCCGCTGACACCCGACGACGTCGATAACGCCGACTTGATCCGGTTCATCGTGCCCGACCCGAAACACCTGCCCGGCGTCATTCTCGATAACTCGCAAGCGAAACTGATCGGCACATGGCAACGTTCCGTCCACACGCCGCCGTTCGTCGGCGTGAGCTACATCCACGATCAGAAGCAGGACAAGGGCAAGAAATCCGCGACATTCACGCCCGAATTGCCCTCGGCCGGCTGGTATGACGTGCTGATTGCTCACAACAGCAACGTCCGCCGCGCGGTCAACGCGCCCGTGACCGTCCGACATGCCGACGGCCAATCGAAGTTGCGTATCAACGAACAGGTCGTCGCGTCCGTCGGCCGACTCTTCAAGCCGATCGGCCGATTCCGGTTTGCAAGAGGTAACGCCGGTTCGGTGATGATCTCAACCGAAGGGACGGACGGCCTGTACGTGATTGTCGATGCCGTCTGGTTCCGTCCGGCCGACGGTCCCGACGGGTCATTCACGGCCGCCAAACTCGCGGGCGTGTTGCCGTATGACAGCCCCGCGCCGTCACCGGTCGTTCTCGCCGCCGCGACCAAAGCAGAAACCCAACAGCAGGCCGCGGCAGAACGCAAAGCGCAAGCGGCCGATCTGCAAGAGCAAATCAAGCGACTCGAAGGTGAACTGGCGACGCTCAAGAAAAACACACCGCAAGCCCCTCAACGCGTCATGGCGGTGCGCGATGAGGCCAAGCCGGAAGACTGGCACGTCAACATCCGCGGCAACATCCGCAACCTTGGGCCGAAAGTGCCGCGCGGGTTTCTGACCGTCGCGTGGCACAAACAAGAGCCGCCGAAGATCACCCAAGGCCAATCCGGTCGCCTCGAATTGGCTAACTGGATCGCCAGCCCAGACAACCCGCTCACCGCACGTGTTTTGGCCAACCGTGTCTGGCATCACCTGTTCGGCCACGGCCTCGTCCGTACGACCGACAACTTCGGCGATCCGGGCCAACGGCCGAGCCACCCCGAACTGCTCGACCACCTGGCCACCCAGTTCATCGAAGACGGCTGGTCGGTCAAGTCGCTGATCCGCCGCATCGCCATATCGCGCACCTATCAACTTGATAGCCGACCCACAGCCGACGCGGCCAGCCTCGACCCGGAGAACCGACTGCTCAGTCATCGGTACCGCCGTCGCCTCGACGCCGAAGCGATCCACGACACGCTGTTGGCTGTCAGCGGCGAACTCGATCTGACCGTTGGCGGCAAGACGATGCGCAAGGTCGGATCCAGTTTCAACTACCGGTTCGACGTTGGCCGACGCGCGGTCTATCACCCGTCGTTCCGCAATACGCTGCACCCGCTGCTCGAAGTGTTCGACTTCGCCGACCCGAACCTGGTCGTGGGCAGTCGGCCAACGAGTACGTTGCCCACACAAGCCCTGTTCATGCTCAACAGCCCGCTCGTAATGGGCCAGGCAGAGCAGGCGGCGAAACGGTTCACGATTGACCCGCGATTCGGCCAATTGAGCGCCGCGCAACGCATTGACCTGGCCTTCGAGCAAGCCGTTGGGCGACCCGCCACGCCGCGTGAACACGACCTGACCCGCCAGCAACTCGCAACGTTTGAGCAGCCTAACTCCCCCGAGGCGTGGGCGAGTGTCTTCCACGCACTGTTCGCGTCGGTCGATTTTCGGCATGTGAGGTAGGCGATCAGCAGGCCGGGCAATGACCTGCGGTCGATCCCTATAATGACGGTCGAGGCCGACAGCCGATCGAATCCAACGACCTCGGCCAGCAACGCAAATTGAGACGGTGACATGAAGCACGATTCGACACAACCGACCCGCCGACAACTCCTGCGTACTTCCGCGTGTGGCTTTGGTTCGCTTGCGCTGGCAGGCTTGGCAACGGAACAGGCGATGGCCGAGTCGACGCGGCGGACGATGTCAGCGGCGCGCATCGCCGGGCGGGTCGATCCGCTGGCCGCCAAGCGGCCGCACCACACGCCGCGAGCCAAGCGGGTCATCTTCATCTGGATGCAGGGCGGGCCGAGCCAGGTCGATTCGTTCGACCCGAAGGACGCGCTGTACGAATACGACGGCAAGACGATCGACATCCGCAACGACCGCCGACGGGCTGTGCAGAAAGAGCGGATCATGAAGCCGCTGTGGAAGTTCAAGCAGTATGGCCAATGCGGGCAGGCGGTCAGCGAATTGTTCCCGCACATCGCGACCTGCGTGGACGACCTGTGCTTCATCAAGAGCATGCACACGGAGGGCGTCGCGCACGGGCCGGCGAGTTTGTTCCTGCACACCGGCGCGACGAACCTGATCCGACCTTCGATGGGCAGTTGGGTGATGTACGGCTTGGGCACGCCGAACCGCAACCTGCCCGGCTTCGTGACGATCAACATGCCAATGACCAAAGGCGGGCCGCGCAATTACGGGCCGGCCTTCCTGCCGACGGTCTATCAGGGCACGACGCTCGGCCGCGCGGGGCAGTCGGTCAAGCTGGCGAAGTTCAATCACGTCACCAACGACAAACTCAAAGGCGACGCGCACCGCAAACAGTTCGACTACCTGCAAGCGCTTAACCGCGAGCAGGCGGCGTATGCCCCCGGAATTGACAAGCTTGAGGCGGTGATCGACTCATACGAACTGGCGTACCGCATGCAGATGCACGCGCCGGAAGTGACCGACCTAAGCAACGAGCCGAAGCATATCCTCGAGTCGTACGGCATCGGCACGTCGAACAAGGCGACGGACGATTTCGGCCGACAGTGCTTGCTCGCGCGGCGGTTCGCGGAGCGCGACGTGCGGTTCATCCAGATCAACTACTCCGACCTGGGCGCGACGCCGCGCTGGGATCAGCACAGCAACATGCCCGCGCACATGACGCACGCCCGCGCGACCGATCAGCCCGTCGCCGCGTTGATCAAAGACCTCAAACAACGCGGCCTGCTCGAAGACACACTCGTGTGGTGGGGCGGCGAGTTCGGCAGAACGCCTTACGCACAGGGCAAGAACGGCCGGGACCACAACCCGTCGGGCTTCACCGTGTTCCTGACGGGTGGCGGGGTCAAGTCCGGTTTCTCGTTTGGCCAAACCGACGAATGGGGGCACTCTGCCATCGAGAACAAGGTCCACATGCACGACCTCCACGCGACCATCCTCTGGTTGATGGGCCTGGACCATGAACGCCTGACCTACCGCTTCGCGGGGCGCGACTTCCGGCTGACGGACGTATACGGGCACGTGGTGCATGAGTTGTTTGCGTAAGACCTCGTTCAGAGCTAAATCAAGTCGCGGGGATGTCGTGACTGCCACCCGGTTATGCTGGGTGGTGTGCTGTTGGTAAACGGAGAATCGCCATGTTTGATATGTGGATTCGTCACCGTGCCTGTGTCTTGATGCCCTTGACTCTATTGCTGGTCGGCTGCGCCGCGCCGTCGCGTGTTGTCGCGCAACCCGACACGCCCCGTGTGCGCAATGTCGTGTTCATCCTGTCGGATGACCACCGTTACGACTTCATGGGCTTTCACCCCAAGGGTCCGACGTGGCTGGAAACGCCGAACCTCGACCGCATGGCCCGCGAGGGCGTTCAATTGGCTAACGCGTTTGTGACGACGTCGCTTTGTTCGCCGAGCCGTGCTTCGATCCTGACTGGGCGATACATGCACCGGCACCGCGTGGTGGACAATCAGCGGCCGGTCGCGCCGGGGACGGTGTTCTTCCCGCAACTGCTCCAGAAGGCGGGCGTGCGCACGGCCTATGTGGGCAAGTGGCACATGGGGCACGACCACGACGAGCCTCGACCGGGCTTCGACCATTGGGTGAGTTTCAAGGGTCAGGGCGTTTACACCGACCCGATGTTGAACATCAACGGCCAGCGGCAGCAGTTCACGGGCTACAACGCCGACGTGCTGACGGATCAGGCGATCAAGTGGTTGCGCGACGATCGAGGCGGTGCCGCGGATGATAAACCCTTCTTTTTGTACCTCGCGTACAAGGCTGTGCACTACCCGTTCCAGCCCGCGCCGCGGCACAAGGGGCGGTACAAGGACAAGGTCATCGATTACCCCGAGACGATGGCCCGTACCGAGCGGAACTACCAAACGCAGCCGCATTGGGTCAAACAGCGGCGTTACTCGATCCACGGCATCGACCACATGGAGACGGGCCCGTTCGACAAGGACCCAGTGCCCAACTTCGACAACCTGTATCACAGCTACGCTGAGGCCGTGCACTCGCTCGACCAGAACATCGGGCGCGTGCTGGACGAGTTGACGCGGTCGGGATTGGCCAAGGACACGCTGGTCATCTACATGGGCGACAACGGTTTTCATTTGGGCGAGCACGGCTTCTATGACAAGCGTGACGCGTTCGAGACGTCGATCCGCGTGCCGATGCTGGCGTGGCAGGGTGGACGGGCGCTGGTCGCCAATCGGAACGACGCCGCGGCCAAGGACGATGACACCAACTCGAAGGTGGGCGCGCGGGTCGATCGGATGCTGCTCAACATCGACATCGCGCCGACCATCCTCGACGCGATGGGCGTCAAGCCCGACAACGACCCCGACTTCGACGGCCAATCGTTTTGGCCTATGCTGCAAGGCAAGTCGATCCCCTGGCGGAGCCACTTCGTTTACGAGTACCACTGGGAGTGGAACTTCCCCGCGACGCCGACGCTCTTCGCCATCCGCACAGACCGATACAAGTACGTCTACTACCACGGCGCGTGGGACCACAACAGTTTCCACGACCTGCAAACCGACCCGATCGAACGGCACAACCTGATCAACGTGCCTGGCTATCGAGACACGATCGCGAAAATGCGGACGCAGTTGTTCGAGGAGTTGACCCAACGCGGAGCGTTAAACGTCCCGGTTCGTATGCCGCGCGGGGATCGGTTGGATCAGCGGAAGTTGCCGTAGCAGATCCAGAACTTCAGATCAGGCAAGCCAGGACGATGTTGATCATTCAACGTATCCAAACCATCTGGACAAAAACGTGACGTGGCGGCGATGCCGCGACGGTGCGGAATGCCGTGCCCGTAACGCTTGCTCTGCCTACCTTCCAGTCCGATGAGCGCGTCTACCTTCTGCACGACGTCGCCTACCGCGAGCCAGAATTCGTGTGTGAGGCAACTGCTGATGTGACTGAATTGACAGGTCACATTTCGCTCTCACCCTTGTTTATCTATTCGAAGCTGGGTCACGTCGAACTTCGCTTCAACTTCGCGCCCGACACAACCGGCGCTCCGACGCGCCCGTCGTTCGATCTGTTTCAACTGACCGATGGACAGTGGGGACAGTTCAAGTGCAACGGCCGGATCGGCGGCACGTGGCCGTGGCATTACCAAAAGACTGTCTTCAATGTCGCCTTTGGCCGCAACATTTCTGATGACGTGTTCATTGCGTCATCACCGCACAAATCCGCCGAGAGCATGGCGACGCTGCGATAACCGACCGAATAGCCCAGTAGGTCAGGTCACTCGACCTGACGGCGAACCGCATTTGAGAAACGGTGTCAGGTCAAATGACCTGACCTACGGCGACGACCAACAATCTACGTCCGAGATATCGCCAATCGGCGATCGCAAATCGACAATCCCTACACCCCCGCCGCCTTCCCCAAACGCTTCGCGCGGTCCGTCTCTTCCCACGCGAAACCGCCGCGCCCAAAGTGCCCGTGCCGCGCCGTCTCCTTGTAGATCGGGCGGCGGAGTTTCAGGTGTTTGATGATGCCTTGCGGGGTGAGGGGGAAGTGTTCGCGGACCAAGTCACTAATCACAGCTTCGTCGATCTTGGCCGTGCCCTGCGTATCGATCAGGACGCTGATGGGGTCGGCCACGCCGATGGCGTAGGCGAGTTGGACTTCGCAGAGGTCGGCCAACTTCGCGGCGACGATGTTCTTGGCGATGTAGCGGGCCATGTAGCTGGCGGAGCGGTCGACCTTGGTCGGGTCTTTGCCGCTGAACGCGCCGCCGCCGTGCGAGCCTCGGCCGCCGTAGGTGTCGACGATGATCTTTCGGCCGGTCAGCCCGGTGTCGCCGTGCGGGCCGCCGATCTCGAATTGGCCGGTCGGGTTGACGTGGATGATCGCCTTGCCCTTGCCGGTCAGGCTGAACAGCTTCTTGGGCATGCAAGGCTCGATGATGTGCTTGATGACCTGCTGCTTCAGTTTGGCCTGTTGGGCCTTGCCGTTCCAATCGGGCGTGTGCTGCGTCGAGAGGACGACTGTGTGGATGCGCTTCGGTTTGTTGCCTTCGTACTCGACGGTGACCTGACTCTTGGCATCGGGACGCAGGCCCTTGATGATGTTCTTTTCGCGCACCTTGGCGTGCCGTTCGACCAGGCGGTGCGACAGGTGAATTGGCAGCGGCATGAGGGCGGGCGTCTCGCGGCAGGCGAAGCCGAACATCAGGCCCTGATCGCCCGCGCCCTCGGCGTCGACGCCCATGGCGATGTCGCCGGACTGACCGTGGATCGTGCGGATGACGGCGCAGCTCTCGGCGTCGAACTTCATGGCCGGGTCGGTGTAGCCGATCTCGCGCAGCGTTTGGCGGACGGTTTCTTCGACGTTGCCCAACGCCTCAACGGCCTTGTGGTTGTGCACGGTCACCTCACCGGCGACGACGACCAGGCCGGTCGTGCACAGCGTCTCGCAGGCGCAGCGGACCATGGGGTCGTGTTCGAGCAGGCTGTCCAACACGGCGTCGGAGACCTGGTCGGAGACCTTGTCCGGGTGGCCCATCGAGACGGATTCGCTGGTGAACAGGTGCTGGCCGTTGCCATTGCGTGCGGTCATCGAAACCCTTCCTTGGCTTGTTTGAGGTCTTTGGGCTGAGCGAAAGCGGCAATGTTAAGCAGCGGCAGCAGTTAGCGGCAAACGGGCCAGACCCCGCAGGTGGCGTTTTCGTCTATCCTCGTTACTGCAAAACTCGGTCCGGGCGATCGCGTTTGAACCCGGCGACCGTATGAGACACTAGTATTGGGACAGATCGTCACAATACGTATCATTTGCGAAAGGGGTATCCCATGACCAACACCGTTCAGACCGCCCGACGCTCGCGCCAACACCGATTGGCCCTGACCTGCTGCCTGCTCAGCCTGTCGGCCATGCTGACCGCCTGCAACAGCCCGCCGCGAGGCTCGAGCGGCGGGCGGATCGACCCGTACAGCACGACGAACCCCGAGCGCCGGTCGCAGTCGGCCAACATCGCCTCGATGCTCGAGTTCGTTGACATCTCGGCTGAGGACGTCGTCGATCAGTTGTCCGACATCCGCGCCGCGCAGAATCAGCCGGGCAAGATGACGCTCGCCCTGGGCGGGATCGTGAACAAGACGCAGCACACGCCGACCGTCGATTTCGAGATGATCCAGGACCGCCTGCGTCGCACGATCCAGCGCAGCCCGTTCGTCCGCCAGCACGTGCGCTTCATCGCCGACCCGAACCAGACCGACGCGGAACTCGCTCGCCTCGTCGGCCGACCGGGCAACCCGGCGCCGCTGGCCGACCGCCCCGAAGCGGCGAACACGTACATCCTGACCGGCGCGTTCTACGAGGCCGTCCGCGGCCCTCGTAGCCAGTACATGCTCACGTTTGAGATGGTCAACCTCCAATCGAGTGAGAGCGTTTACACGACCAAGCCGTTCGACCTGGGGCAGGTGCGCTCGCCGTGAATCCACCGACGCGACATCGTGGGGTGACTTTGGTCTTATCGCGCGCTCGCTGTCTGCGACACGCCGTGTGGTGCGTTGCGCTGGTCGCGATGGGCTGCTCTACGCCCCCGCGCTCCAGCCGACTCACGATCGACGACTTCAACCACACCGTGGCTGAGATCGAAGCGCGTCTACTGGAAAGCGACTTCCTGCAGGAGCAGACCGCGGCCAGCCCGCGCATGGTTGTCACGATCAACAAGGTGACCAACCTGACCGGCGACGTCATCACGCCGGCAGAGCAGTGGATGTTCGTCGCGCATGTGCGCGACCGGCTCGCGGCCAGCCAGCATCTGCGACGACGCAACGTCGCGTTCCAGGTCGAGCCGGAACGCCGCGACACACTGCGCGGCGCGGGCTATCGCGGGGACTTCGGGCCGATTGAAGCGCCGACGCACCTGATGGCCGCCGAGTTTCGATCGGCCATACGCGCCGCGCGCACCCTCAACAACGACGCACGCGGCCACACCGACGCACGCACCGACTACTACGCCCTGGCCTACCACGTGACCCGCCTGACCGACAACCAGCGCGTCTGGTCCGACGCCGTCGAGTTCAAGCGGCAGGCGTTCGGCCTCATCATTGATTGACCGTTTG
Source organism: Phycisphaeraceae bacterium (assembly GCA_028284155.1). Classification (GTDB taxonomy): domain Bacteria; phylum Planctomycetota; class Phycisphaerae; order Phycisphaerales; family Phycisphaeraceae; genus JANQSF01. The sequence goes on from JANQSF010000054.1 coordinate 70,124, forward strand.
ATCGTTTAACACCACGACACTCACTCGTGCCGCACACACCAGGACATCACGCCGCCAGCCAACACGCGACCATCATCGCGTTGTCATGCGTAATGTTTGTCAGTGCGTGCGCTGCGCCGCCCGACCGCGCCCTGATCAATGCCGCATCGCGCGGCCAGTTCGGCGTCGCACGCGACCTGCTCAACGAACGTGTCGGCACACCGACGGGACGCCCCACGCACAAGAACGACCTGCTCGATCGGATGCGCCTCGCCGTCGTCACCATCGACGACGGTTACACCGAACCGGCCGACCCCGTCGTCACCCGCGTCTACGACCTGCTCACCCAACAAGGCTTCAACGAAGACAAGACCGTCACATCGGTCATCATTAACGAAGACATCAAGGTCTGGAAAGGCGAGCCTTATGAGCAGGCGTTGATGCTGCACTATGTCGCCACGCACTGGGCGGCGCAGGGCAGTTGGGACAACGCCCGGGCCGCCATCTCGCGTTCGCTGTTCCACCTGCGCGACCGTACGGTCGATACCGGCGACATCGACACCAAGGCCGTGCTACGCGAGGCGTACCGGGCGGAGCGACGTGCGGCCGGCCTGCCGGAACATCAGGGCAACCAACCCGAAGACCTACCCGACCGCGGCTACGTCACGCGCAAGAGCAACTTCGCGCTCGGCTACTTGATGAACGGGTTGGCCAACGTGCAACTTTCCGTCCAGACCGGCGACCACAACCGCCGACTCGAAGCAGAAGACAACTTCCGTGAGGCGGCGCAGATCAACCCCGATCTCAACACACTTGCGACCCGCCTGCTCGACACGGACTCATATAACACCCTGTTAGTCGTCGGCGTCGGCCTGGCGCCGCAGAAGATCGCCACCGGCCCCGATGGCGCAATCGCCAGCTACAGCCCGATGACGCCCAGTGCCGATGGCCCGCTGACCGTCCAAGGGCCGAACGGCACGCTCACGCTGCCACAGGTCTGCGACCTCAACGCGATGGCGTTCGACCACAGGTGGAATCACCTTCAAGACGCGCGTCAGATCAAGAGCGGCGTCGGCACCGTCCTGGTCGGCGCGGGCGCGGCCACGGCCGCGTACGGCCTGGACCGGGGCGACGAGGCGGCCGCCATCGCCGGCGCGGGCATGATCCTGGCCGGTGCGTTCGCTAAGGCTGGCGCCCACGCCGACACGCGCTACCTCGAAGTCCTGCCGCAACGCGTTTACATCGTCCCGCTGCAACTGCACCGCGCAACCGACCGCGTCGAATTGACCGTGCCCGGCCCGTTCCGCCCGATGCGCATGGTCGTCACCGGCATCAAGCCGGCACCGGCCGGTTCACCTGCCGTGCTACGGCATGTCCGGATCACCTCGCCCGACCCATACGCGCCCTGGCCGACCAGCGGCAATGTCCTGTACAGCAACGACGCGACCGGTGAAACGAGCCTGCCCGACGCCGGGCCGAACCTGCCGTACATCCTCGGCGGCCGATGCGTGCGGCAGCCGACCGCCGACGTGCTCGCGTCGTACCAGCGTGACGGCAACTTGTTGAACTGGACGCTGGCCGACCTGCGCGAAGCGTATCGGGCCGAGGGCATTCAGTTCGACTGGCGCGCCGCCGACGGCAAGCTTGGCAAGCACGTACTCGAAGGCGGCCGATGGCTCGTCGCCCCGCCGCCGGGCACGACCGGTTTCGCCAGGCTGTTTGGCCAGGTTCACCCCCCATACCGACCACGCAGTAGTGCGCTGCGAGAGTTGCGCAGCAGCAAGCCGCACGGGAGCGCCTCAAGATAAAACGATGCGCACCGTGTGCCACTGGCGGGTTGCCCGCCAGTGCCGTTACCGAACGATGACCACACTGGCGGGCAAGCCGCCAATGGCACACGAAAAACGATCACGCCAAACGGAGACGCGACATGACCACCACACGCACAACCCTTGCCCTGACACTCACCGCCCTGCTCGTTATCGTGACCGGCTGCGACACGACCCGGCCGCCGTCCGGCGCGAAGTACGACCCCGTCCGCATCGAGGAGTACCCGCAGGTCGAACTCGACACCCGGCTGCACGACGCATTGGTAATGGATCGGCCCGTCGTCGACCCGGCCACGCACGACCGACCCATGAAAGTCAACGTGCCCATCCGCTCGTTCGTCGATAAGCCGCTAAACATTCAGTACCAGTTCACCTTCTTCGACGAGGCCGGCCGACCGATGCGCGACGGCGGGCGCGGCTGGCGTTTCATCCATGTCGCCCCGCGTTCGCAGGTCTTCATGAAAGCCAACTCGCTGGAGACGTTCACCGAACAGGCCGCGACGCGCGGCGAAAACCCCTCGAGCTGGCGGCTGATCATTCGGCCGGCGACTTGAGGTGGGGTTGTTGGGTGCCTGTGAATAAGCGAGGCGTTTCACGGCTCGGAGAGTCGCAGAGCCGTGAAACGCTTCGCTTATTCACAGGCACCCTAGATCAGACATCCCTCACAACCTACTCCGCACACGCCACTCGCGCAGCACGTCGAGCAGCTTTTGCTTAACGCCCACGTGTGCGTCGTCGTCCCACAGGTTGCGTAGTTCGTCCGGGTCGGTCACCAGGTCGAACAATTGACCCTCCGGCTCGTCCAGAAAATGCACGAGCTTGTGCGTTCGGCTGCGCACCATCGTCATGAAGGCCGTGTCGGTCAGGATGCCGTCGCGCACCTGCTCGGCAAAGACGTAGTCGCGGCCTGCCCACGGCTCGCCACGCAGCGCGGGCGTGAGCGACTCGGTCTCGAACGAGTCCGGCGGCTCGACGCCCGCGAGTTCGAGGATGACCGGCGCGATGTCCATCCATTGGCACAGGGCGTCAACTTGCGAGCCGGGTTTGAAACCCGGGCCGAAGGGCGCGGCCGGTGAACCGGCCTCGCCTGGCGTGCCGGGGGCGCTCAAGGGTGTGACGATCATGGGGACGCGTGTCACCGCGTCGTACATCGTCCACTTCTGGCTGTGGCCGTGGTCGGTCAGGCAGTCGCCGTGGTCGCTGGTGAACACGATCACCGTGTTGTCGCCGTAGCCGTTGCGCTCCAGCGCCGCGCGGATTTGGCCGACCTGTTCATCGATCATCGTCACGTTGGCCAGGTAGTACGCCCGCTGGCGATGCCGCTGCTCGTCCGTCGGGTTCAGGTCGAGCACGACCGAGTCGTGGTCGATGTCGCGGTTGTGTTGCCGCAACGCCTTGAACGCCTGCGGCTGCGACGCCAACTCCTCGTCCGTCACGGGCAACATCGGCAGGTCGCGCTTCAGATAGGGCTCGGCGTAACGTGGCACGGGGTCGTAAGGCGGGTGTGGGCCGGGGAAACCGACCTGCAGGAACAACGGACCGTCCGGCTTCGGCTTGTTGTCCAGCCACCACGTTGCGAACTCGCCGACGAACACGTCGGGATGCGCATCCTCCGGCAACTCCCACTCAAACGCACCCAGACACTTGTCGTAGTCAGGCCGTTTGCGATAGAGCTCACGTTGCTGTTTGACCAGCCCGCGGGCGCGCAACGCCTTGTCCCACTCGTCGAAGTAGTACCGGCCTTCGAGGTAACGGTCCTTGTTCTCAACGACGTACCGCTCGTCAAAACCGACGTCGGCGTCGTAAGGCCAGGTGTGCATCTTGCCCATGTTGACGCAGTGGTACCCCGCGTCGCACAACGACTCGACCCACGAGCCCGGCCAGGCGTCGGCGTTTTTCAAGACACCCGTCGTGTGCGGGTACTGTCCGAGGAACAGGCTCGCCCGCGACGGCGCGCACGACGCGGCCGTGACATGGCACTGCGAAAACGACACGCCCTCGTTCACCAGCCGATCGAGGCTCGGCGTGTCCATGTAGTCATACCCCAGCGCGCGGATCGTGTCGTAACGCTGCTGGTCGGTGATGATCAGGACAATGTTGGGTCGCGCGTCGGGCATGGGTTGCGGATGGTAACACGACGCGCGTGTTCACGTCACCGCTTGATGACGACCGTACTCAATCCTTCATAAAGCAGGTCATAGACCCACGCGACGTCGTCGTCGCGCAGGCGGACGCAACCCATCGACTTCTGCTTGCCGATCGAGTCGGGTTCGATCGTGCCGTGGATGCCGTAGCCGGACAGGCCCTGCGTGTCCGAGTCGGTCCCTTTCAAGCCGATCCACCGGTCGCCGATCGGGTTCTTGGGGTCGTCGGCGTTGTAGAACTCACCGGTGCGAGGGTTGGTCCACGGCGGGTTGATGAGCTTGCGGCCGCGCTCGACGAGCCAGGCGCCGGTCGGCGTCGAGTTGTTTTCACCGTGGCCGACCTCGAAGCTGCGGATGTAAATGCGCTGCTTCGTGTTCGGGTCGTCTAGGTACATGTCCATCCGGTATTCCGACTTGTCCACGACGGCGTGGAACGGCCCGCGGACAACCTTGATTGTCGAGCCGGCCCGCAAGCGGTTGGCCTTGATGTGGTTGACGCGTTCGAGCAATTGCCACGGCGTCTTGTACTGCCGCGCGATCGGGCCGAGGAACTGGCCCGGCTTAACCTTGTGCGCCGCCACCAGCGGGTCGTTCGGCGTGATGCGTTTGGAGAAGATCAGGTCGGCGTTGAGACGGGTCAGCACGTCGCGGATCGTGCGGGCCTCCGCGGTGTTCAACGCTTCACTTTCGAGCAACTTGCTGAGGCGGGCGCGGGCCTCGACCGGTTGGCCGGCCTCGATCAGCTCGTTGGCCTTTCGGAACTCCGCCGCCTGGTCGGGCGAAGCGGTCAGAGCGTTCGCCAGCACGTCGCTGGCCGCGCGGGCGCCGGCCGGCGCGCCGGGCGTCGAAGTCACGGCCGCGAGCGTGGCCACAGGCCGCGGCGGGTTCAGCAGGTCGCTGGTGGTTGTGTTGGTCGGCCCAGGCGCCGGAGCCGCAGGCTCGGCCGGCTCCGGGATGGGGATCGGCCGAGTGGGTGACGGCGTCAGTGTGCGCGGCGGCGGTGAGGACAAAACGCCAGCCAGGACAACACGATCGTCGTCTGGCGCTGATGTCTTCTCGTCGGCCGACTGCGAAGAGTCCGAATTCGCGGCCTCTGCCGAGGTCTGGTCGCCGTCATCGGAGAACAGGCTGTACGTCACCCAGATCAGGCCGATCACCGCAGCGCCGGCGATCAACGTCCGCCACTTGCGGCGGCGGCGGGAGACCATGTACCGCCGGCGGCCCGGCGTGCGACTAGATTGACTGGCTAGCACCATGACAGGTCACTCCATTGACCTTTGAGGAATTCGTTCGACCCGCGACGGCGTTCCATGTGCCATCTTTGCTGCGAGCCCGGGCGTTCATTCGCCCGTTTAGCCGCGTCGCTTGCGACGCGCTGCGGAGGTGGTCCGACTTCCCGCCCGACGCGCGCCGCAAGCGACGCGGCTAAACGGGGGCGGGCGTTCGTCCGTCACCCGTCGTCGCGCGGGCCCCGTTGCGAGGCGATCCAGTCGAGGTACTCCTTGATGCGCACCTCATAGCCACGCGGCGACGGCGTGTAATACTGTTTATCGACACCCAGGTAATCCTGGTCGACAAATCCTGTATCACTTTTGTGGGCATAGGCATATCCCTGCCCGTGGCCGAGCTGTTTTGCCCCCGTGTAGTGCGCGTCGCGCAGGTGTTTGGGCACGGGAACAGTCCGCCCTTCACGCACATCCTTGCCCGCTTCGCCGATCGCGGTCGTACAAGCGTTGCTCTTGGGCGCGGTGGCCATGTAGATGACGGCCTGCGACAGCGTCAGCCGACACTCGGGCAGGCCGACCTTCTCGGTGATGTCGAACGCGGCCGCGGCGACCATCAGGGCCCGCGGGTCGGCGTTGCCGATGTCTTCGCTGGCGAGAATCGCGATCCGCCGGGCGATGAAACGTGGGTCCTCGCCAGCCTCGAGCATCCGTGCGAGCCAATACACCGCCGCGTCCGGGTCGCTGCCCCGCATCGACTTGATGAACGCCGACGCGATGTCGTAATGCTCGTCGCCCGTGTGGTCGTAGACGATCGCCTTGCGCTGAATGCTCTCCTGCGCGGCGTCGAGGGTGATTCTGATGGGGGAGGAGGGACCAAGGGATCGAGCCACCGAGCCATCGAGGGGGTCGTTTACCGAACCAGCAGGGGGCGACGCATCGCTCGTGTAGTCCGCCCCTCGGTCGCTTGGTCCCTCGGTCCCTTGGTGGCTTTCCCCCCCGCTCAGCACCGCGATCTCCAGCGCCGTCAGCGCCCGCCTCGCGTCGCCGTCGCAAACGGTGGCCCAGTGGTCCAGCGCGTCGTCGTCGAGCGTGACATTCAATTGGCCGTAGCCGCGGTCGGGGTCGGCCAGCGCGCGGCGGATCAGGGCCTTGATGTCGTCCTCGTCCAACGGCTGAAACTGAAAGACCTGCGATCGGCTGACCAGCGGAGGGTTGACGGCGAAGAAGGGGTTCTCCGTCGTCGCGCCGATGAGCGTCACCACGCCGCGCTCGACGTCACCGAGCAGCACGTCCTGCTGCGCCCGGTTGAACCGGTGGATCTCGTCGAGAAAGAAGATCGTGCGTCGCCCGTCGTTGCCCAGCCGACGCTGCGCACCATCAAGCACGTGACGCACGTCCTTGACGCCCACGGCCGCGGCGTTCGCCCGCTCGAAGTGGCGTTCGGTGTGCTTGGCGATCAGCTCGGCCAGCGTCGTCTTGCCCGTGCCCGGCGGGCCGTAGAAGATCACGCTCGTCAGCCGGTCGGCCTCGAGCATTCGCCGAAGCAGCTTGCCCGGCCCCAGGAAATGACGCTGCCCCGCGAACTCGTCGAGCGTGCGCGGCCGCATGCGCACCGCCAACGGCTCAGCCGCCGACAGATTCGCGTCACGCCGGTCCTGCCACAGGTCGGTCATGGGGGGATGATAACGGGTGAGCTGTCAGCGGTTAGCAAATGGCGTTCAGCCAGGAAGGGAATCGACGTTCCACGACCGGGGCAGTTCCGCCTGACACAGCTCACATTGGAACCAGTCATCCTTGATAATGGAAATGTCGTCGCACTTGGGGCATCGACGGAAGTGAAACGCTCTTGACAACGCGTTTGGATGCTCAATTCCCGCCTCGTTTAGCGCTCGCGCCACCACAGGCCAAGATTCCGGTTCCGGGCAGTACCCCGTAGATTGATTTGAGACATAAGTAGCCTCGACGCGATCGCTGACATCGAACATGACCTCACCCGCCGACAGAACATCCTCACCGCGGGCACACGCGATGTGTTCACAGGATCGGTCGGCAATCCAAAGTCGATTGTCAGTATCGACAATGAAGGTCAGAAAAGCCGATCCGTCAGCGCCCGGTTCTTGGTGATGCTCTCTTGCCCAATCGATGGCAACGGAAGCTGCGGTCAGATGTACTCGGTCAACATCAGAAGATGCCAAGTGCATCAAAGCCCGAGGACCAATGTATCGATAGCGCCGATTCATCCTTCGACGATATGCCTGACCGATCTCAAGCCCGCCGCCGACGCCGCGTACAAACACCCAGCGCCCCCAGCCCGAGCAACGCCAGCCCCGCCGTCATTGGCTCGGGGCTGCTCGCGGCGTTGGCAGTGTTGATACCGCCGTCGATCAGCGCGGCGTCGGCGCCCAGCGCGAAGACTTCGTCGTCGTCGCCAGCTTCGCCGGCGTCGTTCATCGATTCGACCTCGGCCAACGCCTCTTCCTCGCCCTCGCCCGACCCAGCCGATTCGCCTTCGATCAATTCCTGGACGGGGTCGTTGGTCTGGGCCTGCGCACCGTGCGACGCGAAGCTTCGCTGTGACACGGCGACGGCGGCGTTGGACACATCGCCCCCGCCGCGCAGGTCGGCGAAGCTCTGGTTGGTAGGCTCGCTGGCTGCGGCGTCGTTCCCGCCAGACGAGCCCGCAGCCGTGTCCGCCAAACCGTCACCGTCCACGTCATGCCCGGCATTCGCGTTGGCGAATGTGACGTTCCACTCAGTCGGCTCGGCGAAGGCCGGGACGTCGTAAGTCGCATCGACCGGTTGCGCCGTTGACGCACGAGACTTGCCCGATGAAGTCGCACGCTTCGACGCGCGGTTGTCAAAAAAAGATCGGCCACGCGACTGGAAGTGCGCCGCCGTCCTCACCACGGTCGAGCGCAGATTGCCAGCCCGGTTCGTCGTTCCGCTTTGCGCGGGCGCAGGGACGGTCACCTGATCGATCACGTCGTTGTTCAGGCCGGTCAATCCGCGTGTCAGGCGGATCGTCGTCGGCTCCGGCCGCGTGCGCGGCCGAATCGGGTCGATGTTCACCTTGAAAAACGACTCAGGCGCGTCGATCGCCGCGCCGACCTCGGGCGGTTGACCGTTCTGAAAGACCGGCCGAGTCGGGTAAGCCATAGCTGAACCCGCGCCAACCACGACCAGCGCGGCCGCCACCACCCAAGTGCCCATTCGATTGGTTACTGATTGCATCGGCTCTCTCATCCCAAAAAGGGTGTCCCATTCGATCCAACAACGCACACCGCGCGCCAAACGGGCGCGGCGGAAGCCTTCAATTCCCGCCTCCTAGGTTACCGTCGCGGGGCCGAAGTTGCAAGGGTCAAAGGGTTGGAATCGGTGAATCTCGCGCTTTTCGACGATTCGCTGCGTTGGAGGAGGCGGGAACACTTAACTCACGTAAGTGACGCAACATCAACACGTTGTGCGGGTCAGACCAATGGCAGAACTGCGGCAAAAATGCAGGTGAACACCATCCCCACGAGGCCAAGCACGACCAAGGCGACGGTCCAACTCTTAAGCGCCTCGACCTCCGTCAGGCCACCCATCTTCGCAAAAATCCAGAAGCCAGAGTCGTTCATCCACGAGCAGACCAGCGAGCCGCAGCCGACGGCACAGGCGATGTAGACCGGGTGGAAGCCGAGTTGCTCAGCCGGCGGAAGGATGCCGGCGATCATCGCGGCACCCGTGATCATCGCGACGGTGCCCGATCCCTGCGCGATCTTCATGACCGACGCGAGGATGAACGCCAGGAACAGCAGGGCGAACCCACCCGGCCCAGCGCCCCCGGAAGATGTCGACGACGACTCGAACATGCCCTGGATCGACTCACGGATGCCGGCCGACTGGAGCATGCCGCCGAACGCGCCGCCGGCCGCGGTGATCAGGATGATCACGCCGCCTGACATCAGCGCGTTCTCGATCGAGTGAACGAATTCCTGCCGCGTCGGCTTGCGCTGCTTGACGTAGACAAGAATGGCGATCGCCGCGCTGAGCAGCAGGGCGAGGTTTGCGTTGCCGATCAACGACCCGAAGCCGGCGGCCTTGCGTGCCTGCGTGTCCCACTTGTGCTCGTTGACATGCTCGGGGAATGCGACCTCGATCAGCATGCGGTTGCGCCGCTCGAGCTTGGCGACGCTCATCCGCGCGATGTTGGCGTTGACCAAGCCCTTGAGCGACCCGCTCATTCTGTACATGTAGAACGCGTCTTCCTTGTAGAACTTGCGGTCAATGATGACGCGCTTGTTCAGCACATCGACGAATTCGTCGCGCTGCGCGTCGGTCAGCGGGTTGGGCGTGGCCAGCGCAGCCTTCAGGTCGTCGGGCACATGAGCGATGACGAGGCTGCCTGGCGTCGGCTTGTCGTCTGTCGCTTCGCTGGCGTCGTCCGACAACGCTCGGCCGAACGCGCCCCAGTCCTTGACCGACTCGGTTGTGAATCGGGGCGTGTGTTCGCCGTCGGCCCAGGTGTTCAGCCCCGTGCTGATCGAGATGAGAATCACCGGCAAGATGACCGGCGCCAGCGCCAGCATCAGCGGCGGCATCGCCTTCTCATCCATCGGCTCCGGCTCGGGTTGCGATCCGCCCAGGTCGCGCATCTCGATCGGCATCTTCTTGTCAATCCACTTGCCGAACAGCATGCCCGCGATCGAACAGGGGATCGCGATCAGCCCACCGACCAGAATCATCATGCCCAGGTCCACGCCGAGCGTGTCAGCCATCACCAGCGGCCCGGGCGTCGGCGGCACGAGCGTGTGCGTGATCGCGCCGCCCGCGCCGATCGCCACGAGGTAGAGCAGGTAGTTCTTCTTCGTCTGACGGTACATCGACCGCGCCAGCGGCACGAGCAGGTAAAACACCGTGTCAAAGAAGACGGGGACGGACAGCACGTACCCACTGGCGTTCAGCGCGACGTGGCCGCGCTTCTGACCGAGGATGCGCATGAACATCAAGACGACCCGGTCGGCTGAACCGGAATCCATCATGCATTTGCCGATGATGGCGGCCAGCGCGATGACGATGCCGATGCCGCCAGCCGTCCCGCCGAACGATGACGCGACCCGGCCGATCTTGCCCGCCCAGTCCCCAGGCGCCAACAAGCTCACAATCATCGCGGCCGTAATCAACGAAATGAACGCGTTCAGACGAAGCACGACGATCATGCCGATGACCGTCGCGATGCCGATCACCAGGATGAGCAGCGGGTGAATGAGCGGATCCATAAACAAGAACCTCACGAAATGGTGGACCAAACCCCGACCAAGCCAACCGATAAGGGCCGGGATTGTACACTATCGCCCCCGCCGCCTGTGGTTTAGCGCGATACACCATGCCCCAACCCACTATCCAATACCTGACCAACATCCACCTCGCCGCGGGCGCGGTCGATCTGTTGCCCGACATCCTCGACGACCTGAGTGCGCAACGTCCGCTGATCGTCACCGACCCCGGCATCACAGAGTTGGGGCTGGTCGCGCGTTTGTCGCTTCCGGGGGGGCCAATGTTCGATGATGTCGAAACGAATCCGACCGAGGCCAACGCACGTGCCGGGCTCGACGTGTTTCGCAACGAGGAGTGTGACAGCCTCGTGGCGCTCGGCGGCGGGTCCCCGATGGACTGCGCTAAGGCGATCGCCCTGCTGGCCACGCACGATGGCCCGCTCGACCAGTTCGCGATCGTCAACGGCGGCGTCGAACGGATCCGCCCGGACAAGCCGCCCGTCATAGCCGTGCCCACCACGGCCGGTACGGGAAGCGAGGTCGGCCGCGGCGCGCTGGTCACGATGGACAACGGTGAAAAACTCGCGTTGATCAGCCCGCACCTCATCCCGCAGGCGGCAGTATGCGATCCGACTCTGACACTCGAATTGCCGCCGCAGCTCACCGCCGCGACCGGTTTCGACGCGATCTCGCACTGCGTCGAGACGTTTTGCAGCCCGAAGGTCAACCCCACCGCCGAGGCAATTGCGCTCGACGGCTTGGCGCGTGCCGTACACCACCTGCGCACCGCCGTTGAAACGGGCGACAATCTTGACGCGCGCACCGAGATGATGATCGCCGCGCTGCACGGCGGCATGACGTTTCAGAAAGGCCTGGGATTCATCCACAGCCTCAGCCACCCGCTCGGCTCGCTGCGCGCCAAACGGCTGCACCACGGCACGCTCAATGCCGTGTTTCTCCCGCACGTCCTGCGTTTCAACGCCCCGTCCTGCGCCGACAAGATGCAACGCCTGGCCGAGGTGCTCGACGTCGCCGACGCGGCCGTGCTGCCCAACTACTTCCAATCGCTGGCCGAGGACGTCGGCCTGCCCGCCACGCTCACGGCCATGGGCGTCACCCACGACGACCTGGCCGGCATGCCCGAAGCCGCCATGCGCGACCACTGCCACCGTACCAATCCGCGCGAGGTCACGCTCGAAGACTGCAAGGCCGCCTTCGACGCGGCCTTATAGCCGCAAGCGGCTACCCACTAAACGCCGTCGGCTGCTGATGCCCGAAGATGATCTTTTCCAGGTTCTTCACGATGTTGGCCAGGAAGAAGTTGAGCACGATGATCGTCAGGAAACTGGTCACGAACGCGTCCGTCGCCGCTCGGCCGACGCCCGCCGCGCCGGGCTTGCAATTGAACCCCTTGTAACAACTGATTAGGCCGATCGCCAAGCCGAAGAAGACCGACTTGATCAGCCCGTTGCCGTAGTCGAACGTGCTGACAAACTGCTGTGAGAATCGCCAGTACTCCGAAGCCTGCACGCCGAACCCCCGCACGACGACGATGTAGCCGCCCAGGATGCCCATCAGGTCGCTGAAGATCGTGAGGATCGGGACCATCAGGACGCACGCCAGCACACGCGGGACGACCAGGTACGCGACGGGGTCCGTACCCATGACGCGCAGCGCATCGATCTGCTCGGTGACGCGCATCGTTCCTAACTCAGCGCTGACCGACCCGCCGACTCGGCCGGCGATCATGACCGCCGCCAGCACCGGGCCGATCTGCTTCACGACGCTAATGTTGATGATGCCGCCGAGCCGACTCTCCTGACCGATCGCGGCGAACTGGTCGTACGTCTCGACGGCCAGCACCATGCCCATGAATGTGCCCACGACCAGCACGACGGGGATCGACAACGTCCCGATCTGGTAGAGCTGCGGCATGAGCAGCCGAACCCGCCCGCGCGTGCCGAGGATGGCCCAGCGCAGCGTCGAGCCGGCGAACCGCGTGAACTGGCCGAAGCCGTCCAGCCGATCGATCACGCCCGAACCCAACCTGCCGATCGCCGATTCCGACATGCGGGCAGTGTACGTTTCAATCGATCAGGCCGCCACGAGACGGAGGGGATGGAACCACAGATGAACACAGATGAGGGATTGAGTTGGTAGAAAGGGAGAACGGGAGACGGGGAGAAAGAGTTGGGTCGATGGCAATCAGTGCCGCTTGCGGCTTAGCGCGATGGCACCTTCGTGATCCGGGCCATCTGAATGGCCCGGCTTCATCAGTCCATTTCATTCGCACACGTTTTGCAAGATAATGGACTGAACCCCCGGCGGATCCAAATCATGCGACTTCACTTGGCCACCCTACTCCTGTTATTCGTCCAACTCGCGATACAAACTCCCACACTCGCCGCCGAACGCGTCATTGAGGCGCGCATGAAACACCTGCGCACCGGCGAGGCTCGCGAGTGGGACGAGTTCCCCGTCAAACCTGAGGACGAAGAGCTAGCCGTCCTCTTTGCCGCTCTTGCCAACAAAACTGAGCACACGCTGCTTGTCCGTCACCGTGACGTCAAGCAGACCTGGACCGTCCAGATCAACGGTGTGGCCGTCGGCCGACTCCCGCGCGACGAGAACCTGATGGTCACGCCGTTCGCGCTCAAGCCCGGACTGCTCAAAGACGGGCCAAACACGCTGCGAATCTGGGGCAAGGGCCGATCGAGCGATGACGTGATGATCGGCGACGTGCGGATCATCGATCAGCCCGTCGCCAAGGCGTTGGACGTTTCCACGCTCACCGTTGTCGTCTCGCAGAAGCCTGGCGGCGAGTCGCTGCCGTGCCGCATCACGATCGCCGACGCCGACGGTGCGCTCATGCCCACGGCCGCGCGCTCGACGGATCGCCTCGCCTTGCGGACCGGCATGATCTACACGGCCGACGGCAAGGCGTCGTTCGGCCTACGACCCGGCAAGTACGTCGTCTACGCCTCGCGCGGGTTTGAGTACAGCGTCGATCGCTTCGAGATCGACCTGAAAGCGAACATCTCGGCTGCGCGCCGCATGCACATCGAGCGCGAGGTCGACACGACAGGCTGGGTCGCCTGCGACACGCACATTCATACGTTCACGCATTCGCGCCACGGCGACGCGACGATGACCGAACGCATGATCACGCTGCCGGGCGAGGGCATCGAACTGCCCATCGCGACCGACCACAATGTCCACATCGACTACGAGGCCGAGTCGCAACGCACCGGCATGCGTCGCTTCTTCACACCCGTGATCGGCAACGAGGTCACGACGCGCGTCGGCCACTTCAACGTCTTCCCCGTCCGCGACGACAAGGTCAAGACGCCTGACTGGAAGCTCCCGCGGCCCGGCCTGGTGTTCGACACGATCGACAAGACGCCGAACGTGCGCGTCGCGATCCTCAACCACGGCCGCGACCTGCACGCGAACTACCGGCCGCTCGGCCCGAAACAGCACATCTCCATCGTCGGCGAAAACCTCGACGGCTGGAAGTTCCGACCCAACGCGATGGAGTTGATTAACTCGGCTGCGCTGCAAACCGACCCACTCCAGCTCTACCACGACTGGTTCGGCCTGCTCAACCGCGGCTACAAGGTCACGCCGATCGGGTCGAGTGACTCGCACGAGGTAAGCACAAAACTGGTTGGCCAGGGCCGCACGTACATCAAGGTCGATGATGCCGACGTTTCAAAGATCGACGTGGACAAGGCGGTTGACGCATTGCTGGCTGGTCGCGTCGCGGTGAGCATGGGCCTGTTCACGACGATCCAAGTTGCGAGCCAAAACGCTTCCGGGGGCGCGGGCGACCTGGTCAAGGCCGATGGGCCGATCAAGGTCAAGGTGCGCGTTACCGGCCCGAGTTGGACGACCGCCGACCGCGTGATTCTCTACATGAACGGCGTCCCCATGCGCGACGAGCGCATCACGACGCCGACCGAAAACGGCAAGTCCGCCGTCGTCAAGTTCGAGCATTCCTGGACGCTGCTCAGGCCAAAGCTCGACGTTCACCTGGTGGCCGTGGCGTTGGGGCCTGGCGTTGACGCGCCGTTTTGGCGGATCGCCAACACCTATCAACCCGATTCGATCACCTGGAAACCCTACGTCATCGGCTCGACCGGGCCGGTGTGGGTCGACGCCGACGGCACCGAAGGATTCACAGCCGCTCGCCAATACGCGGAGCCACTGTTCGAGCAACACGGCGACAAATCAAACGACCTGCTGCAGGCTCTCGAACGCTTTCAGGACGAGGCTGTCGCAGCCCACGTCGTCTATCTCATGGGCAGGGCCACGCCACAGGTCGTGCAGGCCGCGGCCAAACGCGTGTTGGAGACCGCTACCGGGGCGACAAAAAGCGGCGTGAGCCGCCTGCTTGAGCAGGTCACCGCCTCGCGTGAGGCACGGAATTAGGCGCCGTCCGACAAGTAGGGTGCGCTTCAGCGCACCACGATGAACGGACGGTTTCCTTGCGGCCTTGGTGCGCTAAAGCGCACCCTACGCGTGGATCGGTGATATTCCGGTCGAAGCCTTTTGTTGTGATGTGCGGGTAACGGGCTAAGCCGCAAGCGGCGGCATTTATGAATCGGTGACGCACCTCGCGCATCGGCCGTAGAGAATGATCTCGTGGCTGTCGACCTCGAAGCCATCCGGCGCGAGTCGGCCGAGGTCGCCGGGGCAGCCCTCGAAGTCGAATACGCGGCCACACCCGTTGCACTGAAAGTGATGATGATGCCCGATCCCCGCGCGTTCATAGCGCGTCGATTCGCCGGGCAGGTCGACCGGGACAAGCCAACCGTCGTCGACCATGTCGTTGATCGCGCGATAGACCGTCGCGACGCCGATCTGCGGCAGGTCTTCCTGCGCCGCCTCAAACGCCTCCTGCACGCTCAGCGGTTGGCCCAACCGCTCAAACGCGTCACGGATCACTTCGCGCTGACGGGTCATTCGCTGCATAGGCGATTGTAGGTGCGCGGAGGAATGGCGAATGGGGAATAGCGAATGACGAGTGACGAAGTCGGAGGAGGCCCACGCCCGGTTCGCGAGCTGTCATGCTTTAGACCGTCCGCCGAACGCGCTGTTTCTTCTTGTCCACCGGCCGCGACAGGTCGATGTGTTTGGCCAGGTGAACCGTTAATGCGCAGAGCTCGTTGACCCGCTCGTCCAGTTCGCCGCCGATGACGCCGCCGCGTGAGAAGTCGTCGCTCGACGCGTAGACGTACCGCGGGACGATCAGGCAGCGGTGTTCGAATAGCAGGCTGGTCACGACCGACGCGCCGGCCATGTAGCCCGTTCGGCTCTTTCCGCTCAACGCCAGCGCGACGATCTTGTCTTTCCACACGTCTCCGGTCGCCTCGATCAGGTTGCGGGCGGCGGCGGAGATGTCGTGGCCCTTGACGGGGATAGCCAGCACCACGGCCGGCCCGCGCTGGATCGAGCCCTGCACCGCCCGGATCTCGGGCGACGTCGCGGCCTGCTTGGCGTCGGCCAGCGGCAACGACTTCTCCCGCAGGTCGATCAGTCGGCCGGCCGCGTCCAGGAGCTTGAGCTTGTGGTGCGCGGCCTCAGCCAACCGCAGCGACCGGCTCTCCGCCTGCGTCGAGCAATGGAACACGGGGATACGCATGGGGGCAGTATACGGACGAGCTTTGTGGATCGGCGGAAACAGGCTCGACGAGAATGGGAGAACGGGAGCAAGGGAGAAAGGGAGATCAGAAATCCATGACCGTCTCACGACTTCCGCCCCTCCCCTTCTCCCCGCCTCCCGTTCTCCCCTGCTCCGGCGCTTTTCCCGCCTCCGCGAATCCACAACCCCGCATTCGCTTGTCTGCGTGACCAACTTCGCGCATGATACTTCAGACACCGCGCCCGCCGCCGGCCAAGGACCGGTCAGCCGACGGGGCGGTCGGCCAGGGGAATCGATACACCAAACAACGGAGTCTCGCCATGTTCGACACGTCCGCCATGCTCACACTCGCCGCGACGACCGACGTCCTTTGGATCGGCGGGCTGTTCATCGTCGGCATCATCGCCCTGATATTCGTCTTCTTCGTCGGGCGATACATCAACCTCTGGCTGCAGGCCGCGTTGTCGAACGCACGCGTGGGCATCACCGACCTGATCGGCATGCAGTTTCGTAAGGTCGACCCACGGGCGATCGTGCTCTCGCGCATTCAGGCCGTCAAGGCCGGCCTGCAGATCTCGACCAACCAGCTCGAAACGCACTACCTGGCCGGCGGTCGGGTGCGCAGCGTGGTCAACGCGATGATTGCCGCCAACCGCGCCAACATCGAGCTGCCGTGGGACGTCGCGTGCGCGATCGACCTGGCCGGCCGTGACATCCTCGAAGCCGTCCAGACGTCGGTGAACCCGAAGGTCATCGACTGCCCCAACGCGATGGCCGGCCGAGCGACGATCGACGCCGTCGCGCAGGACGGCATTCAGCTCAAAGCCCGCGCCCGCGTGACCGTGCGTGCCAACATCGCCCGCCTGATCGGTGGCGCGACCGAAGAGACGATCATCGCCCGCGTCGGCGAGGGCATCGTCACCACGATCGGCTCGGCTTCGAGCCACAAGGCCGTGCTCGAAAACCCAGACTCGATCTCGAAGACCGTGCTGGGCAAGGGACTGGACGCGGGCACGGCGTTCGAGATCCTGTCGATCGACATCGCCGACATCGACGTGGGCGAGAACATCGGCGCGAAGCTGCAAGCCGACCAGGCCGAATCGGACAAACGCCGCTTCCAGGCCGAGGCTGAGAAACGCCGCGCCATGGCTGTCGCGCAGGAGCAGGAGTTCGTGGCCGAGGCGCAAAAGAACCGCGCGCTGGTCGTCCTCGCAGAATCCGAGGTTCCCAAAGCCATGGCCGACGCCTTCCGGGCCGGCAACATGGGCATCATGGACTACTACAAGATGAAGAACGTCGTGGCCGACACCAACATGCGCCAAAGCATTGCCGGCGACGGCGACGACGGCCCGGCCGTCGAGTAACAACGACGCGCGCATCAAAGCCGCTTGCGGCTTGGCGCGGCACCGTTGCCACACAAACTCACGATGGACTCACAACCGACCCACCGCGCGCAAACGAACAACACAGCACCCATCGGCGACCTGGCCGACGCGGTCGCTAGGCGAGACACCTTCCCCGTCGACGGCCCGCCCCGCTACTGCCTGAGTTGCGACTACGACCTGCGCGGGATCCGTAAACGGAGTTGCCCCGAATGCGGTCGGCCGTTCGTGATCACCCGACCGCGCACGTGGGCTAAACGGGACTGTGCCGAACGCAGGCGGCGGCGCGTCCGTCACACGATCATCATTGCATGCTGCGTGGCGTTGGCCGGCGTGTTCGCGTACTTCGTACCGGGCGCTTACATCCTGATCCTGACGATCGCGAGCGCCGTACTGCTCATCTCCGCCGTCAGAACAACCATGCAATCCGGTACGATGCTGCGACGCGTCAATGGGAAACGTGTCTACACCGAATACAACTGGCCCCGTCGGCGATTGTAATCACCTTCACGCACTTGACAAGTTCATCGTTCAGGCGATTGTTTGGTTACCCCCAACAACTGCTCAATCTCATCGCCCATCTCTCCCGCCTCAAACCACCGCTGCTCAAACACACACCGCCCTTGCGCATCAAGCAGCACGGCCGTGTTCGCCCGTCTGCCGAGTTCGACCCAGACGGCGTTGTCCATCCCGTCCACGACCACGCGGTATTGCAACTCAAGCGAATCACGCATCGCCACCGCCAGCGCTTCCCGTTGTTCAATTCGATCGGGCTGCGCGTGCAACACGCCGTCTTCGACGTTGCGATCGGTCACCTCTTCAACGCCCAATCGGCTGTAGGGCGAGACCGCCCCCTTCGGGTGCGCCTCGATCACATAAACCAACACAACGTTCAACCGATCGCCGAACCGTTCGACCAGCCCGTTGGCCTGCGGGCAGGAGTCACGCGACTTGGGGCAGGTCAACGAACCGGTGAGCAGCAGCGTCGGCCGACCGCGCAGGTCGTGCGGCAACGACATGCGCCGGCCCGCCGTGTCTGCCAGCGTGGTCGGTTGGATCGCGTCGCCGGGTCGTAATCCGACACCTTGCATGGCTTCAACAGACGATGCCTCGCTCGATTCAACCCACCAGTCGAACGCAAGCCCGACGGCCGCGACCGACCAGGCCACACCCAACATCGCCACAATCCAACACGCCGGCCGACGGATGAGACGCATGTGACAACTCCGGGGGGACTCCGGATCGACTCCGTTGTCCATACGCCGGTGTGCGAAAGGCGGTTCACGCGCGCGCGACCGTGAAACAGACCTCACCGCCGACCTACCATCGCCCGTGCAACCGATCATCCTCTCAACGTGGTCGTTTGGGCGCGTCGCAAACGCCGCGGGTTGGCCCGTGCTCGAGTCGAACGGCACAGGCATCGACGCCGTCGAGGCGGCATGTTGCGCCGTCGAGTTGGACCTGAAAGTCAACAGCGTCGGCGTCGGCGGCGTGCCCGACCGCAGCGGGCGGGTCTCGCTGGACAGCTGCGTCATGCTGTCGCCCAGCCGTTGCGGCGGTGTCGCGTTCGTCCGTCGGTTCGCGCACCCCGTTTCGATCGCGCGGCGGGTGATGGAAGACACCCAACACGTCCTGCTCGTCGGCGACGGGGCCGACGATTTCGCCGAGTCACAAGGCTTCACGCCGACCGACCTGTTGACCGAGTCGGCTGAACAACGCTGGCGCGACATGATGTCGGGGCAGCGCTCGATCGAAATGACCGCCAACCGCGAGGAACGCACATCCGAGGGCGACGAACCGCGACACGACTCGCCGCACGACACCGTCGGCGTCCTGGCGCTGGACGCCGCGGGCACACTGGCCGGGGCATGTTCGACCAGCGGGTGGCCTTGCAAACTGCCCGGCCGCGTCGGCGACTCACCGATCATCGGCCACGGCCTGTATGTCGATCCGAACGTCGGCGCAGCAGTGGCGACGGGTCACGGCGAACTGGTCATGGGCACTTGTTCGACGTTTTTGGCCGTCGAACTGATGCGCCGTGGCGCATCACCGCTCGACGCGCTGACCGACGCGCTGCAACGCATCGCCGACAGCTATGACCTGTCGGACGACGCGCAGGTCGGCATGATCACACTCAGACCGACCGGTCAGTGGGCGTGCGCCGCGCTGCGCGCAGGTTATCGCACGGCTGTACGCGACGCGGAACAAGACGATTTGGTCGAACCGCAGCGTGTGATCCTGACGTGACGATGTCTACATACTGCGAATGGTGAAACCGGGTTCAACCACCGAGAACACCGAGGGCACTGAGACAAGGCAGAAGAAGAAGAAGAAGAAGAAGAAGAGAAGAGCGCGATCGGGCTATCCGTACACATACACTCCACGCGCATCCATATCCCTTCTCTTCCTCTCGGTGCTCTCGGTGTCCTAGGTGGTTCACCCCAATCAACAGCAACGCCAACGACTCCTCACACCTCGTCCAAATCCGCCTGCTCGATCGGTCGGCTGATCATGTATGACCCGTCCGCCCACTTCCCCAAGTCAATGGTCTTGCAACGGTCGCCGCAGAACGGGAACGCCGCAACGGACTCGTCCGTTGACTTGCCGCAAATAGGGCACTGGGTCTTGTCCGAACGACGTGTGTTAGGGCTGACCATGTCGATGACCTGTTGAAGTTGAGCTTGTAGTTCGGCAAAACGTTCGACCCAATCGCCGACAGGTCGCACGGCCACGTCGCGCGGCGCGTCGTCGGTGAGCGACGCCTCGTCGTGCGACGCGTGCGCCAGCTCGACGTGCAGGTACGACTCGCCGATCAGCGCGTCGATCCGGTCGGCCCACTCGACGGCCACGACCGACTGCCGCCGCCAATCGTCGTCGCCGGTGATCGGCCAACCGATCGACTCGAGGTCGTCCAGACTATTCAGTCGATAGGCGTCGATATGCACCAGCGGCGGTCGGTCTTCTGCCGTCTCGTACTCCTGGATCAGGACGAACGTCGGGCTGGACACCGCCGACTCGCTCGACCCGAGGCCGCGCGCCAGGCCGCGGACGAACTGCGTCTTGCCCGCGCCCAGTTCGCCCTGAAGCGCGATGACGTCGCCGGGTTGCACACGCGACGCGACGGCCTCGCCAAGCGCGAGTGTCTGCGCAACGGACGACGTGCGGGCGGTCCATGACTGTTGAGTTGAATCTGGGTCGTGCGTACTCATCGTCGGACACATCTTACGCACGCCATAGCGAAGCGCCATTCAGCCGCGTCGCTTGCGACGCGTGTGGCGGCGACCATCAGGCACCCGATCGCGCGTCGCAAGTGACGCGGCTAAATGGGTCGGCGTACGAACGTTCGTGTCGTCAATTGTGACCTTTGGCGGCACGCAAGTACGCGATGAGCGAAGCGATCTCTTCCGGCTTCAACATATCGATCAGGCCCACCGGCATGATCGAGATCGGCGTAGCGCGGATGGTGTCGATGTCCGCCCGCTGAATGACATGCCGTTTGCCCTGCAGGTCAAGCAGTTCGACGCTGGTGCGCGACTCGCCATCGAGTCGGCCGGACAGTCGGTCGCCGTCGACGTTCTCGATGATCCACAGGCGGTAGTTCGACTCGACCGACCGGTTGGGGTCGACGATCTCAGCCAACACTTCGCGGGCCGGGCGGGAGCCGATGCCGGTCAGGTCGGGTCCGACCGCGCCGCCCGCGCCGTTGAGGCTGTGGCATTGCGAGCAGAGCTTCTTGAAGTGTTGCGCACCGACTTTGAGGTCGACAGGCTTCTCAAGGTAGGGCAGCATGGTCGTGAGTAATTTTGCGCGGTCGGGGTCACCGCTTAGCGTGTCGAGTTTGTTGGCCTGCTCGGCGATCGACTGGTCCTTGCTGAGCTTGAGCAGTTGCCAGTCGGCCGCGGCCAGGTCGGCGCGGTGGAGCGTGCCGGCCGCGATCGCGTCGAGCAGTTGCTTCGTCCAAACCGAGCGGCGAAGTAGCACGTCGATCGCCGCGCGACGTGCGGCGGGTGTGAAGCGCGACCAACGCGACAGGATCTGCGTACCCACCGTCGCGTTGCGTGCGTCGGCCACGGCGCTGATCAGGCCGACCGACAGTTCCGCCGGCGCTTGCGGCGACACGGGTTTGAGGATGTCGGCGACGGTCGATGCCTCGCCGCTGAGCCGAACCAGGCGGCGCGCAGCATCGACACGCGCTTCGATCGGCTGTTCGCTGTCGGCCAGCGTCGATTGCAACGCCATGACGACGCGCTTCACATCGCCGGCCACGACCGAGTCGTGCCCCCAACGTCGAAGCAACACGATCAATGCCTGCTGCTGGTCGGCCGGCAGGCCGGCGCTGAGCACGGCGAGTTGCGCTTTATCGACATCGCTGAGTGTCGGCTTGGCGTCGGTTGGCCAACCACCGACGAGGCCATCGAGCACATAACCCGCCAACGCCTCGTCCGCGCCGCGCAGGGCGGCGAGTGTCGCGACGACCGAAGCCTTTGGTCCACGCTGCGCGTAGTGACGTGTGACGATGCTGACGACCTGGCCGAGTCGGCCGGACACCGCGCCGACTGCCAGGGCGGGCGTCGCGCCGGTCGCGGGGCCGACTTCGATCACTTCCACGTCGTCCCACAGGGCCGTGCCGCGTGCCTGCCCCCATCCGCCGAACAACAGGTTGAGCGCCAGCTTGTTTCGGCCGGCCGTCTCGAACTCGCTGGTGATCCGCGTCCAACCCTTGTCGCCCGACACGGCCTGCGTCTTGCCGACTTTTTGCAGCTCGTGCAGGTTGATCAACGCGCCGAGGCTGGCGCCCTTGTTCAAACCGGTCGTCTTGACATACGCGATCACGCGGTAGCGCGTGTTCGGCTTGACCGGTAGGTCGTAGGTCCAGCTCGCGTCGGCGCCAGCCGTGGAGGTGATCTTCACCGCGTGCGACCCGTTTCGACCTTGGCCTTGCGCGACCTCGAAGGTCGCTCTGCCGCTGTATATGACGGAGCGCCAATGTTGCGGCTTGCCGCCGTGGATCGTTTCGAGGTTGCCGTTCTTGATGAGGTTGACGGGCTTGGGTTGCACTTGCTTCGGCTGCGGCTCGCCCTTCGCCTGCGTCGCGCCGAGCAGTGCGCGTAGGAATCCGGCGTCGTGCATCGCCGCGGCGCTGGTGGCGGCCTCGGTGATCCAGCGGTCGTTTGCGTTGCGCGGCTGCTTGAGCATGGCGAGCACGGCCGCGGCGGCGCGGTCGGAAGTCGAGGGCGTGACGCGGTCGGCTGACATGTCGGCGATGGCGAGCAACGCCATGAGGCGCACCTGCGGCTCAGGGTCGTTGAGTAGGCCGGCGTCGAGGATCGCACGCAGCGAATCGTCAGCCCCTGGAAGAACTTGCACGGCGTTGCGGCGAACGCCGGCTGAAGGGTGACGCAGCGCGTCAATCGCGCCGGCCAAAGCCGTGCGGTCGGTCCCTTCCAGCGCGCCCAGTCCGTGCAATGTCCAAAGCGCGTGGATCGCGCCGGCGTTCAGGCCGATGGCGTCGATGCTGCGGCTGCGCGCCAGGGCGACGAGGTCGGGCACGATGTCGAGCTTGCCGCGTTCGATGATGAGTCGTTGTGCGTGACGGCGCCAGAACAGGTTGTCGCTGGACAGAGCGCTTAGGAATTGCTCTTTGGTTGATTGTGCGGACAAGCCCACGCTTTGCAAAGCGTGGGATTCCGCGCCGTCTTTGCCGTATGCGACCCGATACACGCGCCCAAACTTCTTGTCGCGCAGGGTCGATTCGTACGCGTTGCCCTTGCCGCGTTTGAAGCCGATCGGCGTCGGGTTGTGCTGCACGACGTAGTTGTACCAGTCGAGCAGCCAAACGTTGCCGTCCGGGCCGACCTCCGCCGCGATCGGCGCAAACCATTCGTCGTCGCTGGCAGCGATGTTCCAACGGTTACTCGACTTGAAACCGCTGCCGTTTGGCTCGATCACAAACGTGCCGGCCAACTTGCCCGTCGGCCCGGTGACAAAGGCTGTGCGGTTCCAGTAGTGGCGCGGGTAACGTCTCGCCGTGTACAAACGGTGACCCGTGCCGGCCGTGAAGCCGTGGTGATGATCGACCTGCCGAACCTTGTCGCTGACGGGGTAGAACAGGTGGTCGCGTGCGATCGACCCCAGCGTCGTGGGCGACCAGCCGCGCACGCGCTCGTAATAACGATTGGGGATCGGCATGTAATCGCTGGGGTTGCGGTTCGCCGTCGAGCCGAACACGACGCCCTCTTCGTTGAAGCCGATGCCCCACGTGTTGTTGTTCGTCGAGCGGAGGAACTCGATATCCGTGACGTTCGGCGGGTCGTTCTGGTCGAGGCGGAAACGGAAGAAGCCCATTCGGAAGCCTGGGTAGGTCTTGTCGCCTACGCGCGGGCGGGAGTTGTTATACCCCTGCATCGCCCAAATCCAGTTGTCGTGGCCGTACGTGAAGTTGCTCACGCCGCCGTGCGTGTCGCCCATGTTCCAACCGGTGATGAGTGTCTTGCGCACATCGGCCACGTCGTCGCCATTGGTGTCTTTGAGGTAGAGCGTGCGCGTGCCGTCCTGAACGATCACGCCGCCGCGGTAGAACGTCAGCGCCGTCGGGATGCTCAGCTTGTCGGCGAAGACGGTGAACTTGTCGGCCTTGCCGTCGCCGTCGGTGTCCTCACAGATGCGGATACGGTCGTTGCCCTTGCCGTGCGGTTGTAGGTCATTGGGGTAGTCGACGGACTCGCACAGCCAGAGCCGTCCGCGCGCGTCAAACGCCATCGCCAAAGCCGGGTCGATGTCCGGGTCGCCGGCATACAGCTTGGCCTGCATGTTCGGCGGCGTGACGATGTGTTTGGCGGACTGCTCGCCCGGAAGCGGCGCCTGCATCATGTTCAGCGGTTTGTCCTGCGTGCCCCACTTGCCGCTGGGCGGGTAGTTGGGGATCGCGTCCCCCGCCTTGACGTACTTGAACGGCTCGACCTTCGCGAGCCGCTCTTTGACGCGCGGCTCGGTCGCCCAGCGGATGCCGCGTTCGACCAGCTCGTGGAAACCCTCGTTGCCCCATGTGCGCTGGTCGTGGCCCCAGGCGGAATAAAACACGCGACCCTTGCCCTCGGTGCGGACCCATGTCCAGGGCTCGTCGCGATCACCTTCACGTCGGGTCTGCAAAACAACCCGATTCCGGGTGTTGTGCTTCGTGTGGACGTACGTCTCGTCCCAACTCTCGAAGCCCTTGAAGCCCTTGAGCACGGGGTGATCCGGCGCGGTCGGCTTGACGCGGAAGATGCCGGTCTTGTGTCGCTGGAATTGCGCCCCGACGAGCGCAACGTACTTCGGCGAATTCAAGAAGCAGTACGACGCGCTGTGCAGCGGGATGAGTCCTCCGCCACCGTTGACATAGTCGAGTAACGCCGACTCCTGCGCCGGCGTGATGCTCGTGATGTTGGCGTAGATGATCAGCCCGTCGTACTGATTGAGCATCTCGGGGTTGAGGTGCTCCACGTCGTCGGTGTAGGTCACAAAGACGCCGCGTTTGGCCAAGACGGGGATGAGCTGCGCCGCGCGGTCAGCCGGCTTGTGGTGTCCCTTGTCGCCCAGGAACAGAACGCGCACAGTCGGCTTCTCTTCGGCCGACGTCGTCGCAGACAAACCGACCTGGGAGAACAGGGCGAACAGGCAGAGCAACGTCCAGCGGATCGGTGTCTTGGTCATCGTGTCAGCCTCGGTGGATGAAGCGGCTGGGCAATGGACGGGTCAGAACAGGCCGGCCGCCGCGTGTTGAGTGGTTAATCGTCGCAAACACGGAACCGGCCGACCATGAGTAATTGCATGTCCGATATGAGGTATATTACCAAGCTCATCTGATTCCTTGTCCCGTTGCCGTCTGTCGCATGAGCACCGCCAAGCGGGTCGCGCTGGTCGTTGAAACGTCGAACGAGTACGCCCGCGGGCTGCTGCACGGCGTGCGGGCGTTTATCCGCCGGCACGGCCCGTGGTCGATCGTGCTGGGCGAAGACAGCCGGGGTCATACCGACGCGTCGTGGTTGGCCAACTGGGACGGCGACGGCATCATCGCCCGGATTGAGAACGCACAGATCGCCAAGTCCGTTATCGCCTCCGGCCTGCCAGCCGTCGACCTGAGCGCGGCGCGACTGGCGACTCAGTTTCCGATGGTCGAGACGGACGACCGCGCGATCGCGCGACTCGCGGCTGAGCACCTGCTCGACCGCGGGCTGGAGCACTTCGGCTTTGCGGGTCAGCCGGGCTTTCAGTGGTCGGACCTGCGTCAACGTCAATTCGTCAAACGGCTGAAGCAGGACGGGCACGATTGCGCGACCTATCCGCCGACCGGCCGAAGGCGCGCCCGTCGGACGTTGCAGGAAGAGATCGAAGCCCTGGCTGGGTGGATCGAAACGCTGCCGCGCCCCGTCGGCGTCATGGCCGCGTTCGACGTGCGCGGGCGGCAGGTGCTCGAAGCCTGCCGGATAATCGACGTCACCGTGCCGGACGAGGTCGCCGTCATCGGCGTGGACAATGACGAACTGCTGTGCGACCTGGCCGACCCCCCGATGACCAGCGTCGCGCCGGACACCGACCGCACCGGTTGGCTGGCGGCGGAATTGTTAGACAAGATGATGGCCGGGCAGACCGTCGCGCCGGACGCGCACCTGATCCCGCCGATCGGCGTGGTCGCGCGCGAGTCAACGGACATCCTGAATGTGGCCGACCCGGCCGTAGCCGACGCGCTGCGGCTCATTCGCGCCAAAGCGTGTGACGGCGTGCGCGTGGCCGACGTGCTGAACCAAGTGGGCCTAACCCGCCGGGCGTTGGACGCCCGATTCCAGAAACTGCTAGGCCGATCCGCCCACGCCGAGATCCGCAGGCTCCAGATCGAACGCATCCAGCAACTGCTCCGCGAGACCGATCTACCCTTGGCCGAGATCGCCCACCGGACGGGCTTCAAGCACGTGGAATACCTCTCCGTGGCCTTCAAAAAGGCGGTTGGCGTGCCGCCAGCCCAGTTCCGAGCGCAATTCGCCACGTAATAAATCTCAGTCAGCGGGCGTAAAATATCATTGCAGTTCGGCTAACCAACCGTCATAATCAGTCGTCAACAAGTGCCTCGCGTCAGATCGGTCCGCCCCGCGAATCGGGAAAAGAGCGGGAGAGGCACTTGGAGACCGGGCTTGAAGCGTGTAAACTAGGATCGTGAGAGCCGAGGCGATTCCGCCTAGGTCGACGCGAGAGAAGAGAGTACCGACAAACGATTGGAGCTTGTGATGAAGACCGTCCGCCAACACGTGTTGCGTTGTGTTCTGTCGATGTGCGCGCTTGGGATGTTTGCCAGCGGAGCGCAGGCCATTGATACGGCAGGCACGCTGCTGGTCGACCTCGATGCTCGTCACCCCAGCGCAGGCACGGCCAGTTGGTTCAACGCCGGCACGATCGGCGACTTCGTCGAGGCTGGCAACCCCGCGGTTGGGACGTTCGGTCCGAACAACAACCCGGCGGTTGATTTCGACTCGTCGGGCGGAATCGACGCCTATCGCAGCCAAGGCAATTCGCCCGCAAGCGTCGTTGGGCAAAACCCCACCCGATCGATCGAAGTCTGGGTCTACAACCCGACGCAGAATGGTGAAGAAACGACCGTGGCATGGGGCCGACGCGGTGGTGGCAATGGCACGAACATGGGATTCCTGTACACGCCAAGCAACAGTTTCGGCGCGGTCGGCCACTGGGGCGGTGGGCCGGACGTCCCCTGGTCTCCCGCAGGCGGTGCGCCGGCCCTTGGCCAATGGAACCACCTGGTTTACGTGCACAACGGAGATAGCACGATCGTTTATGAAAACGGCCTGCGTGCAAATCACGAGTACCATCGCGACCGCGGCAACAACAACCCGTTCCTCAACACGCATCCCAATCAGCTCATCAATATTGCGGCTCAAAACGCCAACGCCGGGAACGATTTAGACGGCGGCACACGCGGCCAACTCGCCATCGCCAACGTGCGTGTCCACGACGGCGCGCTCAATCCATTGCAGGTCATGAACAACTTCAACGAGGACGCCGGGAGGTTTGGTCTGACCGCGATGGAGGTCAACCCGTTCTCGCCCGCGCCCGTCAATCGCTACAGCTTTGATAACGCGGCGGGCGCCGCACCGGACGGCACAGTGCTGATCGACTCGATCGGCGGCCAGCACGGCGTCGTGCGCGGTGCGGGCGCATCCGCTGATGGCTCGCAACTGAGCCTCCCTGGCGGCTCGGGTGCCACGCAGGCCTACGGCGACCTGCCCAACGGCCTGATCTCGACCAAGACCGACCTGACGATCGAAGCCTGGGTGACGATCGACGGCGCGCAGAACTGGCAGCGAATCTTCGACTTTGGTTCCTCTGGCAACGCGGAGGTGCTCGGGCCTGGCGGCGGCGGCCAAGGCACGGACTACCTGATGGTCAGCGGCGCCCGCGGCGGCAATGCCCTGCAGGCGCGGATCGAAGTCCGTAACGTCGACCCGATGGGCGGCGGCCCCGGCGACATCAACACTTTGGACTTGGCCCGCCCCGGCATCAACCAAGAGTTTCACTTTGCCTTGGTGTTTGATGCCGACGGCAATGGCGGGTCGCCCCAGATCAGCTATTACCGGGACGGTGTCCTGCTGGACACGTTGAACACGAACATCCAACTGGCAAATCTCAATGATGTCAACAACTGGCTCGGCCGATCGAACTGGACGGCCGACGCCAACTTCCAGGGCTCATTCAACGAGTTCCGAATCTACGACGTGGCCCTGGACGGCAAGCAGATCGCCGGTAACTTCCTGCTCGGCCCGGATACGCTTAACCTTGAGCAGGCCGTGCCCGAGCCCGCCACGGCGGCGCTCGGTTTGATCGGCGTGGCCCTGATTGCCAGCCGACGCCGGCGGCGGACCGCGTGAGTGCACGACTTCGCATAAGCCTCAACGACCCGTCCCCGGACGGGTCGTTTTCGTTCGGACCTGACGACCCGATTCGTTGCATTGACCAAAACCGACGATATCCTTGAAGGGCCGGCCTGAGAGAGGGATCGATGCATCCGACGTCATCATGGCTACGCCAATTCCGGGCGCTCCGCCCATCGTGCGCCATCGCGCTTTGGGCCTGTCTTCCGTTCGTGTTGTTGCTCACCGCCTGTGACCGCGGCGACGTCGAATCCAACAAGCCCGAACCGATCCCCTCGACGCCCGGTCGCATCGAGTCGACCGCGCTGACGCGCGATACATCACCACCGACCGGCACGCTGTTCGAGCGGCTCTCGGCCGACCACACCGGCATCACCCACCAGGTGACGTGGGACAAGCCGGCGAAATATGACCGCGTCTTCTACAGCCAGAACACCGGCGGCGGCGCGGCGGCCGGCGACTACGACGGCGACGGGCTGCCCGACGTCTATCTGACCAGCCCGTCCGGGGGCAGCCGGCTGTACCGCAACCTCGGCGGCTTCAAGTTTGAAGACGTGTCTAAGTCGGCCGGCGTTTACGACCCGGGCTTTTGGGGCACCGGCGCGAGTTGGGTGGATATCGACAACGACGGCGACCTCGACCTGTACGCCTGCGGCTACGAAGCGAACAACAGGCTGTACATCAACCAGGGCGACGGCACGTTCAAGGAACAGGCCAAAGTATTTGGCCTGGACTTCTGGGGCGCGAGCATCATGGTCGCATTCGCCGACTATGACAACGACGGTGACCTCGACGCGTATCTGTTGACCTCCGGG
The DNA here is from genome assembly GCA_028284155.1 of Phycisphaeraceae bacterium. GTDB lineage: Bacteria > Planctomycetota > Phycisphaerae > Phycisphaerales > Phycisphaeraceae > JANQSF01. Next base: position 99,314 of record JANQSF010000054.1, read on the forward strand.
CTTCAGCCCGGACCGGACCAGAAGTTCCGCGTCCGGTTCGAGGACGACAAGCCAATCGTCATCGACGAACTGCGCGAATACTGGCAACTGCTCTACCTGCCCGGCGACCGAGCCAAGCAGGTCGAGGCCGGGCAGTTTGACCACCTGTACCGCAACGACGGGCCCAATGAAGACGGGCAGATTCGTTTTACTGAGGTCACGGAACAGGCCGGCATCAACGGCGCAGACATTGGCCAAGCGGCCACCTGGTGGGACTACAACAACGACGGCTGGGCCGACCTGTACGTCGCCAACGATTTTTGGGGCGGCGACCATCTATACCGCAACAACGGTGACGGGACGTTTACAAATGTTTCACGAACCGCCCTGCCGCACACGCCCTGGTCGTCGATGGGCGCGGACTACGCCGACATCAACAATGACGGCCTGCTCGATTTCATGGGAACGGACATGTCCAGCACGTCGCACTACCGGCAGAAGGTCGGGATGGGCGACATGTCCAAGAGCGCCTGGTTTCTCGAATACGCCGAGCCGCGTCAATACCCACGAAACGCCGTGTATCTGAATACCGGCCACGACCGTTTCATGGAGGTCGCCTACCTGACCGGACTGGCTGATTCCGATTGGACTTGGACGACGCGATTCGAGGACTTTGACGAGGACGGCCACGCCGACGTGATCATCACCAACGGCATGACTCGCGATCTGATGAACACCGACCTCAATCGAAAAGCGGTTGCCTACGCCAAGGAAGGGACGCCTGAGTTTTTCGCATTCTGGATGAAACAGGACCTGTTTCGCAACCGCAACCTCGCGTTCCGCAACGCGGGCGACCTGCGGTTTGAAGACGTGAGCAAGGCGTGGGGATTCGATCGGCTGGGCGTCAGCTTCGGCGCGGCCACGGCCGACTTCGACCGCGACGGCGATCTCGACCTCGTCGTGAACAACATGGACGCACCCGCCGCGGTCTACCGCAACCGTTCGGCCGGTCGGCATCGAATCGTTGTCAAACTCGTCGGCCGACAAAGCAACCGCATGGGTGTCGGCACGAAGGTCGTGGTCGACACGATGTTCGGCAAACAGGCGCGCTATCACACGCTTTCACGGGGGTGGGCGTCGAGCAGCGAGCCCATCGTGCACTTCGGCCTGGGCGACGCTGACAAGGTCAAGTCGCTGACCGTTCATTGGCCAAGCGGGCACGTCCAGCGTTTCAACGACCTGCCGGCCGACCATGTACACACCGTCACCGAACCGACCGGACCGGTCGAGCGACCTGTACCCGCGCGACCTGAACCCATGTTCGCGCCGTCGTCCGCACTCGCTGACCTGAAACACGTCGAGGACAAGCCGCGCACCGGCGACTTCGAACGCCAGCCGTTGTTGCCTTACCGTCTGTCGCGTCTTGGCCCGGGCATGGCGGTGGGCGACGTGGACGGTGACGGCGATGACGATCTTTACCTCGGCGGCGCGGCCGACCACGTCGGGCAGTTGTGGGTCAACAACGACGGTCAATTCAAGGCATCCGTGCAACCCGCCTTCGAGCGACACCGCGCGTCCGAAGACATGGGCGCTCTATTCTTCGATGCCGACGGTGACAACGACCTGGACTTGTACGTCGTCAGCGGCGGCGTGGAGGACGCTTACGGATTGAAGGCCTTCCGTGATCGGCTCTACCACAACGACGGGAAAGGCCGATTCACATCAGCCGATGAGGAAGCACTACCCGAGATCGAGGACAGCGGCAGCGTGGTTGCGGCAGCCGACTACGACCGCGACGGCGACCTGGACCTGTTCGTTGGCGGCCGCGTCGTGCCGGGTCGATACCCGGTGACGCCGAGCAGTCGGCTCTTGATGAATCTGCCAAGCCGGTTCAAGGACGTGACCGACCGCGACTCGCCCGGCCTGCGCGAAATCGGTCTGGTGACCGACGCCGCCTGGTCCGACGTGGACGGCGACGGTTGGGTCGACCTGCTGATCGCCACCGAGTGGGGGCCGATCCATCTGTGGCGCAACGACAAAGGTCGGCTGCGCAACGACACCGTCGCGGCGGGGCTGGCGGATCGACGAGGCTGGTTCAACGGCATCGTCGGCCGCGACCTGGACGGCGACGGCGACATCGATTTCGTCGTCACCAATGTCGGGCTCAACACTAAGTACCACGCGACATACAACCGACCGGCCCTGATCTACTACGGCCGATTCGGCAATGACCCGCGTCGCCGACTGGTCGAATGCGAATTTGAGAACGGCGTGCTTTATCCGGGGCGCGGCAAGAGTTGTTCAACCGCGGCGATGCCGTTTCTTGGCCAGAAGTTCACGACCTTCGATGCGTTCGCCAAAGCAACCCTGAATGACGTATACGGCAGCGCCAAACTCAGCGCGGCGTTGCGGCTTACGGCTGACACGCTGGAGTCGGGCGTCTTGCTCAACGACGGAAAAGGCCGGTTCACCTTTAAGCCATTGCCTCGCCTCGCGCAAGCCGCGCCGTGTTTTGGCGCAGTGCTGACCGACGTTGATTACGACGGTCACACCGACCTCGTGCTCGCACAGAACTTCTACAGCCCGCAACCCGAGACCGGTCACATGGATGGCGGCGTTGGCCTGCTGCTACATGGCCGAGGCGACGGGACCTTCGACCCTGTTTGGCCAAACGCCAGTGGTGTCGTCGTGTCCGGTGACGCGACCGCCCTGATCTCAATCGACCTTGACGCCGACGGTCGCGACGACTTGGTCTTCGCCCGTAACAACGACACCGTCGTGCCTATGACGCGCACGTCGCAGTTGCAGCGAGGCCGACCGCTTAGCGTCCGACTTGCCGGCCGAGCAGGCAACCCCACAGCGATCGGCGCTGTCGTGACGGCCGAGTTGGACAACGGTACGGCCCAAACCGCTCAGGTCAGTTCCAACGGTGGCTACCTGTCTCAGTCGTCTGCGCGACTGACGTTCGGTATTCCTAATGGGCTTTCAGCCAAACGCGTCATTGTTCGTTGGCCGAACGGCGAGATGTCGGCACATGACGCCGGCAGCCAGCCGCGGCTCGTCATCCAGCAACCTCAAACGACGTCACCATGACCCGCTGGCAAGCGCCCATCCTGTTCGGCTTACTGGTCGGTTCCGTCCTGTCAATGGCGGCAGAGAAGGACCCGGTCGCGCAGCCGTCGGTAAAAGACCTTGCCGAACAACGGGCCCAGCGTGACCGCACGGTCTGGCAGGCCGAGAAACTCTCACACAAGTACGACGCGGTCTTCGTCAAACTCTGGGACGACCTGCTGGCGAAGGACAAGTTCGGCGGTGACAAGTTCGACGTGCTTGCGGCGGTCCCGACCGACTCGATCCGGATTGGCCGACCGGGCGAGCCCGTCGCGCTGGGGTTGGAGATCGACAAACGGCAGACGACGGGGCCCGGCCAGACGTTGACACACCCCGCGTGGGTCGCGCGGTTGAATCAGTGGCGAGACAACGGGTACCGACTCAAGCAAAGCGAGTGGCATCACGCCGCATTCACCCCGGCGAAGGACGGACGTCCGGCCAAATCTTCGGTGACGTTTGTTCTGCACGCCGTTCACGAACCGAGCACCATGCGGATCGCCATCGAAGGCGTGCTCAAGATTGAGTGGGCTGAAGCGAAGACCGAAAACGCCATGCCCACTCCCTCGGTGATCGACGCCACGGACCTGCGCATCCTGACGCGCAAAGGGCCGCCCGCGTTTGAGCGCGTGTTGACGGTCAACCCGTCCAGCGGCACGCACAAGTCGGGCGTCCATCCGATCGTGCTGCATGATGTGAACGGCGACGGCCTGTCGGACATCCTGCTTGGCGGTTGCAACCGCCTCTATCTCAATAAAGGTGGTACACGGTTCGAGCGCGAAGTACTGCACGCCCTGCCGTACCGCACGTTCGAGACGGCGGCGGTCGCCGACCTGACGGGCGACGGCGTGGCCGACTACCTCGCGCCCGGTCTCCGCGGAAGCCTGCTGGTCTATCGCGGGGACAAGAACGGGCGGTTCACCACCGACCCGATCGGCGACCCGCTAAGCGGCGACCTGAAACAACCGCAAGCGCTCACTCTTGGCGACATCGACGGTGACGGCGACCTCGATGTGTTCGTCGGGCAGTACCGCATCTCGTACCTCGGCGGGAACATGCCCAACCCGTACTACGACGCCAACGACGGCTTCCCCGCACAGTTCTATCTCAACGACGGCCGGGGGAACCTGACTCCCGCGCCCGAGTCGATGCTCGGCGACATTCTGAAGAAACGGCACCGCAGAACGTACACCGCCGCGCTGACCGACCTCGACGGCGACAACGACCTGGACTTGCTGGTCGTCAGCGACTTCGCCGGCATCGACGTGTATCACAACGACGGCAAGGGTCGTTTTACCGACGTGACCGATCGCGTCATCGACAAGCGGCACCTATTTGGCATGTCGGCGACGTTCGGCGACTACGACGGCGACGGCCGACTCGATTTCTATGTGGCCGGCATGTCGTCAACTACGGCGCGTCGTCTGGAACGGCTGGGCCTGGGTCGCGACGATCAGCCTGACATCCACAAGATGCGCATGGCGATGGCGTACGGGAACCGCATGTACCTGTCACAAAGCGACGGCACGTTTCAAGCGCCGCTGTTCGCCGACCGGGTCGCTCGCACCGGTTGGACGTGGGGCACGACCACGCTTGACGTGGAGAACGACGGCGACCGCGACATCTTCGTCGCCAACGGTCACTCGAGCGGCGCATCAACGAAAGACCACTGCACGCACTTCTGGTGTCACGACATCTACGACGCGTCGAGCAAGACGAACCCGGCCATGCACGACCTTTTCATGCAGGTGCATCGTGGCTATCTCAACCGCACGGAGTCGTGGGACGGCTACCAGAAGAATGCGCTGCTGATGAATGCGAACGGGCGCGGGTTTACAAACGTCGCCTGGCTGCTGGGCGTGGCCGACCAGTTCGACGGACGCGCCGCGTTGTCGGACGATATCGACGGCGACGGGCGGGTGGACCTGCTTGTGGTCGAAGACCGCTGGTACGACGGGCAGATTCTGCATGTCTATTGGAACACAATCAAGACGAACAACCACTGGGTCGGCGTTCGGCTGCGTCACCAGCCGGGCAAGCCGTCGCCGGTCGGGGCGAAGATCGTGGTGCGAGCGGCTGGGCGGACACACGTGGGTCGCGTGGTGATCGGCGAGACGATCCACGGCCAACATGCGCCGACCGTGCATTTCGGCCTGGGCAAGGCGACGCGCATTGAGCACATCGAAGTGACCTGGCCGAACGGCGTGAAACGCCGATTGGAGTCACCGTCGGCCGACCGGTATCACGTCGTCGACGCGCCGTGAGCAGGGACTTGTTACCTCAAATTCCTGCATCATGTGCCCCGTACACCCTGACGTAAACAAACTCATGTCGCCAGTGACAGTTTTCATGGCAATTCAGTTGTCGCGCTGTGATAATCAGGGTGTTGGCGGGGGCCAATCGATTCTCAGTGCGTCCGAGTTCGCACACCATGAAAACCACGCGTCAAGCCTTTACGATCGTCGAATTGCTGGTCGTGATCTCGCTGATCATTCTGCTGATCGCGTTGTTGTTGCCGGGGCTCGGCTTGGCGCGTGAACAGGGTCGGCGATTGGTGTGCGCCAGCAACGCCCGGCAGACGGCGACGGCCGTCCTCGAGTACTCCAACGACTACAACGGCCGACTGCCCACGGCGCACGTCAACAACATGGGGCAACGGCTGCCCTGGTTGTGGGACATGCCCGAACACACGGTCGCCGAACTGGCTGAGCGCGGCATTATGCGCGAACAGATGTATTGCCCGTCGAACACGCACCAGAACGACGACGGCCTGTGGAACTGGAACTGGTACAAGGTGCTCGGCTACTACTGGCTGTGGGAAATGACCGGCAATCAACCGCCGCTGACGATCCGCAGCGCCAACGGCAAACTGCGCAACGGCTATATTGTCTTTGCCAGTACCCAAGGCGCGACCGAGCTTGAGCTGATCACCGACGCCAATATCTCACAGAACGGCAACTTCGCGCAGGTGTTCGGCGGTTGGCCGACCCCGCACCGCTCACCCCATCTCGACCCCGGCAACCTGCCGGCCGGCGGGAACGTCATCTACCTCGACGGGCACGGCGGTTGGCGGCAGTTCAGCGAGATGGAAATGCAGTCGCCCGGTCCGCAACAGTGGTTTTAGCCATCGGGTGTCACTGGCGTGACCTATCGTTTGACATGCAATGCAACATCGACCAAAAGGGCCGAACGGTCCGCGTGATCACCGGTGTGCTGACCCTCGGCGTCGGCGTCGCCCTGCTGGTCATGGCGGCGACGGGCGCGTGGGTCGGCTGGTGGGTGTGGACGATCTGCGTGGTTGCCATCTTATTCGGGGCGTTCCAGGTCTTCGAGGGGGCCAAGGGCTGGTGCGTCATGCGCGCATTGGGCTTCAAAACGCCCATGTGAGCCTTGCGCACGATTCGTTGCGACCGACCTGTGCAAGCGGCTATCTTGTCGGGCCGTGAGTGAATCGCTGCTCCAACTCGAACAGTTGACCGTCGGCTATGACGGCATGCCATTGCTGAAACCGATCAACCTGTCGGTCTCAGCAGGTCGGGTTGTGGCATTGATCGGACCCTCCGGCAGCGGGAAGTCGACGTTGCTGCGCACCGTTGCAGGGCTGATCGATCCTGTGGCGGGCCGCGTGCGACTACAAGGGTGGGAACCGGCGGCGCACGGTTGGCCACGCTTCAGGCGAAAGGTCGTGCACGTTACACAACAGCCCGCCATGCTGGACGACACGGTCGAGGCCAACCTGCGTCGGCCGTTTGAATACCGCTCGGCTGAGGGGATGGACTTGGACCGGGCGATGGCGGAATACGCGTTGCAGTCGGTCGGTCTTGAGGCTGGTCATATGGACGAGCTGGCTCGGCAACTCTCCGTCGGACAACAGCAGCGCGTCGCACTCGTGAGGGCCATGCTGCTCGACCCGCACGTCCTGCTGCTGGACGAGCCGACCAGCCCGCTGGACGATGCGTCGGCGGCGCTAGTGGAAGACGCCATCCGCGCGCGGGCCGACCGACACGCCGCGGCCGTGCTGATCGCGACGCACCGCGTCGAACGCGTTGATCGATTCTGTGACGAGCAGGTGCAATTGGAGACCGTCGTGCAAACGACATGACGGCGTTCGACGCCGACCGCCGGCGCGCAACCGATACGAAGCATGACACTCGCCACCCGACAACTCGCGACGACAGCCGGCGCGATCGAACTGTCCGCCGTCGATCTGGCGGTCGCGGCGGCGCTCGTGCTGGTCGCGGGGCTGGTCAGTGTTGCGTTGCGTCTGCAAATGGAAAAGCGGCTGGCGCTGGCCAGTGTGCGGACGGTCGTGCAACTGCTGGCCGTCGGTTACATCCTGAGGTTTGTTTTCGAACACGCGTCGGGTTGGCTCATCGTCGCGGCGATGGTGGTGATGATCGCGGCGGCCGCGTTCGCCGCGGTGGGTCGGTCCAGCCGACGGGTCGCGGGATCGACGTTGCTGGCGTTTGTCACGCTTGTCGTCACCGCGCTGGCGACGACGTTGACCGTGACCGCCGCGGTGGTTGGCGTCGAGCCGTGGTACAAGCCGCAGTACGTCATCCCCCTGCTGGGCATGGCGCTGGGCAACGGTCTGACGGGCATCTCGCTCTGTCTCGACACATTGTTAGAGTCACTTTCCGAACGGCGTCACGTGATCGAGATGGAATTGTCACACGGCGCGACGCGGTGGGAAGCCGCGCGCGAGCCGATCCACAACGCCGTAAGGCGCGGGATGATCCCGATCATCAACTCGATGATGGTCGTGGGGATCGTTTCGCTACCGGGGATGATGACGGGTCAGATCTTGGCCGGCGCGGACCCGCTGGAGGCGGTGAAGTATCAGATCGTGGTGATGTTCATGATCGCCGGCGCGACCAGCGGCGCGTGCATGCTGATCGCCCTGCTGCTATTCAAGCGGTTGTTCAACGCGAGGCATCAACTACGGGTAGAGTTGATTCACAAGAGAAGAAGTTGACGCAAGATCAACGTGATCGCAGCCAAGGCGGTTTCTGACGTGTCTCAACGAACGCTCGTTCTGTGTCGTGATGCGTGTTGATGACGGACAGCTGTGCGTCGAGTTGATTCATCCATGCGTGAAGCCGGTCACGCAGTTGCGACGTGCGCCGCGGTTGCGCGTCCGCAAGGTTCTTCGTCTCACCCGGGTCGTCGCGCAGGTTGAAAAGCTCCAGCCGATGGCCGGATTGGTAGCGTCCGTCCGCGTCGACCCGGTCGCCGAAAAACTCGATGAGTTTGTACTCGCCCAACCGAACACTCGCGCACGGCGTCAATCCCCAACGCAGGTCGTAGAAGGGGTAGTACTGGTAGATCGGCCGATTGTTGAGACGCGCGTCGTCACCGCGTGTCATGAGCGTGCGCAGGCTGCGACCGTCGATCGTCACACCTTCGGGCACGTCGGTGCCGGCGAGGTCGAACGCAGTCGGCAGGATGTCGATCGCATGGACAGGTGTGCCGATCACTCGGCCGGGCGCGACATGGCCCGGCCAGCGCACGACCATCGGCACACGCACGCCGCCTTCGTAGACCGACCCCTTGCCCGCCCGCAACGGGGCGTTGTCGTACTCGCGCATGTCCGGCGTGAACCGAGGTTGAGCGGGATTCGGTCGCGGCAGGCTTTTGAAGCTCAGCCGTTGGTCGATCCCGCCGTTGTCGCTCAAGAAGATGACCAGCGTGTCGCGAGACTCGTTCATCTCGTCCAGCGCGGACATCAATCGACCCACCGAACGGTCCAGGTGTTCCAGCCCGGCCAGGTAGACGGCCCGGTTCGGCCCTTCATCGCCGAAACCGCGGTCACGGTAACGCTGCGTCACGTCGTCCGGCGCGACGACGACGCCGTGGATCATGTGGTGCGACAGGAAACAGAACCACGGCCGATCGCGGTTGGCCTTGATGAAGTCGATGGTCTGATCGGTCAGTTGATCGACACCCCGGTCCGCACCGGGCTTGAAGTGGTCGCGCGAAAGGACCGGCGGCGCGTGGTCGAAGCCGTAGTGACGCGCCGCGTTCGGCTGAAGGCCCATGTAGTTGCCGTCGGCGTTCGACGTCAGATGCCACTTGCCCACAATGGCGGTCGCGTAGCCCGCCTTCTGCAGCCCCTTGCCGAGCGTGAACGTGTCGCGGCCGAAGTCCTCGGCAAACGGCGGCTCGGTCATGCGTGCCCAAGGATAGCCGTACCAACTCAACACATGCCATAGCCGATGCCTCGCCGTGTATTGACCTGTCAACAGCGTCGCCCGCGTCGGCGTGCACTGGCTGGTCACGTAGGCGTCGGTAAACCGCGCGCCCTGTGCCGCCAGCCGGTCAAGGTGCGGCGTGGCAACCAGCTTGCCGCCATAACAGCCAAGCGTCGGCCAACCCTGGTCGTCCGTCAGGATGAGCAGGATGTTCGGCTTATCAGTCTCGGCCAACACCGCCGTCGGCGTGCTCACTAAGAGAGCCGCCAACACGAATACACAAGCGCGAGGCGACAGGTCGTCGCGACATGCGCGACGCAGGACGCTCAGTGCTTTCATGAAAAAACGCTTCACGATTTGAAGGGCACTCAGTCGTGAAGCGTTGGATTGATTCACTGGTCTCTCTGATAGACCCCCTCTCCCTCTGGGAGAGGGTTGGGGTGAGGGCTCTGCGCGGTTGGGCCACCGATACACATCGCGTCACGGCCGCGCGAACCCTCACCCGGCGGCGGGGCCGCCGACCTCTCCCAAAGGGAGAGGTTGTTCAGAAGGCTCTCAATTATCCGTCCCGACACTGGGTCGCTCGGGCTTGTCGATCAAGCCAACTGTCAGCGGCCAGTTTACAGGACGATCGATTCATTGTTGGGGCTGCTGGTCACTCGCTTTGGGCGCGTACATCTTGGCGGCGATGGCCCGGCTGAGGTTTTCCGTGCTCACGGCATGGTCGCCGAGTTTGCGGGCCTGCTCGATCGCGGCGGCGGCCTCGTTGTAGTCGCCCTTGATGTAGCACAACGCCGCGGCCATGAAGTACGGGTCGCCGTTCTCGGGCTTGGCCGCCTGGAACGCGAACTGGTCGGCCAACCGCTTGATCTGCGGCAGGATCGCCTCGGCGTTGGGCAGCGTGTAGTCGTCGTTCGGCGATTGGCGGAACGCCTTGCGCATCGCCCAGACGGCCCGGTCGAGATCGCCGGACAGGCCCGCGGCGATCGCGTAGCCGGCCTTAGGCAGGCCCGCGTCGGGGAACTGCGGCGCTTCGATAGCGAAGACGTTCAACGCGGCCGACGCCTTGCCCTCTCCCAGCAGCGCCCAGGGGTTGGCCGAGGGCGTCGTGCTCGGCGTCGAGTAGGTCGGCTCGGCCGGCGCAGTCACTGCGGCTGGCTGATCGCTGCCGTAAATCACGCTCGCGTTCGAGTCGACCGGATATGCCGAGTATGACACCGACGAATAGGTGGGGGAGTAGTACGTGTAAGTCGGCGTGTAGTAGCTCTTGTTGTAAGACACCGGCGGGCAATACGTGCTCGACGAGTAGTAGTAGCTCCACGGGTAGTACGAGTAGCTGGTGTAGCAAGTCGGGTAGTAGTACGAATAGGAGTATGGGTAGTACCGGTGGTGTCGGTACTTGTAGTACGTCGAGTACGGGTAGTGGCGGTGCTTGTGGTAGTGGGAGGACGGGTAGTGGGTCTTGTAGTGAACGCCGTGGTACTTTCTTTGGTAGGCAGAGTGGTAGCCCGTGCTGCTACCGATATGGAAGCCAACGCTCGTATTCTTTGAGTCGTAGTGCACGCCGACGCCGTAGCTCGAGCCGTGGCTGCCGTGGCCGAGGTGGAAGCTCACACCCGTGCGCGACTTACCGTAATGCGACTTATGGCCGTGGTGGGACGAACGACCGTGATACGACGAGTGTGAACTGTGTCCGTGACTGCCGTGACGATTCGCGGACGACGTGTGGTGCTTCCCGCGCGAGACGCTGACATGCCGCATGCGCGTCGTCAGCGGCGACGTTGAGCGTACGACGCGCGTCGAAGACGACGAAGAGACCGGCCGCGTCGCCTGGCGCGAGCTGCTGCTTGATCCGGAGACCGTCGGCCGGGATCGGCTGAGGGTCGTGGTGACCGGCCGAACCGAGGTGGTGCGGATCGACGATGTCGGTCGCGGGCTGGTGTGGCGCGACGCGGATGACGAAGTAACCACCCGCGAGGGCGCCGTGACGATGCGCGAAGGCGACGTGCTGCGTGTGTTGGAGTACGAGGAAGACGATCGGCTGAACGACGTCGTCACCGGGCGGGCCGGCGTCATGCGGTACGACGTGCTGGGGCGTGGTCCCATCGTGCGCGACGCGGAGGACGACGTGGGCGAGCTGAATGATCGGGAAGTCGTGGTGCGCGGGGACACTGTCCGGGTCGTCACCGAACGTGACGAGATCGAGCGCGATGGCGACACGGTTGACGATCGACCAAACGACGACGTCACCGGGCGGGCCGGCGTCGTGCGGAACGACGTGCTGGGGCGCGGCCCCATCGTGCGCGACGTGGAAGGCGACGTACGTGAACTGAACGATCGGCTTGTGGTGGGTCGGGTGGAAACCGACCGTGAACCAATTGATCGCGAGACCGTGCTACGCGGTGCGCTGGACCTGCTGATCGTGGCGCGTGACGAGGTGGGTCGGCTGGCTGAGCTACTCGATCGGCTGCTGCCGCGACGCGACTGCGCCAAAGATTCGGTCGGGCCTGACAAGAGAACCATCGCAGCCACGGAGACAGCGAGCGCCGTCAGATGGACTAAGCGCGGGACGGCGGCGGTCATTTGCGTCATGGCACGGCTCCCTGTCTGAGCGTCGTCGAAGTGGTCATCGGCAGAAATACCACGTACTCGTACATTTTACCCAGGTGCCCGGTTCGCGCCAAGTGGCATATTCGTTATATTTCGCACGCCTCCTTGATCGACCAAGCCGGTCCGATCGGGAAGCCGAACGCTCCCGAAACCACGGCCGACAACGCCCTTAACCCTTGATTGCATGATTCTTTACCGCACAAAGAACGGCCCGGTCGTGGGAGTACAAGGCAATCATTACCCGCTCACCGAAGACCGTTGGCGCGGGCTGGTCAACCGCCCCGACCTGCACGAAGTGCTGGCGGCGGCGGCCGAGAGCGGCGAACCGGTACCGCCGCCAACCGAAAACGAACTGCTTCCACCGATCGCATTGACTCAGGAACTTTGGGCCGCAGGAGTGACGTATCTGCGCAGCCGAAGCGCGCGGATGGACGAGTCAGACGCGGCCGGCGGCGCGGACTTTTACGACCGCGTCTATCACGCTGATCGACCGGAGTTGTTCCTCAAGGCGACGCCGCACCGCGTGGTTGGAACGGGTGATGCGATGCACCTGCGTCGCGACTCAAAGTGGATCGTGCCCGAACCGGAACTCACGCTGGTCGTCACATCGACGGGCAAGATCGTCGGCTACACCGTCGGCAACGACCTGAGTTGTCGCGACATCGAAGGTGAGAACCCGCTCTACCTGCCGCAGGCCAAGACGTTCGACCGCTGCGCGGCGATCGGGCCGGGCGTCTTGATCTCGCCCGAGCCATTGCCCGACACGACAGCGATCGGCATCACGATCGAACGCGCCGGCGACACCATCTTCGAGGGAGAAACGAACCTGGGCCAAATGAACAAGAAGCCGCCGACGTTGGTCGAGTATCTCTTTCGCGACAACGCCTTCCCGCACGGCTGCCTGCTGATGACCGGGACCGGCGTCGTGCCGCCGAACGATTTCTCGTTACAAGTGAACGACGTCGTGCGCGTCACGATCGATGGCATCGGGACGCTGGTGAATACCATGGCGTGACTTCGCGACCTCATCTATACGTAGTGTCGGTTTCAACGCGAAGACGCGAAGGATTGAAGAGACACGATGAATGCTCGGTAATGTTTCGATTCGTGTCTTTTTTCTCCTTCGGATCTTCGCGTTAAGATCGGATTCGAACAAACGCACCCATCACAAGTGAGTGACTCATGCAACTGCACGGCCAACAAATCCTCGGACACACGACTCATGCGGAAGGCGACAACGTCTTTCCCGCGATCAACCCCACGACGAGTGAGGCGCTCGATACGTCGTTTCATGAAGCAACGGCCGCGGAGGTCGATCAGGCGGTGCGGCTGGCTGACGCTTCGTTCGACACGCTGCGCTCAGCCTCTGCTGAGCAACGGGCCGACCTGCTTGATGCGATCGCCGACCAGATCATGGAACTGGGTGACGAACTGCTCGAACGGACAAGCCCAGAGACCGGCCTGCCGATGGGGCGTTGCACGGCTGAACGCGGCCGAACGGTCGGTCAGGCGAAGCTCTTCGCCACGATGATCCGCGAGGGGTCGTGGCTCGACGCGCGGATCGACCGCGGCGACCCGGGCCGTGAGCCCGTGCCCAAACCCGACCTGCGTCGGATGATGCAGCCGATCGGGCCGATCGGCGTGTTCGGCGCGAGCAATTTCCCGTTGGCCATCAGCGTCGCGGGTACGGACACGATCTGCGCATTGGGTTCTGGCTGTCCCGTCGTCGTCAAGGCGCACCCCGGCCACCCGGGAACTTGCGAGATGCTTGGGCGTGCGATCGACACGGCGCTGGAAAAGTGCGACCTGCCGACCGGTGCGTTCTCGCTCGTCCACGGTCGCTCGGTGACGCCGGGGTTGGCGCTCGTGCAACACCCATTGATCCGGGCCGTGGCGTTCACCGGGTCGTTGGCCGGCGGGCGGGCGCTGTTCAACGCGGCGTGCGCTCGGCCGGAGCCGATCCCGTTCTACGCGGAGATGGGCAGCATCAACCCCGTGTTCGTCCTGCCCGGCGCGCTGGCCGAACGCGGCGAACAGATCGCAGACGGCTACATCAAGTCGGTCACGCTGGGCGTGGGTCAGTTCTGCACGAACCCCGGGCTGGTCATCGGGATGCAAAGCGATGCGCTCGACGCGTTCAGTACGTCGGCCGGCCAACTGGCCAAGGAGGCGGCGCCGGCGACGATGTTGCACGCCGGTATTCGCGACGCGTGCGCGTTCGGCGCGCAGCGCATCGGCGAGACGGAGGGCGTCGAGGTCGTGGGCATATCGTCAGCCGACGTCGACCCGGCACAGACGCAGGCCGCGTGCGTGGTGTTCAAGACCGACGCGCGCACCTACCTGTCCAACCCGCACCTGCACGACGAAGTGTTCGGCCCAACGTCGTTGATCGTCTCGGCCGGCGAGTCGGCGCAGCTCGAACGCATCGCTGACCAGTTGGCAGGCCACCTGACCGCCACGATCCAGGGCACGGAAGACGATCTGCGCGAGCACGCTTCGCTCGTGCGCATCCTCGAACGCAAGGTCGGCAGGCTGATCTTCAACGGCTTCCCGACCGGCGTCGAAGTGTGTCACGCCCAGCACCACGGCGGCCCCTACCCCGCGACGACGCACAGCCACTTCACGAGCATTGGCACGGCCTCGATCATGCGGTTCGTCCGCCCCGTGGCGTACCAGGATTGGCCCGACAACGCCCTGCCGGCCGAGTTGCGAAACGCCAACCCGCGCTCCATTTGGCGGCTGATCGACGGGGAATTGACCAAGGACCACGTTTGAGCCGCAAGCTCTCTCCTATAGTCTCCGGCTTTTCGAACGAAGACGAAGGAGCAACGCATGGCAACGCAGAGCGTGATCCGCGGCAAGGCCTACGTGATGGGTGACGACATCGACACCGATCAGATCATCCCGGCTGAGTACCTCAAATTCAGCACTTCGGACCCGGAGGAGCGCAAATTCTTCGGCATGTACGCCAACAGCGGCGTGCCTGCCGGGCAGCGCGGTCTGCCTGCCGGTGACGTGTCGTTCGTCCCTGACGGCGAGTTCAAGAGCGCCTTCGCGGTCGTTGTGGGCGGCAAGAACTTCGGCTGTGGCTCGTCGCGCGAACACGCGCCGCTGGCAATCGCCGAGGCCGGCGCGCAGGTCGTCATCGCCGAGTTTTATGCACGCATCTTTTTCCGCAACTGCGTCAACGGCGGCTACCTGTTACCCTGCGAGTGCGAGACGCGGCTCATCGACGGCGAAGTGAGCACTGGCGACGAGTGCGAAGTCGATATCGAAGCCGGCACGTTCAAGAACATCACAACGGGCAAGTCGTACACACTCAAACCGCTGGGCGATGTGAAGCCGATCGTCGACGCCGGCGGGGTGTTCGCCTATGCGCGACAGGAGGGCATGCTGAGTACTTGAGTCTCGCCAGTGTCACTTCAATGTTTGCGGACGCATCGAACACAACATCATGAACGCCGACTACCTCCGACAGAAACATCAGGCCGGCCTCCCTTATGAGGCGTACGTCCAATCCGGTACCGACGCGCAGCGCGAGAACTGGCAGCGTGTCTACGACCAGACGGCGCTGACCGACGCGCAGCGACAATTGCTTGACGGCTTCACGCGACGCATGAACGTCATCGGCCTGTCCGGCATCTGGTGCGGCGACTGTGTGCAACAAGGCCCACTGGTGCAGCACATCGCCGAGACCAACCCGTGCATCGACCTGCGCTGGCTCGACCGCGACGAGCACATCGACCTGCAGGAAAAGGTCGCGATCAACGCCGGCCATCGCGTGCCCGTCTTCCTGTTCTGTGCCGAAGATTACGAGCCCGTCGCCTGGTACGGCGACCGCACGCTCTCGCGCTACCGGACGCTGGCCGCGCAACAACTCGGGGCGTCCTGCCCGCTGCCCAGCGCAGCCGTTCCGCAGGACGAGTTGGCCGCCACGTTGCAGGACTGGGTCGACCAGTTCGAGCGGGTTCACCTGCTGCTCCGTCTGAGCGGCCGTCTGCGTCAACTGCACGGCGACTGAACCGCATATCTTCGCAAGTGCTTTTTTTACAACACCTAACGAGCGGCATCGGCTGCATCGAACCGCTTTCGGCCGCCGCTGTTGATAGCGGAGGTCGGCCCGGTATAATCTGCCACCTTTTTCCCACCGGCAGGGGCATCTGCCGTCAAGCCGGCCCTTGGATCGGCCGATTGACCTAGCCCTTCGGCCCGGTTCGGTCGCGGAGTTTCGTCGTGGCAAAGAAGAAAACGACCAAGAAGAAGTCGGCTGGCAAGAAGAAGACCGCCAAGAAGAAGGCGGCAGGTAAGTCCAGTGCCGGCAAGAAGAAAACGGCCAAGAAGAAAGTCGCCGCCAAGACCAAGTCCGCGGCAAAGAAGAAGACAGCCAAGAAGAAGGCCGCGCCCAAGAAAAAGGCGGCCGCCAAGAAGGCCGCGCCAAAGAAGACATCCAGTCAGAAGAAGGCCGAGTCAAAGAAGACGGCTGGCAAGAAGAAGGCCGCCAAGACCACAGCGAAGAAGACCAATTCCGCGGCCAAGTCGGCCAACAAGAGCAAGACGACGAGCAAGAAGAAGTCCGCCGCGAAGGCTGAGGACGCACCCAAACCCAAACTCAAGCTTTCGTTGGCTCAGCCTGGCGCGTTGAATCTCAAGACCAAGTCGAAGCAGCGGGTCAAGACCGTCAAGCCGCCGGAGACGAGCGTCCCTGTCCTGGAACGGGCCGAGGCACCGAGCGAAGCGGCGTTGCGCCGGGTCAAGACCGATCTGACCCGCGCGGACAAGAACCGCTACCGCAACCTGCTCATGGCCAAGCGTCAGGAACTGCTCGGCGATGTCGAAGCGTTGCAGACCGAATCGAAGAGTTCCGGCGGTGACCTGTCACACATGCCCGTGCACATGGCCGACGCGGGGACCGACCAGTACGAGCACGAGTTCACGCTCGGCCTGGTCGAGTCGGAGCGCAAGCTGCTGAAGGAAATCAACGACGCGCTGCTGCGTATCAAGAGCGGCACGTACGGCGTCTGCCTCGAAACGGGCGAGCCGATCAACAAGGACCGCCTCGACGCCAAGCCGTGGGCCAAGTACAGCATCGAGGTCGTCCGCGAACGCGAACGGCGCGGCCAGGAATGACCCGTTTTGTGATTCAATAGGTCAGCGTGCGTCCCGCTCCTCCACCCACCGACCGCCCCACTTACAATCATTCCATGCGTCCCGCCCCTGACAGCGCCGTGCGACATTGGCCGTCCGTCGTGCTGTTCATGGGTGTGTGCGTCGTCGTGCTGACGTCGGACCTGGTCAGCAAGTACATGTCGTTTGAGCGTGTGTCCGATCGGCCGATCGAATTGGCCCGCAGCGAGGAAGACGGGACGACGTTGGTATACGAGCGGGTCGAATCGGGCGAACTGGTCCTGCAACCGCGTTACGACCCCACCGCGCCGGCCAGCGCCATCCCGCCGCACGAAGGCCGGCTGGTCGTCCCTAAAGGCCTCCGACTCAAGCTCATGCTCAACACCGGCGCGGTGTTCGGCATCGGCAAAAACAAGCAGTGGTTTTTCGCGCTGGTTAGCGTCGTCGCCGTGCTGATCATCGGGTCGATTTTTTACCGCAGCAAACGCTCGTCGAAGTGGCTGCACCTTTGCCTCGGCCTGATCCTGGCCGGCGCGATCGGCAACCTCTACGACCGCGTCCGCTACAACGCCGTACGCGACATGTTCGAGCTCTTCCCCGACGTCGACCTGCCGTTCGGCTGGTCGTGGCCGGGTGGGTCGACCGGGTTATACCCGTGGATTTTCAACATCGCCGATGTCGCGCTGGTCGTCGGCGTCGGCATGATGCTCGTCATCATCTGGCGTCACGAGGCGGCGCTCAAGCGCGCCGAGAAAGAACAGCAGCAGACGTCAAGCGGCAAGCCGCGATCAACCGCTCAAACAAGCCCCGATTGAGCGACCCCGCGCCGCCGCGCTCCGGGTGCCACTGCACGCCGATCCAGAACCGGCGCGACGGGTCGTCGATCGCTTCGATCACGCCGTCGGGCGCGGTCGCGACGACGCGCATCGACCCCGCGTCAGCCACGGCCTGTTGGTGATACGACACGACCGTGCAACCGGCTTCGATCAGTTGGCCGAGCACGGAGTCCGTCTGACGCAACTCGATCGCGTGCCGCCGATCGTCGCGGTGCGCTTCCGACGCCTCCATCACGTCGGGCAGGTATTGATGCAGTCGCCCGCCTGCGCGCAACGCCATCAATTGCATCCCAAGGCACACACCGAGCACGGGCAGGTCGCGCGTCGCCGCCGCGTCGAGCAACGCGAGTTCAAACGCCTGCCGGCGCGGGTCGATCGGCCGAGCCTTCGGGTGCATCGGTTCGCCGAACGCCGCCGTATCCGGGTCGACCCCGCCGGTGAGGACAAGCCCGTCGCATGTCGTCGCGTACGTCGTGGCAAGTTCCGGCTCGTGCGGCAGCAAGACCGGCACGCCGCCCGCCTCGGCCACGGCTCGGCTGTACGCGATCGACGACTCGTATCGGCCGGAGTCGGCCGAGTTGTCGCGGTTGTCGACGGTGATGCCGATCAGGGGCGTTTCCATGTCGCCTGTATCGACCAGTACGGCGGAGGGGGTTGATGGAATGGGGGAAAGGTCGCGAGCCGTTAAACCAAGCTGCGGTCCACGTTGTCGGGAGGGCGAGGGTCCGTCCGAGCCGCGGGGCGAGTCAATCGCACAGACTTGACCACGGCTCGGACGGAGCCTCGCCCTCCCAGATCAACCGATAGCCTGTGAATTCGGCCCACGCGTTTGTTGTTAGAATCGCCCGTGTTGAATCGATTCAATGCAACACGCCCGACACCGCACCGTAAGCTCACCGGCTTCACGCTGATCGAGTTGCTTGTCGTCGTTTCGCTGATCGTGCTGTTGATCGCGATGCTGTTGCCCGCGCTGGGCAGCGCACGTGAGGTCGCCCGGCGGTCGTCGTGTTCGTCGAACCTGCGGCAGATCGGCAACGCGTTCCTCGAGTACATGACGGACAACGACAAGTGGTTCATCACCTATCCGACGAACACCAACAGCGCGATGGTGTTTGGCGGCCGGGCCGGCGACTGGACAGGCGGGTACAACTCGGCCACGGGGCACGGCCCGGCCGACCGGCTGCTCAACCGGTACGTCGGCGTGCCGAACAACGTGGACGACACGTACGACGTGCCGTTGTTCCGCTGCCCGTCCGACAAGGGTGCGTTGGCCGCGAACGCGGCCTGGGACCACACGTATACCGACGTCGGCTCGTCATACGCATACAACTACTGGGCGTCGATCGGCGGCTTCTCCACGCTCAAGAACCGTCGGCTCACCGCAGCGAAAAAACCCGACTTCACCATCCTCGTCGGTGGTCACCCAATCCACAACTTCGTCGGCGGCGGCGATCGGCTTCAACGCTGGCACGACAACGAACGACCCACCGCCAACATCCTGTTCATCGACAATCACGTCGAGTACGGCGAGGTCGTCGCGGCGAACACGAGCGACTGGTATTCGTACCTGCTCGACCCGTGAGCGATACGTTTCGCGTACGCTCGCAGGGCGTGGCGCTGCGCGCGTTCAGGCGATCCGAAAAGACGCCCTACGGGCGTCCGCGAAACGTCAAGGCGCATCTGATCGCTGTCCCCTGTCCCCCGCCTCCTGTTCCCTGTTCCCTGTCCCCTGACTCCTGTCTCCTGCCCCCCGTCCTACAATCGGCCCCTATGGAAGCCGCCTACCAACAGTGCATCGACCCGGACTGCGGGGCGACGTTTGGCGTCGATGAAGTGCATATCGCCTGCCCGACGTGCGCCAAGTCAGGCAAGCAGTCGCTGCTGGACATCCGCTACGACCGCGAGCGTCAGCCGCTGCCCAAGTCGATGTCGTTCTTCGAGGGGCGATGGGGCACGAAGGGCGCGGCCGGCGCGGGCGCGCTCGACTTCTCCGGCGTCTGGCGGTTCCGCGAGTTGATGCCGTTCTATCGGCAGGACGAAGACATCGTCACGATCGGCGAGGGTCGAACGAACCTGCAAAACGCCGACCTGCTTGCGAGAGAGATTAGCCTGGGTGACGGCGAGTTGCTGTTGCAATACGAGGGGCTGAACCCGTCGGGGTCGTTCAAAGACAACGGCATGACGGCCGCGTTTACGCACGCCCGCATGGTCGGCGCCAAGCGGGTCGCGTGCGCCTCGACGGGGAACACGTCGGCCTCGCTGGCGATGTTTGCGGGTTTTTCGGGCATGGACGGGATCGTGTTCATCGGCTCGGGCAAGATCGCCTACGGCAAGCTCAGCCAGGCGCTCGACTACGGCGCGACGACGTTGCAGATCCAGGGCGATTTCGACGCCTGCCTGCGTCGCATCCGGCAGATCGTGGTCGATCGGCCGGAGCTTGGCATCTATCTGATGAATAGTGTCAACCCGTTCCGCCTCGAGGGGCAGAAGTCGATCATGTACCGCGTGCTGGAGGCGATGAACTGGGAGCCGCCCGACTGGGTCGTCGTGCCCGGCGGCAACCTGGGCAACTGTTCAGCGTTCGCCAAGGCGTTCAACGAGTTGCACAAGCTCGGCCTGATCGACCGCATCCCACGGCTCGCGGTGATCCAGGCGGCCGGCGCGAACCCGCTGCACACGCTGGTCAACGAGCGCGGATTGACATGGAATGATGGCCGATTCGATCTATCGACCGTGAAGCAGTACTACGGCGAGTTGGATACGGCCGACACGCACGCGCACACGATCGCCAGCGCGATCGAGATCGGCCGGCCGGTCAATCTACCGAAGGCGTTGCGGGCGCTGGACATCATGGACGGCGTGGTCCGCGAGGTGGATGACGAGACGATTCTGGAGCACAAGGCGATGGTCGGCCGATTCGGCTTCGGCTGCGAGCCGGCCAGCGCCGCGTCGGTGGCGGGCGCTCACCTCCTGCGCGAGGAAGGCGTGATCGACCGCGATGCGCGGGTCGTCTGCATCCTGACCGGCCACGAGTTGAAAGACCCCGACGCGACGGTCAAGTACCACACGGGCATCGACATGAAGTCGGTACAGGACAAGGCGTCGCGCACCAAGCCGGCCGGCCGACTGGCCAACCCGCCCATCCCCGTGGCTGACGACCTCGACGCCATCATCCGCGCGATCGCGCCCGACGCCGACGTGCCCGGCGAAGGTGACCCGGACGACAAAGACCCTCTGCGTCACTTGCCGGTCAGCGAGTATTGAGCCGACTGACGCCATGAGCAGGCCAATATTTCAGCGCGTGTCCACGCGCTTCTGTTTGGCCAACCAGTTGATCGCCGCACCCATGTCGCCTTCGTGACCGCCCTCGAAGATCGTTACGCGCGCGGCGCCCGCGACACGTCGAAAGAGGACGCGGTGTTTGCGACCATCTTCGTCAGCACGCTCGGATGCCAACGCCTGTGGCACCTGGCGTTGCGTCGTCATGTGCGCGATTTGCTCGTCGGTGAGCTGACGCTTCACGTGCCCATTCGCTTTCGCCAGAATGTTGAACGCCCTCAGCGTATGGCTGACCGGCACGCTGCCCGTGTGTCCGTCGTGGATACCCGCTTGCAGGTCGATCGCCAAGCCCTTGGCGTTCGCCAAATGAGTCAGCGGCGACCGTTGGCGCAACTCCGCTTCCACCTTCGCGGAAGAGCCCGGCTTGCCGCCGACCACGGCTTCGATGTTGCCGGCGTAGTTCTTCCGCCCCGCCTGAGTCGTTTCCGCATGCCACGCGGCCAGGTCGCTGATACCCACCCACGCTGAAACGCCCGCCCACACACGCGGGTGTCGGCCGGCCATGAGCATCGCCATATGCCCGCCGCCCGATGTGCCCACGAGGTAAACGCGTCTGTCATCGATCGACGAGTCTTGCTTGACGTAAGCCACGGCGTCGAGCACATCCTGCACAGCCAACTCGCTGCCGCAGGCTTCGGGGCGTTTGTTCGGCCCACGGAAGTTCGGCTGAATGATCGCCCAGCCACGCTTCTCGCTCTCAGCCAGGCACGCGTCACCAAAGCCGCGCTGGTTGTAGCCGCCGCTCCACGTATGCAGCACGACAAGGAGTGGGACGCGCTTGCCATCAGGGACGTCGGGCGACCAATACAACGCCGGCTCGGCAGCACCGTCGATCGTGCTCGTGACACGCACCGTGCGAAACGTCGCCGCGGCTTCGACCGGCGTCACGCCGGCGGACGCGGCGATCAGCATCACCATCGCAATGTCCCAAACGCTCCGCATGCCCTTCCCTTGTCGACACGGCAGTGTTCACACGCACACATGCCCCAGTTTACAGCCACTCAAACCGCGCCAGCGCCACCGCGATCCACAACGCGGCCACGACGTACCGCGCATGCGCGAGCCGCCGCCGACGGGCCAACACCGCCTCCGTCGCGATCGTATCGAACAGCGGTTCGACGATCATCACCAACACCAGCAAGCCGAGCAGACAGGTCGAAATGACGGCCAAGGTCCGGTGCGTCTTATCGCGAGCGTCTTGGACAGCCTGCATGAGTTGTGCGTTTTCCGCCTCACGCTCGTCGATGACTTCCTGGATCTGACCGGGGATCGCATCGGCTGTCACGCCTGACGCACGGAGTTTCAATTCGGTGAGTTTGATCACTTCGGTCGTCTCTTGAACGAACGTATCGTGCGCCGCCTGCTCATCGACACCGCCTTTGAACAGGCGTTCGTAACGACCGGGCGAGATTCGGCCCAGGACAAACGGCCCCAGCATCAGGCCGGTGGCGATCCCTGCGACGAGGATGTAGAGATCCCAATGGTTCGGACCCAGCCGAACAGCGGGCGGCTTGTCGCGCGGATTGTCCGGGGGGGTGTTCGGCGGCGGGGCCGACTCCGGGCTGGACGATGCGTCACTCATAGACCCAGCGTACACGACCCTTGCAAACCTTTCAGCCGAACATCGGGGATCAACCCCCTCTCACCTTGGGATTGGGTCGGGGTGAGGGCTCTGCGCGGTCGAGCCACCCCTTATGAATGCGTCACGGCTGCGCGGAACTCTCACCCGGCGGCAAAGCCGCCAACCTCTCCCAATGGGAGAGGTTGTTCAGGTCTGTCAGCCGAACATCGGCGGCGCGGCCGCCAAAGGCGACCAGATGCCCTGACGCTGTGCGGCCTCGCGCACCCGTTCGAGCACGACCACGAGCACACGGACCTGCCGGTCGATCTGCGCCTCGCGCGCTTCGAGCGTGTCGGCCTGGTCGCCGCACTCGGTGGCGTAGTTCTGTGCGATGACGTGCCCGCGGATCTGGTCGGTCAGCCGAGCCACCGGCTGGTCGTGCGCGTGGTGCAGCAACTCCAGCAGGTCGTGCAGCAGCCAAGGGCTGACGAACGGCGGCGGGCCGGCCCCGTCACGCCAAGCCTCGTTCAACTCCCGCATCGCCAGCGATTCCAAGACAGGGTCAATTGACATCGCGACCTCCTTGTGTCGGTCGCCCCCGACCCAAACAGCCGCCGGCCTCCAGGCCGACGGATCGTCCTGCTGGTTTCAACTCTGCCGCCCGGCTGGTCAGCCGGTCTCACTCATATGCCAATTGAAGGCTATGACCGATAACATCCACAATCAAGACGCAGGCGGCGGAGGATTGAACCAAAAGAGCATTAGGTAGATCACGACACCCGTGACCGACACGTACACCCAAATCGGCACGGCCACACGTGCCAACCGCTTGTGCTTGTCGATCCGACCTTTCAGGCCGAACCGGATCAGGAGGATGGCGAACACGGGCACGGCTGCCGCAAGCGGTATATGTGTCGCAAGCACAATGTAATAGAACACACGGTCGAGCCCGTCGCCGTGGTAGGGCTTCTCGGGGTGCATCGAACGGTTCGCCAGGTATGACACCAGGAACAACGAAGACGCCACGAACGCCGCGATCATCACTTTGCGGTGCGCAGCGATTCGCCCTCGCTTGACGAAAACGACGCCCACAATCAACAGGACCAAAGCCGTCAGATTCAGCACGGCGTTCATGTGGACAAGGAATGGGGCGTTCATGGTTCGTTGATGAATGTCGAAGGTCGAAAGCTATGGCGACACTGTCTAGCGGCGTGTCCGTAGGTCCGCCTTCCGGTGATCGAGTTGTTATCGCGACTCATTGATTAACACGCGCAGGTCGTTCAGCAACGCGGCGCGTTCCGACTCGTCCAACGCGTCGTAGTTGCCGCGCAGCCGGCCTTCGCCGTCCACCAGCATGAAATTCGACGTGTGCGTGATCGGCATGGTTGGGCTGTCCGGCGCTTCGACGACGGACTGAAAGAATCCGGTCTCAATCAGTTGCCAGATCGCATCCTTCTGACCCGTTAACAGTTTCCATGTCTGGCCATTGCCGCCGTGCTGTTCGAGGAACGCGGTCAACACTTCTGGCGTGTCGTGCTCTGGGTCGACCGAGATCGACACCAGCCGAACGTCTGCCAGGCCGTCGATCGCCGCGAGCCGCTTCTGCAGCGCGGCCGTCTCGCGGACAATCTCCGGACACGTCCCGGCGCAGCGCGTGAAGATGAACGACACGACCCAAATCTTGCCCTGTAGTTCCTCAGACCCGAATGGCTCGCCTGTCTGATCGGTCAGCGTGAACGTCGGCCCGGACAACGGCTCAATAAACGCCTGCTTCGACCAACTCAACGCTTCGCCGGTTTCGGTCGATCGCTTCATCGCGGTCATGGCGACCAGCGCGGTGACACCGGCGGCCGTCAGACCGATCAACACGAGCACGATGCGCCAGGCTGTCTTCTGCGTCATGCCAGCCCGTCCTTGCGCGGCCGAGTGATCAAACGTGTCGCCAGCGCGACGATCACGACAGTAAACCCAAGCGTCACGCCCGCACCGACGGCGAAGTTCGAGTCACGGTATTGCCCGCTCAGCACGCCCTCGATCGTCCAATGCCCGTACGTCAACGGGTTGGCCCACATGACAACCCTCATCCAGACCGGCGCGCCGGACAGCGGGAACACCGCGCCGGACAGGAACCACATGGGCATGAGGAAGACCATCATGATCGCGTGGAAGCCGGCCGTCGAGGTCATCGGCCAGGCGATACACAGGCCAAGCCCCGTCAACGCCATCGCGACGACGAACATCGCGACCAGCGACAAGCCCATCGACAGCAGCGTCGCGCCCCAGTCTTCGACACCCGCCACGACGGGCCAAAGCAGCAGGAACACCGCGCCGTGAATCGTGGCGATCGTCGCGCCGCCCAGCACCTTGCCCATCGCGATGGCCAATCGAGGCGCGGGGGCGACCAACACGCCTTGAAGGAAACCTTCGCGTCGGTCTTCGATCACGCTGATCGTTGAGAAGATCGCCGTGAACAACAGGATCATCGTCACGGCGCCGGTGAAGAAGTACTGATAGCCAAGTGCGACACCGCCGGCGGCATCGCTTTCGGTTAACGCCTCACTCGTCGGCAGCGCCACGGCCGAGTTTAACCCCGCGCTGATCATGACCCAGAGAATCGCCGGCGTCACCAACGCACTGACCACGCGGTTGCGCTGCCGAAAGAAACGAACCATCTCCCGCCGCCAGAGTGTCGAGGCCGCGGGCCAAAGCCCCGCGCGGCTTGAGCGCGGAGTGGACAACGTTGACGACGGCGCATCGCGCGCAGCGTCGCCGGGCGTCGACTCCGTCGCGGGTTGGGCGGTTTCGCTCATGGGCTGATCCCGGTCGGGATCGTAGGTCAGGCGGTGTGGCGTGAACGTGCAATTCGTCCGAACAGGGGACATTTCGGCCCGCCAACCCCTGCCCGTTTCGCGTACGCTACTGACGATGTCCACCATCCGCCCCGTCGCCGCGACCGACCTCGACACGCTGTTCAGCCTCGCCCACGAGACGACGTTCGGCCTGACCACGCTCCCGCGCGACCGCGACCTGCTCAAGCAGCGCATCGACGACTCACTCCGCGCGTTCGACACCATCGCGCAGAAGCCGACGGGCGAGGCCTACCTGTTCGTTCTCGAAGACGACCAAACGCAGCAGGTCGTCGGGACGAGCGGCATCGTCTCGAAGGTCGGCGGGTTCGAGCCGTGGTACGCCTACCGCATCGAGACGCAGGTACATCAATCGACGATGCTCGACATCCGCACCGAGCACCGCGCGCTGCACCTCGTCGCGGAACACAGCGGGCCGAGCGAGATCGGCAGCCTGTTCTTGAAACCGACCCACCGCCGCGGCGGGCTGGGTCGGCTGCTGTCGCTGAGCCGTTTCCTGTTCATCGCCGACCACCCGCACCACTTCGACGACGAGATCATCGCCGAGTTGCGCGGCGTCATCACCGACGAAGGCCAATCGCCCTTCTGGGACGCCGTTGGCAAGCACTTCTTTCAGATCGACTTTCCCAAGGCCGACTACCTGAGCATCGTGAACAAGGAGTTCATCGGCGATCTGATGCCGACGCACCCGATCTACATACGCCTGTTGCCCAATGCGGCGCAAGAGGTGATCGGACAGGTCCACGAAAACACACGACCTGCGCGTGCGATGCTCGAACGCGAGGGCTTCCACTTCCGCGACATGGTGGACATCTTCGAGGCCGGCCCCGTCGTGCACTGTGCGCGTGACGAGATCCGGGCAGTGCGCGAAAGCCATCTCGCGACTGTGGCCGACATTGTCGACGACGCAATCGAACCGGCTGACAAGGTCGTCGCCAATGCGCGGCGTGACTACCGCGCGGTGATCGCCGGTGTTGAACCGATCGAAGGCGACAACGTCCGCATCACCCGCGCCACCGCGGCCGCGCTCCAAGTCGAACAAGACCAACAAGTCCGCTACGTACCGCTTCGCCCCACTTGACCCCACCCCACCGCTCAATCCGCCGCCGCTTGCGGCTTAGCGCGATTCCCACCAATCATGGCCCACCACATCGCCAACACCTGGCTCCCCGGCGCGGGCGATCCGTTCGACTCGCGCAATCCCGCCACCGGCGACACCGTTTGGCAGGGCAACGCCGCAACCGCAAGCGAGGTCGATCAGGCCGTCACCGCCGCACGCGACGCACTGCCGAACTGGTCTGACACGCCGCTCGACCAGCGCACTGCGTACCTGCACACCTTCGCCGACCTGCTCGAGAAAAACCGCGACTCGCTGGCCGAGGCGATCAGCCTCGATGTAGGCAAACCGTTGTGGGAGTCGAGCGGCGAGGTCGATGCGATGGCCGGTAAGGTCGCCATCACCGTCGAAGCGTTCGCGGAGCGCTGCAAGACAACCGAACGTGACAACAACGGTGTCAAAACGGCCACGCGGTACAAACCGCACGGCGTCGCCGCGGTGTTCGGGCCGTTCAACTTCCCCGGACACGTGCCCAACGGCCACATCGTGCCCGCGCTGCTTGCGGGCAACACCGTCGTCTTCAAGCCTAGCGAAAAGACGCCGCTCGTCGCACAACGCACCGTCGAAATCTGGCAGCAGGTCGGCCTGCCCGCCGGAGTGATCAACCTGGTCCAAGGCGCACGCGACACCGGCGTCGCCCTCGCTGCGCATGACAAAATCGACGCCGTCCTGTTCACCGGCGGCACGGCCGGCGGCCTGGCGTTGCGAAGGGCGCTGGCTGATCGGCCCGAGGTGATCCTCGCGCTGGAACTGGGCGGCAACAACCCGCTCGTCGTCCACGACGTGCAAGACCTCGACGCCGCCGCGTACCTGACCGTGTTGTCGGGCTACCTCACAGCGGGTCAACGTTGTACGTGCGCCCGACGACTCATTGTCGCGCATGGCGAAGCAGGCGACGCATTCGTCGAACGACTGACCGCATGGATCAAACGCGTGAGCGTTGGCGTGTTCGACGCCGACCCGCCTCCATTCATGGGCCCGGTGATCGACGACGCGGCCGGACGACGTGTGCTGGACAAGCAGTCCCAGTGGCAATCGCGCGGCGGCCAGTCGCTCGTCCAGTGCAAGCCGATCAACGGGCGCGACGCGATGCTCACGCCCGGCCTGATCGATGTCACCAACATCTCCGACCGGGCCGACGACGAGGTGTTCGGACCACTCTTACAGTTGATTCGTGTCGACGACTTCGACGCCGCCGTCGCCGAAGCCAACAACACGTCGTTTGGCCTCGTCGCCGCGCTGCTCAGCGACCGGCGCGACCTGTTCGATCGGTTCTATCACGACGTGCGCGCGGGCCTGATCAACTGGAACAGACAGACCACCGGCGCGTCGAGCGCGTCGCCCTTCGGCGGCGTCGGCAAGAGCGGCAACCACCGACCGGCCGGCTATTTCTCCGTCGATTACTGCGCGTACCCGGTCGCCACACTCGAAAGTGAGACACTCACTTTGCCAGACAAGACACTGCCCGGGATCGTTCCGACGTAGGGTGGGCCAAGGCTTTGCGCGGCCCACCAAATTGCAAACGGCGGCAAGCTGCGGCCTTCGTTTGTCGATAATCTCACGTGCGCAATTTGGCTTGGAACGACTTCGGACGATCCACGAATCACCCAACCCGTAATCGGCGGGCCGCGCCGAGCCTTGGCCCACCCTACGCTTTGACCGATGCCCGCCCGCGAACTCAACCTCGACGGCCTCGTCGGCCCGACGCACAACTACGCCGGCCTGTCGTTCGGCAACGTCGCTTCGCAGTCGCACCGCCATCTCACGTCGAACCCGAAAGCCGCCGCGCTGCAAGGGCTGGCCAAAATGAAGGCGCTGATGGACCTGGGTGTGCCGCAGGCCGTGCTGCCGCCGCAGGAGCGGCCGGACTTCAAAGCGCTGCGTGCGGTGGGGTTCGACGAGCCGGACCCGGCTGCATTGTTGTTGCGTGTTGCACGTGACGCACCGCAAATGCTCGCCGTGGTCAGCAGCGCGTCGAGCATGTGGGCCGCCAACGCCGCCACCGTCTCGCCCAGCGCCGACACGGCTGACAACCGAGTCCACTTCACACCGGCAAATCTGGTGAGCCATCTGCACCGTTCACTTGAGCGCGAAGCGACAGCGCATGCGCTGCGGACGATCTTTCCCGATGAGACACACTTCACACATCACGGCCCGCTGACACCGACGGACGCGCTTAGTGACGAGGGGGCCGCCAATCACACACGGTTCTGCGCCGCGCACGACCAGACCGGCGTCCAGTGGTTTGTGTTCGGCCGAGGCTCGGACGCCGAGGACTCACCCGCCCCCGCCAAGTATCCCGCACGCCAGACACTTGACGCATCAACAACCATCGCCAGCCGCCACGGCCTCGACCCGACGCGCACGCTCTTCACCCGACAACATCCCGACGCCATTGACGCCGGCGTGTTCCACAACGACGTCATCGCCGTCGGCCACGGTGACGTGCTGCTCATCCATGAATGCGCCCTGGTCAATCAACCCAAGGCGCTGGACGACTTGCGCCGCATGTTTCACGCAACGACAGGCAGCGACCTGAGCGTCATCGAAGTCAGTCAGAACGACCTGTCGATCGAAGACGCGGTTGCGACGTATCTATTCAATAGTCAGCTCGTCACAACACGCGACGACTCAATGGTACTGATTTGCCCGACCGAGGCTCGCGAGCACGAAGCGGCGACGCACGTGCTCGATGCGATCGTGTCGAGCGACGACAACCCGATTTCTCAGATCATCCCTGTTGATACGCGTCAGAGCATGGCCAACGGCGGCGGGCCGGCGTGTCTGCGTTTGCGTGTCGCGCTCACCGACAACGAATTGGCCGGGATGAAGCAGAGCGTCGTACTCAACGACTCGCTGTACGACAAGCTCGTCGCGTGGGTGAAC
Source organism: Phycisphaeraceae bacterium (assembly GCA_028284155.1). Classification (GTDB taxonomy): domain Bacteria; phylum Planctomycetota; class Phycisphaerae; order Phycisphaerales; family Phycisphaeraceae; genus JANQSF01. The sequence continues at coordinate 128,932 of JANQSF010000054.1, forward strand.
AAACACTACCGCGACGCGCTGGCCCCGGACGACCTGGCGGATGAGCGACTTGTCAATGAATCGCGGCGAGCGCTGGATGTGTTGTCGTCGATCCTTGATCTGGGCGATGCGTTTTACCCGTTTCAACGTGGCCGAGGGTGAACGGCGCGCAAGACGCCCAGCCATTGCAATGGCTGGGCTTCGGCGTCGCGATGCACACGACTTGAAAGCTCACCGCCGATCCGTGCTCTCGAAGATCTTGTCCGCACTCTTGGCAACAAACCCCTGAAAGAGCTCGCCGCTCGGCAACGGGTAGCGCCGCGCAAACTCGTAGTAGCATGCGGGGATGACGTGCGTCCCGTCACTGAATTTGACCTCGACCTGATCCGCCAGCGTCGAGGACTGCTCCAGGAACACGTCGGGGGAACCTTTGACCTCGCCACCGCTGTCGTTCAGCGCGTAGCCGTTTTGTTTGAGGCAGGTGTTGAGTGCCTGCAACGACTCGAAGGTGGTCAATGCGTTGACGAAGACAGTGAAGTGGTTGGCGCGGAATCCGAACGCGGCGACCCAGCCGGCGTACTCGCTCTCAGCCGCAAGGGCTTCGTAGTCGGCGAAGGACAGATCCCATGATCGGCCGGCCACGGGCGCGTCGTCGCGTTGCATCTGGTCGCCTGGTAGCTGATCGAGCAGCGCGGCAACCTTGGCGCGCAGCGCGTCGCTGCACTTGGCCAATTGCAACTCGCTGATGAAGACCTTGGGTTGATTGGGGTCGTCGTGCTCGAAGTGGCGGGCGAACAGCTTCTTTTGCTCGAAGTCGTACTCTTCCTGGCGTGTGTAGCCGACCTTTTCGAACGCGCGGGCGAGTCGGTCGATACTGACGCGCGGGTCGTCGTAGGTGCGCAGGGCGATGTGGTCGTTGACGATGCGTTCGCCGCGGGCTTGCAGCAGGTTGTGGATCGCGCGGGCCTGCGGGTTGAGCGTCGCGTAGTCGTCCCACAGCTTGTAGAGCAGGTCGTCAAAGGTCATCGTGTGACTCGCTTTTTCTATCCCGCGGAAGGCCTCGGAGCAGGCGATCCGCGGGCTCGGGCCTGACTCAATCATCGTCGTCCAGCGACTCAGCCAACTCCGTGTCGGGCGCGAAGCCGCGGCGGATGATGTTTTCGGTCACCGTCCTCGGCTCAACGAATTGTAAGAGGTAGTCGGGGCCGCCGGCCTTGGACCCGACGCCGCTGAGCTTGTGGCCGCCGAACGGCTGTCGGCCGACGATCGCGCCGGTGATCGAACGATTGAGATAGAGGTTGCCGACGTTGAACCGGCGCGACGCATCCTTGAGCCGATCGGGGCTGCGCGAGTAGACGCCACCGGTCAGGGCAAACCGAGTACCGTTGGCGATGTCGATCGCGTCATCGAAGTCGCGGGCCCGGATGACGGCCGTGACCGGGCCGAAGATCTCACCCTGCGTCAGCGGGCAGTCGCGCGGAGCGTCGGCGAAGACGGTCGGGCCGATGTAGTAGCCGTCACCAAGTGAAGACGCGTCGACGCGCAGCGCGAGCGTCGCCTGCGTCGCGCCGGCGTCAATCGCGGCGTTGATGCGGTCGAATGCTTCTTGATCGATCACAGGCCCCATGAATGTGCCGCGATCCTCCGGCGGTCCGACCTGCACGCTGCGCGACGCTTCGACGAGTCGTTCGACGAAGTTGTCGTAGATATCACCCACAACGATGAGGCGCGACGCGGCGCTGCACTTCTGGCCACTGAAGCCGAAGGCCGATCGGACGCAGCCGCGCACGGCGTCGTCGATGTCGGCGTCGCTGTCGATGATGACGGCGTTCTTACCGCCCATCTCGGTGATGACGCGCTTGACGTGGTGTTGGCCGGGCTGCAACTGCGCGGCCGCGGCGTTGATGGCGCAACCCGCTTGTTGCGAGCCGGTGAACGCGATGATGTGTACGTCCTTATGCACGACCAGCGCTTTGCCCGCGTCGTCGCCGCCGGGCAGGAAGTTGACCACGCCGAGCGGGCACTCTGCCTCGTGCAGCAGGTCGATGAACTTGGCGGTGATGACGGGCGTCTGCGGCGCAGGTTTCACGACGACCGTGTTGCCGACGACCATCGCGGCGGCGGTCATGCCGGCCATGATGGCCAAGGGAAAGTTCCACGGCGAGATGACGGCCGCGACGCCGCGCGGCTGATAGCGCAGGTGGTTCAACTCGCCCGGTGCGTCCATGCTGTGACCTTCGTTCAGGCGCAGCGCGTGGCGCGCGTAGTACTCGAGGAAGTCGATCGCCTCGCACACGTCGGCGTCGGCCTCCCGCCAGGGCTTGCCCGCCTCGAACACCATCCATGCGGCGAAGTTGTCACGGCGTTCGCGCAGCAGGTCAGCCGCGCGCAGCAGGACATCGACGCGATCACGAGCCGGTCGTTTGCCCCATGATTTAAACGCGCGCGTCGCCGCTGCGACGGCGTCGTTCGCTTCGGCCGCGGCCGCGCTGCCCGATCGACCGACGAGCTCGTTGGGATGCGCGGGGTTGATCGAGTCGATCAGCGTGTCCGTGTCGCGTCGTTTGCCGTCGATCAGCAGCGGGTAGTCGTCGCCGAGTTGGCCGCGCACGTGTTCGATCGCGTTGGCGAACGATTCGACCTCGGTCGGGTCGGTGAAGCGTCGGACGGGTTCGACGGTGTAGGGAGTGAGGTCGGTGGTGGATTCGGATGGTGGTTCGGTTTGGGGCATGGGGGACGGTTGGGGTTGATTGGTCGGAGCGCTAAGCCGCAAGCGGCCCCCGCCCCCGGAAGAAGTCGCATCCGGGGGCGGGGATGGGGGCGCGAGGACTTTGTTGGGGTCGGCGTCTTCGCTGAAACCCATGCGGAGGAACGATTGGCTGGACGTGTTTTCGAGCAGTCGGCGGACGAGGTAGGCCATGCCGGGCAGCAGCTCGCCGAACGGGCCGTACACGCGGACGCGTTGTCCCATATCGACCAGCACCGACTTCACGTTGTCGGCCATGCCGTACAGCATCTGGATTTCGTACTGCGTCGGGTCGAGCCCCCGCGCCTCAGCCAACGCGATGCCCAGCGCGATCGAGCGCAGGTTGTGCGTCGCCACGGCCGTCTCGACGTGCGGGTGCGCGTCGATCAGCTTGCGCAAACACGACTCGTAGCAGCGGTCGGTGTCGGCCTTGGTCGTCCAGACCGGGCAGGGCCAACCGTGCTGCTCGGCGATGACCGTTTCGTAATCCCAATACGCGCCGCGCACGAGGCGGACGGTCACGGGCGTGCCGCGGCGCGTCGCCCACTCGATCATGTTTTCGACGTCGCGCTCGGTGTGGCGCAGGTAGGCCTGAAGCGCGATGCCGGCGTCGGGCCAATCGACGAAGTCTCGCTCGTCAAGCAGTTCCTGGAACGCGCGGATTGTGATCGCCTTGGTGTTGAAATCCTCCATGTCGAGCGTGATGAACGCGCCGTGCTGCCGGGCCGACGCCATGATCGGGCGAAGGCGGGACTTGACGCCCTCCACGCTGCCCGCTTCGTCGAGCGCGTCGATCTGCGAGAACATCGCGCTGAGCTTGACTGAAAGGTTCAGCCGAGGGAGGCGACGGTCGCCGACGCGGTCGAGCAGGTCGTTGGCGGGCCAGCGCGCAACGCGCGGCGAGAGCGTTTCGAGCAGGTCGAGGTATCGCGTGCGGTAGCCGTCGGCCTCCGCCTCGCTGACGGTCGCCTCGCCGAGCACGTCGAGCGTGAACGCCATGCCTTGTCTGTGCAGCCGCTTGAGCCCAGCGATGGCGGTGCGGGCGTCCTGCCCGACGATAAACCGCTTGGCCAAACTGCCCGTCACGGCACGCACCGTCATCGCAAGCAGGTGCGACGCAACACCGCTGCGCGCGTGACGCAGCGTCCAGTCGATCAGCCCGGGCATCTTGTCAAGGATCGGCAGCGGCAACGTCATCTGGTTGTCGCCGACGTACTCATCGAGGTGCGCGACCAGGTCGGCGTCGTCGTCCAGCACGGGCAGCACATCCACGAAGCGCAGCATCTGGACGCGCACCGCCTCGTCGGCCATGAGCTGGTTGAGCATACGCTCTTCCTGCGCACGGCGTGACGCGAAGCTGGGCTGACGTTTGTTCGCTTCCTTGAGCAGGTGCGTGCCGATCGCGCGGACGCGCGCTTCGATGTCGGATGAGGCGTGGCTTGAATCCGGCGTGGGCATCGACCGAATCATACGGGCCGACGGCGCAGGCCGTTCGTCGGCCGCAACGGTTTCGACGGCGTGCAATCCTTGTTATCCTGTCGCGCATGAAACTCGCCGTCATCCTCCCCGCGGCCGGCGTTGGCAAGCGGTTTACCGGGTCGTCCACCGCCGTCGAAGACCTGGGCAAGCTGAGCAAGATCGAGATGGACCTTGCGGGCCTGCCCGTTTTTCTCCGGGCCGTCGAGCTGTTCGTCAAGCGCGACGACGTCGACGAGTGTGTCCTCGCCGTCAACCCGGACACGTACGACGAGTTCAAGTTCCGCTGGGGCGACAAGCTCGGCTTCCACCGGGCCAAGCTGGTCAAAGGCGGCACGGCCGAGCGGTGGGAGACGGTGCTCAACGCGCTGGAGGCGATCGACGAGGGCGCGACGCACATCGCTGTGCACGACGCGGCTCGGCCGTTGGCCTCGCGCAAATTGATCGACCGTGTGCTCGAAGCGGCGGGCAGTTACGACGCGGTCATCCCCGGCCTGCCCGTGCCGAACACGCTCAAGCGCGTCAGCGAGGAAGAAGATTCGGCCACGTCAGCCGACCCGCTGGACGACATCCTCGGCGGTGGCACGACGGTCAAGGCCAACCGCGTCGTCGAGACGGTCGACCGCACCGGCGTGGTCGAGGTGCAGACGCCGCAGGTCTTCAAACGCGACCTGCTGGAGCGTGCGTACGCGCAGATCAAGGACGGCTCGCTCGATCCGAAGGGGATCACCGACGACGCGAGTCTGATCGAGGCGCTCGGCGAGCCGGTACACGTCGTGGAGGGTGAGTCAACCAACTTCAAGATCACGCGGGCCGAGGACCTCGAGTTGGCCGGCGCGATCGTGCACAAGCGATTGAAGCAGGAGAAGAAGGACCTGGGGAAGAAACGCTTGTTCGGGCCGGGGTGATTTATTTTAATCTTGACGGGGACGCGCGGAGCAAGCTCCGCGGCTAAACGACGCGCTGTGTGGCGCAGTTACTTGCTGGTGTACGTCGCCTTGTGGCCGGTTGACGGAACCTCGACGGTGTACGACTTGCCGTCCGGCGCGACGGACAGCTTGATCGGGTGACCGTCGCAGAGGTTCTTAGGCTTGATGTTGGCGATGTGCGCGGCGATCGTGTTGTGCACCGGCGTGCGCAGGTTGCGGTGCACCTGGTACAACGCCTTGACCGATCGCGCGTTCGTCACGGTGATGAATGTGTTGGGCATGCAGCCTTTCCGGTCGCCGTTGTTCATCACGACGACGTGCGGCTTGATGCGTTCGATGAGCAGCGGGTTGTTGCTCGAGTCGAGGCCGTGGTGGTCGATCTGGAACACGTCGACCTCGCCGACCAGGTTGTGCGGGCAGACGAGTCGGCGTTCCAGGTTCCACGTCAGGTCGCCGGCGTCGAGCATGTCGAACGACCCGTAGCGGATGAGCGTGACGATGCTGTTGCCGTTCTGCGACTTGTCGGGGTTTTTCTTCGGCGCGTCGTCACACGGCTGGGCCTTGACGCCCTTGGGCGGCTTAATGAATTCACGCAATGCTGCGAGAATGTCCATGCTCATTTTCGGCTTGCCGTCGACCTGTTTCAGCTTGATGACGTCGCCGGGCTTGAGCGTGACACGTTTGTCACACTTGAGATTGAGGTACGCCTCGCCGACGCGCTTGCGGTGATCGGGACGGACCTCGTGTTCGTAGAGCGTGCCTACGGGGATGAGCTTGGCGACGTCGGCTGCGCCGCCGTAGTGGTCGAGGTCGAAGTGCGTGATGACCATGTGGTCGATGCGCGTCAGGCCTGCCCTTTCGCGGGCGAGCTTGTTGATTCGGCCCGGGTCGCGTTCGCCCGGTAGGCCGGTGTCGAAAAGGATCGACTCGCCGGCCGGCGTAACGACGAGCGTGGCCGCGCCGCCTTCGACATCGACCCACCACACGTCGAGTCGGCCGTCGTCTTTGCCAGCTAGCGCAGGCGAGGCGTAACAGACGACGCCGGCCAGTACGACACTCATGAGACATCGGTATGCGATCGACATGGGGTAGCTCCTGTTCGTGTCGGCTTCAAGACCCACGCGGGATACGGCCTGCCGCGTGGGCGGGCGTGGGTAACAGGATAAAGGATCGGTCGGCCGAGCCGGTACAATCGCCTTCCCGGTCGACTCAGCCATGTCAACCGCATCACTTTGGGGACACGACATGCGTATCCGATTGACCACGCCCGCCGCCTTGCTGCTCGCGCTGCTCTGCAACGCGGCCACCCTGGCCGACGTCCGCCTGCCACGCATCTTTACGAGTCACATGGTCGTGCAGCAGGAGTTGCCCATCCGCATGTGGGGCTGGGCGGACGCGGGTGAGCGGGTCACCGTTTCGTTCGCGGGGCAATCTGAGTCTGCGTCGGCGGACAATGCCGGTCGATGGCTGGTCACACTCAAACCCATGAAAGCTGACGGCAAATCGCACACCCTCACCGTCAAGGGCAAGAACGCAATCAGGCTGACCAACGTCGTGCTGGGCGAGGTGTGGATCGCGGCAGGCCAGTCGAACATGAATCGCCGCATCGACATCCGCAAGGAAGACCGGCCGGATATGCGGCTCTATTGGATCGACTTCTCGACGACCCCGCGCCAGCACGACCTGAACAAAGGCGTCGCGGGCTGGGTCGAGTCGACACCCGACGGGTTGGCGTCGGCTGCGCCGGTGTCGGAGGGTCGCGACGCGGGCAAGCCGCGGATCGACTACACGGAGGTGGGCTACGTGTTCGGGCGTCGCCTGCACGAAGACTTGGGCGTGCCCGTCGGGCTGATCCGCGCGGCTGTGGGCGGGTCGACCGCCAAGGCGTGGACGCCCGACCCGACCAACTACCCGTCGAAGTACCCGTTTGATACCGAGGTCGAACGCAAGCGATACATCGCACACCAGCCCGGGCTGCTTTACTACTCGATGATCAAGGGCTTGGGCCCGTTGAGCGTGCGCGGCGTCGTGTGGTATCAGGGCGAAGACGACGGGCGAAACCGCAACTACGCGGCCGACTTCTCGGCTATGATCAACGCGTGGCGGAATCAGTTCCAGCGCGACGACCTGCCGTTTTATTACGTGCAGATCGCGCAGACGACGTACGCCAGCGGGATGCTGCGCGTCTGGGAGGCGCAGCAGCGGGTCATGCGCGACGTGCCGAACACCGGGCTGGCGGTGAGCAACGACATCTACGTCGGCACGACGAACGGCGGCTTCAAGCTGCGGGCGGATAAGGACTCAGGTCGGCCGATCGCCGGCGGCAGCAACCCGCACCCGCCCAACAAGCAGCTCGTCGCCAACCGATTGGCTGACATCGCGTTGGCCAAGACGTACGGCAAGCTCGACCGCGAGGTGTTCGGCCCGGTCTACAAGTCGCACCGGGTCGAGGGCGACAAGGTGTTCGTCACGTTCGATCATGTCGGGGCCGGCCTCAAGGCGAGCGACGGCGAGCCACTGAACTGGTTCGAGCTGTCGGACGGGACGAAGGAAGGTCGTAAGTTGAAGTATGTGCGGGCCAACGCGCGCATCGTCAACAAGGACACGATCGTCGTCACGAGCAATGACGTGAAGTCGCCGAAGCACGTCCGTTTCGGCTGGCACCCGCTGGTGCGACACAACCTGGTCAACAGCGTAGGCCTGCCGGGCGTGTCGTTCCGGACGGACGACGTGCCGTTTTGAGCGTGCCGGACGGCGTTGCCACGCCGACGCCGGGCAATTATGATGCCCCACCGATGTGTGATCAGGGCTGGACAAACCGGTTGACCTTCCGTTGGGCAGCGGCCACGACGTGGGCGTGCAAGGCCTTGTTGGTTCTTATGTCCATTGCGCCCGCCCAAGCGCAGGACAAGTTCCGGCTTGGCGACGACGACCAGTGGAAGAAGCAGCAGTCCGCCGACCCTGAGTCGCCGGCTGGTCAGTTGCAGACCGCCCGTCGCGAATTGGCGGCGGGAGAGCTGAATGACGCGGCCGACCGGACGGACGACTGGATCGAGCGGTACCCCAACCACCCGCTGCTGGTCGAGGCGCACCTGCTGCGGGGCGACATCCACGTCGCGGAGCGTGACTACTTCAAGTCGTTGTACGAGTACGAGAAGGTCATCCGCGGCTACCCGGCTTCGGAGCAGTTTCACACGGCGCTCGAGCGTGAATTCGAGGTCGCCCGGCTGTTCGCGGCGGGCATGAAACGCCGCCTGTGGGGCATGCGCGTCCTGCCGGCCGGCGAGGAGGCTGAGGAGATCTTCATCCGTATTCAGGAGCGCAGCCCGGGCAGCCAAATCGGCGAGAAGGCGTCGATCGCGTTGGGTGACTACTACTTCAACGAGGGCGAAATGGATACGGCTCTCGAAGCGTACAACCTGTTCCTGCTGAACTACCCGCGAAGCAACTTCCGCGAGCGCGCACTGCTGCGACTCATCCAGGCGAGCCTGGCAACGTTTAAGGGACCGCGTTTCGACTCGACCGGTTTGATCGAAGCGGCGCAGCGGTTGCGCCAGTTCCAGCAGGAGTTCCCCGCTTCGGCTGAGCGCGTCGGCGCGGAGGCGTTACTCGTCCGCATCGAGGAGTCACTGGCGCTGAAGACCTATTTCGCGGCGCAGTGGTACCAGCAGCGTAATGAACGCGTCAGCGCGGTTTACATGTATCATCGCGTCGTGAAAGACTACCCCGACACGGGCGCGGCCCGCGAAGCGATCCGCCGGCTGCGCGAGCTGGGTACGCCGATCGACGGGCCGACCGCGGCCGACGATGCGAAGGCGGGCGACATCTCGCCCGACGCCGCCAAATCGGACACAGACAAGAACGGAACCGACAGCGCGACGCAAGACAAGAGCGACGCAACTGAAGATTCGGGGGGGCAACCATGAGAGCGCGTTTTGCGTTATTGCTGCTCTTGGTTGCCGCTTCGGTGTTCCTGCCGGGTTGCGGTTACACGACCAAGACGACGTTCCGCGACGACGTGCGGACGGTGGCTGTGCCGATCTTCACGAACCGCACGTTCTACCGCAACCTCGAGTTCGACGTGACCGAGGCGTTGACGAAAGAGATCGAGCTGCGCACGCCTTACAAGGTCGTGTCGCAAGACCGGGCGGACACGGTGATCAAGGGCACGGTCGTTCGGATGAACCCGAACCTGCGGAGCGTGCGTCGGCAGGGCGGGCTGCCGCAGGAGTTGGAGGCAAGGCTGGTCGTTGATTTTGAATGGATCGATCGCAACGGCGCGGTCATCCGCCAACGCCAGGGGTTGCAGGCCGTGCACCCCTACGTGCCGGCCAAACCGGCCGGCGAGTTGTACGAGGTCGCGCAGCACGGCGCGGCCCAGCGGATGGCCAAGTCGATCGTGGATGCGCTGCGCGGGGATTGGTGAGGGGGAGGCGGGGGGAAAGGCACTAAGGCACGAAGGCACGAAGGCACGAAGGGGTCGCGCGCAGGTGCGCCCCAGTTGTCTGTGCGCCCGCGGTGTTACCAACGGTCGCGCGTGAACCGACCTGCAGCCGTCAATCACCCGAATCCCTCTCGCACCTAATCCTCAACCCCTCCGTGCCTTCGTGCCTTCGTGCCTTAGTGCCTTCGTGCCTTCCCTCTGCCTCCGTCCCTCCGCGCCTCTGCCTCTCCCCCCGCCCCCTCCACCCACACGCATGAAATGCCGATATGAACCGGGCTGCGCGGTGGGCTCGTATGGGGGCGGGGGGAAACCCCGCGCTCGGCCCGCGCCGCGGCCTACAATGGCCTTCGGCGGCGGGACACGCCGTCAGCCAGACGCTTGAGAGTGATCCATGCCCGAGTTTCCCGATCAGGACCCCGACCGTTCGTCCAAGGACCCGTCCGGTAACGACGGCGAACGCGGACCGAATCAGGGCGGCGACGGCCAGCAACAGCGGCCGGCCGGCCCATTCATGTCGCGTGGCATGCTCACGTGGATCATTCTTTTCGGCGCGGCCATCGCGTTGTTCTTCATCATGAGCAACGCGGCCAACCAATCGATCAAACTGACCTGGACCGACTTCTACAACATCGCCAAGAACGGCAAGTTCGAGGGCGAGGTCGTCATCAAGGACGAAGAGATCATCGGCAAGGTCGCCGAGGGCTTCCCCGGCCTGCCCGAGAAGGTCACGCCGCCCGCCAAGGTCTCGACGAAGATCAGCCTGTCGACGAAAGAGTTCTACGTCAAGAAACTGGAGGAGGCCGGCCAACCGCACATTGAAGAACCGGGCGGCAGTATTTGGCCGATCATCCTGATTCAGTGGGCGCCGTTCATCATCATCGCCCTGCTGATCTACTTCTTCATCTTCCGCTCGCTGCGCAACGCCGGCGGCGGGCCGGGCGGCATGCTCGGCAACTTCGGGCGCAGCCGACACAAGGTCACGAACAAAGAGCACTCGAATGTGACGCTCGACGACGTCGCGGGCATCGACGAGGCGCGCGAGGAAGTTCAGGAAATCATCGAGTTCCTCAAGAGCCCGAAGAAATTCCAACGGCTTGGCGGGCGAGTGCCGCGTGGCGTGTTGTTGATCGGCTCGCCCGGCTGCGGCAAGACGCTGCTGGCCAAGGCCGTCGCTGGCGAGGCGGACGTGCCCTTCTTCTCGATCAGCGGTTCCGACTTTGTCGAGATGTTCGTCGGCGTCGGCGCGTCGCGTGTGCGTGACCTGTTCAAGCAGGCCAAGGATTCGTCGCCTTGCATCATCTTCCTGGACGAGATCGACGCCGTCGGCCGACGTCGTGGCAGCGGCTTTACGTCGGGCGGGCATGACGAGCGTGAGCAGACGCTCAACGCGATCCTGGTCGAGATGGACGGCTTTGAAACCAACGACCAGGTGATCGTCGTCGCGGCGACCAACCGGTCCGACGTGCTCGACCCCGCGCTCACTCGGCCGGGCCGGTTCGACCGACAGATCCACGTCCCGCTGCCCGACCTGCGCGGGCGGGTCGAGATCCTGCGCGTCCACGCGCGGCGGGTGAAGATGGGGCCGGACGTTGACTTGGAACGGCTCGCACGCGGCACGCCGATGTTCTCCGGCGCCGACCTTGCCGCGATCATCAACGAGGCCGCGATCCGCGCGACCCTGCTCAACAAGGACTTCGTCGAGCAGGACGACCTGGAAGAGTCCCGTGACAAGGTGAAGTTCGGCCGACAGTACAAGAGCCGCAAGATCGAGGAAGAAGAGCGCATCGCGACGGCCTATCACGAGGCCGGCCACGCCGTCGTGCAGTGGCTGCTGCCCGACGCTGACCCGGTGCACAAGGTGACGATCATCCCGCGCGGGTCGTACCTGGGCGCGACGTTCAGCCTGCCCGAAAAGGACCGGCTCGGCTACGGCAAGAAGTACGTCGAGGCGACGATGCGCGTCTTGTGCGCCGGCCGAATCGCCGAGCAGCGCAAGACGGCCGACGTCACCAGCGGCGCGGCCATGGACATCCGCCAGGTCACGGAGATGGCCCGGCACATGATCCTCGAATGGGGCATGAGCGACCAACTCGGCTTCGTCGACTACTCGCCCGTGTCGAACAACGAGTTCCTCAGCGAGAAGCCGTACTCGGACGACACCGCGCGCACGATCGACAGCGAGGTCAAGGGTTCGGTCGATACCGCGTATACCGACGCGGTGAAGATGATCGAGGACAACTGGGACAAGGTCGTCGCGATGGCTGAGGCGTTGCTCAAGTATGAAACGCTTTCGAGCGACGAGGTCGACCGCCTGATGCGCGGCGAAACGCTGAACAAACCGACCGTCGCCGACCTACTTAAGGCCGAGAAAGACAAGGCCGATCAACCCGCCCCCGCCCCGCCGCAACCCACGACGGACGAGTCGTACGGCGACGACGCGCCGGGCGCGATGCCGAGCCCGGCGTAAGCCGCTTGCGGCTTGGCGCGGCGCAACATCTTCAGCGCCAGCCTCTGGCCGGAGACTGACTACAACCAAACTCTTCAGCAATCAGTCATGTCATTGCGCGCAGCAGCGCTGTCGGTGACCGATACCCGGCCAGAAGCCGGGGCTGAAGGGGGCGACACACAGCGTCCCACATTGCGGTAAGGTGCGACCCGTTCCCGGGAGCGCATCGATGGATGGCGACAACGACGCACTTGATCAGACGGTCGACCCCGAAGACCTCGGCCCGATCCACATCGACGTGCCGTGTGTGACCTGTGGTTACAACCTGCGCGGGCTGACGATTGAGAAGGCGTGCCCGGAGTGCGGGACGGCCGCGGGGCGGTCGGTGATGGGCGATCAGTTGGAGTACGCCGATCCGCAATGGGTCGGCCGTCTGGCGATGGGGATGAACCTGATCATCGGGGGGATCGCGGTCGCCGTGGTGTTCACTCTGTTCGGTCGGCCGACATGGCTGTTCCCCGCGGCCTTCCAAGCTGCCGCAGACAGGATTCTTTCGCGCATCGACGAGGCCTTGTTTCTCATCGGGTGTTGGTACCTGACCGCGTCCGAGCCGCGGCACAAGGTCGCCGGGTTCGGGGCCGCCACCGTCGCGCGCGTCGGGCTGACCGCGGGGATGCTGATCGGCCTGCCTCTTTTCGCCATTGCGAATCTGGCGTTGCCCATCGTTGTCCACCTCACGATGATCGCGGCGGCGGTCGCGTCGGTCACGGGCACGATCGGCTTGGCGATCCATGCACGCGGCCTTGCGTTGCGCGGCCCTTACGAAGAACTGGCCAACCGCATCCGGAGCGTGGCGATCGTCTACGTCGTCGGGATCGTGTTGGCCGTCATCATCTCTGTTGTTGACGCGGTCACCGCGACGCCGGGCGGAGGTCGGCCGACGTGGCTCTCGTCGCGGATGTTGCGACGGATGGGCGGCTGCATGGCGCGTGTTCTCATCGTCGGCTTTCACGTCTGGGCATTGGTCGTAGTGGTTCAGTTTCGCTGGGCCATGGTTCACGCCGCGGCCAAAGCCCGCTCGACCTGGGCGTCGACCGTGTGAGAGACACGACATTGCATCTTCGGCCCGGGGCTGAAAGGGGTGACACGCGCTGACGGACATTCCTGTATGATGCCGCACACACCCGGGAGCATGTCGATGGACCCACGCGACCCGCACGACCCGCCGCCCTTCAATCCGGACGACCCGGGCCAATCGCCGCCCGCCGAATCAGGCAACCCATACACCGATCCGGTGTTCAAGCCGAACGCGGGGTACAACGATCCGCCGCCGCCTTACGACCCGGGCGATATCAACATCGATGTCGCGTGCATCAACTGCGGCTACAACCTGCGCGGCCTGACGATTGACATGGCGTGCCCGGAGTGCGGGACGGCGGTCGGCCGATCGATTCAGGGCGATCACCTGCAGTTCGCCAACCCCGACTGGGTTAGCAAACTGGCGCTGGGCATGAATCTGATCGTCGCGGGGATCGCCATCAACATCGTTCTGGCGGTCGCCGGCGCGGCATACGGCATGAGCACCGGCGCCCGGAACACCGGCCCCGGTACGGGCGCGGGCATGGGCGGCTCGACGGCGTTGGAGATGCTCGGCCTTGGTGTTGGCCTGCTGTTCATCGTCGGATACTGGCTAATCACTGAGCGCGAACCAAGCGGCCGCGAGGACGGAGCGAGTCTGCGCCAGGTCGCGCGGTTCGGCCTGATCGGTGCTTACGTGTTGGAAGTCGGCGGCACCATCCTGATGTATGCTCAACTGTCCGCGACGCAGATACCCATCACGGGGATTGTCGTCACGATCATTGCCGGCATTGTCTCGATCGTCGGAACGGTCGCGCTGGCGCTGTACGCGCAGCGCCTGGCCATGCGAATCCCAAACGAACGCCTTGCCAGTCAGATCAGGGTTGTCATGATCGGGTACGCGGTGGGCCTGGGCCTGGTGATCATGGCCACGATCATCATCGCGGCCAGTGCGATGGGGGCCGCCGGGACCGGCGGCGGTATGGGCGGGCTGGGCGCCGGCGGCGTGTGCGCCTGCATCGGCGGGCTGGACATCATCGTGTTCGGCATCTGGGCGCTTGTCCTGATCATCTGGTTCCGACGGGAGATGGCTGGCGCCGCGGCCGCGGCGCGCTCGACATGGGCGTCGTCGTACTAGGGGCTCGCATGGATCATGCACCCCACGCGTTGACGGTCGATGCGTCAGGCCTGTTGCAGGAAGACGTGTCTTGCACGTCGTGCGGCTACAACCTGCGCGCCAGCCCGTTGTTGAGCGCATGCGGTGAATGCGGCACGCCCGTGGCAGCGTCGGCAACGGATGATCTCCTACAACTGCACGACCCTTGGATTGCAGAACACGCTCGTCGGGGGGTGACGATACTCATTCTGGCGGCCGGTCTCTACGCGATCACTGTGCTCTGGAGCTTTGTGTACGGGTACTTCCTGTTGCCCCACCTGGTCTTCAGCGCCTGGCAGTATGCCGGCCAATTCGGCTCGGGAATCGTTGGGATTGTCGCGGCGCTTGGCGCTTGGGGGCTGACGCATCCCGACCTGCTGCGCCGCGCGGGCACGCGCCGCCTGATCCGTATAGCCATCCTGATCGCTTTGCCGCTGCCTTGGCCGTTCGCTTGGCTCATGCACGACAACACATTCTCGTCGGGGTCACTCTGGTATCTGAACACCGCCCTCTATTACGCGACGGACGGCGTTGGGGCGGTCGTCTGTCTATTCATGGTTAGGCAATCGGCTCAGATCGCGCTGCGATTGCCCAGCCGACGACTGGCCAACCAGCTCTCCACCAGCGGCTATGGCTTCCTGTTCTCATCGCTGTTTCTGACGATTGTCGGCACCGCCTTGATGTTGTGGCTGGCGACAATCTGGCACGAATCGATCGACTATAAAGACCTCGAAACGTCAGCAACCAGGATCCTGTTGAATGGGCTGTTTTACTTGGGATGGGCTGTGCACGGGGTCTTTTTTCTGCTGGGCTTTTGGCGACTGCTTCAGTTCCGGCGAGCGCTCAACCGCGTTCTGCCGCTGTGCGATCAACACAGGTCGTCTTCATTCAAGAGGTGATTGGCCGGCACGTCGTGCGTGGTTGTTCGACCGACAACGCTGTCGAGTCGCGCGGCTGCGATGCCAGCGCCGGGGCGTTTGAGTGTGACGTCGGCGCGCGTGATGACGTGTCCGGCCGACAGGTCGCGGCTGGTGCAGACGCTCTGGCGGGAGACGTTGCGGACGTCGTTTTCGACGGGCAGGCAGTTCTTGCGCTGCGGGCCGAGCATCGTGGCGGCGCGGCGGGCGAAGTGGGCGTAGCGGGTGAAGTCGTCGCCGTTCAGGCTGGCGGCGTGGTCGGGCCCTGCTGCGGACGTGTCGTAGGTGAGATGTTTTTCCAGCACGCACGCGCCGGCCGCGACGGCCAGCGCGCCGGCCCAGACGTCGGTCGTGTGGTCGCTGTAACCCGTCGGCAGGTCGAAGGACTCGCGTAGCGCGGCGATGCCGGCCAGCGACGCGTCTTGCTTCGGCGTGGGGTAGCTCGACACGCATTGGAGGAAACAGGCGGGCGGCGCGTCGCCTTCGACCTGGTGATTGCGCAGCAGGTCGGCCGCGGAGTGGAGTTCTTCGAGGTCGCAGGTGCCGGTCGAGACGATGATCGGTTTGCCGAGCGTCGTGACAGCCTGCAACAAGGGCGTATTGACCGCGTCTGGCGAGGCAATCTTCACGACGTCGGGCGCGAGGTCGGCGAGCGTGTCGATCAATTCGAGGCTGAACGGGGTGACGACAAAACCTAGCCCCGCATCGTGCGCAACGTCGCGGACGTGTTTCATGTCGGCCGGTTGGAGTTGGAGCGCGTCGAGCATGTTGAGGAGGCGGGTGCGGTCGGTGTTTGGGGCGGTGGAGCGCGGGACTGAAGTCCCACGCCCTTGAGGTTGGGAGTCGTCTTCTGATGAGGGAGAGTCCTGATATGCCGCGAGTCTTGCTTGCTGCGACAGCAAGGTGTGGGCGTCGAACAGTTGGAGCTTGACGGCGTCGGCGCCGGCCTGCTTTGCGTCGGCGACGAGTGACAGGGCGCGCTCGAGCGAGCCGTTGTGGTTGACGCCTAACTCGGCGATGATCAGGACGCGTGGCGGCGCGTCGTGCGTGGCGTGGGCGAACATGCGGGCAGTGTAACGGCAACACTGGACGTCAGCCTCGTCACCGTGTGATCAGAACAGGGCCGGGGTGTTGTGCGTAGAACCCACACCGCCCTTTCAACGCCCCGCCGCGGAACCTCGCATGACGGCTGCGCCGCTCGACCCTGTAGCGCTGGATCAAGACGGCCGAGTCGCGTCCGACCTGGCTTGCGTCAAGTGCGGCTATAACCTGCGCAGCGCGACGACGGATGGGCGGTGCCCCGAATGCGGCCTGGCGGTTGGGCGGTCGGCTGTGGGGCATTGGCTGCGCTACTGCGAGCCGGACTGGCTGCGCGGCGTTTGGCGGGGGCTGAATCGGCTGGGTATCGCGTTAGTCGCTGTCGTCACGCTCTCGCTGTTCGAGTGGGCAGGTGTGTATCGACGTTTCAGCGAGCTTTCCGACACGATGTTGTTCCTGACCAACGCGCTGATCGCGGCGGCGGCGGTGTTCGCCGTGATCGGCTTCGCGATGGCGACGTCGCCGGACCCGGCGCGGTTGGCTGAGCCTGTCGTCAACGCCCGCCGGGCGGGACGGGTCGCGCTGATCGGCGCGGTCGTGCTGATGATCGCGGCGCTCGGCGTGTCGCCCTACGTCGGGCGACGGCTTGGCGGCCAACCGATCGAGTGGGTCGCGATCGGCGTGATGGCGGTGTTGACGTTCGGCTTCGCGTGCCTGCTGTGGCATGCACGGTCATTGGCGAACCGCGCGCCCAACGCCTGGCTGGCACACTTCACGTTCGCGCACATCGTGGTCACCGTCGTCTCGGTCGTCCTGCTGTTGGCCCGGTTCAGCAGCATGGGCGTCGTGACCTCAAGCATCTACAAACTGAACGGCCTGGTCATCCGGTCCGGCCTCGACCCGACCGGGATTCGCGACGAGCTGCGCATCGCGGCGTTGACGGGGCTGGTGCTGTCCGTCGTCGGCACGATCGCGTTGTTCCTCGGCTACTACGCCGTCATGAGCAAGCAGGCGAGACTCGCGCGGCGGACGTGGGCGAGCCAACCGTTTCAGGCGTCTGCCAGGGGTGAGTCGGCGAACGCTTAGCGAAACTTTGCGACCTTGTGTGGGAGCCCGCATGACGGCTGCGCCGCTCGACCCTGTTGCGCTCGACCGAGACGGACGTGTCGCGTCCGACTTCGCCTGCATTAAGTGCGATTACAACCTGCGCAGCGTCGCGACGGACGGGCGATGCCCCGAATGCGGCCTGGCCGTCGGCCGATCGGCTGTGGGGAATTGGCTGCAATACTGCGAGCCGGATTGGTTGCAACAGGTCTGGCGGGGGCTGAACCGGTTGGGCGTAGCTTTGGGTGCGGCCGGCTTCCTGGTCGCGCTCGAAGTGGTAGGCGTGTACAGTGAATTGGACACTGTTCCCTACTGGCTGCTGATTGTCGCCACCGCGTTCCTCGCGACGCTGGCGGTGTTCGCCGTCATTGGCTTTGCGATAGCCACGACACCCGACCCGGCCGGCTTGCACGAGTCGTCACTCAGCGCGCGGCGGGTCGCGAGGTACAGCCTGATCGGCGCCATCGGGTTGGGCATGTTCGGCCTGACCGTTGTGCCCTGGTTGTGGAGAGTCATTGCCGAAGCGATCGCGATCATGATCGCATTCTTGGTGGTCTGCGGGTTGACCGTCGGCGTGACCGCATTGCTTGTCCACGCCCGGTCGCTGGCCAAACGCGTCCCAAGCATGACGTTGGCCAACTGCACGTTCGCACAGATCGTCGGCGTGGTAAGCACGGCAATCGCCGGTGCCTCCGCAGCGTTGCTGAACGCATTCGAAGACTTGCCCGCTGTCAGCAAGTCGTTGCGTTACATCGATCAGCAAGTGTTTGACAAGATCTCGCCTGGCATCAACTTGATCGAGTTCCTCGCCGGGCTTGTCTTGATCGCCACGCCTAGTCTGTCGATCGTGGGCGTCATCCTGTTCTTCTGCTACTACGCGGTCATGAGCGAGCAGGCGAAACTCGCGCGACAGACGTGGGCGAGGCAGCCGTTTCAGAAGACGGCCAAAGGTGCGAACTGAATCGCCCTGAATTCACGGACAGGCATGGGAGAATCTCACACCTGCTTCGGCGCCCCGTCCCCCGACGCGGGCTGGAGAGCCGCGTGGACTTCTTCGATGAGTTGATCGACCTTGAAAGGCTTGAACAGCACGCCGGCCAGGCCCTCGCCGCTGGCGCGAACGATCGAGTGGTTGGGGTCGTAGCCAAAGCCGGTCATGAGCAGGACGGGCGTGTTGTCGTCGCGTCGTTTGGCGGCGGCGAAGATCTCGTAGCCGTTGCGGTACGGCATGCGGATGTCGCTGATGACCAGGTCGAAGCCCTGCTCTTCGAGCAGGTGGCAGGCCTCGCCGCCGTCCTTGCACAACTCGACGTGGGCGCCGCGGGGCTTGAGGATGTCGCGGATGGTCGTGCGGATGTTCTGTTCGTCGTCGGCGATGAGGACGCGCTTGCCAGCCAGGATCGGGTCGAGGTCGGCGTTTTCGTCGTCGCCCGCGCCCAGCACGACGTTGGGGCCGGCCTTGGCGTCGCGGAGTTTGCGGCGGATGTTCAACACGTCGTCGACGATGTGATTCAGCCGCTGCCGCATGTCGTCGTGGCCGACGTATTGCTCGATCAGCGTCTGCGCCTCGGTAACGATGTCGTTGAGCGGCTTGGAAATCTCCTGGCCAACGTTGTCGGCGATGCGCCCGGCGATGTTGCTGCCGGCGGCGACCATCAGGTTGAGCATGTGCAGCGCGACGGCGACATACCGGCAGAAGATCTCGGCGAACTGCCGGTCGTCTTCATTGAACGCGCCGACACGCTCGGACTCGACATTGAAAATGCCCACGACCTTGTCGAACAGTCGGAGCGGGACGGTGAGCGAACTCTTGGAGTGCGTCAGGCCGATGACGTAGCGCGGGTCTTTCTCGACGTCGTGGCAGATGTAGCTTCGGCCGGTCGCGGCGACGTAGCCGCTGATGCCGTTGCCCTCAGCCTGCGCGTACAGGTCGATATCGAGCGCGTCGGCCGGCAGGCCTTCGGCGATGACGACTTCGAGGCGGTTGGTTGATTCTTCGAGCAGCCGGATGGCGAAGTGGTCGAAGTTCATCAGGTTGCGCGCGAAGCGGATGATCTTGTCGCGCAGCAACTGGAGCCGTTCGTTGGGGCTGAGTTGCACGATGGCGTCGCGCTCGAGTCGCGCGAGTTCTCGACCGGCGGCGTCGATCGCGTCGATCTTGCGCTGCAACCGTTGCCCGCTGGTCGCGTCCCACACGACGGCGACGACCTGATCGATTCGGCCGTCCTCCGCGCCGATCGGCGAGATCATCACCTCAAAGTAGCGGTCGTCGAGCCCGAAGGTGAACTTCTTCGACTTGGGCGACTGCGGTTCGTCGGCCGGCTCGATCTGCTTGGCAAAAATCGAGCGAGCCTGTTGGCAGTGCTGCTTGACGCGGTCGAAGACGTTGGGCTTGAACTGGCGCATGCGGTCGTTCGACCAGGCGCATCGTCCGTCGGCGTCGATGACGCAGACGCCCTCGCCGATGGTGTTGAGCACCATCATGGCTTTGTCGCCGACCAACTCGCGTTCGAGGGGGAGGAAGTCGCCGGCGTCGGACAGGATGGCCTGCATGTCGTCGTGGCGCAGCGCGGCCATCGCGTCGGTCATGCTTTCGACGACGCTGACTTCGAAATGGTCGGCAAGTGTGCTGATGAGTTCCGGCCGGCCTGTCAGATCACTTCGCAGGACGAGCAGCCGAGGGCGTGGGTCATTCATATTGGTCGGCTCGGGTACAGGACCAAAACGGCATCCATGCCCGTTTGTTAGCGTAGATCGACCCGATTCGTTTGGTCAATGCAAACAATGCGAAATCGGGGCATGAAAAAACCGCGGCCGGGCCGCGGTTGGGTGTGGATCGCAGGTTGAAGGGCGTCGGATCACACGACGCGGCGACGACGCGTGGCACGCGACAGGCCGAACAGGCCGAACAACGCCATCGCGGCGGTGGCGGGCTCGGGCACGGGGGCCGAACCGAAGACCTGCACCTCGGCGAGCGAGAGGATTCGGCCCGTGCCGGGCAGGTCGATGCGGATGTTCTGGCCGCGGGCGAAGCCGCCGATCGGGATGCGGATGTCACTCACGCCGTTCGTCGCGCCACCGATGAAGCTGAAGGTCTCAAGCCCGGCCTCGTCGGTCACGGTCAGGACAAAGTTGCTCAAGCGCTCGGTGCAGCAGTCGGTGCGGTTGTGCAGGACGATCTCTTCGATGTTGAACGGCTCGCCGAGGTCGAGGTTCCAGAACGGGTCATCTTGGTTGTTGGTATGTGTGACGGAGTTGTCGCCGAAGAAGCCACTAGTAATGCCGTCAATCGCGCGCTCGGCCGCACCGCCGGCCGCGCGGGTCGAGGACTGGGTAGCGACGGCCAACGGGTTACGTGCGACATTCAGCAGGTCGCCGCCGAATACTTGCACCTCGGCCATTTCGAGCGTGCGATTCGAGCCGGTGTCGTCGAGTTGGATCGCGACGAATCGGCCCCGCGTGCCGAACGGGACGGGCACGTGCAGTTCATTCGTGCTGTTCGAAACGGCGGTGAACGGCGCGACGTGCAGGGGGTTCATCGACTCGTCGAGCACCGCAACGACGCCGTTGGCCAATCTGTTCACGCAGCAGCCGTCCGTCCGCTCATGGACGACGATGTTGTCGATGTTCGGCGTACCGATCAGATCGACCACCCAGGCGGGCTGCGCTTCACTGTTGGTGTGGGTGACCGAGCCGACGCCAAAGGCGCCGTTCGTGTTGCCGTCGATCGCGTAGTCGGCGAGGTTACCGCCGCTGGCCGTGTTGTTGCCCGTGCCGCCGCGCGTCGAGGTCTGCGCCGCAACGCCGAGGCGGGCAAGGTTGATACCGTTGGGGGCTTCGGCCGTGCCGAACACTTGCACCTCAGCCAGTGAGAGGACGCGCGCGGCGCCGCCCAGCAGTTCGACCTTCACCGTATCGCCCGGTACATTGGGCAGCGCGATGTCGAACGAACCGCCTTGGGGCACGCTGCCGGTCGCGAAGAAGTCGTCGGTGAACGTGGTCGCCGCGCCGCTCATAACCGACACGCGGAAGTTGCTGAGTCGGTTGCCGCAGCAGTCGGACCGATTGTGCAGCGTGACCTGGTTGAGCACGCCGGGGTTTTCCAGCGCGACTTCCCAAGACTGATTGGGCAGGGTCAGCGTGTGCGTGACCGAGCCTTTGCCGAAGTTGCCGTCCGTGACGCTGTCGATGGCGAAGCGGGCCTCGTTACCGCCGCTGCCGATGCGCGTCGACGATTGGCTCGCCACGCCGCGCGGCGCGAGGTTGGCCGTGATGGCGTGGGCGGAGGACGTCGCCAGAACGAGCGCGACGGTCAGGGCGAAAGGAAAGGCGAATCGAGTCACGTCAGTCTCCTGTCAATGGTGTTCGCCACCGCGCGGGCGCACGATGGGCGTTTGGGGTCAATCACTCTCATCTCGTCACAGACACATTGGTCAATGGATACAGCCCTTCTCCCCGAAATGATGCCTCTATTTTGACGCAAAACCGGACGTTGTCAAGGCGTTTGGCCTTAATCAAGTGCAACTAGGCATCCGTTGGGCACGTTTTTCAGCCCGTTGGCGTTAAACTGGCGCGTTTTTCACCGATCAGGGCGAGAAGCCCCTTGTGCGGATCGGCGAACTTGGCGACGCCCTCGGCCATGAGGGCCGACTCCATCGCGGCGGGGTCGATGTTGGCGTCGATGTCGGCCAATACCTCGTCGGCCGGCATCAGGTCGACCGTCTTGCGGTACCGCTTGCCCGAGGCCTCGATCGCGTCGTTAGTGGCGGGCGGGTTGGTCTGGATGCCGCTGCCGATCAGCGCGGCGATGTACTTGTCCGGCGCGTCGCCTTCGAGCTTCGCGCCGGTCGAGGCAAAGACGATCTCCTGCACCAACGGCGTTTCCTTGTCCGCCCAGAATCGGTCGTTCTCCAACCAAATGCGTTTGACGTTGGCCAACCCGACTTGGCTGGCGGCGATGTCGCTCAGCCCCGTTGCCTGCTTCGAAGCCCACACATCGACACGCGAGATGAACACGCTGTACACGCTCTTGAATGCGTCGAGCGACGCACGCTGCTGCGCGCCAGCCCAGACGGCGTCGCGCGCGGCCTCGTACTGCCGTTGCGAGAAGATCAACGTGACGTTGAGCGTCACGCCCGCGGCGGCCAACGGCGTGAGCGCCTCGATGCCCGCCGGCGTTGCGGGGACTTTGATCATGCGGTTGTCGTGGCCCGCCGCCCAGTGAGTACCCAATTCCACATACCGCATGACGCGCTCGTCGTGCGGCGGGCCGAGTTCGACGTCTTCCAGTAGCGGGTCGAGTTCGAAGCTGACGTATCCGTCGTCGCCGCTCGTCTCGGACCACACGGGGTGGAACACGCGCTGCGCCGCGGCGACCAGGTGGTCGGTCACGGCCCAGGCCGCGTCCTCGTCGCTGAGGCCGCGCTCGAACGACGCGGTCAATTCCTGATCGAATCGGCCTGTCTTGATCAGGTCGGCCACGATGATCGGGTTCGACGTCGCGCCGGTCGCGCCGGCGGCGCGGGCCTTGGTGACCAGATCGGGGTCGATCGAGTCAAGCCAAACCTTGGTCCCGGCGTCGATGATGGACTTCAATGGGCCGGCCATGAACGACTCCTTTCGCGAGAGTCGTCAAGTGTAGACGC
The DNA here is from genome assembly GCA_028284155.1 of Phycisphaeraceae bacterium. Lineage (GTDB taxonomy): Bacteria > Planctomycetota > Phycisphaerae > Phycisphaerales > Phycisphaeraceae > JANQSF01. Next base: position 151,889 of record JANQSF010000054.1, read on the forward strand.
GCTGGAAGCGGAAGGCGGCGGCGAGGGTCAAATGCCTTCGACCAACACGACCATGCGGACGAGGTCGGCCAACGACTCGGCCACCATTTTCTGCATGACGTTGGCGCGGTGCATCTCGACGGTCTTGGGGCTGATACCCAGGTCCTCGGCGATCTGTTTGTTGAGTCGGCCGGCGACGACGCGGTCGAGCACCTGACGCTCGCGCGGGCTCAGGCCGTTTAACCGCTCCCGGGTCGCGTCGCCTTGCGCCCGGTCGGCCCGCCGCGATTGGTCGCGTGCGATGGCCCGCTGGATCCGGTCGAGCAGGCTCTGGTAATTCAGCGGCTTCTCGACAAAATCGACAGCGCCGGCCTTGAGCGCGCTGACGGCCATCGGCACATCGGCGTGGCCCGTCACGATGATCACGGGCAGCGTGATGCCCAGATCGTTCAATCGTTGCTGCAACTCGAGGCCGCTGATCTCCGGCATGCGCACGTCGAGCACGAGGCAGCCGGCCGCGTTCGCCTCCAGGTTGTCCAGAAAACCCTGCGCGCTGTCGAACGTCTCAACGCGCAGATGGACCGATTCGACGAGCCAGCGCAAAGAGTCGCGCACCGCCTCGTCATCGTCGACGACATAGACAACCGGATTTGCTGACATCGCACCCCGCTTTGCAACCATCCTGACAGTGGTTTGCCCCAGCCCGTTCGTGATACGAGCGTGGCATTGTAAAGCAATTGGCCGGCCTGCGCAGACGACCTAGGGAAAGTCCGGATGGGTCACATGCCAATGCCGCCCTGGCCGGCGATGACGGCGAATCGCGAGGGGATCGCGACACTGAAGACCATGCCCAAGTCGCCGTCGCATGACATCGTCAATTGGCCGCCGTGCGCTTCGACAATCGACCGAGAGATCGACAAACCCATGCCGATGCCGTTCGGTTTTGTCGTTTGAAACGGTTCGAACAGTTCGTCGGCCGAGATGCCTCGCAGACCGCCGCCGGTGTCGATGACGTCGATCTGCACGCCCTCGTCGGCTGAACGCGTTCGGATCGTGACGCGGCGGGTTGCCGGGTCGGATTCGGCGATCGACTCGATCCCGTTGCGGGCCAGATTGATCAGCACCTGTTCGATCTGGATACGGTCGGCCACGATCGCGGACGTGGGCTCTTCCAATTCCAATACGAGCTTCACGTCATGGGCCTGCGCTTCGGCCGCGAGCAGTGCGCGGACCTCTTCCACCGCGTGGTTGATGTCGAACTCGACGGGAACGACCGGCCGCTTACGTGTAAAGGCTCGCACGCGACGGATGATGTTCGCGGCGCGCTCGGCCTGCTGCATGATCTGACGGAACGTGTCGAGCATCTGCCCCTGCTCGATCGTGCCCGACTCCATCCGTAGGATGCAGCCCTGGATGAAATTGCACAGCGCGTACAACGGCTGATTCAATTCGTGCGCGAGGGTGGTCGCCATCTCGCCCATTGTGGACAGCCGGCCGACGTGCGCCAGTTCGCTCTGCAATTTGCGGGCGCGCTCGTTCGCCTCGCGGACGGTCGTCATGTCGCGCGCGGTGGCGTAGATCACGCCCTCGTCGGTCACCGGCATGGCCATCCACGCCAGCGTTCGCGTCGAACCGTCCTTGCAGAGGTAACGGTTCTCGAAGTGGATGGTCGGCTTGCCCTCGGACAACGCCTCCATCTCCCGCACCGTCGCCTCGCGGTCGTCCGGGTGGACGAAGTCGAGGAACGGCCGACTCAGCAACTCGTGCTCGTCGTAGCCCAGCGTCTTGGTCATCGCGGGGTTGACCCGCTTAAACCGGCCGTCGAACCCGGCGATGCACAACATCTCCAGCGACAGGTCGAAGATGCGCTCCAGTTCCTGCTCAGCCCGCTTGTGTGCCGTGACATCGATGATCGCGCCGTCGAGATAAAGCAGTTGCCCCACGTCGCCGAAAATACCCTGGCCGGTTTCGTAGACCCACCGCACCGTCCCATCGCGGTGAATCACGCGGTATTCCAAGTCGTAATGCCGCTGCCGATCAATCGCCGCGAGGACGCCTCGGGTTACCTTGCCACAGTCGTCTGGGTGGATGACACTGGCATAGGTCCGCACGGTGTTGTCGATGAAGTCCGACGCGGGATAGCCGACCAGCGTCTCGACGCGGTCGCTGATGAACCGCATCGTCCAGTGTTCGTCACACGCGCAGCGGTACACGACGCCGGGGATGTTGCCCAACATCGTGCTGAAGCGCGACTCGCTCTCGCGCAACGCTTCGGAGTGCTGCTCGACCTCGGTTTCCAGTCGATCGCGCGACCGCTTGAGACGGCTCATCGCCTTCTTGTGGTCGGTAATGTCCGTCACCGCACCGACAAAGCCCACGGGCTTCCCGTCGGCGTCGAGTTGCGGCGTCGCACGAGCAAGCACCCAACGGGGCGTGTCGCCGCCCGAACCCAATCGGAACTCATGCCGGAACGGCCGACCTTCGCCCACGGTTTCTCGCCAGTGGCTGATCACGTCTTCGCGGTCGTCGGCGTGCACACTGTCTGCCCAGCCAAACCCCTTCGCGCTTTCGAGCGTCAGACCCATCAACTCGCCGAGGTGGTCGTTGATGTAGGTGCATCGGCCTTCGTGGTCGGTATGGAAGATGCCGCTCGGCGTCAGCGTCGCCAGGGTCTGATACCGCTGCTCGCTCTTGCGCAGCGCGGCCTCGACTTCTTTGCGGTCGGTGATGTCGCGCACGATCGCCAGGATGCTCGGCTCGCCCAGAAATCGGAACGGCCAACCGTGTACCTCGATGTCGAATCGGCTGCCGTCAGCGCGCAGATCGACCGCTTCGGTGTAGAAGTGCTGCCCCGCGCGCAGGCTGCGCAGGAAGGCGTCGAACTTCGGCAGCGACTCCTCGTCGATGATCGACTTGAACGGTCGGTCGAACAACTCCTGCCGCGTCAGCCCGTGCATGGCAGGAAAGGCGTTGTTGCACTCGACCACCTCGCCGTCGAGATTGAGCAGCACGACACCGTCCTGGATCGCGTCGAAGAGCTGGTGCGTCTGCTGCTCACTGGCAAGCAGGCGACGCTCGGTCAGCGTGCGGTCGGTGATGTCGGTCAGGAACCCCTCGAGGTAGGCCAAGGCGTCGTCGCGGAACACGCCGACGCCGACCTCGTGAACCCACCGCCAAGTTCCGTCGCGGTGCTTGATGCGGTAGACCAACTCGAACGGCCGACGGGCTGACAGCGCCGCATCGACGGCGGGCGCGATGTCGTCCGCGTCCTCCGGGTGATACAGGTCGACAAAACTGCGCGACTGGTCGAGGAAATCTTCCTTCGGGTAACCAGTCAGCCGCTCGACCTCGTCGTTGAGGTAGAGCATCGAGTACCGCTCGTCGTTCTGGCAGAGGTAGATGACGCCAGGGATGTGCTCCGCCAACAGGCGGAAGCGTTCCTCGCTGCGTTGCAAGGCCTGCTGCGTCTTGGCATGCTGCTCGCGCTCGCGCTCCAGCTCGGCGACGCGGGCACGCAACATCCCCAGTTCCGCGGCGGGGTCGACGTGCGTCTCAATCGGGTCGGACATGGCTGAGGTCATTGTACGCAGGCCGCTTCAACCGACGATGTACGATGCGCACACCGATACCCACGGGTGACAACCCGCGAGTGTCCGCGCGACTCACCTTCAAAGGGACTCTCATGGCAAACGTCAGACACTTCGGCGCTAAAGGCGACGGCACGACCGACGACACCCAGGCCGTCGAGCACACGCTCGCCCAGGGCGACGGCCTGCTCTACTTCCCGCGCGGCGACTACCGCATCACGCGGCCGATCACGATCGAACTGGACAAGGCCGGGCGCACGTCGGTCGAAGGCGAACGCGGCACCGCCAAGGTCGTCATGGCCGGCGAGGGGCCGGCGTTTCACTTCATCGGCACGCACGCGGCCACGGCCGACCCGTTGGGGTTCAAACCGAACGTCTGGTCGCGGCAACGCATGCCGGGCGTTTCTAATATCGAGATTGAGGGCGGGAACGGCAGCGCCGACGGCGTGCGACTCGAAGGCACGATGCAGGCGATTATCGAGAACGTCGCGATCCGCCAATGCCGACACGGCGTCCACCTGCACAAACGCAACCGCAACGTGATCATCGCCAACAACCAGATTTACTACAACACCGGCGTCGGTGTCTACATCGACGCGTGCAACCTGCACCAGATCAACATCACCGGCAACCACATCAGCTACAACCGGCTCGGCGGCGTTCGGCTCGACAAGTCCGAGGTGCGCAACCTGCAGATCACCGGCAACGACATCGAATACAACAACCACCGCGTGCATAAGACCGACCCGGAACCGACGGCCGAGATATACATCGACGTGACAGCCGACGGCGCGAGTGTGAACGAGATCACCGTCGCGTCGAACACGATCCAGGCGACCGAGTCGCCCGGCGGCGCGAACATCCGCATCGTCGACAACGTGACCGACGAACGCGGCTACGTCACCAGCGCAGGTCGACGCCCAGGCCTGTGGACGATCACCGGCAACGTCATCGGCAGCCAGGAGAACAACGTCTACCTGACTGGCTGCTACGGCGTCGTGCTATCCGGCAACACGATCTACTCATGCGGCAACCGCAACGTACTTCTCGAAAACTGCGGGCAGGTCAACGTCGGCACGTGCAACTTCAGGCGACACACCGGTCAATACGGCGTGGGCGTGCGCGTGACGAATTCAAGTGACATCACGTTCAACGGCTGCCAATTCCGCGACGAGACGGACGAAGGCCAGAAGTCGGGGGCGTCGTTGTTCGAGTTGGCTAACTGTGAACGCGTCACTTTAACCGGCTGTCAACTAACCGACGGCGTGCCGTACGGGCTTGACGCAAGTTTGGTGAGCCAGTTGAACATGACGGGTTGCACGGTCGTGGACACGCGCAGGCAGCGCGTTATGAAATCGGCCGTGCGCATCATCGGGAAGGGACAAGACAACCTGCTTGCCAACAACACCATCGGCCTCGGCACAACCGGCCAAGCATGGGACATCGCCCACAACGCCAACGTCACCGCAAGAGACAACCTGACCGTCAAGTGAAACGACACCGATTACAAACCATCGACCCCGATCACCCAACCCTCAACTCCGCATTTTGCATTCTGCGTTTTGCATTTTGAATTGAACTTCACCCCGCCCAATCCACATCCGCGTCCTTACTAAACACTGTCACCGCCTGCTCGATACACGACTCACAAATCGCCGCGTCCGAGTTGCCGCCGGGCAACGTCGAGGGTTCAGCAGGCCGCCAGTGCGCGACATCGCTCGCTTCGAGTCGTTTGCGGCACATCGTGCACTCGAACTTGTCACCGTCGTGCGTCGCCGCGCCCGCGTCGAGCGCGACCTGCACGCAAAGCAGGCAGATCACCGAACCCCGATGCCCCTCGGTCATCGGCCGAGGGTTCGTCTGGTCGTACGGGTCCCAATCCATCCCACAGAAATCACAACTGATGATGATGCCGTCACTGTCTTCGCGTTGCATGGTCTTACGCGTCCCATTTCGTGCTCGTAATCGTCATCGTACTCGTAATCGACGCCTTATGACCGCACCACGCCCACAAAGCCCGCGGATCGCCGTCCGCGGGCATTAGATGACTGCCGTCACCGCTTTCGATCCCGATCGATTACGATTACGATGACGAGTACGAATACGATTGATCGGCTCGACATCCGGGCCGCGGCGCACGTGACATGTACTTCAAGATCTCTTGCTCCAACTGCCAGAAGCCGTTGAAGGTCCGCGACGAAGACGTGGGCAAGAAGGGCCGATGCCCCTACTGCAACGAGGGCTTCACCGTCCCCGCCCGCATCGCCGACGCCCCCGTCGCCCGCCCCAAAGCCTCGGCAGGCGAGGCCGCTTCAGCGGCAGTACCCACAACCCCAAGCGCACCCAAACACCGCCCGCCCCAGGACACCCCCGCCCCCCGCCCGCGCGCCCGCAAACCCAAACAAGACACCGAGTGGACCGACGCGACCAACGTCAGCCTGCTGATCAGCGGCGCGATCGGCCTCGTCGCCGCGGGCGTGTTCCTCCTGCTGCTCTGGCCGTTCAAAGACACCGGCTTCGGCGCGTTGTTCCTCAAGCGCGGCTGGGTCCCGTTCGTCCTCGCGTTCTTCATGGGCTGGGCGCTGGCCATGGTCGTCCTCAAATACCGCAAGCTCAAAACGCAACGCAGGTCGATGCTGTTCGACCTGCTGCCGACGGAGATCGATGACGAGATCAACCTGCGCAACCTCGACCGGTTCACGCGCCACATCGAAGACCTGCCGGTCAAACCCGGCGCGAGTTTTCTGGTTACCCGCGTCCTGCGCGGGCTCGAACACTTCCGCGTGCGCAAGTCCACGCCTGAGGTCGGCGAGTTGCTCACGTCGCAGGGCGACATCGACGCTAACGCCGTCGAGTCCAGCTACTCGATCCTCAAGGTCTTCATCTGGGCGATCCCGATCCTCGGCTTCATCGGCACTGTGCTCGGCATCAGCGACGCAGTGAGCGGCCTGGGCGGCGAACTCGACGCGTCCGACATGGAGAAGATCAAAAAACAACTCGGCACGGTCACGACCGGCCTCGGCGTCGCGTTCGACACCACGCTCGTCGCGCTGGTCATGAGCCTGCTGGTCATGTTCCCCGCCAGCGCCATGCAGAAGGCCGAGGAAGACCTGCTCAACCAGGTCGATGAATACTGCAACGACAACCTACTGATCCGTTTGAACGACGTCGGCAGCGCGACCGCCAGCCACACCAGCGTCGACCTGAACGACACGATCAACAAGGCGATCGACGCGGCGTTGACCGGAAGGCAGGGCGCGATGCTGCACCAGATCGACCAGATTCAGAAACAGATGCTTCAGATGCAGCGCGAGCACTCGGAAAAACTCGACGCGTCGATGCGCGACCTGTCGATGCGGACCGAACACGTCCACCAGGACGTGGCCGGCTCGATCATGGAAACAACCGAACAGATCAAGTCATCGTTCGGCGACATCCACCGCAGCCTGCACGCCTTGAACGACGTGCTCAGCAAACTCGGCGGGGAAAGGATCGAGATCGAACTCAAAGCCCCGCCCAAGCGCGGCTGGCGTCTATTCAACCGCAAGGACAACGGAGGCTGACCCGTGGCGCGACGACGCAAGGGTGGCTCGCCAACCGTGTCGCTCTTCCCATTCCTTTCGATCCTCGCTTGTGTCATCGGCGTGCTGACGCTGCTGATCACCGCAATCGCGCTGGGCCAACTCGACCCGGCCGAGCTAGCCCGCATCGAGCAACAACTGGTCGAGCAACGCGAACGGGCAGAACGCTTCGCCGAAGCGCAGACGAAGGTCAACGCGCTCGACACCGAAGTGCGAGACGCCAAGCGACGCATCGCGCAGTTCGAGGCCGACCGCGACGAACTGGACAAGCTCACCGCGCAGGCCGCACAACTGACCGAACAGCGCGACAAGCTGCGGGCGGAACGCGACGACCCAGGCGGGCTGGTGACCGAGTCGAAGAAGGTGGCGGAGCAGACCGCCGAGGCCAAAGCCGAACGCGACCGCCTCGCGAAGCAGCTCGAATCGGTGCAACAGGAGATCAAAGACCGCAAGGGCCCGCCCGCGCCGCCGCGCGTCGTCGTGCAACCGGGCGGCAGCGGCGTCGGCCTGCAACCGACGTTCATCGAATGCGGCCCAGCCGAGGTCGTCGTCCACGTCAAGCCAACGCCCCTGCGCATCCGCCGAGCCGACCTGCCCAAGAGTGACGCGTACCTGAAACTGCTCGACCGCATTGCCGACGCTGAGAAACAGACCGTCGTGTTCCTCTTGCGCGACAAGGGCGTGGGCACGTACTACACCGCACGCAACATCGCGCGACAACGCTTCGCACGCAACGGCAAGCTGCCGATCATCGGCGCGGGGCCGATCGACTTGACACAGTTTGAGCGTCAATGAATGAACAGGAAACCAGGAAGGCAAAAAGCCATGAGTCGATCGCACAGAGCATGGGAGAAAGGGAGGCGGGGAGAATGGGAGAACGTCAGTTGATCATCGCAGATGAATACGAATCACGATTCAGAACCTTGATCTCCCCTTCTCCCCTGCTCCCGTTCTCCCCAGCTTCCTCCTGGCCTCCTGCCTTCCTGGCTTCCTGCTAAACCTCAAGCCCCATGGCACGACGCAGACGACAATCCGAAGGCAGCCTCGACTCGTTGCTCGACACGATGACCAACGTCGTGGGCATCTTGGTCATCCTGCTGACGGTCACGCAACTGAGCGTCAGCGAAGCCGTCGAGCGCGTCCTGCGCACCGAGGCCGACATGCAGAAGACAGCCGAGGTCACCGCGGCGCAACTGACCGAGGCCAAGAAACGGGCCGTGGAACTCGACGAAGAACTCACGCAGACCAGCGACCGCGTCACGGAAATGCTCGCAGCGTCGAAGGAAGTCGACGAGCAGGCCGCCGCACAGCGTGAGGCGATCGACGACCTGAACCGGCAGATCGAGGTGATCACGCAGTCGGCCAACGACACGGACAAAGCGCAGGCAGCGCTTGACGCGCAGAAGAAGGAGTTGGCTGATACGCAGGCGGCGATGCAGCGGCTGTCGGCTGAACTCAAGTCGGCTGAGCAACAACTCGAACAAACGCCCCGCCCCGCCCCGCCGCCGCCCAAGGTCGTGAAGCTGCCCAACCCTCGACCGGCGCCAAAGGGCGCGCAGCCGCTCTACTTCCTTTGCAAAGGCGACCGCGTCATCCCCGTCCCGCTCGAAGGCCTGCAACGGCTCGCGCAGGCCCGGCTGCGTGCGATCATCAACAACCCAAACGCCAAGGGCGAGGTCGATTGCGACAAGATGGTTGCGCTGTTTAAACAGACATCCGTCGGCAACGACTCGCTGGCGTTGAGCATCTACGTCTCGAACTTTCGGCCGTACCTGACCGTCGAGGCCAGGCCCGGCGCGGGCGAGCCGACCGAAACGATCCGCGACGGCACGTCACGCTTCCGCGTGAACATCTTCCGCGCCAACCCGGACACGCACTACGCCCGTTTCCTCGTTTGGCCAGACAGTTTCGAGGCCTACCTCGCCGCCCGCAATATCTGCGACGAACGCGGCCTGCCCGCCGGCTGGGTCCCGTTCTACGACAACCAGCAGTGGCGCACGTCGCTGGGCCTGACCCTGACTTGCGAAGGTAAACCCCCGCCGCCACCGCCTGACCCAAACAGGAAGCCGCCCGTCAAACCCGCAACGCCGCCACGAACGTTGCCGGCGGATACGGTGGATTGATGGTGGCAGGCACGAAGGGACGGAGGCACGTAGGCACGAAGGGTTTGGGTGCCACAATTTGGCTTTGCAAAGTGTGTCGAAAAGATCGAGCGCTTCGCCGCAACGAACGCCATCACAGAATCAGACGTGACCATCAATACCATTCACCCGCGCGTCGACTGTAACCACTTCGTCAACGCCGCCTTCGACATGCAGTTCACGACATCCTTCTTCGTCGCGCCGGCGCGCTGGGCGGTCAGGACGCCGTAGATCAACTGCCCAAGGTCGCCTTCGCCGTGCGCGTCGGTGTTGATGGCCAGTTTGACACCCGCCTCGAGCGCGGCCCGCGCGTGCGTGTCACGCAGGTCGAGCCGCCAACTGTTGGCGTTGATCTCCATCGCGATGCCGCGCTCAGCGCTGGCCTTGATCAGAGCGTCCATATCCGGACTCAGGCCCTCGCGCCGGTTGATCAGTCGGCCGGTCGGGTGACCTATTATGGTGACATACGGGTTCTCGATCGCGTCGAGCAAACGTTTCGTCGCCTTCTTCGGCTCCTGCGACAACGCCGCGTGCGGGCTGGCGACAACCACATCCAGTTCCTTGAGCAGCGAATCCGCGTAGTCGAGCTTGCCGTCGGCCAGGATGTCGACCTCGCTGCCCGCCAGGATCGTGATCGTGTCTTTCAACTCGTCCGCAACGGCGCGGATCGCCTCGATGTGTTTCTCCAACCGCTCCTCGTTCAGGCCGTTGGCTTGCACCTGGCCCTTCGAGTGATCGGTGACGGCGACGGTGTGAAAGCCGCGGTCGGCGCACGCCAGCGCATAATCGCGGATCGACCACACACCGTCACTGGCCGTCGTGTGCGCGTGCAGTTCAGCCTTGATGTCGTCCAGCTCGACCAGCTTCGGCAGGTCGTCTTTCTCCGCCAGCGCGATCTCGCTGCGCGCCTCGCGCAGGGTCGGCGGAATGTATGGCAGGTCGAGCGCCTGGTAGATGTCCGTCTCGGTCTTGCGCGCGACGACATTCTCCTTGTCGTCCTTCGTCAAAGCGTACTCGTTGAGCGACATCCCCCGTTTGATTGCCCGCTCGCGCAACTGGATGTTGTGCTCCTTCGACCCGGTGAAGTACATCAGCGCCGCGCCGAACGCGTTAGGCTCGACGATGCGCAGGTCGACCTGGATTGCCCCGCCGCCCAGCGCGTCGTCGCGCGTGCGGATCGACGACTTCGTCTCGCCGTGGCCGAGCACATCGGCGACGATGTCCATGCTGACAAAGTGCTCCATAATCTCTTCAGCCCCACCTCCGGGGGCGGCGCAGATGACGTCGATGTCGCCGATGGTCTCTTTGCCACGACGCAGACTGCCCGCGTACTCGACGTGCTTGACACCCTTGAGCTTCGACAACTCATTAACGATGCGCAACGCCAGCGGCATCGCCTGCCCGATCCGGTGACGCCCGCCGGCCGACTCGGCGAAGGCGACGCTTTTCCGCAGGTTTTCCAGCGTTTTCTTGCCCATGCCGGGCAACGACGCCAACGCGTCGCCCTCGAGCTTGGCCTTTAGGTCGTCCAACGACTCGACGCCCGCGTCTTTCCACAACAGCGCGACCTTCTTCGGCCCCAGCCCCTGGATGTCGAGCAGCCCGAGCAACCCCGGCGGCACCTTCGAGGTGAGCTTGACGTGGTCGTCGATCTGGCCAGTTTCAATGAACTGCGCGATGCGTTCCGCCGTCCCCTTGCCGATGCCTTCGAGCTTGGCTAGCTCCTTAACGTCCGGCCCGATGTCGCCGACGTCGCGCGTCAGCTCACCCAGCGTCCGCGCGGCGCGCGCAAACGCGTTGACGCGGAATCGATCGCCCCCGGTGATCTCCAGCACGTCCGCCATCTGCTGAAACAACGCCGCCAATTGCTTGTTGGTGGTCATGGCGGGAGTTTACCGCGTTCGCGATGTTTCGCCTTGAATTGGGATTCACCCCGCCGCCGCGACCGCGTCGCCGAGTGTCACGCCCGGTGCGGGCAGTGTGCTTGAACCGGTCAGGTACGCGTCGATCGCGCGGGCGGCGCCTCGGCCTTCGTTGATGGCCCAGACGACCAGCGATTGACCTCGCCGGCAGTCGCCGGCGGCGAAGACGCTGTCAACGTTCGTCGCGAAGTCGCCGTGCTCAGCCTTGAACGTCTCCCAGTTGCCTCGCGGGTTCTGCGTCTCGAGGCCGAGCATGTCGCCGACGGTTTTCTCGGGGCCGACGAAACCGGTGGCCAGCAGCACGAGGTCGGCCGGCCATTCTTTTTCCGTCCCTTCGACCTCGGTCCACGGCGGGCCGCCATCCGTTGGCTTGCTCCAATCGATCTCGACGGTGCGCACCGCCTTGATGTGGCCGTTGCCGTCGTCGACGTATTCCTTGGTCAGGATGTGGTACGTGCGCGGGTCGTGGCCGGTCTGCGCCTTGACCTCTTCGTGCGAGTAGTCGAGGCGGTAGATGCGCGGCCAGGTTGGCCAAGGGTTGTTGGCGGCGCGTTCATCGGGCGGGCAGTCGAGCAGCTCGAAGTTGACCACGCTCATGCAGCCGTGCCGCAACGACGTGCCGATGCAGTCGGCCCCGGTGTCGCCGCCGCCGATGACGACGACGTTCAGGTCTTTGGCGGACAGGAACGCGTTGTCCTCGAGCTTTGAGTCGAGCAGGCTCTTGGTGTTCCGCGTCAGGAAATCCATGGCGAAGTGGATGCCCGCCAGGTCGCGCCCGGGCGTTCGGCCGGTCGGGTCGAACGGCTTGGTCGCGCCGGTGGCCAAGAGCAAGGCGTCGTACTCGTCGACCAGCTTCTGCGGGTCGATGAACTCAATCTTGCAGCCGCGCTCGGCCATGATCTGCGTCATGTGGCCCGGCGCGAAGTCTTCTTGCTTGCCGACGTGCACGCACGTGCGGAACTCGACGCCTTCTTCTTCAAGCAGCGCGATGCGGCGTTCGACCACGCCCTTGTCGAGCTTCATGTTCGGGATGCCGTACATCAGCAGCCCGCCGATGCGGTCGGCCCGCTCGAACACGGTCACGCTGTGGCCGACGCTGTTGAGCTGCGCCGCCGCGGCGAGCCCGGCCGGCCCGGAGCCGACGATCGCGACGGTCTTGCCCGTGCGGTTCTTGGGCGGCTTGGCCTCGATCCAGCCTGCTTCCCACGCTTTGTCGACGATCGCGTTCTCGATGTTCTTGATCGTCACGGCCGGCTCGATGATGCCGAGCACGCAGGCGCCCTCGCACGGCGCGGGACACGTTCGGCCGGTGAACTCGGGGAAGTTGTTCGTCTTGTGCAGCCGATCGATCGCGTCCCGCCACCGCCCGCGGTAAACCAGGTCGTTCCACTCGGGGATGAGGTTGTCGATCGGGCAGCCGTTGTCCGACTGGCAGAACGGCACGCCGCAGTCCATGCACCGCGCGCCCTGCGTCTGCAGCTTGTCGATGATCGGCAGCTCGAGCTTGTTGAAAATCTCGCCGTAGTCCTTGGCGCGCTGCACCGGGTCGCGGTAGCCGACCGGGTTCCGTTCGTATTCGATGAAGCCTGTGTTCTTACCCATGGTGGTGGACCTTCCAAACCGGGCGTCGCCCGTCGTAGCTGAATCTGTCGTGCCAAGCCGTTGCCGATCCCATTCGGATTAACGACGACGAGCCATCGCTTACGCGACCTCCTGCGGCTCGCCGTCGTGGACCGGCGCTTCTTCTTCCGTGTCCCGCCGCATGCGTTCGAGCAGGACGCGTTTGTAGTCGGTCGGCATGACCTTGGTGAACTTCGCCAACGCGTTGCCCCAGTCATCGAGGATGCGCTTACCGATGGCCGAGCCGGTGTGCTTCACGTGCTCTTCGATCAGGCCGCGCAGCTCGTCGATGTCGCCGGGCTGTTCCATTGCCTCGAGCTCGACTGTGCCGAGGTTGCAGTTGACCAGCAGCTTCTTATCCGGGTCGAACACGTACGCGATGCCGCCGGACATCCCCGCGGCGAAGTTACGCCCCGTCGGTCCGAGGATCACCGCTCGGCCGCCGGTCATGTACTCGCAACCGTGGTCGCCCACGCCCTCGACGACGGCCAGCACGCCCGAGTTGCGGACGCAGAACCGCTCGGCCGCCATGCCGCGGAAAAACGCCTTGCCCTTGATGCCGCCGTACAGCGCGACGTTGCCGATGATGATGTTGTCCTCGGCCGTGAACGTCGAGTTCTTGGGCGGGTAGATGACGATCCGCCCGCCGGACAGGCCCTTGCCGACGTAGTCGTTGGCGTCGCCCTCGAGTTCGATCGACACGCCCTTGGCCAGGAACGCGCCCAGCGATTGGCCGGCCGAGCCGTTGAACTTGATCTTCACCGTGTCGTCCGGCAGCAGCGCTTCGCCGTGCGACTTGGCGATCTCGTGGCTGAGCGTCGTGCAGACCGTGCGGTTGGTGTTGATGATGTCGCTGGTGATCTCGACGGGCGTGCCGTCCTTGATCGCCGGCTGGGCCTGTCTAATCAGTTCATTGTCAAGTGCCAGGTGCAGGCCGTGGTCCTGCTTGTCCGTGCAGTAGACGCCGACCTTGTCGTGCGGGCGCACAGCCGGCTTGAGCACCTCGGTCAGGTCGAGGTGGTCGGTCTTCCAGTGGGCGATCGCGTCGTTGGGTTCGAGCGCGTCGCTTCGGCCGATCATCTCGTTGACCGTGCGGAAGCCGAGTTCGGCCATGATCTTTCGCGCGTGCTCCGCCACGAGCATCAAGTAGTTGACCACGTGGTCGGGCTGACCCTTGAACTTCTTGCGCAGGAACTTGTCCTGCGTCGCGATGCCGACGGGGCAGGTGTTTAGGTGGCACTTGCGCATCATGATGCAACCGGTGACGATCAGCGGCGCGGTCGAAAAGCCCATCTCCTCAGCCCCGAGCAGCGCGGCGATCACCACGTCGCGCCCCGTTTTCAGGCCGCCGTCGGTCTGCAACACGACCCGGCTGCGCAACTCGTTGAGCACGAGCGTCTGGTGCGTCTCGGCGATGCCCAGTTCCCACGGCAGGCCGGCGTGCTTGACGCTGGTCAGCGGCGACGCACCGGTGCCGCCGGTATCGCCGCTGATCAGGATGTGGTCGGCGTAGCCCTTGGTCACGCCGGCCGCGACCGTACCGACGCCGACCTCCGACACGAGCTTGACGCTCACACGCGCGGACGGGTTGGCATTCTTCAGGTCGTGGATCAGTTGCTTGAGGTCTTCGATCGAGTAGATGTCGTGGTGCGGTGGCGGGCTGATCAGGCCGACGCCCGGCGTCGAGTGGCGGATCTGCGCGATGTAGTCATCGACCTTGTGTCCGGGCAGCTCGCCGCCCTCGCCCGGCTTGGCGCCCTGGCTGATCTTGATCTGCAACTCGTCGGCGTTGGTCAGGTAGTTGATCGTCACGCCGAACCGGCCCGAAGCGACCTGCTTGATCGCGCTGCGCCGCGGGTTGATGTCCGGATCGACGGGCTTGAGGTACTTGGCCTTCTCCTCGTCACTGATCGGCAGGTAACGCGCGGGGTCTTCGCCGCCCTCGCCCGTGTTGCTCTTGCCGCCTAGGTGGTTCATGGCGATGGCCAGCGCCGTGTGCGCCTCTTCGCTGATCGAGCCGAAGCTCATCGCGCCGGTGCAGAATCGTTTGACGATCTCGGTCGCCGGCTCGACCTCGTCGAGCGGGACGGGCTTGTTGCCGATGTCGGACGCGGTCTTGAACCGCAATAGGCCGCGCAGCGCACAGCGGTTGCGGGCGTCTTCGTCCGCAAGCCGCGCAAACTCGTCGTACGACTTGGGGTCGTTGGTTCGGCCGGCGTTCTGTATCGCCGCGATCGACCGCGGGTTCCAGCCGTGTACCTCACCCTCAGCCCGCCAGTGGAACTGCCCGTCGTTCGGCAGCGTCTTGAGTCGAACACCGCTCTTGGTTGGGTAACCCAACTCATGCCGGCGCAGCGCCTCAGCCGCGAGCACGTCAAAGTCGACGCCCTTGATTCGGCTGGCGGTGCCGACGAAGCTCAGGTCGATCACCTCCGGCCCGAGGCCGACCGCCTCGAAGATCTGCGCGCCCTTGTAAGACTGGAGCGTGGAGATGCCCATCTTGGCCATGACCTTGAGCATGCCCTTGGCCACACCCTTGCGGTAGGCCTTGACGACCTTCTCGTCGGCCGCAAACTCGTCGGCGTCGTCGAACGTCTCGTCGCACAGGCCGTCGCGCCGTGCCTGCCACAACGACTCGAACGCGAGGTACGGGTTGATCGCGTCGGCCCCGTAGCCGATGAGCAGGCAGTGGTGGTGCACCTCGCGCGCCTCGCCGGTTTCGACGACGATGCCGATCCGCGTACGCTCGATCCGCTTGACCAAATGATGATGCACCGCGCCGGTGGCGAGCAGCGCGCTGACGGCCACGCGGTCTTTGCCGGCCGCGCGGTCGCTGAGCACGACAATCGAATAGCCGTCGGCGATCGCCTCGGACACCTCGCGGCAGATACGGTAGATCGCGTCCTTCAGCGCCTCACCGCCGCGCGCCTGCGCCTCGGTCTTGTCGTAGGTGATGTCGATCGTCCTGGTCCGCCAACCCTTGGCCGCGTCGGCCGACTCGATGTGCTTGATCGCCGCGACCTGTTCGTTGGTCAGGATCGGGTGCGGCGCGAGCAGGCGGTGGCAGTCTTCCTCAACCGTGTCCAGCAGGTTGCCCTCCGGGCCGATGTAGCACTCCAGCGACATGATGATCTCCTCGCGGATCGAGTCGATCGCGGGGTTGGTCACCTGCGCAAAGAGCTGCTTGAAGTAGTCGTAGATCATGCGCGGCTTGTCACTCAGGCAAGCGAGCGCCGCGTCGTTGCCCATCGACCCGATCGGGTCTTTGCGGGCGTGAATCAGCGGCACGAGCATGAACTGCATCGTCTCGGTCGTGTAGCCGAACGCCTGCATCCGCTTGGTCAGCGTGCCCGGCTCGAAGCCGTGCGGCTCGCCGTCCGTCTTGATGTCCTTCTGCTCTAAGCGCTGGTTAGCCAACCAGTCGGCGTAAGGCCGCTTGGTCGCCGTCGTCTGCTTCAACTCCTCGTCCGGGATGATCCGCCCCTGCTCGAAATCGACGAGGAACATGCGCCCGGGTTGCAGCCGACCCTTCGACTTGACGTTGGCCGGGTCCACCGGCGTGACGCCGACCTCGCTGGCCATGATCACATAGTCGTCATGCGTGACGTAGTAGCGCGACGGGCGCAGGCCGTTGCGGTCGAGGCTCGCGCCGATGGTCTTGCCGTCGGTAAACACGATCGAGGCCGGACCGTCCCACGGCTCCTGCTTGCACGCGTGGAACTCGTAGAACGCGCGCTTCTCCGGCGACATCGTCTCATGGTTCTCCCACGGCTCGGGGATCATCATCATCGCCGCCTCGGGGAGCGTTCGGCCCGCGTGCAGCAGCAGCTCGATCGCGTTGTCGAACGTGCCGGAGTCGGACAGGTCCGGCTCGATGACGGGGAACAGCTTTTCCAGGTCGTCGCCGAACAGGTCGGACTTCATCACGCCCTCGCGGGCGCGCAGCCAATTGACGTTGCCGCGAAGCGTGTTGATCTCGCCGTTGTGGCTCATGAAGCGGAACGGCTGGGCGCGGTCCCAACTCGGGAACGTGTTCGTGCTGAACCGCGAGTGCACCATCGCCAGGTGCGACGCGTAGTCTTCGTCGCGCAGGTCGGCGAAGTATTCGGGCACCTGTCCTGAAAGTAGCTGCCCCTTATAGATGATGACTTTCGTCGAAAGCGAGCAGATGTAGAACAGCTCGTGGTCGCGCATCCCGCTTTCCGGCGTCTTGATCCGACGCGTCGCGACCTTGCGGATGACGTAGAGCTTGCGCTCCAGCGCGTCGGCGTCGAGGCCGTGCCCCTCAGCCGAACGGACGAACAGCATCTCCATCTTCGGCTCGGTGGATTTCGCCGTGTCGCCGATCATCGAGTTGTCCTGCGGCACGTCCCGCCAGCCGGCGAGCGTGACGTCCGGCTCTTCATTGATCAGCCCTTCGATCACGCTCTTGCACATCGCGCGCTGCCGATCGTCCGGCGGAAAGAACACGATGCCCGCGCCGTATTGGCCACGCGGCGGCAGGTCGATATCCGCGTCGCGCTTGGCGACCTTCACCAAAAAGTCGTGCGGCAGGCCGGTCATGATCCCCGCCCCGTCGCCGGTGTTCGGCTCGCAACCGCAGGCGCCACGGTGGTCCATGCGTTCGAGCATGACAAGCGCGTCCTTGATCATGTCGTGCGTCGGCTTGCCCTTGATGTGCGCAATGAAACCGACACCACAGGAGTCGTGCTCGAACGCCGGGTCGTACAGGCCTTGCTTAACGGGGAATTGCCGACGTAGGCCGTCGGGCTTGTGAAGCGGGCTGTCCATAGGAACCTTCGTCATGCGTGGTCTCCCACGAGTGTGCTATCGTCTTGCTTGACGTCGTCCGGGGGCGAGGGCGTGGCAGGGTGGACCGCCTCGCGTTCGACGTCGGGCCCGTCGTAGGCCAACAGTGAATCCACAAAGACCTGCGCGGCCGCGCCGAACGGCTGGACCGGCCCGCCGTTGCCGCGCGACCTGCCGCCGCCTTTGCGCGCCCGGTAGATCAGGCCCATCGGCCGATACAACCCCGGCGTCAGTTCGATCAGCGCCAGCGAGCCGGCTTCGACCTCCCGTCGAACCGTCCGCCGCGGCACGATCGCGATCTCGTCCGTGACCGCCACAGCCGACTTGATCGTGTCGATGTTGTCGAAAACATTTTCGACGTTGGGCTTGACACCGTGCTCGCGTAAATAGCGCCGCACCGCCCGTCCCACCGGCAGCGTCGGCTCGAACGTCGCCAACCGCCAACGCGCCAGATGTGAAACGTCGATTGTACCTTCACCCGCCAACTCATGCTTCGGCGAGCAGATCACCCCCATCGGCTCCCGCCAAAGCCGCGTCATCCCCACGCCCCGCCACTGCGACGGGTACGACACGATCCCCAACTCGCACCGCTGCTCGCGCACCGCGTCGACCACCGCGTCAGGCCGTTTGTAATCCAGCGTCACCCGCACCCGCGGGTACCGCGACTCGACGTCCTCCCGCACGTCGTTGAGCAGGTCGATGCCAGCCGAATAGATCGCATCGACGATCAGGTCGCCCGCCGGCTCGATCTCCAACCCCTGCACCCGTTTTTCCAAACGGTCGTACCGCTCGAGGATGTGGCGGCATTCGTCCAAAAACAACGCCCCAGCCGGCGTTGGCCGAAGCGGACGCACGGAACGGTCGATCAGCGTCACACCCAGCCGCTTCTCAAGCTGCCCGATCCGCTGACTCGCGGCCGATTGGGTCACGCCATACCGAGCCGCCGCCTCCGAGAAGCTCCGGCACGTCGCGACCTCGCAGAATAGGCGCAGGGTCTGCATAGCCCCGCAGCTTAGGATTAGTCTTCTTAATTGTCAATGGAACAAAGTATTAGATTAGTTGATACTATCTGCCTTGCCGCTTCTCAGCCGCCTCACTCACCATCGCCTTGACCTGGCTGGGCATCGGCTTCAGGAAACGCGGCTTGCGGAAGTCGGCGTCGGCGTTGCGGACGGCCAGGAACAAACCGCCGCGGTCGGTGATCTTCGTGTCGTCTGCCTTGAACACCAGCTTGCCGTCGACGAACAGCATCACCCGGCCGCCGACCACGGCCATCCGCAGCTCGTTGAAGTCGTCGGTGAACACACCCTTGCCGGTTGAGAACTGTCCGAGCAAGCTGTAGCCGCCTTCGTTCAGCCATCGGCCGACCTCGACCGTCTGATACCCGGCGATCGAGGCCTGGTAGTTGCCCACCGGTCGGGAACCGACGCCGAACTGCACCCGGCTGCCCTTGAGCTTCTTGACCTCCACGCTCAGGACGACGTCGTCGGCCCCGACGTCCACGTGCAGATAACGCGTGCCCCGCGCGTCGCAGCGCATCCGCAACACGCCGTTGGCGAACTCGACATCGCCGTCGCCCGTGCCCTCCCAATCCTTCGCGGCCACGCGTTTCGCGAACGCCTTGGTCAGGTCGACCCATCGGCCCTTCACGCCCAACTGCTCGTTCAGTTTTTCGATCTGCGCTTCGACGTCTTTGAGCGCCAGCTCGGCCTTGAGCGTTGCGACGGTCTTGGTCGTGCCCTCCTGGAACGACAGCGCGTGTTGCAGGTTGTCGCGCGCGTGTTCGAGCGCAGCCAACTTGATCAGCCCGCGCTCGCCGGCCGACTGCGCGACGTACCACTGGCCGAGCTTCACCGCGTCGTCGGCTGAACGCTTGTCCGTCGGCCCAAGCGCCAACGTCACGACCGCTTTCAGGTCGTCTGCCAACAGCGATAAGTAAGGCTTGGCTTTCTCGGGTTGATTCAACTTGATGACGTATGCCAGCACGAGGTCGCCCGCCAACTGCTTGTCGGACGGCGTCGCTTCGAGTTTCTGTCGGATGGCGTCCATATCGCGGTAGACGCGCACCAGTTCCGTCGCCTGTTCGAGTCGTGCGCGCATCAGGCCGACCGCGGCAGAGCGGATGCTGCGCGCGATCAGGTTGGCCTCGCGATAGGTCACGATCGCCGCGCGGGCGTCGCCGTCGTCGATCTGCTGCTGCCCCGTCTCGTCCAGTTGTTCGACCAGTTGTTCACCGATCGTCCGCCGCAGGTCGCCGCGGGCCTTGCGGTAGGCGTCGCGGATCAGCTTGGCGATCTTCCCCCTCGCCTCGTCGGCCCGGTCGGGCCGAACCTCGGACAACTTCAGCATGGCCGCCTTCGCCGTCTCGAAGCCGGCTGACGATCGCCCCGCCAGTTCAAAGGCGCTATCGAGCAGGTGCGGCAGCAACGCCTCGCTCGGCTTGAGCGTGCCCGCCGTCTCCAGCAGTTGATTAGCGAGCGCCAGGTCGTCGTCCGTCGCCCGCGTGGCTGACACCTGTTTGACCTTCGCGCCGAACAGTTGGTCGAAGGTCGCCTGCCCCGCGTCCTGCGCCGCGACCGACGGTGCCAGACAAGCGCTGCAAAGAACGACCAGACCGGTTACCGCGCGTCGCACCATGACAGAGCCTCCCAACGCCATTTGACGCGGGAGACGTGGGTCGGTTCCCCTGTCAGGTAACGCCGTGAACTGAATGGGTGCCTGTGAATAAGCGAAGCCTTTCACAGCCCCCGACGTCGCATGCCGTGAAAGGCTTCGCCATTCACAGCCACCCTAGTAGTGTGTCTGCGCTCGATTTTCGGGTGCCACGATGCGGTCGTCGGCCGAAGGCCGGCGGCAGCGTCGTGTCGGCGGCGAAGGTGCGACCCAATCCCCGTCCGCGTCCGACATCACACTGCCTGCGGCTACGCCTTGAGCCGTGTGATGGCACCCGAATGACCCTACGCTTGGATTGACGATGCCTTTGAACAACTCAGGTCGCGTCTTTCCAAACAGGCCGCGCACAATCGCGCTTAAGCGACTCAAACACTTCATTGGCCCAACGCCGCGGCAAACATCGACTTGCGCGCCGCGTCAACGCGGACGTGCGCACAACGTCGGCGCGACAGCCCCTTGAATGATCTTGGGACATGCCATCTCGACACACTTCAACGCGCAGCCATCGCAGTTGATCGACCCCGTCACATCCGTGGCGAAGGACTGTCAAGATCGTGTCAGGGCACGCCACGCAGCCCGCATTCACAGCCCATGCCGCAGGGTCGCCGTGTCGGGGTGTCATCGCGGAAGCCGCTTAGAAAGCGATGTAAACAGTTGTGTGCAGACGCGTTGGCACGTTGCACGTCGAACAAGTGGGAGGGGTAACCCCGTCAAGCCCGCCAGCGAGTTGATGATTGGGTCCGACTCAGATGCGACCGGGCAGTTCGCGATCGACGTCTGGGAAGTACCGGCGGATGACCGAGCAGTCGAAACGGGCCATGATGCTCGAGGCGGGCTCCTGGTCGAGCAGGAACTCGAACGCGGCGCGGACGACCTTTTCCGGGGCGACTCGGCCGTGCGACCACAGGTCGTAGTCGGCCCAGCTCAGCGTGACGTCGTAGCGATAATCGCGCGCTCCGTCGTTGACGGTGACATCGTACGCCCAGCGCTTGTCGCCTTCGGTTTCCGTGCCGATTTCGATCGTCGCCATGGCCATACAATAGGTTCCCGGTCCAGTGCGTTTCGACTTGGACGCGTCTCTCCCCATGACTCATCGGTAATCGACGGCCGGCAATCGACTTCGGGCAGCGTTTGCGATATGTCTTTCATCCTCGAAATCATCCGCCTCGGCCTGAGCAACCTGATGTTGCACAAGCTTCGGTCGTTTCTGACGGTGCTGGGCATCATCATCGGTGTGGCGGCAGTGATCGCGATGATCGCGATCGGCGAGGGGAACAAGCGCAAGGCCTTGGCGGACATCCGCCAACTCGGGGCGCGCAACATCATCGTGCGGTCAGAAAAGCCGGAGGAGCAGTCCAGCCGAAGCGGTGAGCGGCAGCGTGTGTTGTGGTACGGCATCCAGGAACGCGACCGGCGGCGGATTGAGAACACGGTTGGGCCGATCCAGCAGATCGTGCCATTGAAGCACGTCGCGTCCCGCGTGTCGTCGGACGGTTTCAGCAGCTCGGCCGAGGTGTTCGGCACCACGCCCAATCTGCTGGAGGTGACGTCGCTGCGCGTCGAGCGTGGGAGGTATATCAGCCAGGAGGACAACGACAAGATGACCAACGTGGCGGTCATCGGCGCGTCGGTGACGGAACGGCTGTTCCCGCTGAAAGACCCGCTGGACCAGACCATCCGCGTGGTCAACAACCGCAACATCCAACTGTTCAAGGTCGTGGGCGTGCTGCGGCCTGTCGGCTTGGCCGGCGGCGCGGGCTCGTCGCTGGTGGGGCGTGACCTGAACTTCGACGTGCATACCCCGCTGACCACGGCACGCGCTGTGTTCGGCGACTTGAACGTCAAGCGCGGGTCAGGCTCGTTCGAAGCCACCGGGATGGAGTTGAGCCACCTCTACATCCAGGCCCCGACCGACGAGACCGTCATCCCCGTGGCCGACCAGGTCAAGCGTGTGCTCGAGCTGACACACAAGAACAAGGGCGACGTGACCACGATCGTCCCAATGGAGCTGCTCGAACAGACGACCCGCACGCTGCGCATGTTCAATTGGCTGATGACCGCGATCGCGGGGATCGGCCTGGCGGTCGGCGGCATCGGGATCATGAACATCATGCTCGCGACCGTGACCGAGCGCACGCGCGAGATCGGTATACGACGCGCGCTGGGCGCGACGCGCAGTCACATCATCAGCCAGTTCCTCGTCGAAACGACCGTGCTGTCGAGCGTGGGCGGGCTGATCGGGATCGTCGCGGGCATCGGCGTGGTGGCCGGCCTGACCGTCGCCCGCCAGTGGTTCCCGGTGATCGAGATCCCGATCATCGAGCCGTGGTCGATCGTGCTCAGCTTCGTGGCCGCGACGTCGGTCGGGATCGTTTTCGGCGTGTACCCCGCCATCAAGGCAGCGGCGCAGGACCCGATTGTGGCCCTGCGCCACGATTGAGATAACGGCGGGCCGAGAGGCCGTCGCAACGACTTGCCACGGACACCAAACTGCCAAAATGGCAGGATTGGCTCAACATGAACTATGCGTAACAAATTGATAATCAACAACTTGTGTCTGGCACGGCGTGGCGCGGGGGTTGTTTCATGGTATGGCGTCGGCCGCGAAAGTGAGGGCCGACCGGACGATGGATTCGCCACTTGGCACAACCAAAAGGAGACCCGCCATGACACCTGTTCTGCTGCGACGCTGCACGACCCCCGGAACCCCCGGCAACCCCGGCACGACCGAGAACAAGGACGCCCGTTGGCCGATGGGGTGGTTCGACCGCGAACTGAACCGCATGGTCAACCACTTCTGGAACGACGAGAACGAGTCGGCCACGTACCCCGTCGATGTCCGCGAAGACGAGAACCACCTGTACGTCGACGCGGAACTGCCCGGATTCAAGAAGGACGAGATCGACATCACGCTGCACGATGGCGTCCTGTCGATCACGGGCGAACGCAAGGCCGAGTCGGGCGACGACGAGGTTGGCGAAGGCGTGAAAACGCACCTGAGCGAACGACGCTTCACGCGCGTGTCGCGCAGCTTCCGCCTGCCCACCGACGTGGACCCGAATCAGGTCGACGCGAAGTTGGCCGACGGCGTGCTGCACCTGACGCTCCACAAGAGCGAACAGGTCAAGCCGCGCAAGATCGCGGTCAAGTAACCACGACCGCGCGGCACGCTCGGCGGGCCGGTTCCAGTCAGATTCAACCCCTTACCGCTGACCCCTGCGGTGCGAGAAGCCCCGGTCTACCCCGCCGGGGCTTTTTGTTGCGCAGCATCTCAAACAGCCTATCCGACGTAATCAACT
Organism: Phycisphaeraceae bacterium; assembly: GCA_028284155.1. GTDB lineage: Bacteria > Planctomycetota > Phycisphaerae > Phycisphaerales > Phycisphaeraceae > JANQSF01. Next base: position 175,500 of record JANQSF010000054.1, read on the forward strand.
TTTCCTCATCACTCGGAAGAAGCAAAGAAGGCGGTGTCCTGCCGGACGGGCCTGCTCACCCCCGGGGGCGCCGCAGCGGCTTGGCGCTGCGCTTCAACGGAACGGCTTCGCCGAGAAGACCACATGAGATGAGGGGTCTCGCCGCCGACCCCTCAAACTCCCCGGCTCCCCCACGGAAGGTGGGTCATCGGCCGAGCGCACAAGAACGGCTGAGCCTTCCGCGGGCAGCCGGTCGTTTTCAGCGGGCGGGGTTGATCATGGAAGGCCCCAATTCCGGACGTCGCCCTCGCCATGGGCGTGCGCGACACGAAAGGGTGAATCGCGGGCGAAGCACGGTTTCGTTCAGGCGCAATGTTGGAGCCACCTCGGCACCTGCCCCCGGAATGGCCCGCACGGCCAGTGCACCACATCTCTTCGACCAGCAAACCATACGGACACCGCGAATCGTCTGTGCCGATCAACGAGGTCGATCATCCCGGTTCGGTCATCGAGCGCGGGTCGAGCAACTCGTTCAACCTCGCGTCGTCGATCAGGCCCTCAGCTTGGACGAGTTCGCGGATGGTCTTGCCTTCCTCGAACGCGCGCTTGGCGAGCTTGGCGGCGTTGTCGTAGCCGACCTCGGGGGCCAGCGACGTGACCATCATCAGCGACTGCTCGATCAGTTGCTCGCAGCGTTCGGTATTCACTTCGAGGCCGACGAGCAGTTTGTCAACGAAGACGTCGCAGACGTTGGCCAACAGGTTGATCGACTCGAGCATGGCGTCAGCCATCACCGGCATCGCGACGTTGAGTTCGAAGATCGACCCGACGCCGCCCATGCCCGCCATCGTGACGGTCGCGTCGTTGCCGATGACGCGGCAGCAGACCTGCATGACCGACTCGCAGATGACGGGGTTGACCTTGCCGGGCATGATCGACGACCCGGGTTGAATCGCGGGCAGGATCAACTCGTTGATCCCGCAACGCGGGCCGGAGCCGAGGTGGCGGATGTCGTTGGCGATCTTGGTCAACGCAACGGCGATCGTTTTCAGATGTCCGTGTCCTTCCACGAAACGGTCCTTGGCGGCCTGCGCGGCGACATGGTTCGCCGCTTCCTGAAACTCGATCATCTCGACGACAGCGCTCTCGGGTGTTCGCACACGGTCGCCCAGCGCGTCGCAGACGCGCTTGCCGAACTCGGGATGCGTGTTGATCCCTGTACCCACGGCCGTGCCACCGATCGGCACGAGTGTCGCCAGGATTTCGGTGATGTAGCCTCCCACGCGGTGTGCGTCCCATGCCTGCCTCGCGTAACCGCCGAACACCTGCCCGACTCGGATCGGCGTCGCGTCCATCAGGTGTGTTCGGCCGATCTTGACGATGGCGTCCCAGTCGTCAGCCTTCCTCTTCAGTTCTGCCTCAAGTCGCGCCAATGCCGGCAGCAGCTTGTCGCGCACGGCCAACTTGCCCGCAATATGCATCGCCGTCGGGAACGTGTCGTTGCTCGACTGGCCCATGTTCACGTGGTCGTTGGGGTGCACACCTCCCTCGGCCTTGACGGATCGGCCGAGGCCCAGCTTGTCGTTGGCAAGGGCTGCGATGACCTCGTTGGCGTTCATGTTCGTGCTGGTGCCCGAGCCGGTCTGGTAGACATCGACGGGGAACTGCTCGTCGTGCTTACCCTGCGCGACCTCGTCGGCCGCGGCGATGATGGCGTCGGCCAACTTCGAGTCGAGTTTGCCCAGGTCGGCGTTGACCTTGGCGCAGGCGGCTTTGAGGTGGCCGAACGCGTGGATTATTTCGGGGGGCAGCGGCTTGTTGGCGATGGGGAAGTTTTCGACGGCCCGCTGCGTGCTCGCACCCCACAAGGCCCAGTCGGGGACCTTCATCTCGCCCATCGAGTCACGTTCGGTGCGGTAGGTGGTGGTTTCAGGCATGGCGGACGCCCTTGTATTGGATGCTTGGGGTGTGTTGGGCGTGACTTTATGCGCGCGGGCGCAGGGTGGGGTGAGCGCGGGCCACTGAAGTGGCCGCGCCTTGGGGGGAGGGTTGGGGTGAGTGATGAAGACTTGCGGCGTTGGTCAGTCGAACCACTCATCCGCAGGGTCGAAGACAGGGATGGCGGTGATGCTGACGGTGAGCTTTCCGACGGCGCGGTGGCGGCAGCCGGGCTTGATGAGGACGGACGTGCCGGGCTTGAGCGGGATGTGTTGCCCGTCCAGTTCCATGTGGCCTTCGCCCTCGAGGACGTGGTAGATCTCGGTCAGCTTTTTGTGGTAGTGGGTCTGCGAGTCGGCTTTGATTGTGGTGATGTGGAACGAGGCGACCTGATCCGGGTCGTCGGTGAAGGCGCGCTTGGCAGTGCCGCAGGGACAGGGCACCCCCGGAAGGTCAGCCATCTGGGCGACGGCGTAGCGGGGGGTTGTCGTTGTGTCGCTGTGCCGGGTGTCGGCCATGGATCGCTCTCGCGGGGGAGATCGATTCTAAGACACATGGCGGGCGGGCTGGGCGAAACCGAATCTACCTTGACATCGCCCGGCCCATTGTGTAACCTATTGGTTACCTATGAGACCCGAGTCGATGGACAACGTGTTCGCCGCGCTGGCGAGTCAGCCCCGCCGGCGGATCCTCGACATCGTCAAAACCATGCCCGGTTGCAGTGTGAACGACGTGTGCAAGTACTTCGACATCAGCCGAATCGCGGTGATGAAACACCTACGCGTGCTCGAAGAGGCCAACCTGATCGTCTCTCGGAAGGTCGGGCGGACGCGCGAGCTGTTTTTCAACGCCGTGCCGATCCAGATGGTGTACGACCGCTGGACGACCGAATACAGCGCCCTGTGGTCGCGCGGGGCGACGCGACTCAAGTACAAGCTCGAATCAAGGAGCCAGTCGGATGACTGAAACGCCTTCACCGCAACCAGACTCAGCCAACCCGCCGGCTACGCGCACGCTGGTCAACCGCATCGTCATCCGCGCGTCGATGCAGGACGTGTGGGACGAGTTGACGACGCCCGGCCAACCGATGCCGTTCTTCTTCAACTCGGTGCTGCACACGCCTGGCCACGACGGGCTGGACGTCGGCGTGCCGATGCGCATGCGCACGCAGGACGAAAAGTACACGGCCGTGGTCGGCGAGATCGTCGAGTTCGACCCGCCCCGCCGATACGTGACGACCTTCCGCTTCACGCAGTTGGACGACCCGTGGTGCAAGGTCGTTTACGAGTTGAAGGAGGTCGACGACGGGACGGAGTTCACCCTCACGGTCGACGAGCTGCCGACGGGCACGAAGACCGAGAAGTGGATGTCGCAGGGCGCGGACTACATCCTTAAGACGTTGAAGGCAGTTGCGGAGGACGAGCCGCTGCCGTTCAAGTCCAAGTTCATCCTTTGCATGTGCAAGCTGACGGCGTGGATGACGCCGAAGCGGTGTCGGTCGGAGCATTGGGCTTGACGCAGCCGGCCGAGGAGGCCGCGCCGAGGTGGGCCTATTGGCGCCTGCGTCGCCAACTCAACGCGGCGAACCCCAGCAGTGCCAGGCCTGCCGTCGCGGGCTCGGGCACGGCAGCAGCGACAACGTTGACCGTCACATTGTCAATCGGCGCGAATCCTGCACCACCAGCCGGCGGGGTCGCGTCGGCACCGGTCGCGCCGATGCGCAGCCAGATCTCCGTGCCATCCGCCACGCCAGCCAAACTGAGGACACCCTCGTTGATGCGGCTGAGGATTCCTTCATTGTTCATTGAGTTAAACGTGGCCGAGTCGATCAGCGTCAGACCGGCCGAGGCGATGTCCGTGCCGTCGGCCCCGGTGAAGATGCCGTCGCCTTCGTAGAACGCGATCTCAAAACCCGTACTGGCGTTGCCGTCGCTGAACGTACCCTGGGTGAACGACCACTCCAACGCCTCGTCGCCCGCTTCCTTTTGACCGAGCGACTGGTAGATGTAGCCTGACGAATTAAACGCCGCGTGTTGCGAGTTTTCATACGTCGGCAGGTCGTTGATGATCCGGTCTTCGCCCTGGTACCACGCCGTGAAGTTGCCATTGGTGTCGAACCAGTTAGGGATGTCCTGCACTTGGGCGTTGCCGCCGATATCGGGCGTCTCAAAGCCGCCGTTGGTCACGAGCAGCGACGGCCCGCCCGGCGCGACCTGAAGCGAGTATCCGAGCCACCAGTTGTTGTCACTACCAGCGGTCTTGGAGAGGTCGGCGTTGAGCGCCGTGTCGGTGGCGGTGAACGAGTAAGAGATCAAGGTGGCCAGCCCGCCGACGCCGGTGATGCCGGTCTGCGTGTCCGTCCCCTCGAACGTCACGGACACGGTTTGGCCGAAGTTGTTCGCTTCCCAATAGCCCTGGAACAGGTAGTTCTGTCCGGGCGTCAGGCCGTTGATCTCCAGTGAGATTGGCCCGGGCGCGCCGTTGCCCGCGATGCCACCCAACAAGTTGAGCATGTCGCCGGTGTAGCCGGCCGCGCCGATTTGGCCACTGCGGTAGTTGCCGTCGAACGACGAGTTGATATTCAGCTCGGGGATCAGATCGGCGCCCGGGCCGTTGTTCCCCGCCGACGCCAGGGGGTGGATGATGCCGTTGATGTCGACCGTCGTGTTCCCGCCCGCGCCCGACCCGAGGTTGGCGGCGGAGACGACACTCGTGCCCAAGTTGACGATGTCGGACTCGTTGTTGGTCAGAGGGCTGGTGGTGATGACCGCCGCCTGCGCCGAACCGACGGCAAGCAGCAAGCCGGTGACCAGCACAGCGATGAGGACGCGAGGGGCACGATTCATATTCGTCTCTCCAGTGTTTTAGGGTTGCTTGTGCGGGGCGCTTCAATCTCGGCGCGGCGGATGCCGCGTGGTCAAGCACTATACGCGGCGTGATTCGGCTAATCTCCGCCCGGCTGGCGGAATCGGGCGGGTTAATCTGGGGGGACACGTTGCAAGCCGCGTGCTCAAAGGGGGTCGATCTAGCGATCGACCTGTCCCATGACCACGTCGATCGACCCGATGATCGCGGGGACGTCGGCCAACAGGACGTCGCGGCACAGCTCGTGCGTGACGGACAGGTTGCAGAACGTCGCCGCGCGGGCTTTGCAGCGGTACGGCATCGGGCCGCCCTGGCTTTCAAGGTAGAAGCCGAGGATACCGCGCGGGTTTTCCGTCTCGACGTACACCTCGCCGGGCGCGGGCTTGAAGTTGCGCGGCAGCTTGACGCGGTACTTGGCCTGCTCGCCCTCGGTCGGGATCATCTTCAACGCCTGCCGCAGAATCTTGACGCTCTCTTCCATCTCGCGCATGCGGACGATGTAGCGATCCCAGCAGTCGCCGAGGCATCCCATTTCGCCCTCGCCGACGATCACGTCGAAGTCGAGTTCGTCGTACAGGCTGTACGCCTTGCGACCCTCGCCGCCGTCTTCCTTGCGCTTGGGTCTGCGCAGGTCGTATGGGATGCCGCTGCCGCGGATGACGGGGCCGGTCAGGGCGTACTTGACCGCCAGGTCTTTGCTGATCGGGCCGACGTTGGCGGTTCGGCGGATGAAGATCTGGTTGAACGTCAGCAGGTCGTTGTATTCCTTGAGCTTCGGCTCGAAGTAGTCGAGGAACTCGCCGATCTTGTCGAGCATGTCCGGCGTCAGGTCGTGCGTCGACCCGCCGATGGTGAAGTACGAATACGTGAGGCGTGCGCCGCAGACCATCTCGAACAGGTCGAGGATGTACTCGCGTTCGCGGAAGGCGTACAGGAACGGCGTGAACGCGCCGATGTCCAGGCCATACGTCCCGAACGACACGAGGTGGGAGGCGATCCGGTTCAGCTCGCAGATGATGATGCGGATGAACTCCGCACGTCTCGGCAACTCGACCTCGCCCAGTTCTTCGACCGCGCGGCAGAACGCCCAGTTCTCGTTCATGCCCGCGAGGTAATCCATGCGGTCGGTGTACGGGATGTACTGGTAGTACGCGACATTCTCGCCAATCTTCTCGGCGCAGCGGTGCAGGTAGCCGATGTGCGGCACGGCCTCGAGCACCATCTCGCCGTCGGTTCGCAACACGACACGCAACACGCCGTGCGTCGACGGGTGCTGCGGGCCCATGTTGACGAGCATCTCTTCGGTCTGGACGTCGACCTGGTCGCCGTTGCCACCGGCCGCGCCGACACTGTCGGGCTTCTGGATGATGTACGACTGCGTGGCCGTGCCGGCGGGATCGGATTGCATGGTGGTCATAGTGCGGGGATTGTAGTGGGGCCCCCGGAAGGGGTCAGGCGGCGAGGGGGCAGGATGCAGGTTGGGTTGGGATTACTGCGTGCCACGGCCGTGTCGGCCGTCCGGCCTGTCGAAGGCGTACCGCACGGTCGACACGGCCGTGGCACGAGCCAGGTGACCTGCTGGAAAACTGCCGACGCGGCTGGGGACGGGCTGTCGGCGCGTGTTACACAATCGACCATAGACTCACGGCATGGAGCACGATCCGACGTTGCTGCACAGGATTCGCCACCCGCTGTTGGGGCTGGCGATCCTCATCCAACTGGGTGTCTGCGGGTTCGGGGCGTACATGGGGGCGCAGGAAGTCGTGATGGCGATCTTCTTCGGCGTCGTGTTTCTGCTCCAGGCGGCGTTCATCACCTGCCACATTTCGCTGCGGAATTGGCCTGCGGAGATGACGACGAAGGGTCGGCCGATGATCCGGGCCGTCCTGGCGGGCGGGCTGCTCGCCGCGGTCATTTGCCTTGCGTTTGTTTACACCTTGCTGGAATGGCCCGGCTGGTGGTGGGACGGCGCCGCGGAAGTCGTCCTGCATCCTGCGGCTTTCTTCGCGTCGATTATCGTCTGCTGGATCGTTTGGAGCGTGGTGTTCCTCTTCTATTGGAAGAGGCACGACCGGTACGTCGGCCTGACCAAGCTGACGCGCGCCCTGCTGGCTGGCAGCGCGTTGGAGACGCTCATCGCCGCGCCGACGATCGCCTTCGTCCGCGATCCCGAGAACTGCTTCTGCGCACGCGGGTCGTTCTTCGGCCTGCTGTTCGGACTGAGCGCAGTCTTCTGCGTGTTCGGCCCCGGCGTGCTCATGCTCTACCTCCGCCAGCGCTACATCGCCGAACGGCTCCTGCCGCTGTGCAGCCGGTGCCACTACAACCTGACGGGGTCGGTCAGCAAGACCTGCCCCGAGTGCGGCGAACCCATCCCGCAACGCTTGCTGGACCGCATCCACGGCGACGAACAGACCGCCTCATCCGCAAAGTCGTCCTGACCGATACCAACGACAACGCCCCGGCCAACCGTGGGGCCTGCTGGTATCCGGTCATGACCACAACCGTCGAAACAACGCGCCACGACCGTCCGGTAATCGACTCGCGTCGACGCGCATCGGCGCGGTCGAGCGATGAAAGCCCCAAGCGCATCACGCCCGACTTCGTCATCATCGGCGCACCCAAGGCCGGCACGACCACGCTGCACCAGACACTGTCGCGTCACCCCGACCTGTGCCTGACCGATCCGAAGGAACCCGACTTCTACGGCGCACAGTTCGGGAGAGGGCGTGACTGGTATACGTCGCTATTCGCCGACGCGCGAGACGGGCAACTGCTCGGCGAGGCATCGACGAACTACTCGGTCGGCACGCTTGGACCCAACGGTTGTGATGTGCCGACGATCGCGCGTCGCTTGGCGGACGACGCGCCGGACGTCAAGCTGATCTACATCCTGCGACACCCGGTCGAGCGGGCGTACTCGTTCTACGTCGAGCAGGTGCGCACCGCGCAGGCGCTTGGGCAACAGGAAGGGTATGAGCAGACGTTTGAGCAGTACATGCAAACCGACCGGCGCTGCGTCGCGGGCAGCCGGTACATCGACGTGATCGAGACTTACCGGCGATACTTCGACGCGGAGCAGATGTTGATCCTGACGCTCGATCAACTCAAAGCCGACCCCGCAACGCTGCACCGCCGTGTGACCGACTTTCTCGGCGTCACGCCGCTTAATGAAGGCAAGCAGGCATCGCGCGTCGTCGCGAACAACACGAATCAGCGGCACGAGTCGATGCTGCGAGAGAAGCTGGTCGCCCCGCTGCGCCGCATCCCGGTCGTCGGCCAACTCGGCGCGGCGCTGCCGCAACCCTGTCGCGACGGCATCTACAAGCTCCTGTCACGCAGCGGACGCGCGAAGCGCATGCGTCAAGAACTGACCTGCCCGCCGATGTTGGCCGAGACCCGCGCGGCGTTGCTGGAAGTGCTGCGTGAGCCGACGCTGGCGTTAGCTAGTCAACTCGAGATCGATCTATCGCACTGGCTCGTGTAAGGCCTGACGCCAACGGGGCAGGCAAACGATTTGCGTCACTCAATTCTCAATTATCCGCCCCCACCGTCACCACCTCCGCCGCCGCCGTCACCTCCCGCCACCGAACCATCACCCCCAACCTCAACCACAACGCCGCCGAGCTCCGCGCCCCACTTCGACGGCACGCCCGACAACCACCGCTTCTTGACCTGATCCAGCAGCACAGCCGCGAGGATCAGCGAGCCGAACACGACCATTTTTTCATACGCCTGCACGCCCGCCATGTCGAGGCCGTTCTGGATGACGGCGATGATCATCGCGCCGATGAGCGTGCCGAACACCTTCCCCTGCCCGCCCGCCAGGCTGGTGCCGCCGACGACCACGGCCGCGATGACGCGCAACTCGTGCAGGTCGCCGGCGCTGGGTCGGCCGCCGACGAAGCGGGACGCATCGACGATCGCGGCGACGCCGGCCATCGCGGCGCAGACTGCGTACACGGCGATCAACACGCCCGTCACCGGCACGCCCGACAGCCGCGCCGCCTCCGGGTTGCCGCCGACGGCGTAGACGTACCGCCCGAACGACGTGTGCTTCATGACCAGGTGCGCGGCGACGTACAGCACGAGCATGAGCACGACGGCGTTCGGTAAACCGAGCAGGTCGCCGCTGGCGAAGTCGCCGAACCCGGGCGCGGTGATGTTGACCGACTCGGGCGTGCCCTTCGTCGCGCCGCCGCTTAGGTCGGCCTGATACTGCACCGCCATGATCAGCGCCAGGCCGCGTGCGATCATCATCAGCCCGAGCGTGACGACGAACGCGGGGATGCGCGCGTACGTCACCATCACGCCGTTGAACACGCCCATCAGCGCAGCCGCGCCCACGCCGATCATCACGCCGGCCAACACGCCGACCGTCGAAGCCTCCGCGCCGCCCATCCAGCGCTGGATGGTCACGGCGATGACCACCGCGGCGAACGCCATGACGCTGCCGACCGCCAGGTCGATGCCGGCCGTGATGATCACCATCGTCATCCCGATGGCGATGATCGCGACGTCGGCGTTCTGGTTCATGACGTTGCCCAGGTTGGCCGGCGTGAGGAAGTTGGACCACATGTACGACTTCGGCGTGTGGATGCGCACACCGACAAGCGACGCGTGCTCCGCTGCCATCTCGTCCAAATGTTCCCGCGACAACGGCCCCCACTGCGCGGCGTAGTGGTGCGTCAGGATCGCGTCGAGTTTGACACCCGACGCGCCGGCTTTTTCGATCGCCTTCCGCGCACCGCGCGGGTCGCCTGTCACAACATCCACAACCGTCGCCCCGCGCGCCTTGAGCGCCTCGCTCGCCGCCTCCGCAAATAGCACGTCCTGCACCGGCTTGTCGCGGACGATGATCAACACGCGTGCCGATTCGCCGTGCTCTTCCACCACCGATTCCGCCAACTCGCGCGCCGCCCCCGGAGTCGTCGGGTGTTGCACGCTCCATGTCGCAAACGTGTAGTACGCGCACAGGATGAGCAGCACGTAGACCGACCCGTATTCGCGTGAGAACCGTTTGATCACGTCATTGCACCGCCAACCGCATGATCTGTTCCTGCGTCGCGTTCGCCACGTCGTCGATCTGTCCCGTCACCCGGCCCTCGTGCATGACGAGGATGCGGTCAGCCATGCCCAGCACCTCGGGCAGTTCGCTGCTGATCATGACGACGGCCTTGCCCTGCGCCGCCAGGTCGTTCATGAGCAGGTAGATCTCGTACTTCGCGCCGACGTCGATCCCGCGTGTCGGCTCGTCGAAGATAACGACCTCGGCGTGCCGCTGCAGCCACTTGGCCAACACGACCTTCTGCTGGTTGCCGCCTGAGAGCGTCGCGGCGAGCTGATCCGGGCCGGTGACCTTGATCCGCAACTGGTTGACGTAGCCGGTGAAGGCCGACGACTCACGGCGGTGATTGATCCAGCCCAGCGGCGCGAACCGTTTGAGATTGGGCAGCGCGAAGTTGTGCTGCACCGACAGGTCGAGCACCAGGCCCTGCTGCTTGCGGTCTTCACTGAGCAGGCAGATGCCCGCGGCGATCGCGTCGCGCGGGCGGCGGATGCGCAGCGCCTTGCCGTCGAGCGAAACCGTGCCCGCGTCGCGTTTGTCGGCGCCAAAGATCAGCCGGACCGTTTCGGTGCGACCCGCGCCGACCAGGCCGGTCAGGGCGAGCACTTCGCCGCGGCGCACCTCGAACGACACGTCGCGCACCGCGTCGCCGCGCGACAAGCCTTCGACGACCAGACGCGGCTCGCCGATCGTCGCAGGCTGTTTCGGGAACTCATGCTCGATGTCTCGGCCGACCATCATCTCGATGATGCTGTTGCGGGTCACATCGCCGATTGGCTTCGTCGCCACGTGCTCGCCGTCGCGCAGCACGGTCACGCGGTCGGCGATCTGCATGACCTCGTTCAGCCGATGGCTGACGTAGACCATGCCCAGGCCTTGCGACTTCAGTTCGCGGATCACGTCGAACAACCCGTCCACCTCGCGCGGCGACAGCGCGGCGCTCGGCTCGTCGAGCACGAGCACCCGCGCGTCGATCGCCAACGCCTTGGCGATCTCGACCAGTTGCTGCTGCGCCACCGTCAGGTCATGCACGAATGCGTCCGGGTCGATCCTGACACCCAGGCGATCGAAAAGTGCCACCGTTTTGCGACGTTCGTCACGGGCCTTGATCAAGCGGATCGGCCCGCCCTCGTGGCCCAGAAAAACGTTCTCGCGCACGGTCAGCGCGGGGACGAGGTTGAACTCCTGGTAAATGATGCTCACACCCGCCCGCTGCGCGTCGAGCGGGTGGGTGATGGTGGTCGGCTCGCCGTCGATCTCGATCGAACCGGCGTCGGGGGTATGCACGCCGCCGAGCACTTTGATGAGCGTGCTCTTGCCCGCGCCGTTTTCGCCGAGCAGGGCAAGCACTTCGCCTTTGGCGACAGTGAGGTCAACGTCATGTAGGGCGCGGACGCCGGGGAATGACTTATTCGCACCACTTATCGACAGCACCGGCGGCGTTTCCGTCGCGGTGGTAGTCGCTTCGGTGTCGGGCATGGTGAGTCAACCGGGTGGCCCTGGAGGCCGACCGCTAAACGGGGGAGGTGTGCAATGGACTGTCAGACGTCAGTTGCCACGCAACCGCGTCTCGACCTTCGACTTTCGACTTTCGTCAATGCAACTCCGGGTCCTTCTCCGCGTCCTCTTTCTTATAAAGCTTCGTCGGGATCAACTCGACAGCCGTAACTTCCTTGCCGTCGAAGTGGTCGACGATGTTCTGCACGGTCATGCGCGCCATCTTGCGCGGGAACTGGATCGGGTCGGCGTAGATCTTGCCCTCCTTGATCGCGACCTTGCCGTCGTATTGGCCGTCGAAACCGACGATGACGATCGGGCCGACCTTGTCTTTCTGCTCGTCGATCGCCTTCCACGCGCCCAGCGCCGACGGGTCGTTGATCGCGAACACGCCGCGCAGGTTCGGGTGTGAACTGAGCGCGGCCGACATCGCGTCGTAGGCCGGCTGCCGCGTCGCCTTACCGTCGATCGTCGCGACGATGTTGGTTTTGCCCGCGTCACGCCCTTCGTTGTGCGCTTCGATCACTTCCGTAAAACCCTGCACGCGCAGGACGCACGAGTTGGCCTGTGCGTGGTGGACGACGATCACGTCGCCGCCGGCCTCGCCCAACGCCTCGATCATCGCCTCGCCCGCCAACTTGCCGCCGCCGAGGTTGTCCGTGCCCACGTGCGCAACGACCTTCGCCTCCGGGTCGACGCACTGCAGGTCGCAGGTGAACACCGGGATCCCCGCTTCGTTCGCCTTCTTGATTGCCGGGCCGATCGCGTTGCGGTCGACCGGGTTGAGCACGATGGCCGTGACCTTCTGCTGGATGAAGTTGTCGATGTGGTTGGCCTGCTCCGACACCTGGTCGTTCGCGTCGGACACGACCACCTTGTAGCCGGCCTTTTCCGCGGACTCCGTCAGCGTGTCGGCGATGACCTTGAAGAACGGATTCTTCATCTGCATGGCCGAGTAACCGATCGTGCCCTTGGCCGGCTCACCGCCGCCTCCATCGGCCCCCTTCTTGTCGTCACCGCCGCCACCCTCGCCCTTGTCGCAGGCGGGCAGCACAAACAAACCAAGCGTGAGCATCAAAACGAGCGCGAGTCGGCGTGTCATGTTCAGGTCTCCGGGTGAATGACTTGGGTTGGCCTTGCATCTTAATTGAATCTGAACGGCCATGTGCATCTTGCACTGCATGAGACGACCGATCACGTCCCGCGCCGCTGTCGCGCTGCTTCGAACAGCAGCAGCGCAGCCGTTACCGACGCGTTGAGCGAATCGACGCCCGTGCGTTCGGCGTCAGCCATGGGTACGCGGACGGCCGTCGCGGACGACGCAGTCAGCCAAACATCGGGCACGCCGACGTCCTCCGCGCCGATCACCACGGCCGTCGGCCCGGTCAGGTCGGCCGTGTCGTATAGCCGATCGGCGTCGGGCGTCGCGGCGACAATCGCGTACGCGCGTGGCGTTAACCAATCGATCAACACGTCAGACGATTCACAGACAACGGGCAGCGTGAAAACGGCCCCCGTGCTCGCGCGGATCGCGTTCGGGTTGAACGGATCGACGACACCGTCGGCCACGAGCAACGCGTGCGCCCCCGCCCCTGCTGCGCTGCGCGCCATCGCGCCGAGGTTGCCCGGTTTGTGAATGCCAATGGCGACGAGCAGGAGCGACGACGGCGGAAGCTTGATCGCCGCGAGCGACCAGGCCGGCTGTTCGACCACGGCCAGCACGCCCTCGGGGTTTTCGCGGTAGGCCAGCTTGCGCGCGACCGGTTCCGACACGTCGAAACGCGGGATGTCGTTCGATACCAGCGCCGTCGTCAACGCCGCATCAACGAGGTCAGCACACACGTACAACTCGCGCACGGTCAGCCCGGCGTCGATCGCACGCGTCACTTCGCGCACACCCTCCGCGATGAACAGCCCCGTCGCGCGGCGCTCGCGTTGTTTGCGCAGCTTCAAAACCCGCTTGACACGCGGATTGTCGGTGCTGGTGATGCTCAAAGCCTTGGCCGACATGACGGGATGATAACGCGAACGCGCGCCGCCAGAACGGCAACAAGTCACCGTGCAGGCTTCTGTCTCGTGCCTCGGCCGTGTCGGCCGTGCGGCGTATCACCGATGTTCCGCACGGCCGACACGGCCGAGGCACGAAAGCAGGGCGTCGTAGTGTATCGGCACTACCAGTTGACGTAACATGCGCGTCATGCAGACCGTCACGCTTGAAGAACCCGGTCGTTTCACCTTGACCGACACCGACCCGCCCGCTTCGCCCGGGCCGGGTGAGGTATTGGTGCGCGTTCGGCGGGTCGGCGTGTGCGGGACCGACCTGCACGCGTTCGCTGGCCGACAGCCGTTTTTTGACTACCCGCGCATTCTCGGCCATGAGTTGGGCGTCGAAGTGGTTGACGTCGGTGAAGGCGTTGACACGGTCACACCCGGCGACGTGTGCGCTGTTGAACCTTACTTGAACTGCGGCGATTGCGTGGCCTGCCGGGCGGGCAGAACCAATTGCTGCACGTCGCTCAACGTGCTGGGCGTGCACACCGACGGCGGGATGCGCGAGTCGATTGTCGTGCCCGCCCACAAACTGCACGTCTCCCGGGCGGGGTTGACACTCGAACAACTAGCCCTCATCGAAACGCTGGGCATCGGGGCGCACGCGGTCGATCGCTCGGCCGTGCAGCCCGGCGAACCCACGCTGGTCATCGGCGCCGGCCCGATCGGCCTGTCGGTCGTGCAGTTCGCCCAATTGGCCGGCGCCGACGTCGCCGTCATGGACATGAACCCGGCACGACTTGCCTTCTGTCGCGAACAGTTCAACGTCGAACGATGCATCACCGCGGGCGACGACCCGGCCGGCGCGGTGCGCGACGCGTTTGGCGATGACGGTCCGACGCTCGTCTTCGACGCCACCGGCAACGCCGCCTCAATGCAGGCCGCGTTCGAACTGCCCGTCGCGGCGGGTCGTGTCGTGTGCGTCGGCCTCGTGCTCGGCGAACTGTCATTCAATGACCCGTCACTGCACAAACGCGAGCTGACCATCCTCGCCTCACGCAACAGCACGTCGAACGATTTCCGGCGCATTATCGACCTGATGGAACAGGGCAGGATCGACACGTCGCCGTGGATCACACACCGCGCGGCGCTGCGTGACGTGCCGGACACCTTCGCGTCGTGGCGCAATCCTGAAAGCCGTGTGGTCAAGGCGATGGTCGACGTGGAGTAATGTCGCGCGACGACAGGTCGCTTAACCAAACCACTGACGCAACTGATCCAGGTCGATCCCGACCAACGTTTCGACCACGCGGTGCGCGTCGTGCAGGCGTTGCGAGGTGTTCGTGGACGTCAGTGCGAGCGCCGTCAACCCCGCGCCGCGCGCGGCGGCAACGCCGGCTGGCGTGTCTTCGATGGCGACGCACGTGTCGGCTGACAGGTCGGCCTCGGGGTGCTTGGCTGACAGTTGATCGACCGCCATGACGTACGTCTGCGGGTCGGGCTTCGACCGGGCGACCTGGTCGGCTGAGACGATCAGTTTGAACGCGTCGATCAGGCCGAGGTGTTTCAAGCAGATGTCGATCTCCGACCGGACCGCGCCACTGGCGATGCAGATCGGCACTTGCCCGTGCAGGTGGCGCACCAGTTCGACCGCGCCGGGGATCGCGTCGATGCCTTCAGCCACGATGTCGGTGAACGCCTCGGTCTTGCTCGCGCAGAGGTCAGCCAAAGTATGCCCCGCAGGCAGCGCGTCGTCGCTACCTGGCGAGCCACCCAGCGCCACGCGTAGCGCGTCGCGGTCGTCGTAGCCGATCAGGCGGTCGACGTATTCGCCATAGCTGAACCGAACACCGAAACGCTCGGTCACGCGGTGGATGGCCTGGTAGTGCAGCGGCTCGGAATCGACGAGCACACCGTCAAAATCGAAGATGACAGCCTTGACCATGCGGCCAGTGTAGAGGTCGGCCGACGCGCCGGCCAACGGGCCGCGTACCATGACGACGATGTCACGCAAAGCCGACACTTGCGACACACACGCGGCGAAACTGCCCGATTACGACGAAGCGTTGCAACGCGTGCTGACGCACGCGCCGACGCTGCGAACCGAATGCGTCGACCTAGACGAGACGTTGGGGCGCGTGTTGGCAGGCGACGTGTCCAGCGACCGCGATCAGCCACCATTCAATCGGTCGGCCATGGACGGCTACGCGGTGCGCAGCGGCGTGTTCAACGCTCAGTCCACCGAACACGTCTGGCCGATCGTCGGCGGGATTGCGGCCGGCGACGCCCCGGTCGTTACCGGCGACGTCGAACGAGGCGTGATCCGAATCGCCACGGGCGCGGCCGTGCCCGAACCGTTCGACGCTGTCATCCCGATCGAGTTAGCGACGCCTGACGACGACGCGACGCCGCCAACCGTCCGGTTCAACGTCGAGCAGGTTAACGCGTGGCTGAACATCCATCGACGCGGGGCCGACGCACCGCGCGGCGCGACCGTGCTTGCCAGCGGCCAGTTCCTGACACCCGCGTGCATCGGCATCGCCGCGACCGTTGGCGTCACCGACCTTAAAGTCGTCGAGCAACCGCGCGTCACGATCTTGACCAGCGGCGAAGAAGTGCGTGGCCCCGACACGTCGAGCGACGACTTGCCGGCCCACCACATCCGCAACTCGAACGGGCCGATGCTGATGGCGTTGTTCAAGTCGCTCGGTGCGCCTCTGCTGCGGCACATGCACATCGGCGACGACCCGCAAGAGACGTTGGCCGCGGCGCGCGAGGCGTTGTCTACATCGCACCTGGTCGTGACCGTCGGCGGGGCAAGCGTCGGCGCGGCCGACTACCTGCGGTCGGTTTGGCCGAAGCTGGGTTATGACCTCGTGCTGGAAGGCGCGCGCATCCAACCGGGCAAGCCCGTGTTCGCCGCGGCGCCACGCGAGCAGGCCGACGAAAACAAACTCGTGATCGGCCTGCCGGGCAACCCGGTCAGCGTGCTGGCAACGGCGCATCTGTTCGCTTGGCCGATCGTCCGACGCATGTTGTGCATGAGCGACGCCGACCTGCCGTGGCGGCCGATCACGCTGGCTGAACCGATGCGCGCCAAGTCGGCGCGGCAACTGTTCCGCGCCGTCACAATCGACGAGCGAGGCCGAGCCAAACCGATCACCTGGCACGGCTCGGGCGACCTGATGCATTTGGCCTCGGCGGCCGGCTGGGTCGCGTTGCCGTTGCAGGACGGCGACGTGCCGGCGGGCGAAGCCGTGACGTTTCTCCCCATGGTCGGCGGTGTGCGATGACGATCCGCGTCCTGCTGTTCGCGTCGTTGGCCGAGCGCGTTGGCGCGGGCGAGACCACGATCGACTTGCCGGTCGAGTCGCGTGTGGCCGACGCGATGGACCTGCTGGGCGAACGTTATCCGGACGTGGCTGAGCTGCGCGACAAGACGGCCACGGCTGTGAACATGTCCTACGTCACGTCCGATCATGTCCTGGAGGACGGCGACGAGTTGGCGTTGATCCCGCCGGTTTCAGGGGGAAGGAGCGATTAGCCAATAGCGACGAGCCACAAGGGATTGCATCCGGAAACCAACTCTTCGCTGATCGCTCGTCGCTCGTGGCTTGTCGCTTCCCCCACTTTTTCCGACCGTGACGGTTAACCGGCCTGTCCCGATGGTCGATGATGGGGTTACCGAATGTGGTTATTCGGGGGTGGGTTCGGTTGGCAATCAGGAGAAAGAACGTATGCCACGTCACAAAGACATTCTGACGACGGGGGAGGTTGCGAAGATCTGTAATGTGGCTCCGCGGACGGTGAGCAAGTGGTTCGACTCAGGTCAACTGCGCGGTTACCGCATCCCGGGGTCGAAAGATCGTCGCATTCCCATGAACGCGCTGATGAAGTTCATGAAGGAACACAACATCCCGTTGGAGGGCCTGGAGACCGGCCGAACCCGCGTGATGATTGTCGACGACGAATCGGAAATCGTTGACGTGCTGCAAAAGGTGCTCAGCGAGCAGGCGAACTACGAGGTGGAAACGGCGCACAGCGGCTTCGAAGCCGGCGCGGGTTGCGAAAAGTTTCGCCCGCACGTGTTGCTGCTGGACATGCACCTGGGCGACGTGCACGGCGAGCAGGTCTTGAAACTCGTGCGCTCGAACAACGAGTTGCAGTTCACGAAGGTCATCGCGATGAGCGGGAAACTGACCGACGGCCAGGCGCAGCACCTGCTGCACAACGGCTTCGACGGTTATCTGAAAAAGCCGTTCCACGTCCGCCAGGTGATCGAGGTGGTCGAGGAAGCCACGGCCATCGTTTACTGAACAGGCGATTAGAGAGACGACGCATCAAGGGCGAGTGCCTCACGGTCGAATCGCGGGACCAACCCGCGGCGCGCGGCGTGAGGCCTCGCCCTTTTTTTGACGTGCGCAGGGATTGCGTCGGCCCAACCTCGTGCCATCGATAGTCGATAGATTAGATGAGGAACGACCGTTACCGCAGGTGCATGGAAACCAACGAAGATGCGACACTACGACCTCGTCGTGATCGGCAGCGGGCCGGCTGGGCAGAAGGCCGCCATTCAGGCGGCGAAGCTTGGCAAGCGCGTCTGCGTGGTCGAGAAGAGCCGCGACCTGGGCGGCGTGGCGGTCAACACCGGCACGATCCCGTCCAAGGCGCTGCGCGAAGCGGTCATGCACCTGACAGGGCGATCCAAGCGCGGGTTCTTCGGCCGAAGCTACCGCGTCAAGCACGACATCACGATCGGCGACCTGATCGCGATCAGCCAGCGTGTTATTCACAACGAGTGGGACGTCATCGCCGACGCGTTCGACCGCAACGACGTCGAACTGATCAAGGGCACGGCCCACTTCGAAGGCCCGCAACTGCTTCAGATCGTGCGTGAAGACGACGCGGAAATGATCACGGGCGACCGATTCGTCATCGCGATCGGCACCCGGCCGGCTCGGCCCGAAAGCATTCCGTTTGACGCCAAGACGATCTTCACGTCGGACGAGTTGCTGCGCCTCAACGCGTTGCCCAAGAGCATGATCGTGGTCGGTGGCGGCGTGATCGGCACGGAGTATGCGTGCATGATGGCGACGCTGGGCATCCGCGTGACGCTGGTCGAAGGGCGCGACCACGTGCTCGGCTTCCTGGACGACGAGATCGCCGAGGCGTTTCAATACCAGATGCGTCAGGCGGGCATTACGCTGCGGCTTGGCGAGAAGGTCGAGTGCATCGACAAGCTTGAGCCGGACGCCGCGCGCAACGGCCACGCGCCGCTCGTGCAGGCGACGTTGGAGTCGGGCAAGAAGCTGCGCGCCCAGTCGCTGCTGTTCGCCGTCGGTCGGCAGGGCATGTGCGGGAAGCTCGGCCTGGAGAACGTCGGCCTCGAATTCGACGACCGCGAACGTCTCAAGGTGAACGAGCACTACCAGACCACCGTTGAACACATCTACGCGGCCGGCGACGTGATCGGTTTTCCCGCGTTGGCCTCCACGGCTATGGAGCAGGGCCGACACGCCGTATGCCACATGTTCGATCAGCCGACCTTCTCGATGCCCGACCTGTTCCCATTCGGCATCTACGGCATCCCTGAGATTTCGATGGTCGGCAAGACCGAGGCGCAACTGACCGACGAGGGCATCCCGTACGAGGCGGGCATCGCGCACTACAAGGAGATCGCGCGCGGCCAACTGCTCGGTGACGAGACGGGCATGCTCAAGCTGCTGATTCACCAGGACGACCGCCGGATTCTCGGCGTCCACGCGATCGGCACGGGCGCGACGGAATTGATCCACATCGGTCAGGCGGTCATGGCCTTCAATGGCACAGCCGACTTCTTCGTCCACAACGTGTTCAACTACCCGACCCTGGCCGAGGCGTACAAGGTCGCGGCGTTGAACGGGACGAACAAGTTGATGCACGTGTGAGCCGGTCGCCACCATTCTGGGGGCCGCTTGCGGCTTAGCGCGGGTCGGCGGTCCGCCACCAACGTCTCATAACCAGTCCTCCTTCGCGCGGTCACCCGACTTGCGTGAGAAGGCCCTATCAGGGATATTCCTCACCCCACCTGGCTGGGTTCGAACCGCCGCGCCCGTCGTGGCGTAGGTAGACGGAATGTTCTGACTCGGCCTGTGGTTGTCCCACCACGACGATCGACACGACCCCGAGCCCCGCGGCGGGCGACCGACATCGCCGGGTGGACGGACGCGACCTGACCGAACCTCGGCCCCGCAACTCCCCAACGCACTATGGCACACAAACACGTCGCCGAGCAACTTCAGCTCGAATCCCAGACCGGCCGAATCAGCATGCAGATCGTCGCCACGCTGCTCGGCGGTGTCCTGCTGCTCTGCTCGATCATCGCCCGCTTCGTCTTCGAGGGCGGGTCGGAAGAAAACATCCACGCGACCGTGCTGGCCATCATCTCGGCTGTGCTGCTGGGCGCGCCCCTAGTCTGGGTCGCGGTCAAAGACCTGCTGCACGGCCACATGCACATGAACGAGCTGGTCGCGCTGGCGGTCATCGCCGCGTTCGCGATCGGGTCGTACCTCGAAGCGGCGTCGATCGCGTTCTTCATGATCATCTCCGTGCTCATCGAAAACCGTACGGCCCTGGGCGCGCAGGCGAGCATCGAGGCGCTGATCCGCATCACACCGACCCGCGCCCACCTGCTCAAGGATGACGGCTCGGAGAACGAGGTCGAGGCGAAAGACCTGAAGCCGGGCGACGTCGTTCGCATCCGACCGGGCGACAACGTGCCGGCCGACGGGCGGATCGTCCGCGGGGCGAGCACGATCAATCAGGCGAACATCACCGGTGAGTCCTTACCCGTCGAGAAGGCCGAGGGGGACGACGTGTTCGGCGGCACGATCAACGTGACGGGGCAGATCGACGTCGAAGTCACGAAGGCCGGCGCGGACACGACGCTCGGCAAGGTGAAAGACCTGATCATGCAGGCCGAGCGGACGCGCATCCCGATCATGCGGATGATCGACCGCTACGCCGCGTGGTACACGCCGACGATCCTGATGATCGTGGGCATCGTGCTGTTCCTGAACCTGCGTGCCGACTCGACGGAGGCGTGGCACCGCGCGGTGGCGATGCTGGTCATCGCATGCCCGTGCGCGCTGATCCTCGCGACACCGACGGCGATGGTCGCCGGCCTGTCGGCCGCGGCGCGGCTGGGCGTGCTGGTCAAGAGCGTGGTCGACCTGGAAGCGGCGCGCAACCTGACGGCGATGATCTTCGACAAGACCGGCACGCTCACGACGGGTGAGTTGCAAGTCACGCGATTGGAGCCTTACGTCGCGGCTGAGACACCCGCGACCGAGCGTCAAAAGCGTGCGATGGACTTGCTGCGCGCGGCCGCCTCGGTTGAGCAGGCGTCGCGCCACCCGGTGGCCAAGGCGGTGACGACGATCGCCCGGCAGGCCAAGCTGAAATTGCCCGAGGTCAGCAATTTCCACGAGACGGCCGGACAGGGCGTCCGCGCCAACGCCGACGGCCAGGAAGTGCTCGTCGGGCGAGCCAGTTGGCTGGGCGACCTTGACGGTGGGTCGATTGCGCCAGGCGCGGTCGCGGCGTTGCGGCAGTTGCAAGACTCGTCCGACACCGAAGGCCTGAGCACGCTGTTCGTCGTGCGCGACGGGCAGTTGCTCGGTTGGATTGGGCTGGAAGACAACGCCCGCCCCGAAGCCAAAGCGGCGATCACCGGGCTGCGTCAGGAAGGGCTCAAACGGCTGATCATCGTCACCGGCGACCGCGAGTCGGTCGCGTCGCGGGTCGCCGGTCAGTTGCAGACCGAATACAAGGCCGAAGTGCTGCCGCACGAAAAGCTGGAGATGGTCGACGAGTTGAAAGAGGCCGGCCACCGCGTTTGCGTCGTCGGCGACGGCGTGAACGACGCGCCGGCGTTGGCGGCGGGCGACATCTCGATCGCCATGGGCGCGGCCGGCAGCGATGTGGCAATCCATTCGGCCAACATCGCCCTGATGAACAACAACCTCAACCGCATCCCGTTCCTCGTCGACCTGTCGCGTCGCACGAGCCGGATCGTGCGGCAGAACCTGATCTTCGGCGTGCTGTTCATCGTGATCGGTGAGATCCTGGCGGCGTCGGGCTACGTGTCTGAGATCGTCGCGGCCGTGCTGCACGTTGTCAGCGCGATGGTCGTGGTCTTCAACTCGGCCCGGCTGGTGCGGGCCGGCGAGGACATCGAACTGGCTGAGCACCGCGCGACCGAAGGCAAGGGCGGCGCGTCACGGAAGCAGGCGTCAGCGGAAACACAAGACGACTCGCCACCACAGGCCGTGGCGGCGCCGGCATAGGGAGCCATTGTCGATCTGCGATTGCCGATCTGCGATTTGGTATTTCAGATTTGAGATTGACCTGACCCGACGGTCATCAACTTCAATCGGAAATCGGATATCGACAATCGGAAATCAACTGATCTCTCTGTTCTGAAACAGGGCGACGGCGAGGGCCAGAGCGGCGCCGATGAAGACGAGTGTGTAGGCGGACACCCACATGACGTACGTCCCGGTGATGTGGTTGCCCTGAGTCAGGTCGTCTGCCAAGTGCAGGAACTGGATGTTGGGCGTCAGGCGGTAAGCGGCTGTCGCGAACAGATAACCGAAGCCTTCCCAGAAACCGTCGACCTCCCCAAACGATTTGTTTCGAGCCAGCACGTGATACATCGAATCGCTGACAATACCGACCAGGTAGATCACCGCGCAGACCAGGATCGTCATGACCTGGCCGAGCCGCGCGGAAACGGCGATCGCAATCGCAACGGCGATCCAGCCCGCCTGCAACAGCAAACCCTGCGCAGCGAGAATCTGAAGCAGTCGGCCGTCGTCGACTCGGAACTCGGTCATCACCGATTGGAATGTCCAGCCCTTGCCGATCAGCAGCACGAGCAGCCAGGCGAGCGTGTTGAGCGAGAAGTAGCTGAACACGAACGTCGAGTTGAAGTTCCAGCCGTAGTAGTAGTTGACCAACGCCGCACCGACCAGCGAGCCGATAAACGCGCCCAGGCCGAACACCCACACCGGCCCATCGAACTTGTCGCCCGCCGTTTCCATGACGCGGTGCCGGATCATCAGCAACATGTCAGCCGACAGGATCCAGTGCGCCACGAACAACGCGCCCGCCACGCCGACAAACTTGCCCAGCACGAACATCGGCCGACCCACCGGCTTGCTCATCACCGTCAGCACGGTCTTGTTCTCGAGTTCGGCCGTCAGGACGCGCGTCGCGGTGAACGCCGCGATCAGTCCGGCGATGACCAGCAGCGTGCTGAGCTGCATGTCGATCATGAACTTGTTGTCATCGTCGAACGTGTAGCCGGCGAGGAACGGGAGGATCCACACACCGATCGTCCCGGCAATGACCAGCACGACAAAGACCGGCTGCCTCACCGACTCGGTAAACGTGTTGCGCGAAATGGTCAGCAGTTGTTGAAACATACGTCGGATGCGGCTCGCGGCGGGGCGACATCATACCTACGCTCACCGGCCGAGGGGGTTTGGTTATTCCAAACGGACCGGGGGAATATAGCCAGACCGTTCCGCTCATGCGCGACCCGTCATGCGGCGGAGCACTTGGGCGTTCGGTTTCGTGCCACGGCCGTGTCGGCCGTGCGGAACACCCTTGATGCATTGCACGGCCGACACGGCCGTGGCACGAGGCAGGCGCCTCACCCAGATTCTGCCGCGAAAGACCGCCGGCCGAACGCCTTGCAACACAGGTCCATCGGATAACACCATGGCACACGATCAACAAACCTACGGGCGGGGCGTGACCGCCGCGATCATCGGCTTCGTCGTTCAGTTGGTGCTGGCCGTCGGCGTCCTGCTGTTGGCGATGTGGTCGAAGTCGTCGGCCGTCGGCGTGTTCTCGTACTACGTCTTCGGCGGCCTGCCCATTTGGTTCATCCTGATCCTGATCTTCAATCAGCACCGCCTCGAACGGATCGAGTCGCTCGAGGCTGAACAGCTCGCCACCGACGACGCCCAGGCGGCCGCCCTGTTCCAGGAGCGCGGCGACGACCTGCGCATCGCGCGCAAACGGCTGGACACGCTCTACAAATGGGGCCTCGGCTCGATCAGCGTGTTGCTCGGCCTGTACCTGCTGGTCGCCGGCTGCGTCCTGGTCTATACGACCTACCGCGGCGTGACCGTCAAGCAGGTCGTCAAGCCAGCCGAGTCAAACGACGAACATGCGCAGCCGACACGCGAGATGGTCTGGGAAGACCTGTCGTCCCGCGAGGTCGCAGAAACAACGCTCGGCGAAGGCGTCAACGCGAACACGCTGCTGTTTCTCGCCGTCGGAATCGCGTTAATCGCGTTCCTCGTCGCGCGGTACATCGCCGGCATGACCCGCGTGCGCGAGTGGTCGCTGCTCCGCGGCGCGGCCACGTATCTGATGGGCAACGCCGTGATGGCCGTGGTGATCCTGATTGGCGTCATCCTTGTTCTGTTCGACAACCGGCTGATCCTCGCGTACATGAGCATCGGGCTGGCTGTGTTCCTGGCCGTGCTCGGCTTTGAGATCCTCGCGCTGTTCATGCTCAACGCGTATCGGCCGCGCCGCCCGGACGAGCCGCCCCGACCGGCCTTCGACAGCCGGCTGCTCGGCTGGTTGGCCAGCCCCGAGTCGCTCGGCCGAATCGTCAGCGAGACGATCAACTACCAGTTCGGCTTCGAGATTTCCAAGAGCTGGTTCTACCGCCTGCTCGGCAAGGCGCTCGTGCCGCTCTGCCTCTTCGCCATCGGCACGCTGTTCCTCGTCAGCTCGATCGTCGTGGTCGGGCCGCACGAACAGGCGATCGTCATGCGCTACGGGCGCATCGTGCCGTTTGACGAAGAGAACGGACAGATCGCGATGCCGCCCGGCCTGCACTTCAAACTGCCTTGGCCGATCGACTCAGCCGAAAAGTACGCGATCGGCCGCGTCCATCAGGTCAGCGTCGGGTCGGGCACCGCCAAGCGCGACTACGGCACTGCCATCCTCTGGACGACGGAACACACCGAGGGCGGACGCGAGCAACTGCTGCTGACCGCGCCGACGCCGCGCAACATCGACAACGTGGCCGACACGGGCGGCAACGCCGCGGGCGCGTCGCTGGTCGCGGCCGAGGTGGCCGTGCAGTTCCGTGTCGACGACCTGGTGAAGTTTGTCACGAACGTGCCCGATCCGGCCGACCTTGAGCGGGCCGCGCGTCAACGCGACACGTGGAACGCGAGGGCCAAGCGGATGAGCGAGTCGTTGGGCAGGCCGGTCATGCCCGGCCCGGCCGAGGGCGAAAAGGTCATCGACCCCTGCCCGGTTCTGACGACGATCGCCGATCGCCGCGTGAGCGAATACTTCGCTTCGCACCACATCGACGACCTGCTCGCCGCCGGTCGAGAGAACGCGGGCGAACAACTCCGCGACCTGATCCAGCAGGACGCCAACGCCGCCAACCTGGGCATCAAGGTCGTCTTCGTCGGTGTGATTGGCGTGCACCCGCCGCAGGAATCCGACGTAGCCGAGAGCTTCCACGAACAGATCGGCGCGTTGCAGGAGAAAGAAGCCGAGATCGAGAACGCACGTAAAGACGCGAACAAGTTGCTGGCCGAGGTCGCCGGCTCGCGTGCCAAGGCGCTGGAGTTGTCGCAGGAGATCGAGACGTTGAACCTGCTGCGTCAAAAGGTCAACGACCTGCGTACCGCCAACCCGAACGACCAATCTCTCGACGAAGCAACGGCTGAACGGGACAAGCAGCAACAGAAAGTGACCGTTCTGCTGACGGCTGCGCGCGGCGAGGCCGCCAAGCTCATCCTCGACGCGATGGCCAAGCGCTGGCAGAACCCCGCGCGCGAGCGCGGCGCCGCCGCGATGTTCGAGGCCGAACTGGCCGCCTACCGCCGCGCCAAAGACTACTACACCTACAAGCGTTACATGCTCATGCTCACCAAGGCGTTGCAGGGGCCACGCAAGTACTTCGTGCCCTCCAACGTCAAGACGTCCGGCGTCCTGCGTGTCGAACTGAACCTCGAAGACAAGAAGACTCTCGTCCCGTTTGGCGAGGACAACTGATCCATAGACGTAGACGCCGTAGGTCAGGTCAAATGACCTGACCTACACAAACAGCCTCGATCGAAAGCCCGGAGTTCGATACACATGAAAAACTCGTTCACCCTGTTCATCGGCATCGCCATTGTCCTGCTCCTGCTGGCGTACATGTTCGCCTTCCAGGTGCGGTACGACGAAGTGGTCGTGTTAACGACGTTCGACGAGGCGACCGAGCCGGAACTGGTCGACGGCCGACTCCCGCGCGACGCGCAGGACAGGCTGATCAACTCCGGCAGCATCAAGGCCGAGCCGGGCTTCTACCTGCGTTGGCCCTGGCCGATCCAGAA
Organism: Phycisphaeraceae bacterium; assembly: GCA_028284155.1. GTDB lineage: Bacteria > Planctomycetota > Phycisphaerae > Phycisphaerales > Phycisphaeraceae > JANQSF01. The sequence continues at coordinate 201,240 of JANQSF010000054.1, forward strand.
GGTCTACCGCTACCCGACCCGCGTCCGCGTGCTCGAAGACCGCATCGAGCAGTTGCAGACGGCCGACGGCTTCTCGCTGATTGTGCAGATGGCGTTGATGTGGCGGATCGAGAACCCGCGCGCGTTCTACATCAACCTCAAAGACGAGCAGACCGCCGAGACGCAACTGCTCGCCCTTATGCGCGACCAGCGCAGCGCGTTTGGCAAGTACCGATTCGACCAGTTGGTCAACACCGACCCGAACGAGCTGAAACTACGTGAGATCGAAAAACTCGCGGCCAAGCGGATCGCCGAAAAGCTGAACGACCAGGGCTACGGCATCAAGGTCGAGCAGGTGCTGATCCGCCGAACGCTGCTGCCCAGCGCCGTGACAGCCAAGGTGTTCGAGCGGATGAAGGCGACGCGTCAGAAGATGGCGGCCGACATCCGCGGCAGCGGCGTGAGCGAAGCGAGCGCGATCCGCGCCGAGGCCGAGGCCGCCCGCAGCCGAATCCTCGGCCTGGCCCGCAGCCGGTCGCAAGCCCTGATCGCGCAGGGGCAAAAGGAAGCGGCCGAGGTCTACGACATCTTCGCGCAGGACGAAGACTTGGCCAAGTTCCTCACGCTCGTCGACGCGATGCGCGAGTTCCTCAAGGAACGCTCGACGCTCATCATCCCCAGCGAACAGTTCGGGCTTGACCGCTTGATCGAGCAAGACGGGAAGATCGTTCCGGCCCCGCCGCCGACACCCACACCGCTTGCGCCCGACGCGAATCAGACCGAGAACAACGACTCACAACTGTCACCCGACAAAGCGTCGGGTGACGACGACACGACGCAGGACGACTCGAAACAAGGCAACGCGACTGCCGATGAGTCGAACTCGTAGCGGTGTATGTCATGCCCGCCCTGCGGGCGACCGCGAACCAACCGCGCACAATACGACATGCGACATTCGACATTCGACATTTGACTTTCGACATTCCCCCCTGGGTGACCCATGGCCGACAAAGCGTTCAACCCGTTTGAACACCACCACCATCATCACGACCACGATCACGACGAGGAACCAGTCGAGCAGATGGACCCCGGCCAACGCGCGTTGGCCGACGCGTTGCGTGTCAGTTTCTTCATCCTGAAGATCCTCATGCTCGCGCTGCTGGTCTACTACTTCGCGTTCAGCGGTATCTTTACGGTCGGCACGGACGAAAGCGCGATCCGCCTGCGCTTCGGGCGGATCGTCAAAGTCGATGAGCAGACCGGGCAAAACGTGCTCGACGAGGGCGTTCACTTCGCCTGGCCTTACCCGATCGAACAGGTCGTCAAGATCCCGCGCAGCCCGCAGACGATCGAGTTGCGACGTGAATACTGGTTCTGGGTCTCCGAAAAAGACGCCGACAAGCTCGTGGCGGAGGAAGGCCGAAAGGGCCCGCTCAATCCCGCGCTCGACGGGTCGATGCTGACGGGCGACGCGAACATCGCCCACGCCCGCTGGACGATCAACTACAAGATCAGCTCACCGGACGACTTCATCACCAACGTCGCCGACCCGACCTCGCAGAAGGCGCTGCTCGACGCGGCGACGCGCGTGGTCAAGGCCGCGTCCGAGTCCGCCGTTATCTACACCGTCGCGCAGACCACGGCCGACGAGTTGCAGAAAGGCCAGATCGACCTCGACCTGGCCGTCGCCCGCGCGCAGGCCACGCTCGACGAGCTGCGCAGCGGCATCGAGATCGAGAAGATCCTGCTCGACAAGGCGATCTTCCCGATGTCCGTCCGCGACGACTTCCGCGCCGTGAACAACGCCGAGTCGGAACGGGCGACGCAGATCGAGGAGGCCATCGCCGAGCGCGACAAGATCATCGGCGAGACGGCCGGCGAGGGCGCCGCGGCGCTGCTCGCGTTGATCGGTCAATACGAGTTGGCCACCGACCCCTTGGCGGGCGACAAGGCCAAAGCGGCCGAGTTGGAACAACAACTCGACAAGGCCATCACGTCCTTACGCGTCCCGACGCCCGGCGGCGAGGTCAAGCTGCGCGGCCGCGTCGCCGAGCTGATCGAGTCGGCCCACGCCGAGCGGGCGCAGACCGTCGACCGCGTCAAGGCCGAGGCTGAACGCTTCACCAAACTCCTGCCCGAGTGGCAAACCAACCCCGGCATCGTCCGCACGCGTCTGTGGGCGCTGGCCATCCAGGACGCCCTGACCCAGAACAAGGTCGACGTCTACTACATCCCGCTCCAGGCCGAGATCCGCATGATCCTGAACAAAGACCCGCTGGTCGAGCGCGAGGACGAGCAGGCGCGACTCATCGACGAGCGCGAACGCGAACAGAACGAACAAGACACGCGCGAAGGCGATACAGGTCGATAGGCTTTAGCAGCCGCGCACCCACGCCGCACTATGATCCCGCCCGCAACGACATCACCATGACCGCAAACCCTGCCCAGACCGACCAGCCCGCCGCCGACGCGTCTACCGACGACATCGTCGTCAAGTGCGCGGGGCTGACCAAGGTCTTCAAAGACTTCTGGCTGCGCAGCAAGGTCCGCGCGGTGGACGGCGTCGACCTGGCTGTGCGACGCGGCGAGGTGTACGGCCTGCTCGGCCCGAATGGCTCGGGCAAGAGTACGACGATCAAGATGATCCTCGGCCTGCTGCACCCGACCGAGGGCAAGATCGCCGTGTTCGGCAAACGGCCCGAGGATGTCGCAACGAAGAAGCAGATCGGCTACCTGCCGGAAGAGTCGTACCTCTACCCGTTTCTCAATGCGCGCGAGACGCTCGACTACTACGGCCGACTCTTCCATCAGAACGGGACGCAACGCAAGCGGCGCATCGAGATGTTGCTGAGTATGGTCGGCCTCGAGGCCGTGCAGCGCCGCCCGGTGCGCGAGTACTCCAAGGGCATGCAACGGCGCATCGGCATTGCGCAGGCGCTCATCAACGACCCGCAACTGCTCGTGCTCGACGAGCCGACGACCGGCATGGACCCGATCGGCACAGCCCAGATCAAAGACCTGATCAAGGCGTTGGCCGCGAAGGGCAAGACCATCCTGCTGTGCAGCCACCTGCTGGCCGACGTCGAAGACGTTTGCGACCGCGTGGCCGTGATGTACGGCGGCAAGGTCCGGGCTGAGGGCACGGTCGACGAATTGCTGACCGAGCAGCAGATGACGACCATCGAGACGCCGCACCTCGACGACGAGACGATCGAACAGATCGAGCAACTGCTTGAAGCACGCGGCGGTCACATCGCACGCGTGCAGCAGCCGCGACAAACGCTCGAGGCGTTCTTCCTCGACATCGTGCACAAGGCGCAGACCGAGGGTGCATCGACCAGCGGCGCGACGTCGGGCGGGCCGATTGCCGACTTCCTCATGTCTGAAGCCCGCAGCGCGCACCTGCCCGACGACGCCGAAGCGGCGGCGATCATCGACAAACTCACACAGCCCGAGCAGGAACCGGACAAACCCGAATCGAAACCCGTCACGCCACAGGCGCCCGCCGCACCCATCACTCGACCAACGCCGGCCGACGAACACCAGGACGAAGACGACG
>JANQSF010000058.1 GCA_028284155.1 Phycisphaeraceae bacterium
CGTGGCGTCCGGTCGGCCGTCTCGGCCGGGGCGCTCGACGTAGCTGATCTTGCCGGAAATGCCTTCACAATTCAGCTCGCCCAGCGGCTTGGTGTTGACCGTTTCCTTGGGCAGCTTCTTGGCTTCCTTGAGCGGGCCCGCCAGGAACGCGGGCATCGGGCCGAGGTCGTCTTTTTCCAATGCTTCGGGGTCACGGCCTTCGCGTTGCTGCAACCACCCGCGGATGTAGTTCTCCATCGGCGTCGCGCCCTTCTTGAGGTGCTTCTGCGGGACGAGCACCTTGGCCGTGACCTTCTCTTCGCGCTCGCCTTCCGTCATGCGGAAGTCGAATTCGATCCAACGTGCGGTCTGGCCGTCTTCGGTGGCCGTGCCGACCACGGCCATCCGCAGCGAGCCATTCATCGTGCGCGTCTCGTCGCCGCGCGACATCTCCATCTTCATGTCGAACTTGGCCCACGCGCCGTCGGCGGGCAACTGGTACAGCAGGCCGTCCGCCAACGCCGTCGAGGACGACACGGCGAACAGGGCGATCAGCGCTAAGGCAAGTGTGCGTTGAAACATGAGCGAGGCCTCCGATGAGAGAAAGGACGGACGGGAAAGGTTGCCACCAACGGGCATGATAACGAGATTCATGGATCGGCTCCCTCTCCCGCTGGGAGAGGGCTGGGGTGAGGGTTCCGCGCGGGTTCACGACGTCTTGCCATCGCGTCACGGCTGCGCGAACCCTCACCCGGCGGCGAAGCCGCCGACCTCTCCCATCGGGAGAGGTTGGGGGAAGGTCGTCAGGCTTTCACGACCAGCCTTCGTCGTCGTCTTCGTCGCCCGCGATCGGGTCGCCGGCCGGCAGGCCGTAGAAACGCGCGGCCGTTCCGCCCATCAACATCGCCCAGTCGTCGTCGTTGACCGAGCCCAAACATTCCATCAGGGCGTCGACGACCTGCCCGTACGACCCTGCCAACAGGCAGACCGGCCAATCGCTGCCGAACATCAGCCGGTCGTAGCCGAACGCCTTGACGACGAACTGGACAAAGGGCTTGAGGTCGCGCGGTTGCCAATCCCGGGCGGCCTCGGTGACCATACCGGAGAGTTTGCACACGACGTTGTTGTGTTCAGCCGCCGCAGCCAGGTCGTCCTGCCAGCCGTCCAAACGACCCTCGGCGATGGGCGGCTTGGCGATGTGGTCGATCACCATCGGCAGGTCGGGCAACGCCCTGGCCAACGTCGGCACGTGCTTCAGGTGTTGCGGTCGCAGCAGCAGGTCGTATGTCAGCCCGTGTTGCGCGACGCGTTCGAGCCCGCGCAGCACGTCGTCGCGGACGAGCCAGTCGTCGTCGGCCTCGTCGTGCACGAGGTGACGCACGCCGACGAACTTGCGCAGCGGCGCGAACTCGGCCAAGGCGTCGTCGATGTCTTCCGCGGTCAGATCGACCCAGCCGACAACGCCGGCGATCCAGTCGTTCTCGGCTGCGAGTTCAAGGGCGAACCGGTTCTCGTCCAGGTCGTGCGTGGCCTGCACGAACACCGTGCGGTCAACGCCCACGTCTCTGAGGTGTTGCGACAGGTCGCTTGGGAGATAGTCGCGGTTGAGCACGGTCAGGTCGGGCGTCATCCACGGGTAGGTCAGCCGCGACAGGTTCCAGAAATGCTGGTGCGCATCGATCACATGCATGGCGGGCAGTATACGGAAGCGTGTGGTTGCACGACGTGTTTGGCAGTTCACATCGGATTGGCTGGCCGGTGTCAAAGCGACCGGCCAACGATCGACGATGTGTAGTGACATGCGCCTGCTCCCATCGCGTCAGACCGTTGCGACCGCCGTCGGTCGAGGCTTTGCTCTTTTCCTCGGTGGGTGGTCGCTGATGAGCCTCGTCTTCGCGGCGATCGATCCGGGTGGGCGGGGCGACAGCAACATCTGGTGGATCGACGTACGCTGGCTGTCGGGCGGGTTGGATCGCCTGTTCCTGCTGTTTGTGAGCGTTGCGTTGCTGTGGGTGGCGAGCGGAATAGTCCACTCGCGCACGGCTCGGCGGAGTATCACCATCCTGCTGGCGGCCGCGTTGGCGGTGAGTTTGATCAATTCGGTGACGTTCTGGGTGCTGCTGGGGCGAGGGTCGATTTTCACACGCGTGCCCGTGCCGGTGTCGTTGCTCATCGCTTGCATGTTGACGTTCATTCTGTGGACCCATGCGCGGGCCACGGTCCGGGTCGCGAACCGGGCGGGATCGGACAACGGCTCACGGCATGGATTGGTTGCTTGGGTGCCTGTGAATAAGCGGAGCGTTTCACGGAGCCGCCGACCCAACTCCGTGAAACGCTCCGCTTATTCACAGCCACCTATAGAACGGACCGCCAAGGGCACGCGAACGGCGGCGATCATGAACACGGCCGGCGTGTTGGTGGTCGCGTCGGTCTGCGTGTCGGTCGCGCCGCTGATTCAGATGGTCGGATTCGGCGGAACGGACTACCGCCGGCGGGCCGACGCAGCGGTCGTGTTCGGCGCGCGGGCGTACGCGGACGGTCGGCTGAGCCTGGCGTTGGAAGACCGGGTCCGCACAGCCTGCGATCTATACGACGACGGCCTGGTGGATCGGTTGATCTTCTCCGGCGGGCCGGGCGACGGGGACATTCACGAAACCGAGGCGATGCGTCGCTTCGCTATCGAACACGGCATTCCCGCGGAGGCGATCACACTCGATCCGGCCGGGCTGAACACCCGCGCGACCGTCGCGCAGACCGAGGCGATGTTCGCTGAACTCGGCGTGCAACGCGTGTTGGCCGTCAGTCACGGCTACCACTTGCCGCGCGTCAAGCTCACCTATCAACATGTTGGACGTGAGGTCTATACCGTTCCCGCGCGCGAGACGCGCACTCTGGCGGCGTTGCCTTTCAACATGGCCCGCGAGGTCGCGGCGTGGTGGGCGTACGCGGTCGGTGTGCGGTGAGGCTTCGACATCTGCCCGCGCGGATCCATTAGAATCCGGCCTGCCGCGATGTCTCGGAGTCGTGTGATGCACGAAGAGAACGAATTGGCCGATCTGGCTTACGCGTCGAACACGACGCCTCAAACCGCGCGGCGCGCACCGGGGCGCGGAGAGTCGACGCGGGCCACGCGAGCACTTCGTCGGCGTTTGGGATGGGCAGCGCTGGCTGCACTCGGCTTGGGGTTCCTCGCGATCTGGTTGGCGGGCCCATTGGGGATGAAGTGGCTGACGCTGGTCGGCCTGCTGTGCCTGGTTGTCGGTGTGATTCTCGGGACGGTGTTCGGCTGGGTTTCCCGATTCCTGCGGGTCAGTCGGTTCATAGACTCGTGATTCGTAGCTTGTCGTTTCAGTCGTTCTGAGAACCTAAGGGGCGGACTCAATGGCGGTGCACTCGCCGTGCGGGCCTGCTCAAGCGCCGCAGCGGCTTGGCGCTTCGCTTTGGTGGTACGGCTTCGCCGTGAAGACCACATGAGTTGGGGGACGCTCGCCGCCGCTCCCCCAAACCCCCAAGGCTCCCCCGCGGAAGCCGAGCCATGCATTGAGCGCCGGTTGTGCGACTCACTTTCCGGGGGCGGCCGGGCGTTATCCGAGCGTGCAGCTGCCTGTGGAAGACCTCAATTGCCCGCGCATTTGATGTATGCGGCGCGTGGTCGGTTAACGCGGGCGAAACACTGTAATCAACCGGTGAGAAGTCCAAGCCACTCTGGCGATTGAAGAGGCCTGCACGGCGAGTGCACTGCCTCATTCAATTCCGACAGAAATGGTGAAGGTGCAGACGTTCGATTTGGTCACTTCCCCGCCTTGATCTTCGGGTCGAACTCGTCGCGTAGCCCGTCGCCTAACAGGTTGAAACCCAGGACGGTGATGAAGATGCAGCCGCCGGCCGCGGTCATTTGCAGGTCGGCTCGGCCGAGTTCTTCCATGGCTTGCTTGAGCATCAGGCCCCACTCGGGTTGGTACGGGTCGCCACCGAGGCCGAGGAACATCAGGCCGGCCACGTCGAGGACGGCTGTGCCCATCGCGAGGGTCGACAGGACGATCAGCGGCGCGACGCAGTTGGGCAGGATGTGGAAGAGCATGACCCGGACAGGCCCGGCCCCGACGGCCCGCGCGGCGAGGATGAAGTCGCGGGAGGCGATGCGCAGGACCTCGGCCCGCATCTGCCGGGCGAACAGCGGCGCACCGACCAGGCCGACCGCCCAGATGACGTTGCTCAACTGCTTACCGAGTACGGCCACGGTGACCATGGCCAACAGAAAGCCGGGGAAGCTCATGGCGAAGTCGACGCCGCGCATGAGCAGGAAGTCGGTCTTCCCGCCGGCGTAGCCGCTGACCGCGCCGATGATCGAGCCGAGCACAGCCGAGAGGACGGTGGCGAGCAGGGCGATCAGTAGCGTCGTGCGAGCGCCGGCGACGAGCCGGGCGAAGATGTCCCGCCCCTGCGAGTCGACGCCGAGCCAGTGCGACGCGCTGGGCGGGGCGTAGGCATCGGCGTCGGTGACGGGGTCCATCGCGTCGTGCGGTGAAACAATCGGGCCAACAAGCGCGATGAGCAGCACGATACCGACCAAGGTCGCGCCGACAGCGGCGGCGCGGTGCGTGGTGAGGAAACGTCGGAGCCAGGAGGTCAATTCAAAATGCAAAGTGCAAAGTTCAACATGCGGAGTGGGGGGCGCGCTAAGCCGCGAGCGGGGGGGGTGGGTGGGAATAAGCGAAGCGTTTCACAGTGTTCGGTGTCAGAGCTGTGAAACGCTTCGCTTATTCACAGGCACCCATCAACGGTATCTAATCATGTGTTTTGGCGTTGTAAGCGGACGCGCGGGTCGATCAGGCCGTAGCTGAGGTCGACCAACAGGTTGATCAGGACGAAGGCGATGGCGATGACGAAGACGGCGGCCATGAGTTGTCGGTGTTCCTGTTTGAGGATGGATTGCACGACGAATTGGCCGAGGCCGGGCCACTGGAAGATCGTTTCGGTGAGGACGGCCCCGCCCAGCAGGTAGCCGAGCTGCGCGCCGAGTGTGGTGACAATGGCGATGGCGGCGTTGCGCAGGATGTGGCGGCGCATGATGCGGCGGCGCGGCACGCCCTTGGCCCGCGCCGTGCGGACATAGTCTTCATTCAGTTCGCCGCCGATCGCGGCGCGGGTGATGCGTGCGATCATCGCGGTCGGCACGGTCGCCAGCACGAGTGCCGGCAACGCCAAGTGGGTAAGCACGTCGGTGAAGGCCGACCAGTCGCGGGCGATGAACGCGGCGTCGATGAGGTAGAAGCTGGTCGGTGCGGGGCCAAGGTCTGCCGCGGCGGCTTTTTCGAGTTGGGTGAACGTCAGGATCGTCGCGTCTGACGCTCGGCCGGTGACTTCGACACCGGCAAAACCGACCCACTCGCTTAGTAGTCCGCCGCGTCGGAAGCATCGTTGCGCTAGCAGGCCGAGCCAGAAGATCGGCAGCGACACACCGGCCAACGACGCGGTCATGACGGTGGCGTCGCGGAGTTTGCCAGCCCGCCCGGCGGCGATCACGCCGGCGCTGATCCCGACGATCGTGGCGATGAACATCGCGGCCAACGCGAGTTCGATCGTCGCGGGGATGTGCGTGGCCAGGTGCCCGTTGATCGATCGGCCGTCCATGTCGTCGCCGAAGTCGAAGCGGAGACCGACATCGCGGACGAAAAGGCCGAACTGCACGAGCAGCGGTTTGTCGAGGCCTAGTCGTTCGCGGATGGCCTGCGCACGTTCCTCGTCGTACTTGGGCCCCATGTGCGCGGTGACCGGGTCGCCCGGCAGCGCGTGCATGAGGATGAAGCACGCCAACAGCACAGCCAGCAGCAGCGGGACGGCGATCGCAAGTCGGCGAAGGGCGTAGCCGAGCATGGGGGGAGTTTAGCGGGCGGGTCGGCCGTGCGCTAAGCCGCAAGCGGCTCTATGATCGTGGCTGTGCCCGCGCTAACCTTTGACATCACGGATCGCGCGACCGATTGCAACGCCCGGTGTGGCGTCGTGCATACGCCGAACGGGTCGTTTGCGACGCCGGTGTTCATGCCAGTCGGCACGCGCGGGTCGGTCAAGGGGTTGCTGCCGCGCGACGTGGAGGCGGTCGGTAGCGAGATCATTCTCGGCAACACCTACCACCTCATGCTCCGGCCTGGCTCGGAACTGGTGGCCGAGATGGGTGGGTTGCATCGGTGGACGAATTGGCCGCGCCCGATCCTGACCGATTCCGGCGGTTTTCAGGTCTTCAGTTTGGCTGACCTGGCGAAGATCGACGACAACGGCGTGACGTTTCGCAGCCCGTATGACGGCGCGGCCGTCGAGCTGACGCCCGAACGCTCGATGCAGGTGCAAAACGAGCTGGGCGCCGACATCATCATGGCGTTCGACGACTGCCCGCCGGCACAAGCGGGAGCGCAAGGCGGAAGCCCTGCGCCAGCCGACGCGTCCTTTGAACTCGAATCCAACGCCGATCGCGTTGCGGGCGGGGGGCATAGGGACGCGCGAGCTGGCGGCGGGCTTCCGCCCGACGCTCCCAGGCACGCCGTCGCACCGGCCGACTATGCGCAGCGGGTGCAGGTCGCCTGCGACCGGTCGTTGCGCTGGCTGGATCGGTGCGTTAAGGCACACGCTCGGCTGAACGACCAGGCGTTGTTCGGCATCGTTCAGGGCGGGACCGACCTCGACCAGCGGACGTGGTGCGTCGATCGGGTCACCCAGCACGACCTGCCGGGGTTTGCGATCGGCGGCGTGGCTGTGGGCGAGGGGTATGAGGGGCTCAAGACGGTGGTGGAGCACACGGCCCCGTTATTACCGGACGCCAAGCCGCGGTACCTGATGGGCGTCGGCTACGAGCGCGACATCCTCGCGGCGGTGCGGGCGGGGGTCGATATGTTCGACTGCGTCCTGCCGACACGGAACGGCCGAAGTGCGAACGCGTTCACCTCGACGGGTCAGATTCGGCTGAAAAACGCCCGTTTCGCCCGGGACGATGGGCCGATTGAGGAGGGCTGCGACTGCCCAGCGTGTGGTGGGTGGACAGGGGACAGGGGACAGGAGACAAGGGACAGGGGTCTGGGAAAACAGGACGATCGGTCGCGTGACCTGTCTCCTGACTCCTGTCTCCCGTCCCCTGCCGCCGGCTACTTTTCCCGCTCGTACTTGCGTCACCTGTTCCTGGCCGGCGAGATGCTGGGGCCGATCCTCGTTAGCCTGCATAACATCCGACATTTCCACCGGTTCCTGCTGGACATCCGGCTTGCGATCCGGGACAATGACTGGTCTTTGGTCCGCCGGCGTTGGCCAGTGGCCTTTATATAGGTGGGCGTCCGCCGACATCGGCGGGCGAGGCCCGGACGCCGGCTCCCTCGGATATGACGTGAACCCAACGCACACCGCCATGAAAGTGTGGCGGCCGGGGGGCGACTCACCCCATAACGAACGACACGATCACGCGCCAACTGCGCGCGACACGACAAGGGCAGACGCATGCTTGATTTGAACAACCTCTCCTACGTCCTCACCCTCGGGCAGGACGACAAGCCGCCGACCCAACTGGACAAGACCGAGGGCGATTCGACCTCGCAATCCGGTGACGGCACGACCGAAAAGACGGGCGACGCGAAGAAAGAGGTCCCGCCGCAGGGAGGCGGGGGCGGCTTCGGCAGCATGATGCTCCCGATGTTGCTGATCATCGGCGTGTTTTTCTTCATGATGATGGGCGGCCAACGTCGGGAGAAGAAAAAGCGGGCGGCGTTGCTCGCCTCGCTGCGCAAGGGCGACAAGGTTCAGTCGATCGGCGGCATCCGCGGCACGGTCGTCGAGGTGCGCGACAGCGAGGTCGTTTTGAAGGTGGACGAAAACAGCAACACCCGCATGCGCTTCGCGCGTGAGGCGATTCAAGGCGTCGTCGGCGATCGACCCGAACGGGAGGACGAGGACGACCAGGACCAACAGGACGAAGAGGTAGAGGAACGCAAGTCGGCATGACCCCCGCCCCCGGCCCGCGGAAGTGACCTTCCGGAAGTTGTCCCGGCCTGTGACCGGGTCAACCGCAGACCGAGCGACTCGGCGTCGCGCCCGACTCGCCCCATTACGACAACCCAACTCGGACAAGCTGCAAGATGAACGCTCGCCCCTGGAAACCGATCCTCATTCTGGCTGTGCTCGCGCTGTGTGTGGTGGCGATGTACCCGCCGGAGCGCAAACTCAAGCCGGGCATCGACCTGGCCGGCGGCACGACGCTGGTCTACACCGTGCAGGTCCCCGAAGGCGTGAACGCCAAGGACGAGATCGAGCAGGCCATCGAAGTGCTCAAGGAACGCGTCGACCCTTCGGGCACGCGCAACCTCGTTTGGCGGCTGCAGGGCGGCAACCGCATCGAGGTGCAGATGGCCTTGGCGCCCAAGAAGGTCACCGAGCTGCGCGACGCGTTCCAGGAGACCGAAGACCTGTTCGCGAAGCTCAATCTCGACCGCCGTCAGATCGACACGATCGCCAAGACGCAGGACGCGGCGGAACGCAAGAAACTGATCGACAAGCACGCCGGCGACAACGAGTCGCGACAGCGTCTGCTGACCGGTTTGTCCGACATCTACGACGCCTGGCAGGCGGCGGAGGCGCCGTACAAGGAGGCTGAAGACGTCTTCAACGAGGCGCAGCAGAAGGTCGACCGACTGCCTGACGACGCGACCAAGGAACAGCGCGACGCGGCGGAGATGGAGCTGGCTGAAGCGCAGAAGGCCGTCTTCGCCAAGGCCAAGGCGTTGAACGACGCCAAGCGGCGGTACAACGGCCGGGTCACCTCGCTGCTCAGCACGAACCTGCGATGGGAGAAGGTCGAAGGCATCGTGAAGCGGCCGTCTGAACGCGTCGTGGACGGCAAGAAGACCAACCCGCGGCAGCAGGCGATCGACGCCCTGAAGAAAGATCAGCCGGACTACGCCGACGCCATCGACAAGGTGGCCGAGGCCTGGGCCGCTTACGACGAGGTGCGCGGCCCGTTCGACGACCCGAATCAGTTGAAAGCATTGTTGCGCGGCTCGGGCGTGCTCGAGTTCCGCATCGCCGCGCAGCCGGGCGACGTGCCGCAATTTGAGGAAGACCAATACCGCACCACCCTTCGCGAGAGTGGGCCGAACAGCGACCGTGACCGAGACTGGGTCTGGTTCGAGGTCCATGACCTGGCACAGTACGCCGAGAAGGCGGCCGACCGTGCCGCGCTCGAGCGTGACCCGGTTGGCTACTTCCGCGGCCGGAGCCTGGTCGGCGCTGAAGAAGGCCGACGTGAAGACGGCACGGGCGGCACGGGTCGGTATTTCCTTCTGCTGGCGAACACGCCCGCCAAGGCCATGACGCACGGCGGCGACGGCCCCGAGTGGCGGCTGACCGGCGCGGAGCGGGGCGTTGACGGCAAGGGTTTCCCGGCCGTCAACTTCAAGCTCGACTCGACCGGCGCGACGTTGATGGGCCAACTCACCGGTGCTCACATCGAGAAGCCGATGGCGATTGTGCTGGACGGCCGCGTCCGTTCCTCGCCGTACCTTCAGGGTCGCATCCTGGGTTCGGGCCAGATCACCAAGTCCAGCGGCGGCGGCTACGACCAGGAAGAGTTGTCGTACCTCATCCGCACGCTCAATGCCGGCGCGCTCAGCGCGAAGCTGAGCCCGGAGCCCATCCTCGAGGTCACGACGAGTCCGCAGTTGGGCGCCGACCACCTCAACAAGGGCATGGTCGCGTCGATCGGCGCGCTCATCGCGGTCGCCATCTTCATGATGATCTACTACTTCTTCACCGGCGCGATTGCGAATTTCGCGCTGGTGGCGAACATGGTCATCATCCTCGGCGTCATGGCCCTGAACCAGGCGACGTGGACACTGCCGGGCATCGCGGGCATCGTCCTGACGATCGGTATGGCCGTCGACGCCAACGTGCTCATCTTCGAGCGCATCCGCGAGGAACTCGAAAACAAGTCCGACATCGAGACGGCGATCCGCGTCGGTTACGACAAGGCGTTGTCGACCATCCTCGACGCGAACATCACGACACTGATTACCTGTTTGATCCTCGGCTACACGGCCACGGCCGATATCAAGGGCTTCGCCGTTACGCTGGGTATCGGCATCTGCGCGACGTTGTTCACGGCCTTGTTCTGCACGCGAACGATCTTCGAGTACTACGTCAAGTGGTTCCGGCCGAAGACGATCAAGATGCTGCCCACCGTCGTGACCAAGATCCGCGACCTGTTGCGGCCGAACATCAAGTGGGTCAACATGCGTTCGCGCTTCTTTGTCGTCAGCTCGATCCTGGTCGTCGCCGGGCTGGTCCTCGTGTTCTCACGCGGCGCGGACAACCTCGACATCCAGTTCCGCGGTGGTACGCAGGTCGGCTTCGAGCTGGGCGCGGAGAAGGTCGCGGACGACGGCGACGTCACACGCAAGCAACTCACCATGAGCGAGGTGCGGTCACGCCTGGACAAGGCGGCCGAGGAGTTGGCCGAGATCGCCGAGTTGCGCGTCAAAGAGGCCGAGGCCGACATCGAGACCGCCAAGACCAGCCTGGCCGCGCAGGAAGAGGAGTTGGTCAAGTCGGAGAAGGCGTTGGCCGACGCCGGCGACGACCTGTCGGACGATGAGGAGACCCAACTGGAAGGCGCGGTCGAACAGGCCAAGGCGCGCGTGGCCGAGGCGAAGCTCGCGCTTGAGCGGGCGGAGGAAACGCTACTGACCCGCAAGAACCAGATCGGCGAAGCGCCGTCGTTGGCCGGCGATATCGCCATCGTTCAGACCATTGGGAACACGGAATCGCGCGACGGCGAAATCTACGCTTCGGAGTTCAGCGTCTCGACACTTGCGACCGACGCGACGGCTGTCAGCAACGCCATCAAGGCCACGTTCCGCGACCAATTGGACATTCAGCCGAAGATCGCGTTCATCGGCGTCGGCGAAGGTGTGGACGCGCCGCCGATTGACACGCCCGGACTGAACGAGGTGGTCATCCCCGTCACGGAACCGACGCTGGGCGCGCTGCTGCCCGACTACGCGAACCGCGACGAAGACATCTCGCCGTTCCGCGGCAACGTCGCAATCGTCCTGCGCGACCTGTCGCCGGCCATCAGCGACGCCGACATCGAACGCCGCATCCGCGCGACGCGATTCGACCCGCGGTATGAGAACGTCGGCTCGCACACCGTGCGCGTGATCGGTCTCGACGTCGCGGCCGACCAGGCCGACGCGCCGGCCGGCGAGACGCTTTACACGGCGGCCGTCGTCCTGGTGTCCGACGAACAAACCAACTACCAGACCGCGCCCGACACATTCACCAACGCCAGCGGTCTCGCCTCGATCGAGTGGCAGATCGTCCGCGACGCGCTGCAACGCGATATCAGCCTGCGCAGCGTCAACAGTTTTTCGAGTCAGATTTCGGGCGTCATGAAGCAGCAGGCGATCGTCGCCATCGTGCTCAGCCTGCTCGCCATCGTCATGTACATCTGGATCCGGTTCGGCAGCATCCGCTACGGCTTGGCCGCGATCGTCGCGCTCGTGCACGACGTGTCGATCACGCTCGGCCTGGTGGCTGTCGGCGCGTACCTCGCCGGCGGCCCGATCGGCAACCTGCTCGGGCTCGACCCGTTCCGCATCGACCTGGCCATGATCGCCGCGTTCATGACGATCATCGGCTACTCGCTGAACGACACCATCGTCGTGTTCGACCGCATCCGCGAAAACCGCGGTCGGCTTGCCACAGCGACGGCCGACATCATTAACAACTCGATCAACCAGACGATCAGTCGAACCATGCTCACCTCGAGCACGACGTTCATCGCCGTGCTGGTCCTCTACCTGTTCGGCGGGCCGAGCATCCACGGCTTCGCGTACGCGATGATCATCGGTGTGATGGTCGGCACGTACAGCTCGATCGCCATCGCCTCGCCGTTCCTGCTATTCGGACTGAAAGGCTCGGGCGGCGGCAGCGCCGGCGTGACCAAGGAGCCGTCACCCAAGCCGGTTGCCCCCGCGGCGCACGCGGAGCCGGCGGCCTGAATGTTGGACACGCAAGGTGACCGGGCGCTTGCGGACCGGGACGGTCCGCCTATTTAGGCCGACCATCCTGGTCGGCAAGCGCACCACAAGCCTGGTCGACCGGTTGCGTGTCGACCGACCGCAGTTCGTTACCGCTTGATCCCAAAATCCCCACGCAGGTCGCGCCACATGCAGTGGATGTGGCTGGCCGGGTTGCCCAACGAGTCGGGCTGCGTGTTGACGAACTCGACGAGGAAGGTCGGGCCCTGGATGCGGTAGTAGTGCCCGATGCCCGGCTTGTCGGCGCCAGCCCAGGCGAAGTGAACCTTGTCGAAGCCAGCTTGGTCGATCTCGGCCCAGCGACGCTTGGCGACCGCGTCGGGCATCGAGCGCAGGTACTCGTTGATAATCGCTTTGAGTCCCGCCTTCTGCTTGTCGTTGAGTTTCGACGCGGCGATGCCGGCCGGTCCGTCGCTGGGCGGCTGCGCGTCGCCGGCCGACCGCATCTCGCGCGGCGCTTTGGCGGCGATGACGGCGACCTTGCGCTGGTCGGCGCTGAGCGCATGCAGCAGGTCGAATGCGCTTTGCTCCTCGACGCCGAGCACCTGCTCACCGCCCTTGTAGTGCGGCACGGCCCGCGGCAGTTTCGTCGGGTTCGCGCCAAACATGAACGGCGAGTGCGACGCCACTCGGCCGGCGGTGACGACGAAATTCAGCGACAGGTGATGCCCCTCGAAACTCAGCCCCCACGTGCCCCGCGTCGATGGTTGGCCGAAGACCGTCACGTAGTACCGCTCGGCGTCGCGCACCCATCGGCCGCTGCCACGCGCGACCTCGGCGTCGTTCAGGATCTGCTCCATCTCCATGATCGCGCGTGTCTTCTTCACACCCGTTTCGCTAAGCGCCGCGTTGAGCAGGTCGAACGTCGCCCGCCGCTGCGTGCTGTTCATGTCGTTCATCTCCAGCCCCTTGCGTTCGTCCTTGGGGATGAAGTGCCAATCGACCCGCCGCTTGTCGTCATACGACATCATCGCCGCCTTCTTCTGCGCGGGGCGAAGCGAATCAAGGAACGCCTTGGCGCGCGTGGTCATGTCCACGCCCGGCTCGGGCTTCACCGCGGCCGCGCCGATGGCCAGGCCGATCCAGAACAACACGAGGGCGGTCACGATACGGCGATGGGTCATCGCTGAACTCCGGGAAGGGGTGTGCAAACCGCCATGATAACAAGCCGGCCGCGTCATCAGTCGCGGTCAGGCGTCGTCCTCGTACCGGCCGGCCTGCTCCTGCACGAACCGGACGAACCGTTCGGCCGCGTCGGACAAGGGTTCTCGCCGGCGGAACAGCACGCCGGACTGAATCGGACGAACGACCGAGCCCATCGGCCTCTCCCCGACACGTCGTCCCTTGGTCACCACGCCGCCGGGCAGTAGGGGGACGATCGCCACGCCGAGCCCCGCCTCCACCATCGCGATGACGACCTGCGTGCTGGTCGCCTCCATCTCGATGCGCGGCGACAGCCCGCGCCCCCGGAAGGCGTCGAACACGTGCTGCCGCCCTGTCGAGCCGCGCTCGAACACGATCAACGGTTCGTCGACCAGGTGTTCGATGCGCAACTGTTTCCGTTTGAGCAGCGCATGCCGCGGCGGCGCGACGAAGTGCCACGGCAAGGTGAACAGGTGCGTGTAGTCGAGTTCCGAAGGCGGGTCGAACGGCGCGGAAAACCCGAGCGCCACAGCCGGGTCGTTGACGAGCGACGCCTCGACTTGCCGTTCGGTCTGCGTGCTCAGCCGGATGCGCACAGACGGCTCGGCCGCGTGGAATCGCTTGACCGCGTCGATGAGCACGTAGTACGTCAGGTACTGACTCGCGGCGACGTGTACTTCTTTCGGCGACGCGGCCTTGTCAAAGAATTCGCCCAGGTCGCGGGCGTGGTCGAGAAACGTCTGCGCGTGCGGCAGGAAGCGTCGGCCTTGCTCGGTCAGCACCGAGCCGCGCCGCACGCCGCGCTGCTTGTGATAAAGCTGAACGCCCAGGCGGTCTTCAAGCGCGATGAGTCGGCTGCGCACGCCCTGTTCGGTCAGGTGCACCTCGTCCGCTGCGGCCCGCAGGCTGCCCAAGCGGGCGACTTCGACAAACGCGGCGACCTGGTCGGTCGAAAGGGACGGGGCGGTATCGGGCATGGTCGGTCTCCGGGTCGGTACGAGCCTTAAACAAGCAAATCCATTTTAACATCAACAATAAACCATGATCGTCGTGGTATGGCTGTCCGTACCATCGAAGAGTGCGGGACGGGCCAACGGGTCCAAAGCCGTCCATCCACCAGTAGGAGCCTGCCATGACGACCCCTCGCAACCTGACTCTCCTGATCGTCCTCGCGTTACTGATCGCCCCGGCGTTCGCGCCCGCCAAGTCGTCTCAGCCGGCGGTCCGCCACTCGGCCAGCGACCGGGTCAAGATGCACGAATGGGGCACATTTACCTGCCTGCAGGACGAGACCGGCCGAAGCCTCCGCGGCATCAACACCGACGACGAACCGGTACCCCGTTTCGTTCATCAATTGGCCGACCGGTTGTTGCTCAACCCCACCGATGTTGCGCCGGTCTACTTCAAGGGCGTGCCCGGCCTGCACCCCGACGTGCTGATGCGCCTCGAAACGCCGGTCATGTACTTCTACCCGCCGCGTGGCGGCACGCTCCCGATGAAACTCGACGTCCAAGTGGACTTCCGCGGCGGTTGGCTGAGTGAGTACTACCCCGACGCCAAGGTCCACGCGCCGGGATTCTGGAAGTGGTCGCGCGGCTTCGGCAAGATCAAGCCGGACATCAAAGGCTCTTTGATCTGGAAAGACCTGACGCTGACCGACGACCTGACCGCCGGGCCGAAGACAGACGAACGTGTCTGGCTGGCGCCGCGCGAGGTCGCCTCCGCCTCGGTCGTGACACCGAAGGGCCAAGAGGAACGCTACCTGTTCTATCGCGGCGTCGGCAACCTGACGGCACCGCTGCGCATCAGCCGTGTGACGCAGAAGGGCAAGGAAGGCGCGTCACTTCAGATCCGTTCGCAACTCGACCCCAAGCTCGGCCTCGGCGACGCCATGCCGATCAAGTCGCTCTGGCTGGTGCATGTGCGCGAAGACGGGCAGGTCGCTTATCGCACGCTTGATCCGGTGACGGTGACGTCGGACAGTCAGCGCGTGCTCACGACGACGCCCGCGTCGTTTAACAAAGCCCAGTACGCGCCGGACAACCTGGAACGTCTCCGCGACGACATGCGCAAAGCGCTGATCGCCGACGGTCTGTTTACCGACGAGGCCGACGCCATGCTCAACACGTGGGAGTTGGCGTACTTCAAGAGCGAGGGCATGCGCGTCTTCTTCCTGCTCCCGCAGACCTGGACCGACGCCGTCCTGCCCGTGACTCTTTCACAGCCGGCCGACATCTCGCGCACGATGGTCGGCCGAATCGAGCTCATCACCCCCCGCCACCGCGAGTTGCTGGACAAGCTGTCGAAACTCCCGCCGTCCGAAACGGGTTGGCTGCACGGCGCTTTGCAACGAAGCAAGCTCTCGTCCACCGAGCACCGCCGCCTTTACAGCGGGCATGCCCGGATGAAGAACCTGCGCGTCAAGATGCCGGCCGACTACCGCACGTATCTCGAACTCGGCCGATTCCGGAACGCCCTGCTGCTGGACCGGATCGAGCGTCAGGGGACGGCATCGCTAAGCAAGTTTGCGGACACCTACAAGATCAAGTATTTCGAGCCAGAAAAATGATCCGTCCTTTACCAACACATTGCCGACTGCGTGACGCAGCGCTTATAGAAAGGCCTGACCATGCGACAACTCATCACAATCACCGTGAGCGTACTTTTGCTGACGTTCGCCGACGGCGCGCTCGCTGACAGCAAGACATCGGCCGCCGATGTCGCGATCGGCGCGATCAAGCGGGCGGGCGGCCGAATCACCTTTGACCAAGACCGGGCTGTGGTCGCCGTTGGCTTTTACGAGACCAAGGTCTCGGACGCGACCTTTATCCACCTGCGCGCGTTGCCAAAGCTCAAACGCCTCACGCTCTACAAGGCGGACGTCAGTCAACACGGCATTTCCGGCATTGTCAGACTCACGGGCTTGACCGGCTTGTCGCTGCAGGGCACGGCTGTGGGCGACGAAGCGATGCCGGCCGTCGCGTCGCTCACGCGGCTCGAATCCCTCGACCTGTTGGGCACCAAGGTCACCGACGCTGGGTTGGCACGCCTGAAACAACTGACGAAACTCAAGCGATTGAACCTGCGCAGCACGGGGCTGACCGACCTCGGCCTCGCGCACCTTGGCGACCTGAAGCAGTTGGAAAACCTGTCACTTGGTCGAACGAAGGTCACCGACGCCGGCCTGGCCCACATCAAGTCGCTGTCGAATCTGAAATCTTTGTCGTTGTACGACACAAACGTGGGCGACGGTCTGGTTCAGCAAGTCAAGGGTCTGACCAAGCTGCGTTTCCTCATGCTCAAGCGGACGCACGTCAGTGACCAGGCCGCGGCGAAGTTGAAATCGGCCTTGCCCGACTGTCTCGTTTCGCACTCGCCTAGAACCTGATCGGCGAAGCGACACAAGAACGCGCAAAGGGTAAGATGGGCCGCACCGTTTCACCGGTGCGGCCTGTTTGATTCGATGAGAGACTGATATGAAGGCGACGCAGAAACTCAAATTGATGATGTTTGTTGCGAAGTACCGGACACACATCATCATCACGGCTGCTGTCATCGCGGCCGTATTGGTCTACGTCTTGATTCTTCGTTGACTTGGGGCGGGGTGCCTCTCAATTCAACGCGTCATCGACAGCGTCTTTCGCATCGTCAACGGCGTCTTCAGCCTTGTCTTTGATGTTCTCCGCCGCGTCGTCAATGGCCTTGCCGACCTTTTCAGCCGAGGGCTTGTCTTCTTCGCAACCGACGGTCAGGCCGCCGAGCGTGAGCGCGAACAGGGTGAGGCAGATCGAGACAAATCGGTACATAGCAAGCAACTCCGTGAAAGGGGTGTAATCCCCGACCGCGGAGCATAGGGCCGCACGGCCGGTCGGTGGGTCCTCCTGTCGCAAATCGAGAGGATTCCAGCCGTGCCTCGTTCAGCGCGACGAGTCGTCCCCGACCAGTGTCGCGTACTCGCGCACGCGACCGGCGTCGGGACGTTTGGTGAACAGGCTGACGATCATGAACACCACGACGTTGGCGATGAGACCCCACGCGCCGGAGTCGAACACTTTCTTAAGGTAGTCGAGCAATGTGAGCGCGCCCGACGGCTCGCCGCCGCGGTCGGCGATCATGCCGAAGAACGGCGTGAACAGGAACACGATCGCGATGCCGGCACACATGCCCGCCACCGCGCCGGCCCGCGTGCCGCGCCGCAGGAACAGCACGTCGACCGTGATCGGGATGAGTTGGCTGGTGAACGCGATGGCCAACAGGCCCATCTTAGCAATCGCGGCGAACACGGGGAACTGGTCGGCCCGGTTGTTCATCAGCCAGATCAGGCCGAGCGCCGCCAGCGTGGCGGCGATGATCACGCTGCGGCCGACCCACGTCCGCTCGCGCTGCGAGGCGTCGGGGCGAACGAAACGGTCGTAGATATCACGCGTCAGGACGGCGCTGACAGCGTGCAGGTTTGAGTCGGCCGTGGACATCGCGGCCGCGAGAATCGCCACCAGCAGCAGCGACACGATGAACGGCCCGGCCGGGCCGAACAATGACGGGGCGTGCTCTTTCAACACGACGATCAGCACCTGGTCGAACTCGTTGCCCTTGGAGCCGACCGACGGGTGCGGCAACATGACGCGACCCTTGAGTTTGTCGTGCGGGACGCGTTCGACGCTCGCGCCGCTGGTTTGCGTCTCGGCGGGCTGTTCGCCGGGCCTCGCTTCAACGAGGTACTGCCCGTTCTCGTCGGTCACGGGGTATAGCACATGCCCGCCCAGGCCGACCAGCATGACGCCGAATAGGAAGCACGACGTGAGCAAGACGGCGAGGATCAGTGCGCTGCGGCGTAGTGTCGCGCTTGACTTCGCCGCGTAGTACCGCATCCACTGGGCGGGCTGAATCATTGACCCGATCGACGCGAAGACGCACACGGTGAACAGCACGCCGGGCGTCCACGACCCGGTGACACCCGGGAATGAGAGCGCCTCGGGCGGCAGTTCGGACACGCGCTCAAAAAACGGTCCGACGCCGCCGACCGCCGCGACGGCCGCCGCGCCCGCGATGAGCATGCCGCCGATGAGCAGGCCGCCCTGGATCACATCCGTCCACGCGACGCTGCGCATCCCGCCGATCAGGATGTAGAGCGTCGTGACAATCGATAGCGCCACGACGCCGATGGTGAACGCGTCGTCGCCGCCGAACAGTTTGGCGGCGAGAAACCCCCCGGCCTGCAACTGCATGACGATGTAAACCACCGCGTAGACGAAGCCGACAAGCGTCACGAGCAGCCGCAGCGCGACCGGCGAGCCGTAGTAATCCGCCAGCAGGTCGGCCGGCGTGACGAAGCCTTTCGCTCGGCCGATCCGCGAGATCCGCGAACCGAGCACGTACACCACCCCGCCGGCTAGCGGCACGTTCAACGCGAACAGCGCGAACACCACGCCGTCCTTATACACCATCGACGGCGCACCCAGCAGCGCGAACGAACTGAAGAACGTCGCCATGATCGTCAGCGACGAAACGATCCACCCCTGCCCTCGGCCGGCCAGGTAGTAGTCCTCCTCGCTCTGCTTGCTCCGCACGAGACCGACGACACCGATCACCAGCAACATGACCAGGTACAGCGCCAACACGACATGCGGCGTGTAGCCGAACCCGTCCGTCGCACTGTCCCCAAGCGTCAAGAGCATCAGTTTCCCCAAGCCGCTTGCGGCTTAGCGCGTTCGATCGTCATCATCCCCGACCCAGACAAACCGATAGGCCAACCCCACCACGACCACCTGCACGACGAACCACAGCAGGCCCCACAGGTAGATCACCGGCAGGCCGCATACTGTGCGAACCGCGTCGGGGTCGTTCACGTCCGGGTTGACCAGCAACACACCCCAGCCCGTGCCCATGAACATGGCCGCGAAGAACACGATCGACAGGACGACCGCCATGCGCGGCCGACGGGTAGAGCGATTGTCTGACATCGGCCGCATCGTACCAGACCGCACGTCGTCCGGGCCCGCACCTAGAGTCGTTTGCACGTCACTTGGATCATGTCTGGAGCGTGTCGCCATGTCAGACTCCGAATCATCGGTCGCCCCGTCGTTGAACGAAGCCAACCGCGCGGCCCTGTTGCGCGTCGCCGAGGCGTCGGTCCGGCAGGGGTTGGTCGGCCGACGCCCGCCCGGCGTCGACCTGGAGAAGTTCGATGAAGCGTTGCGCGAGCCGCGCGCGACGTTTGTCACGCTTAAGCTGCACAGCCAACTGCGCGGCTGCATCGGCACGCTCGAACCGGTCCGCCCGCTCGTCGACGACGTGGCCCAGAACGCTTACGGCGCGGCGTTCGGCGACCCGCGATTTCCGGGCGTCTTGTACCATGAGGTCGATCAATTGACTTACCACATCTCCGTGCTCACGCCGGCTGCGCCTCTGTCATTCACCAGTGAAAGTGACCTGCTCAGTCAGGTTCGGCCGAGCATTGACGGGCTCATTCTTGAAGAGCCGACGCAGGAGAAGCGTGGGACGTTCCTGCCGGCCGTGTGGGAGACGATTCCCGACCCGCAACGGTTCCTGACGCAGCTCAAAATCAAGGCCGGACTCGACGCGTCGTACTGGTCGGACACGCTGCGCGTGTCGCGTTACCAATGCGAGTCGATCCACTGACCGCGACGCTCGCCGCTTGCGGCTTAGCGCGTCGACCTTCTAACATCGAAGCCGTGCCGCACGCCCACCGCTCCATCCTGTTCCTGAGCAAGTCGCTCGAAGCGGCATCGACCCGCCACCGCGCGGCCGTCTATTTTGATCGGCTGCGCAATGCGGGCTGGTCGCCGACCCTCATGCCCGTCGGCGGCGGTCTGGGCGTCAAGCGCAACGTCCTGCGCGCGGCGCGGCGGGCCGACGTGGTCGTGCTGATGCGCAAGCTGTTGGCCTGGCCGATCGCGGCGGCGCTGCGACGTGCGGCGAGACGTTTGGTCTTCGACATGGACGACGCGATCTACACGTCGAGTTCCGGCGAGCCGTCACGCACACGCGCGACGCGGTTTGAGCGCGTTGCCAAAACGTGCGACGCCGTTTGGGCGGGCAACAGCCACCTCGTCGACCGAGCGTCACAACACAACGACAACGTCACGCTTTTACCCACGTCGCTCGACCCGCACCCCTACGCCATCGATCAACCCAAACCGACCGACTACACCGACGTCGTCTGGATCGGCTCGAGCGCGACGCGGCCCTACCTTGAACGCGCGTTGCCGATGCTCGTCGCGGCCGACGCACGTTTTAAGGCCGAAGGACTGCCACCGCTGCGGCTCAAGATCGTCGCCGACTTCGACCTGTCAGCCGACTGCGGCGTGACGACTTGGGCCGACCCGTGGGGCAGCGACACGGAAGCAGCGTCACTGGCGTCATCCCACGTCGGCATCGCGCCGATGCCGGACGACCCGTGGACGCGCGGCAAGTGCGGGTTCAAGGTGTTGCAATACCTCGCCGCGGGCCTGCCCGTGGTCGTCTCCGACGTGGGCGTTCACCAAGACATCGTGGACGACGCGCGGCTTGGTGTGCGTGTCGGCGACGACCCGCAGGCGTGGGCGGAAGCGCTCGTCGCTCAGGCTTGCACGGCTTCTGATACTGCCTCGACCGCCTTTCGTCGCCAGCGGATTGTCGAAAGGTTCAGCCATGACGCGGCGTTCGATATCATGCAGCGACAGTTGGCTGCCGCCGCCCCGTTGTGAAGACTCGCCATGAAGACACGTTGGCTTATCCTCTCCCTGGTCATATTGGCGACCGCCGGTCATGAATGCGCCGCGGACCGTGCGGGTGTCACGTCGCTGACAAACGGCTCCGTGCGGTACGTCGTTCCCGACAAGCCGTACGTCGTGCTGAAACGCGGGGATGTCGAGGCTGTCATCGTCGACAACCGCGCCGTGGACGACGACGTGCTGCCCGGCCACCGGGCGGGCTATAGCGGCGTCGCGTCGTTGAAGCAAAAGAGGCAGCCGCGCAACGTGTTCGTGCCGGCTTATGCGGGACTCAACTTCGAGCACATCCACGACGGCACGACGCAAGACCGCGACGTGCTGTTTGAGCCGCGCCGCGTGCCGATGGAACTGCGCCGCATCGACGAATACACGGTCGAGTTGTATCAGGCGCCGACGAAGACGTGGAAGCTCGAAAGCTGCTCGCGCTACCGGCTCCTGCCCGACGGCGTGATCGAGCTGACGTTCGAGTGCATCCCGCGCAGCAAGACGTTTCGCAACGGTTACGTCGGTTTGTTCTGGGCGAGCTACATCAACCAGCCCGAATCGCTCGACATCCACTTCCGCGGCGTTGGCGACACCGGCGACCAGCGCGAGCCAATGGCCAAGTGGGTGCGCGGCGTCACGCCCGCGCACGGCCGACTCAGCACGCACCTGGCCTTCAACGACACGCGCTCATTCAAGCACGACGCAGATTTCCCGCTCTCACTCGTCTACAACCGCTCACGCCACCGCTATGTCGAGCCGTGGTACTACGGCGTCTGCCGAGGCATGGCGTTGGTCCAGGTCTTCCGGGCTGGCGACGGGGTTCGCCTGACCCAGTCGCCCTCCGGCGGCGGGGGCGGCAACCCCGCGTGGGACTTCCAGTGGTTCATCCCGGACTACGAGGTGGACAAGATGTACCGGCTGGTCATGCGGGCGGCGTACGTGCCGTACACATCGCAAGACGACATGGCGAAGCTCGCCAGCGCGGAGATGCGAAAGCTGGCCCAATAACCGGGCCTACCTCCAAGCCCATCCAACTCGAAATACCACTCCTGACGGCACGACTGACAATCTTGCAGGGTGAAACGAACCGCCGCGTCCGACATCGAATAAGACGGGCGGCTGCCAAGCTGTTTTGGCGGCCGATCGACCCCGTTCGATGTGAAGGAGACGACCCGTCATGTTCTTCGACCCGCTCTGGTTCGTGTTCGTCGGCCCGGCGATGCTGTTGGCCTGGTGGGCGCAGGCCAAGGTGCACGGCGCGTTCGCACGCGCCAAGCAGATACCCGCCCGCAGCGGCATCACGGGGGCCGAGACGGCTGCGCGCATCCTGCTGCAGGCCGGCGTCGACAACGTCGGCATCGAACCGACGCAGGGCGTGCTCGGCGACCACTACGACCCGCGGCACAAGGTGCTCCGACTCAGCCCCGACGTCTACAATGGCCGAAGCGTTGCCGCGCAGGGCATCGCCGCGCACGAGGTCGGCCACGCCATCCAGGACGCCCGCCGGTACGGCCCGCTGATCCTCCGCAACGGCCTGGTGCCGTTGGCCTCGACGGGCAGTTGGCTGTCCAACATCCTGATCATCGGCGGCATCCTGTTCATGTTCCTCGTGCAGGGCGCGTCGCAGATCGCGTACTACTTGATCTGGGCGGGCGTGATCGCCTTCGCGACGACGGTCGTGTTTCAGTTGATCAACCTGCCCGTCGAGTTCGACGCCAGCAAACGCGCCAAGGCCGCGCTGGCCGACATGGGTCTGGTCACTGAACAGGAGATGCCCGAGGTACGCCGCGTCCTCAACGCGGCCGCGATGACCTACGTCGCCGCGACGGCCGTGGCGATCATGCAACTGCTCTACTGGATCGTTCGGCTCAGTGCGATGCGGCGGGAGTGATCACCCCGCGTCGCCTGGTTGTACACCTCACTTTTTGGGCAGCGGGTGACCCAGGTCGTCGCCGTTCGGCTTAAACCCCTTGCCGTCCACGTCGATGAAGATCGGGTTGGCGACGGCGATCGGCGGGAGGTTGCCGCGTTGCGGGCCCATCACCTTGCCGAGTTTCAACCCTTCGCCGATCGCCACGACGATCAGGTGCGCGTCTTCCTTTAGCGTGACGTTGATCGCCTGGTCGAACTTCACGACCTTGTCGCTAAAGAGCTTCGCGTGCGACTTGCGCGTGAAGTTGAGGCGAGGGTCAGGTCGGCCGTTGACGAAGACCTGGATGCGGTTGATGTCGAACCAGTTGGGGCATTGGACGCGCACGCCGAGCCCGACTTTGCCGTCGATAGCCAAGGCACTGTCACCCGGGCCGGCGCTGGCGCTGTCGTGCGCCGACGTGGTGGCCTGCACCTCAAGGTACGGCCCGGTCGACATGACGATGTTGCCCTTCTCGCTGGCGCGGACGATGTCGAGCACCTTGATCTTGGCGGGGTCGTCCGTCGAGCTCTTGACCCAGTTTCGGTACCAGCCCGAACCGTGGAAGTTGTAGTGCGCGTCGGTATTGACCACACCGGGGATGCGGAAGCCGTGGTTGAGCATCTGCATCCAGTTGACCATGCGGTTGTTGAACTTGCGCCCACGCGACTCGGACACGGCCGGCTGAAAGATCGCCTGCGGCGGGTGCAGCTCGATCACGTCCATGAATGACAGGTTGTTGTATCCACCGTCGTGCTTGCCGTCGCGGTTGCGGTCCCACGCAAGCCGGACGAGGTCGGGGTGGTTCTGCTGAACGAGCTTTTCGCTCTTGTCGTCCCAGTACGCGATGCGCTCGACCTGCACGCGCGGGTCGGTGTGGACGGTCGGGGCGCCGCCGTCCTGCGTGCGCGGCTTGCGCTTCAGCGGGAAGATGTTCTGGTGGTTGACCGACCCGTCGCGCCCGGTCATCTCGATGCCCGAGGCCGTGCCCATCAGGTGCTCCGCCTTGAGCGCCTTGAGGTGCGGCACGTACGTGTCGATCCGCTGGTGCTCCGTGCAGGGGGCGAAGTCGATCTGCTCAGCCAGCAGGTTGAGCACTCGCCCGAGCTGGTCCGACGTGTTGTCGCCGGACGGGCTGGAGTGCGAGTGGTACTCCGTGCTGACCCAGCCGGGCGTGCTGACCGTCCGCTTGAGCTTCGTCTGGAAGGCCGTCGTCTTGCCGCGTGTGACGCGCACCTTGAGGAAGTCGGCGTCGTATTCCGGGCCGTGGCTGACGATCACGTCGTAGTCGCCGGGCGCGATCGCCTGCTTGAAAGAACCGTTGTGCGAGTAGTACGCGTTGATGACGGCGTGCGTGCCCGTGTCGGTGAAGAAGTACGGGTCTTTCGTGCCCTCGCGACCGACGAACTGCACCTTGCACGGGATGGGTTGGCCCTTGTCGTCCGTCACCTTCGCGCTGACATAGCCGGCCTGCTGTAGGTTGATGCCAATCAACGCCTCATTGCCGCTGTCGATCGAGAGCTGCCCCTCGCCGCGCGCGTGGTGCGCCGCGGTGATCTGAGCCGTGCCTTTGGGCACCCACAGCGTGACCTTGCCGTTCGCGTCCGTCCGCGCCATCGTGCGGTCGCTACCCTTCTCGCCAAGCCGCACGTCGGCGTTGGCGACGGGGCCGTCCTTGTCCTTCACCGTCAGGTGTTGCGCGAATCGCTTCTCACCCGTCAGCTTCGACGCGACGCCGATCACGTCGAACAGGTTTGCCCCCGGAATCACACGCCGACGTACGACGACCTGTTTGCCCGGCTCGACGGTCGCCTCGGCCTTGCCATCGACCTTGTACTGCACGCCGCCGCCGCGCCCGCCGCCGACGGCCGTCGCAACCGACCCGTCGCCGAGGAAGCCGTACGCCTGTCCGTGCCACCGGTCGTAGACCGTCACGAGCTTGCCGCCGAACTCGCTTCCTTTCTGGAACGTGCGGTCAGCCCGGTACGAGTCGCTGAAGCGCGCCTGCAACGGCTTGTCGCCGGTGTTGAGGTACTTCGTTTCGATCGTGATGTATTCATCGCCATCGCGCAGGATGTAGCGCAGCTCGATGTTCGGTTGCCCCGGGGTTGGCTTGTTGGTGAGCAACAAGACGGCGTGTTTGCCCTGTTGCTCGATGATGGCTGAACGCAGGCCGTACCGCGCGGCGTCGGGGTAGTACGCGCTGAGCTGGTCGTTCGGGTTGGCGCGCGACGTGAAGTCGAGCAGGCAGCCGGCGACGTTGTGAACGGTCAGGTTAGCGTGACGCGTCGCGACTGGGTCGCCAATCACCGCCACGACCTTGTCGTTGCGCAGCACATAGTCGCCATAGATCGCGTCGACCTCCTTGCCCCGTGGGACGACCTTGTCGTAGTTATCCGGCGTGATCCGAACGACCTCGCCGGCGTGAGCGGGTAGGGCGATGGAAGCCATCGACAGGGCGGAGAGCGCGACGATCGACAGGCGGCGTAATGCGTACATGATCGACTCCTTCGGTGGTGGAACGTCCATGATACCGCCGCCGAGTCGACGCCCCGTCATGAACGAACGGCATGCGCGTACAGGCCACCTCAAGAACTCGCGTAATTCGGGGTATTGGTGAATCTTGGACGTCCAGCAAAGGTCGGGTGCACTTCTATAATCCCGCGCGATGCGGAAGGTGGCACGATATGACGTGTTGGTGATCGGCGGCGGGCACGCCGGGGCCGAGGCCGCGTGGTCGGCCGCGAACCTCGGGGCGTCTGTCGCGATGGTCACGATGGACCCAGCCAAGGTCGGCGCGATGTCGTGCAATCCCGCGATCGGCGGGTTGGCCAAGGGGCAGATGGTGCGCGAGATCGATGCGCTTGGCGGGCTGATGGGCCTGGCCGCCGACGCGACGGGGATTCAGTTCAAGGTACTCAACGCCAGCCGAGGCCCGGCGGTGCGCGGCCCGCGGTGTCAGTCCGACAAGTACGCTTACGCGCGCGAGGTGCAACGACTGCTGCAAACGCGCGACACGCTCGACATCCTGGCCGGCACGGTCGAGTCGTTCATCGTCGAGCGCGGCCGAGTCGTCGGCGTGTGGGCGAAGCTCGACGCCGACGGGAATGCACCGCGCGAGACGGCCGACTGCTGCGGCGAGTTTGGTGCGATCGACCTGGCGGAGAAGCCTGTGCGCATTGACGCCGGCGCGGTCGTGCTGACTACCGGCACGTTCATGCGCGGCTTGATGCACACGGGTGAAAGCAAGACGGCCGGCGGCCGGGTCGGTGAGGGCGCATCGGTCGGGATCAGCGGCGCGCTGCGCGATCTGGGTTTCGAGTTGGGACGACTCAAGACCGGCACGCCGCCGCGACTGGATGGTCGCACGATTGACTTTACGTGGCTCGACGAGCAACCGGGCGATGACGAGCCTGTGCCGTTTAGTGACATGACACAGGCCGCTTGCGGCTTAGCGCCCCCGGAAGCGACATGCACCGACGGTCAATCGGGGGCAACCAGCAACACTGGCGCTAAGCCGCAAGCGGCCTACGCGCGCGTGGCTGACCGCTTTCCCATTCTCGACCAACGTGTCTGTCACATCACACACACGACGGCCGCGATCCACGACCGCATCCGCGACAACCTCGACCGCGCGCCGATGTACAACGGTCAAATAGAGACCGCGGGGCCGCGCTACTGCCCGAGCATCGAGGACAAGGTCGTCCGCTTCGCCGACCGCGCGTCGCATCACGTCTTTCTCGAACCGGAATCGCTCGAAACGGACGAGGTGTATTGCAACGGCATCTCGACATCCTTGCCGGCCGACGTGCAGGACTACATCGTCGCCAACCTGCCCGGTTGTGAGCGGGCGACGATCCTGCGGCACGGGTACGCGGTCGAGTACGACATGGTTTGGCCGCACCAGATCGACGCGACCTGCATGGCCAAGTCGATCGACGGGCTGTTCCTCGCCGGTCAGATCAACGGCACGAGCGGGTATGAGGAGGCGGCCGGCCAGGGTTTGCTCGCCGGTCTGAATGCCGTGCGTTACACGCGCGGCGAATCAATGATCAGACTTCGTCGCGACGAGTCGTACATCGGCGTCATGATGGACGACCTGGTCACCAAGACGCCACGCGAGCCGTACCGCATGTTCACCAGCCGGGCCGAGTTCCGACTCCTGCTGCGGGCTGACAACGCCGACGAGCGGCTCACACCGCTTGGGCGAGATTGGGGCCTCGTCGACGACGCACGTTGGGACGTCTTTAACGCGCGGGCGGACGCGATGCGCGCCTTACGCGACCACCTCTCACAGCAACGCCACAACGGCGCGTCGTTACTCGACTTCATCAAGCGACCTGAAACGACAACCGAGTGGGTCTTGTCGCAACTCAATGGTGCGGCGTTGCCCGCCGCGTCGCGCGATCCGCGCCTGGTTGCAAGGCTCATTGCCGACGTGCAATACGCGGGCTACATCGAC
Organism: Phycisphaeraceae bacterium; assembly: GCA_028284155.1. Classification (GTDB taxonomy): domain Bacteria; phylum Planctomycetota; class Phycisphaerae; order Phycisphaerales; family Phycisphaeraceae; genus JANQSF01. The sequence continues at coordinate 27,286 of JANQSF010000058.1, forward strand.
CGCCAGCGGCGTGACGTCGAGAAACTCAAGCAACAGGAAACGACCCCGCTGCCGCCGACGTTCGATTACGAAGGCGTCGAGGGGTTGCGGCGGGAAGCGCAGCACGTGCTCAGCAAGTTCAAGCCCACGACGCTCGGCCAGGCGGCGCGCCTGGCGGGCATCACGCCGGCCGACCTGATGATCGTGACCGTCGCGATGGGGCGATGATGTCCGCGACCGAGTCCAACCCGCTCGACGCCGTCCGCGCCGACCTGGCGTGCCCGGCCTGTGGCTACAACCTGCGCGGGCTGATCGGCGCGGTGGTCGATTGCCCCGAGTGCGGGCAGGCGTGTGACATCACGCAACTGCTGACACGGAGTTGGGACAAGCCGTGGTTCCACGCGCCGAACTTCAACCGCGTGTGTCTCCCGCCCGCGTGGGCGGCGCTCAGCGCGGTGGCGTTGCTTGTGCTGGTCGGTCCGATGATGGCGAGGCGGGCGACGTTGGCCATCGCGATGATCGCGGCGGGCACGCTGGCCGTTTGGGGACTACTCTGGGTCTACGCGTGGTTCGTCTTTCAAGACCTGCGCGGTGTCTGGGTGACGGCCGTGGCGCACCTGGTCATCGCCGCCGTGACGCTCGGTCTGGTCGGCTGCTTCGTCGGCTTCATCACGACGGGGGTCTCCGTCCTGCAGGCCGAATGGGGCATGGCACTCGTCGGCTTGGCGATCCTGGCCGGCTCTGTCTTGTCGCTCTGGGCAGGCCACCGCGGCGAACGTGTCATCGCCCGGCAATGTATTAAGCGGTACCTCGACCGTCGGCCGACAAGCTGACAGGGGCATGTGTCATGCCCGACATTGAACCCCATATCGAAACGATCCGGCAGGACGTGGCCTGCCCAGCCTGCGACTACAACCTGCGCGGGTTGGTCGGTGCGGTCGTGAATTGTCCGGAGTGCGGGCATGAGTGCGACGTTGTGCAACTGCTGACGCGCCGGTGGGACAAGCCGTGGTATCACGCGCCGCGATACTCGACGGTCTGCCTGCCCGCGGGTTGGTTGCTCATTTGCATCGCGGTCTTGCCGTTGGGGCTGGCCGTGATCCGCCAACGTTTCGGCGGGTTGTTGTTCGCGACCTTGTTCACGGCGAGCCTGGTCATGGGCTGGGCATTCGTGATGGACCGCGCCTGGCGTGTGTTTCACGACCCACGCGGGTGGTGGGTTCCCGCGTTAGCGCACGGCGTACTCGTCTTGCTGATTGCGGGATTAGCCGGCGTCGCGGTGTGTGTTGTGTGCATGTTGATTGCATTCATTGACTCGGACCCGTGGACGGCGACCGGTTTCGCGGTCCTCGCGCTCGTCGCGATCGCCTGTCTTTGGGCCGGCCGACTTGGCGAACGCTTCATGGCGGGCCAATGCATCAAACGCTACCTCGAACACACGCCGGCAGAGTAAGAGCATGCAACAGGCGCAAAAGAATTCGGGCTATGCTGGCGAGATTAATTGCGATTTACCATGTCCGTCGTGCAAGTACAACTTGCGTAGTCAGGTTGGACCAGTGCTGACCTGCCCAGAATGTGGCAACACGTGTGACCTGCGGCGCGACCTTGGAAGTTGCTGGAAAAGGGCGTGGTGCTTTGCGCCTTGGCTGAACCGAGTGAGTTTGTCGGCCGCCTGGTTGTGTTTGTCCATGGTGTGTTCGGTTCTCTACACGGCCTTCTATTCCGGCTGGCCATATGCAACAGTTGAAATCCGTGTGGGCCTTGCCGCGTTTTCGGTTTGGGTCGTGTTATTCTTTCCGGCGTGGTTGTTCTTCCGCGACATCCGCGGACTTTGGGTCCCCGCGCTCGCACACGCCGCAGTGATCTTGTTGACCGCCGGGACGGGTGGCATTGTGGCTTGCCTGATTGCGGTCATTGCGAGTCTGGTCTTGTTTACAGGTGATTCAATCGGTCATGCTTTGGTGATTGTATTACCGTCATGTTTCCTTTTCTGGGCGGGATGGTCGGTGGCAAAAGACGTTGCCCGGGCGTGCATCAAGCGTTTCAACGAGCGCCGCCTGTCAGCGGCCCACACAGCGAAAGGCGACTCACCGGCTAACGTGAGCGGACCTATCGTGTCGCCCCCATGACGCAAACCAACTCCGCGACATCGCCCTGTCTCATCGTCATCTTCGGCGCGTCCGGCGACCTGACGCGGCGGAAGCTCATCCCCGCGCTGTACGACCTGTTCTGCGCCGACCTGCTGCCGAAAAACTTCGCCATTGTCGGCGTGAGTCGGTCGCCCTTTTCTGACGACGCGTACCGCGAGAAGGTCGAGCCGATGGCCCGGCAGTTCGCCAACGACTTCGCAGTCGACTCCTGGCGGGCGTTTGTCCAACGCCTGCACTACCACGCGGCCGACTCGACAAACAGCGACAACATTCCCGGCCTGAAGCAACGCATGGCCGAACTCGCCGGCGAGCACAACACCGGCGACAACGTGTTGTATTACCTGTCCGTCGGCCCGTCGTTGTACGACGACATCATCGAGAACCTCGGCCGACACGACATGGTCACGGAGGGCAAGGCCTGGTGCAGCCTCGACCGCGACAACCGGGCCTGGCAGCGCATCGTCGTCGAGAAGCCGTTTGGTTCCGACCCGGCCTCGGCCGCGCACCTCAACCGCGTGCTCGGGCGTGTCTTTGAAGAGGAAGACACCTACCGCATCGACCACTACTTGGGCAAGGAGACGGTGCAGAACCTGCTCGTCTTCCGCTTCGCCAACGCGATCTTCGAGCCGATCTGGAACCGTCAATACATCGACCACGTGCAGATCACCGCGGCTGAGACCGTCGGCGTTGAGGGGCGAGGCGGGTATTACGACTCGGGCGACGGCGGCGCGATGCGCGACATGATCCAGAGTCACCTGTTGCAGGTGCTCGCCGTCGTCGCGATGGAGCCGCCCGTTTCGATGCGGGCCGACGACGTGCGCGCGGAGAAGAACAAGTCGCTCGCGGCCGCGCGCATCCCTACGCCGGGTGACGTCCCGAGTATCGCCGTGCGCGGGCAGTACGGCCCGGGCACCGTCGACGGCGATAGCGTGGTCGGTTACCGCGAAGAAGAGGGCGTTAGCAAGCAAAGCCAGACCGACACGTACGCCGCGTTGCAGGTCTACCTCGACACTTGGCGGTGGCAGGGCGTGCCGTTCTGCGTCCGGTCGGGCAAGCGCATGCCGCGCAAATTGACCGAGGTGGTCATCACGTTCAAGCCCACGCCGCACAGCCTGTTCCGCGACCTGTCGGCCGGGGCCGACGCCCGCCCGCCGAACCGGATCGTGATCAACATTCAGCCCGACGAGGGCATCCACCTGCGCTTCGAGGGCAAGGTGCCCGGGTTGAGTGAAGGCCGCGGTGCGCAGGGCATGAAGATCAAGAGCGTCAACATGGCTTTCGACCTCGTACAAGAGTTCGGCGGCGAACCGCCGCAGGCTTATTCGACGCTGCTGCTCGATGCGCTGGAGGGCGATCAGACGTTGTTCAAACACCGCGACGAGATCGAACGCGCCTGGCAACTCGTTCAGCCCGTGCTCGACTACTGGGACGAACACCCGCAAAACGATCTGCCGAACTACGCGGCGGGCACGTGGGGTCCGAAGTCAGCCGACGACATGCTGGGCCGCGACGGGCGGGCGTGGCACAAGCCTTGATGCGCGATACGTTTAGTCGCGAAGAAACGGTTTCATCGTCGCGCCGAACATCGATCAATCACCTGAACACCGACTGCGAAGGATTACTAGTGTCGCTTCAACTGACGGCCCCGGTCCACATCGCGCCGAACGCCGACCAACTCTACGACGACCTTGCCGCCGACCTGTCACGTGCGGCCACGGAAGCCGTGCGCGACCGCGGCTTGTTTCACTTGGCGTTATCAGGCGGTTCGACGCCGGAGCCGTTTTACACGCGGCTGGTGCTCGACCCGCGCTACCGGCTGCTGCCGTGGCAGGCCGCGCACCTCTGGATCGTCGATGATCGACGTGTGCCTGAAGACGACCAGAAGTCGAACGTACGCATGATCCGCGAGTCGTTGGCTGACCATATCGATATCAAGAAGCGACACGTGCACGCGATGCCCGTCATGGAAGACGACCCGGCCGGGTTATATGAGGCGGAATTGCGGCGTGCCTTCGAGCAGGGCGCGGATGACGCGCCACAACGTCCGCCCGCGCTTGACTACGTGTTGCTGGGTATGGGTGAGGACGCCCACACGGCCAGCCTGTTCCCCAACTCGCCCGCACTCGACGAAGCGGAGCGTTGGATCGCCGTCAACGACGGCCCGCACGTCACGCCGCCCGACCGTGTGACGATGACCTACCCGCTGCTCAACGCCGCGCGGCGGATCGCCGTGCTGGTGACGGGGTCGAAGAAGTCGGCCACATTGCGGCGTATCGAAGCGGCGTTGGCCGACGGGTCGGCGGATAAGTCAGCGCTGCCGATCACGGGTGTTCAGCCCTGCGGCGACGTGATGAAGTGGTTCCTCGACGCGGAAGCGGCGGGCGACACGGACAACTGATACTTACTCGGCACCGTTCGAAATGTCTCCGGCCGACGCGTAGGGTGCGCTTCAGCGCACCAAGGCCGCCGGGAAACCGTCCGTTCATCGTGGTGCGCTGAAGCACACCCTACTTTTCGGACGAAGCCAAGATCTCTTATCACTCGACAACCCCGCCGCTTGCGGCTTAGCGCTGCAACTCAGTCCACCGCATCAACCCTTCACTCCACCCCCGCCCGTTCCCGCCCCGCCTGCGCGTGCGGGCTGTACGGGTCGATCGCCAACGCCTTGTCATACGCCTCACGCGCAGCCTCGTCCTCGCCCAACATCCGCAGCGCGTCGCCCAGCAGCGCGTAAGCCATGTCGTCGTCGGGGTCGATCGCGATCGCGCGGCGGAAGGCAAGCACGGCGCGGTCAGCCTGACGTGCGTTCATATGCGTGACGCCGACCTGCACGTGAATGCCAGGCAGCGCGTCGGAGATATCCAGCAGGTCACCCAACGCCCTGAGTCGTTCGCGGACGGACTCAGCCGACGCCGCCTCACGCTGGAGCCGCTCGATGCCGACCCAGTCGGCCCCGGACAAATCGGGGGTGTGGTCGGCACTGTTGGGGTAGTTGAACGACAGGACGGGGAAATCGGGCACGCGATGCCGCAGTCGCCCCAGGTGCGTAACGACACGCCGCAACTCGTTCGCGTTAGCCAATGACGACACGTTCAACTCGTCCAGCCAACCGGCCGGGTCATATGGCAAGGTCGTGACGCCCGAAGCGGCCATGAACGTCGTTGCAAAATCGTTGCGTTGATCGCTGACCGTTGGTGCGTCTTGCGTGAAGGCTCGCAACTGGCTCGGCCCCATGACGACGCGGGCCAACAGGTCGACGGCGCGGCGCGTGCCGAATCGGCGGAGGTCGAGTCGGACGAAGTCCGACGCGTTGAACCGTTGTTCGATCCGCTTCAGGTCGATCGGTTGCGCGCCGCCAACAAGAATGAACTCTCGGCCGTGCCCGACGAACATCAGGGCGTGTGGGAACACGTCGATGAACGACGCGACCGCCATGCGCGCCGCCCGTGCGGGCATCTGATAAGCGGGCAGCCATTGGCTCATCAGGCCGGTCGGTGTGAGTCGTGCCGCCGCGTCGCAGTAATACTCGACTGAGTAAAGCCGCTGCACGCCGTCCTGCATCGGCGGCGGCGGCTCGCTGGTGATCAGGTCGTACCGCTCATTGGTCGCACGCAGGTAATGCCGCCCGTCGTCGTGGATGAAGCGAACACGCGAGTCGCGCTGCACACCGCCGTGCGTCCGGTCGAACGCGTCGGCGCTGCGCACGACCTGCGTGTTCAGTTCGACGACATCGAGTTGCAGGATCGTGCCGTGCATCGCGATGGCCGACGCGGTGTTGCCGACGCCGAACCCGATCAGCAGCGCTCTTTGAGGGGCTTCTTGTGCGAGCAGCGGGAAGTGGGCCATGTGACGCATGTATCGCTGCGCCCCGTCGTGCGTGGCCGACATCGAGTGGTTGTCGAAGTAGAGCCGTTTGCCCGCCGGTTCTTCGACGACGTAGGTCGTGTGCGCGCCGTTGCTTCGCAGGTGGGAGACGGCGTCGGCGAACTGCGCGGCCGGGCTGTTTGGTGTGACGGCGTTCGGGTTGAAGGTGCGCGGCGTGAGGATCGCCAGTGCCGACAAAGCGGCAACGACAAGGGCGGGCCGCCACCAGGTCAATCGTTGACTCGCACGCACCAATATCAAGCCCACGACCGCGACGGCGAGTACGGGTACGATCAACCGCATGGCGTAGAAGGCGTTGACGCGCGGCGCGATCCACATGAATACGATTAGCCCGATGCAGAACGCGACGGTGTTGCCGCCGTAGGCCAAGCCGACCCGCCTGCCCGAGCGTTGCAACGCGTCGCAGACCCAGGGCAGCAACATCGACACGCCGAACATCGCAGGAAACACGAACAGGCCGGTGAACACCGCGACCTGCAACAGACCGACCTGGAAACGGACGGTGACCGCTGAGCCTTCGGTCAGTTGCTGCCGCGCCGTCTCGATGCTCGACGCATTCAGCGCGTCGCGGATCGGGTAAGCGAAGTAGCACACCGCCGTATAGACGACGACGGCGACGACACACGCGGCCTTGATGTGCCACAAGCGCAACGCGGCGACACGGCGGACGACCGTGCTCGCGACAAAGATCGCCAAGACTGCCCAGAACGACACGAACGCCATGGCCGAGCCGCCCGTGCCGCCGAGGAACCAGACGCGTTTGACCGCGTCGCCCTCGATCGCGCCGGCCATGAAGCCGCCCAGCACAGCCAGGAACACGAGCGACGCATGCGACGCGGTTGCGTGCGTCGTGTTCGCCTCGACTGACGGCCGGGCCGTGTCTAACTGCTCGGCTGAATCGATCGTTTCGACATCGAGTGTCATGGGCGACCACGCCGTTCCGCGCAGCAGGAAACCCGCGCCGATCAGCCCGTTCAGACCGACCATGACCCAGAACGTGACATCGTGGCCGAGCGTTCTCAGGAGAGCGAACTGACAGACGACAACGGCGAGAGCCGCGCCCAACGTGTTCCACGCATACAAGCCGGACGCGATGCGACGGTCAGTTGTCGACTTGACGTCGTTGTCCGTGACGGGCCGAAACGCATCGCAAAGCAGCGGGTACGTCACACCCATCAAGAAGCATGGCAGGCCGACGCAAAGCACAGCCGCAACGACCTGCATCGCGCGGAACAGGATGCTTAACTCGTAGATGCCGTCACTGAGGGCGTACGGGAAGTCGCCCGCCGCGGCTGACAACGCCGGGGCGAGCAGCGGCGTGAGCATGGCCGTCGCGCTGACCAACAACTCGACGAGGCCGTACTGACGCAATGGCTGTGTGAGCCTGCACCGCGCGGCGATCTGTTGCGTGACCCATCGGCTGGCCAGCGCGCCACCGCCAAGCCCCAACAGAAACGCACACACGACCAGCGCGAAGCCGAGCGTGCCCGAGCCGAATCGGTCGGTCCAGATGCGGAACCACACGACCTGGTAGCCGAGGCTGACGAACCCGGACAGGGCGTAGGCAAGATAGACGCGCCGCATGACCCGTCACCATACCGCGCAGCGAGGCGGGACGTTGGATGTTCAACGCCGCGCTATGAACGAGTTGCGTGCCTGTGAATAAGCGAAGCGTTTCACAGCCTTCACGTTCTGATTCTGTGAAAGGCTTCGCCATTCACAGGCACCCTGCGCACAGCCGAAACCGCGGCTCGGACGGAGCCTCGCCCTCCCGGTAACACGCGCGACATGTGCTACACATCTACAACTACGGCCGAAGCCCGTACTTCACAATACACCACAGCGCCGCGATGCCGTCACGCCAGGTGATCTTCTTCCCCTCCGCGTACGTTCGGCCCGAGTAACTGACAGGCGTCTCGTAAACCCGTGCGCCCCGTTTGGCGACTTTCGCCACGAGTTCCGGTTCCACGCCGAACCGGTTCTCCTCAACCGTGATCTGGTCAAGCAGCTCACGGCGGAACGCCTTGTAGCAGCACTCGATGTCGGTCAGGTTCAGGTTGGTGAACATGTTGCTCATCAGCGTGATGAACCGGTTGCCGACCGAATGCCAGAAATAGAGCACGCGGTGCGTCTCGCCGATGAAGCGCGACCCGAACACGGCGTCGGCCCGGCCGTCCAGTAGCGGCTCGAGCAGGCGGGGGAACTGGGCCGGGTCGTACTCGAGGTCGGCGTCCTGGATGATGACCAGGTCGCCGGTCGCCGCGGCGAACCCCGTCCGCAGCGCGGCGCCCTTGCCGCGGTTGCGGTCGTGCTGTTCAAAGATCACATCGTCCCGCCGATCACCCAGGTCGGCCGCCCACGCGCCGGTGCCGTCCGTCGATCCGTCGTCAACGATCACCAGTTGCCGGGCGACGCCCTCGGGCAGCAGCGCGCCGTCGACGCGCTCAATGACGCGCGGCAGGAGGTCGGCCTCGTTGTAAACCGGGATGACAATGCTGAGGGTGAGACTCACGGCGGCCCAAGGTTACCTGACCCAGCCGAACTGACAAACCCGGCGGCGAAACGATTCAGACGATAAACTGCCACCGTGCAGACGCCCGCCTCCGTCGCCAAAACGATCCGCAGTGCTGCCCGCGCGCGCAACATCCTCACCGTGCTCATGAAGTACGGCTTCGAGGACGTGCTCCAGCAGGTCGGACTCGACCGCCTGATCGACCGCGTCAAAAAGCTGCTCTGGCTGCGCCGCCGGGACGAGGAATTGGAGCGGCTGCCGCAGGCCGTTCGACTCCGCAAGGCGCTCGAGTCGCTGGGGCCGACCTTCCTGAAGATGGGCCAGGTCCTGTCGACCCGGCCTGACCTGATCCCACCGGAGTGGGCGGACGAATTCCGCAAACTGCAAAGCGACGTGCCGGGCGTCGGGTTCGCCGATGTACGCAAGTTTCTCGACGCCGAATTCAACGGCGATGTCGACGCGGTATTCGAGTCGATCGAACCGGAGCCAATCGCGGCAGGCTCGATCGCGCAGGTTCACCGGGCCGTGTTGGCTGACGGGTCGCACGTCGTGATCAAGGTCCGTCGGCCGGGCATCGACAAAGTCATCGAGTCCGACCTGCACCTGCTGAGCATGTTGGCCGACTTCGTCGAAGGGCACTTCGCCGACCTCGGTTACAGCCCGGTCGCCGTCGTCGAAGAGTTCAGCCAACAACTGCGCCGCGAACTTGACCTGACACGCGAAGGCCGATCGATCGACCGGTTCAACCGGCAGTTCGAGGAGAACGAGCACGTCCGTTTCCCGAACGTGTTTTGGGAAGCCACGACACGCAGCGTGCTCGCGCTCGAAGAGGTGGAGGGCCACGTCCTGGCGCGCACGTCGATCGACGACCTGCCGATGGACGACCGCCGGGCGCTCGTGCGGCACACGACCGACGCGGTGTTCCGGCAGTGCCTGGAGATCGGCTTCTTCCACGCCGACCCGCACCCGGGCAACATCGTCGCGCTGCCGGGCGGCTCGGTCTGCTTCCTCGATTGCGGGATGACCGGCCACATCGACCCGAGCACGGCCGAGGCGTTGGCGATGCTCGTGCACGGCGTCGTGTCGTCCGACGTGGACAAGGTGATCGACGTGGTGATTGAGTTGGCTGACGCCGACCCGGTCATCGCGCACGACCGCGCGTTCCGCGCCGACGTGTGGGAGTTCGTCGCGCAGTTCGACAAGGTCACGCTCGGCCAATTGCCGATCGGCCCGCTGCTGCGGCAGTTCTTTGAGAAGGTGCAAAAACACCGCCTGCGCGTGCCGGCCGACATCGTCTACCTGATCAAGGCGATCACGACGATCGAGTCCGTGGCTGAGCAACTCGACCCGGACTTTGACGTCGTCGAACACATCGCGCCGACGATGCAACGGCTGATCCGCCAGCGTTACGGCGTCCGCGCCCTGCGTCGCCGACTCGAACGCAGCATGGTCGGGTACGCGCGGTTCGCCGAAGACCTGCCGGACCAAGTCCGCACACTCATGTCGGCTGTGCGCCGCAACCGCATCACGATCAACCTCGAACACCGCGGGCTCGATCGGCTGAACAGCGAGATCGAACACGCGAGCAACAACATCGCGACAGGCCTCGTCGTCGCGTCGCTGATCGTCGGTTCGTCGTTGTTCGTCCTGACCGACGGCCTGACCCCGCCGGGCTACGGCGTGATGAGCGTGTTCGCCGTGATCGGTTACATCGCCGCGGGCGTCTTGGTCATGATGCGCGCGGTGGCGAACCGGTTCCGGTAGGGCGGCGAATCGGTCCGTATCGCAAGGCTTCGTACAATACGTCTGTCTCGTGCCACGGCCGTGTCGGCCGTGCGGAAGACTCTTAATGCACAGCACGGCCGACACGGCCGTGGCACGAAATCGCTTCCCGCAATTGGTCTGCATCGTCAGATCGGCATCGTGCTGATGCCGAGCGTGGTGCCCGGAAACGACACTTCCACGCGTTCGAATCCGTTCTCACCACCGGGGCGCAGCAGGATCATCGGGAACGGCCCGTCGCCTTTGATGGCCTGCTGGATCTGAATGAACGCCGGCTGGTCGGGCGTCGTGTGGCCGTTGTATTGGATCACGATGTCGCCGACGCGCACGCCGAGTTTACTCGCGGCGCCATCGGGTTTGACTTCGTAGATGTACAGCCCGCCGCGTACGCCGAGTCGTTCAGCCTGCGTTGTGAATGACTTGGCGATCTTGGCGTACAGCGTCGCGGTCGGGTCGTCCTTGCCGAACATCGTGGCGTAAGTGTCGAACAAGCGCACGCTGTCGGTGATTCGGCCGACCTTGCGGGCGTTGATCGCCTTGCCGACAACGACCTGCCACGAATCGTCCGGCTCGACCGTCCACAAGTCATCGAGTTTGGCCGGCTGCGCATCGACATATGCGGCGTATCGCTCAACCGCGGCCAACTGTCTGCCGGTCACAGCGCGGGCGTGTTCATCGAGCACGGCCAACTCATGGCCGATCTCTTCCTGACTGATCAGGTGATCCGGCCGGAGCACGGCCAGTTCCTTGAGCCGGCTCGATGTGTTCGGCGGCAGGTGTTTCTTGACGCTGTCGAGCACGCTCAAGGCTTGCAGGTGCGCCCGACGTGACGCGACCTCGAGTTGTTCAACATCACTCTTGATTAGTGCGATGTAAATGTCGCGGACCTCAGGGTCGATCGAATCGGACTCGGCCGAGTAGTCCATGTTGTTCAGCATGGACGACATGCGCTTGCTCGATTGTTCGACCGCCTTGTCCAGTGTTTGCACGTACTCATAGACGGCGGGCAGGTCAGTCAGCGCGCTCTTGAGCGCGGGGGTCATCAGCGGCTTTGGCCTGCGTTCGCTGGCCATGAGTGCAAACGACCGCACGTGCGAGCGACGCAGCGTCTTCATGGCCGGCGCTTTGATCTTGAGTTGCTCGGCTGCGCCTGACGGAGTGTCCGAATCCACCACCGGGTTCTCAAAGTCCGCGATGGGCAGCGTCGATTTCACGATGTTCAGGCGTGCGTCGATTTGCTCGACCTGTGCCAGCACGTCGCTGGCCAGGACGCGCAGCACGCCTTGAGTTTCTGGTGAGTGTTGACCGTTCTTGTCATCGCCGGACGCAGGCGGTCCGTTGCCATCCGGCCAGGCGAGCAAGGTGATGGCGATCAACAACAGCACGGCCGCGACCGCGACGCCCGGTTTGAACAGGCGGTGTTGCGTGAGCGCCGCGATACCGGACGCGGGTGTCGAATCCTGGTCTTGCGGTCTGTCGTCGTCGGCTTTGGACGAGGCGGGCGGCGAAGTGTCTGTCGATCCTTCGATCAGCGTCTTGATCGTGCCGGCCAGTTTTTCCAGGTGCGCTTCCAGCGGCGGCGTCAGCGCGTCCAGCCAGTGCGTCGTGCTGATGTAGTACTCCAAAGCCTTGGATGGCCTGACTTCCTCGACGCGCAGCGGGATGATCGGCCGAGCGTTGTGCACGGCACGCTCGACCTCGCGCTTAATCTGCTTCGACGTGTTGGCGTTGTCGGTGAAGACGAGCACGAGCACGTGGCTCTGCTCGATCGCGTCGATGATCGCGGCGCTCCAGTCCTGTCCCGGCAGCACGTCGCGCGGGGCCATCCAGCAGCGGACGCCGTTCTTCTCGAGCGTGGCGCACGTCGCGTCGGCGACGGTCTTGTCGTCGGTCGAGTAGCTGATGAAGGCGTCGTACCGCATGCTCCAACCCCCGCTTGAACTCAACTCATCACCACACGGCCGTTGCCCTTGGTCACCTTGCCGATGACGTGTACGCGTTCGCCCTTGCGTTCCAGGTGTCGTGCAGCCGACTCGGCGAAGTGCGGGCGGACAATGACGCAGTAGCCGATGCCCATGTTGAACACACGCCACATTTCAGCGTCTTCGACACGCCCGTGTTGCTGGAGGAACTTGAAGATCGGCGGAACGGTCCAGGCCTTCGTATTGATCTTCGCGTTCAAGTCGGGACCGAGCGCGCGGGGCAGGTTGTCGACCAGCCCGCCGCCGGTAATATGCGACATACCCGACACAACCTTCTTGACCTTGTACTTACGCAGCAATGAAACGACCTGCTTCGCGTAGATGCGTGTCGGGGTTAGCAACACTTGCCCCAAGGTCTGCTCGGTTTCCAAGGCGTCGTACGTTTTCTTCAGGTCGAGTTTCGCTTCGCGCAGGATCGCGCGGATGAGCGAAAAGCCGTTGGAATGAACGCCGTCGGATTCCAGACCGAGGATCACGTCGCCCTCTTCGACGCGCGTGCCGTCGACGACCCGGCTGAGTTCGACGACGCCGACGGCGAAGCCGGCCAGGTCGTATTCGTCCTTGTCGTAGATGTCGGGCATCTCGGCCGTCTCCCCGCCGAGCAGCGCGCAGCCTGCCAACTCACAACCGTCGGCCACGCCCTTGACGATGTGTTCGATGTTCGCCGGGTTGACTTTGTGCGTGCCGATGTAGTCGAGGAACAGCAGCGGCTCGGCGCCCTGCACGATCAGGTCGTTCACGTTCATCGCGACGCAGTCCTGGCCGATCGTGTCGTGCACGCCGAGTTGGATAGCGAGTTTCACTTTCGTGCCCACGCCGTCCGTGCACGCCACGAGCACGGGGTCGCGGTAATTGCGCTTGAATAGACGTTCGTTGAAGTCGAGCCGGAAGCAGCCCGCGAACGCGCCGTCTCGGCCGAGCACCCGCGGGCCGTATGTCCGCCGCATATGGGCGACGATCCGGCGGGCCGACTCGTCGCCGGCGTCGATATCGACACCCGAGCCGGCGTAGGTCATGCCCGCGGGCTCAGTGGTTGCGGGGGTGATGGGTGGGTCGGCCAGATCGTTGTCGGCGGTTTTGGGCGGCATCGTTGGACAGTTTATGGAATGCGCCGGCCGACGGGGCGGGCGTTTCAAAACAGTGAGGCAGACATTCCTGTTTGCCGGCTTGGGAAGGCAGACAGGAATGTCCGCCCCACTACTCTAAGTTGCGAATCAGGCGCTAAGTCGCTTCACAGTCAATCGATAGGGCCTATCGAGTGGGCAGACGAGCGGGTATCACGTGCATAGAATGAGGTCGGCCCCCACAGGTTCCTGCCTGATGCACGCTCACGATGCCAAATCTGTCGCCGACCTATTGACCCGCCACGGTTTACGCCGAACGCGGCAGCGTGTCGCGTTGTATCAGGCCTTGGCGGCCAGCAAGGCGCATCCGACGGCGGATGAGTTGTACCGCGCCGTCGCCGACGACCTCGACGGCATCAGCGTTGCGACGGTTTACAACAGCCTCGAAGCGTTTTGTAAGGCGGGGCTGATCAACAAGCTACCGCCCGCGCCCACGACGGATCGTGTCTTTGACGATGAGGGGGAGGCAGACGCCGACACCGCCGCCAGCGAGGTGCCGTCGAGCGGCCGGGCCGCGCGGTACGACGCCTCGACACATCCGCACATGCACATCCGCTGCCTTCGCACCGGGCGCGTCCGCGACGTGCCGGACGACCTCGGTGAGCAGTTGCTCGCGCACCTGCCGCAGGACGTGCTGCGGCGGTTGGAGGATGAGTTGGGGTTTGACGTCCGGCAGGTGCAGGTCGAACTGGTGGGAGAGAGCCGGTCGCGCTAAGCCGCAAGCGGCTGCGGCGGCAACCATCACAGCCTTTTGTTAGACTCTCGCGATCGACCTTACCTCGATCGGGAGTCTTGTCATGTCGAAGTTGAGCCTTATCACCGCGTCATTGCTTCTTGTCTCGTTGTTCGTCGTGGCCGGCTGTGCGGGGCCGAAGCCGGCCGTGCCGCCATATGTCGCCACAGACGCGCCCATCGACCCGATCGTGTCGCACAGCGCGCCGTACCCGACGATCGGCAGCGTCATCCGCAAGGACGGCCGACTCGACATGCTGCTCGACGCCGACGCGAAGATCGAGGTGTTGGCGGAGGGCTTCGTCTGGACCGAAGGCCCGGTCTGGGTCAGCGGCTTTGCGGGCGGGCATCTGCTGTTCAGCGACATCCCGCCGAACGCGATTTACAAGTGGGAAGAAGGCCAAGGCGCGTCGGTCTGGATGCGGCCGTCAGGCTATACCGGCTCGACACCGCGCACGGGTGAGCCGGGGACGAACGGCCTGATCCTCGACGCCGGTGGCCGACTGGTCGCCTGCGCGCATGGCGACCGTATGGTCTTCCGTCTCAACTGCATCTGCGACCCGCAGGGCGGGCGGACGGTTTTGGCCGACAAGTACATGGGCAAGCGGTTCAACAGCCCGAACGACCTGGTTTATCACTCGAACGGCGACCTTTACTTCACCGACCCGCCGTACGGCCTGCAAAAGCGCATGGACGACCCAGCCAAGGAACTGGATTTCCAAGGCGTTTATCGACTCGGCACGGACGGCAAGATCACGCTGCTGACGGACAAAGTGACGCGGCCGAACGGCATCGCGTTTTCGCCGGACGAGAAGACGCTCTACGTGGCCAGCAGCGATCCGAAGCTGGCTGTGTGGCATTCATTCCCCGTCAACGATGACGGCACGCTGGGCGAGGGCAAGGTCTTCGCCGACTTCACCGACAAGTTCGGCAAACCCGAATTCCCCGGCCTGCCCGACGGGTTGAAGGTCGATAAGGACGGCAACCTCTGGGCAACCGGCCCGGGCGGCGTGCACATTTTCGCGCCGGACGGCACTCACCTCGGCTCGGTCGCGACGGGTCAAAAGACCGCCAACTGCGCGTGGGGCGAAGACGGCAGCGTGCTGTATATCGCGGCTGACATGTACTTGGCTCGCATTCAGACCAAGACAAAGGGCGCGGGTTGGTAATCCCACGCCCTTGGCGTTGATGTCGAATTGATGTGTTGCTGATCCGGTGACTTACGTGTTATCGAGTGCGCCGACGCCGCGTCAGCAGGGCCGCGCCTGACAGGACGAGCAGGCCAACCGTGGCCGGCTCCGGAACCGGCGCGAGGATGATCAGGTTGTCGTACAGGGCGTGCCCGCCGGTCGGTCCCGCACGTCGAAGACCCATCGGCTGACCGACCGCGCCGGGACTGAAGAACGACGTCGTGAAGATGTTGGTCGGGTTGCCGGCGTCCTGCAGCGTGACGTCGAAGTTGCCCTCGCCGTCAGCCTGAATGAGCAACAGGTGGAGCAGGTCGTTGGCGGGGGTGAAGCCGACATTGGTGTTGCCGAAGCCGCCCGGCCCTTCGACGCGCAACGCGCCGCCGCCGAATCCGGGGTGGAAGACAATGTTGTTCGGTCCAATCTGCAGGCCGACATTGTATGAGCCGTTGCTATCGTCAGCGCCGATCTCGGCCGAGAGTGTGAACGGGCCGTCACGGCCGTCCAGCAACAGGTTCTGAACGTAGTTGTTTGGGGCATTGGCGATCGGCAGGACGCGGAGCACGCCGTTGTCGACGTACGCACCGCCACCGTTGAGGGTTGGCGTGAGTTGTGGGTAGTGCGCTGTCGCGTCGGTATTCGTCGCGAACGTCTGCGTGTCACCGTTGATGATGAGGTTGTCGTAGAAGCCGATGCCGTTGCTCGGCCCTGCGCGGCGGGGGCCGACGTTGCCGCCGACGGAACCGGGGTTGCTGAACGAGGCGTTGAAGACGTTGCCGGGGTTCGCGCCATCAGTGAGCGTGAGGTTGAAGTTTCCCGCTCCGTCGCCGGTGACGCGCAGGTTGTGAAGCAAGCCGTTAGCGGGCGTGAAGCCGACGTTCGTGTTACCGAAGCCGCCCGGCCCTTCGACGCGCAGCGCGCCGCCGCCCAGACCTGGGTGGAACACGATGTTGTTCTGTCCCACTTGCAGGCCGACGTTGTACGACCCGTTGCTGTTGTCTGCGCCAAGGTCGAGGGACACGTCGAGTGAGCCGGTCGGGCCCGCGAAGACGAAGTCCTGGCTGTCGTTGTTGCCGGGTCGCGTGCCGAGCACGAGCGTCTCACTGCCGACCACAGCCGAGCCGCCGTTGAGTCGGCCACCCGCACCGTAGGTCAACTGGGTGTCGTTGCTCTGGTCGAACAGGATCGCGGACGCGCCCTGTTGGGAGCCGTTGACCGCAAGCGGATGCAAGGCCAGCGAGCGGACGAACGCGTTGCCGGCTGTCGGGCCGGACCGCGTCGGGCCGAAATCCGCGCCGACCGCACCGGGGCTGCTAAAGCTGGTCGAGAACGTGTTGGCGGGGTTCGCGCCGTCCGTCAGCGTGACGATGAAGTTGCCCGACCCGTCCGAAGTGACGTCGAGTTGGTGCGCGACGCCATTGGCGGGCGTGAAGCCGACGTTCGTGTTACCGAAGCCGCCCGGCCCTTCAACGCGCAGCGCGCCGCCCCCGAACCCGGGGTGGAAGACGATACGGTTCGGCCCGACACGCAGGCCGACGTTGTAGCTGCCGTTGCTGTTGTCGGCCCCGATCTGTGCGCTGATCGTGTGCGGCAGTTTCAAGCCGCTGCGCAGCGTGTTCTGCTCGGTGTTCGCACCGGCGCTGCGCAGTTCAAGTTGCCCGCCGCCGACGTCGGCTCGGCCGTCGTCCAGGTCGAACGAGAACACGCCGCTTCGTCCGACGTTGGTGTTGCTGTTGAACGACTCGACAACGCCGTCGATGTTCAGGTCGTCATAGATGCCGCGGCCGACCGGTTGCCCCGCGCGTCGCAGCGCGATGTCGCCGCCGACCGCGCCACCGTTGACGAATGCGGCGTTGAACGTCTCGGCTGGATTGCCCCCGTTGGTCAGGTTGACGTTGAAGTTGCCGCCACCGGTGTGCGAAACTGACAAGTCGTGAGGGACGACATTGGCGGGTACGAAGCCCAAGTTTGAATTACCGAAGCCGCCCGGGCCTTCGACGCGCAGGGCACCGGGGATGGGGAGGAATTCGGGGTGGAAGACGACGTTGTTCGGCCCGACACTGATGCCGACGTTGTAGCTGCCGAAGCTGGCCGACGCGCCAACGCGGGCTGAGACATTCGTCCCCGACACGCCGACAAGCCGCAACGCCTGCGCGCTGTCGGTCGGGCCGTTGAGGATGTTCAGTTGCCCGTTGGCGACGGCGGCCGAGCCGTCCTGCACAAAAGCGGCGGAGAACTGCTGGTACCTCTCCAGCGTGGCGATCGTGAAGTCGTTGGTCGAATTGTCGTACGACTCGTGATAAATCGATCCAGTGGCCAGATTGGCGCCGACCGCCACCACGATGACCGCGCTCAGGACAAAACGCTTCCAGCGAATCGAAGTCATGTCGTCTCTCCGATCAGAGTGTTTGGCTTGGAAGATGGGGCCTCAACCAAGAACTGGTTTTCAATATACCCTCGATTCATGGCGGGACCAAGGGAAAACCTTGGATTGGGACTGGATTCAGGGATACCGGCAACGTTGTGTCAAGTGGGGTGATGCTCTATAATCGGCCTTGTTTTCCCAAGTTAGCGTCGCCAAACCATGAGCATCACCGTGGGTCAAGACGAGGAAACTGCCACCGCGCCGGAGGCTGAGCCCGCCGGTGCGGTTGAGCAATACTTGGCCGAGTTCGTGGCGGATCGGCTGTTGCCGGACAACCTGCGGGCGGCGATTGAGTACGCCCTGCTGGGTGGCGGGAAGCGGTTGCGCCCCGTGTTGGTGATCCGCGCATTCGAGGCGGTGGCCGGGCCGGGTGCCGATGTCGGCCCCGCGATGCCCGCGGCCGGCGCGATCGAGATGATCCACTGCTTCAGCCTCGTCCACGACGACCTGCCGGCCATGGACGACGACGACCTGCGGCGGGGTCGGCCGACGCTTCACAAGGCGACCAACGAGGCGATGGCGATCCTGGCGGGCGACGCGATGACGGGGCTGGCGTTTGAGCTGGTTGCGACGCGGGTCCCCGACCCGACGTTGGCCGGCCTGATCACCCGTGAGTTGGCCATCGCGACCAACGACATGATCGCCGGGCAGGTCTACGACACGCTGCCGGACTTCGACGACACGATTGATCCGATCGACCGGCTTCGGACGATCCATAGTAACAAGACGGGCGCCCTGATCCGCGGCTCCGTCCGGATGGGTGCGATCCTGGCCGGCGCGTCCGATAATCAGCTCGATTCGCTGACGCAGTACGGCCAAACAATGGGCCTGATGTTCCAGGTCGTGGACGACCTGCTCGACGTGACACAAACGACCGAACACCTTGGCAAAGCAGCGGGTAAAGATGCTGGGATGGGCAAAATGACCTATCCCGGGCTGCTGGGCGTCGACGGCAGCCGGGCGGAGGTCGAACGCCTTCGCACTTTGGCGACCGAATCCCTACAATCGTTCGGCCCGGAGGCAACGCCCCTCCGGGAATTGTGCGACTACTTCGCGGTGAGGACCCGATGAGGCCCCCTGCCCGCCTGATCCCGCGACCGACCCGTCGGCCTGCCAAGGGCAAGGCCGTGCGATGGATCAAGCACGCCGCCAACCACTAAGCCGCCCGTCGACGCCGCCCCGCCCTCGCACGACCGAAAGGGCGGGCCCAAGCGGCGTCGGCTCAAGAGGTAACCGTTCATGGCCACCGCCTTGCTCCCCACCATTCAGTCACCCCAAGACCTTAAGCGACTCAAAGTCGATCAACTTGAGGCACTGGCGGGCGAGATTCGGCAGGCCATCTGCGATCAGGTCTCTCAATCCGGCGGTCACCTGGCACCCAATCTCGGCGTGGTCGAGTTGACCATCGCGTTGCACTACGTTTTTGATTTTGGGCCGAAGCGCGAAGGTGACGACGACGATGCTTCCGGGGGCGGCGGCGACCATCTGCTGTTCGACGTCGGTCACCAGTGTTACCCTCACAAACTGCTCACGGGACGGCAACACTTGTTGCCCAAGCTGCGTCAGCGCGAGGGCATGGCCGGCTTCCCCGAGCCGAACGAAAGTGACTACGACCTGTTCAGTGTCGGCCACGCCGGCACGGCGATCAGCACGGCCGTGGGCATGGCCCGCGGTGACGAGCTGCAAGGCCAAGCCGACCGCCGAACGGTCGCGCTGATCGGCGACGCGTCGATCGTCAACGGCGTGGCGATGGAAGGCCTGAACAACGCCGGCACGCTCAAGCGCCAGTTTCTGGTCGTACTCAACGACAACGGCATGTCCATCGCCAAGCCGCAGGGCGCGATGGCGCAGTATTTCGATAACGTCCGCGTGTCGCACACGTACACCGGCCTGAAGCGCAAAGCACGCAAGGTGCTGGAGTCCATCCCCGGCGGGTCGGCGTTGGGCGACATCTACCACCGCTGCGGCGAGATGATGAAGGCCGCCCTGTTCGACGGTCACATGTTCGAGCAGTTCGGCCTGGTCTGTGTCGGCCCGATCGACGGACACGACATTAAGACGCTCGTGCACATGTTTGAAGAGGTCAAGGACATCGACCGCCCGATCCTTCTGCATTGCAAGACGGTCAAGGGCAAGGGCTTCGAATTCGCAGAGGGCGACGCGACGACGTTCCACTCGCCCAAGCCGTTCGTGGTCGAAGGCTGCCGGGTCGAGGTGAAGTCGTCCGGTCGATCGTTCACGTCGGCCTACGCCGACGCGATGATCGACCTAATGGAGCGGGACGACAAGGTCTTCGCCGTCACGGCCGCGATGCCCGACGGCACGGGCCTGGCCAAGGTCATACCGAAGTTCCCGGACCGCACGATCGACACCGGCATCTGCGAGTCGCACGCGATGGACATGTGCGCCGGGCTGGCCAAGACCGGCGTCAAGCCGTTCTTCGCCGTCTATTCGACCTTCGCGCAACGCGCGCTCGACCAGGTGTTCCAGGAAGTGTCGTTGCAGGGCTTGCCCGTGCGGGTGTGCATGGACCGGGCCGGCTTCGTCGGCGGCGACGGCGCGGTGCATCACGGCTTCATGGACATCAGCATGTTCAGCCCGCTGCCGGGCGTGGCGATGCTCGCCGCCAGCGACGAGCCGAACCTGCGGGCTGGGCTGGAGTTCATGCGTCAGTACGAAGACGGTGCGAGTTTCATCCGCTACCCGCGCGACAATGTGCCGGCCGAGCCGCTCGAGACCGAGGTCCCGCCGTTCCAACTCGGCAAGGCGCACCTCGTCCGTCCGGGCCACAACGGTCGGCCGCAACTGGCCATCCTCGCCTACGGCGCGATGGTGTACGAGGCGCTCGAAGCGCTCAAGGAACTCGACCAGCAGGGCTACGACGTGGCGCTCTACGACGCGCGGTTCGCCAAACCGGTCGACGTCGAACTGGTCCGCTACCTGATCGACTCGTCCACCCCCGTGCTGACGATCGAAGACCACGCGCTGGCCGGCGGGTTCGGGGCGAACGTCCTGTGCGCCTGCCACGACGAAGGCATCGCGACCGACAAGATCCACCGCATGGCCATGCCGGAGAAATGGATCTACCAGGACAGCCGACCCAACCAGTTGGCCGAGGCGGGCCTGGACGCCAAGAGCATCGCCCGCCGCGTCCGCGCGATCCTCGACACGAACGGTGACGCGCCGGCCGCCACGCCGCACATCCACGTCAACGTCAACCAGGCGTCCAAGGTCACGCGCTGAGCGCGCGTTTTCGGTATCACAACAACCCCCAAAGCCGGGCCTTTCCGAAAGCCCAAATCTCTTGTTGACCACAGGCGTCGTCCCAAAAGTAGGGTGCGCTTCAGCGCACCACGATGAACGGACGGTTTCCCCGCGTACTTGGTGCGCTAAAGCGCACCCTACGGGTGGGCCGGTGACACTTCGGACTTTGCCCAGGTTGCTGTGCACCTTGATCCGGGCCTTCGGAAAGGCCCGGCTTCGCGCGCTCCATGTACGGTCCTTTATTGTGAGAGGCTCCGGTCTACCATGAAGCGGGGCGATCGGGCAACCAGGAGACACGCCATGCCTGACACAAACCATACCAATCCCGCCGAGGCCGCCGAGTCGATCGTCAACGAAGGTCAAAACATCCGTGACCGTGTGCGCGAGTTAGTCGTGCGCGCCGTGCGGGAGCGTGGCATCGGCATCGACGAGTTACGCGACCTGGCCCGTGAGGTATTCGAGGGCGCGACCAACGGCATCAAGGACGCGCTGCCGGACGAGCAACAGTCGGTCCTGCGCCGCGTGGTCGACGGGTTGAGCGACGGATTGGCCGTGGCGGCGAACGCGACGAAACTCGCATTCGAAGAGGCACGCGATCGCGGACAGGCATTCGCCGAAGACGACATCCAGCAGACCATCGACGACCTGAAGTCGCTGGAGGAGTGTTTCGTCGAGTCGGTCGCCGGCGCAGCCGGCAAGGCCAAATCGGGCGCGCGTCAGCAGGCCGGCGAGTTGGCGACGCACGCGCGGCGCGCGTTCGGCGCGGCCCGGCCGGCCATCGAGCAGGCGTTGCGGGCCGCTGCCAAACATCCCGTCACCCTCGCTGGCGAGGCCGGCCGAACCGGCGCGGGCGTGACACGTAAAGCCGCCGGTTCGCTGCTGCAAGCGATGGGCGGCCTGCTCGACGCGGCGGGTCAGTTGTTGGCTGAAAGTGGCGACGCGGTGAAGGGGGATGACTCTGAAGAAACGTCGTCCTGACGACGCGGCGCGGCCTTACCCCGCGCGCTTCTGCTGCTCGGCCGTCGCGCGCTGGAGCGTCCTCTTCTCTTTCTCGGTCAGGCTGTGCATCCCGTCTTCTTTGACCTTCGACAGGATACGGTCGACCTCGCGCTCCATCGCGGCCTGGCGTTCCGCCTCGCGCTGCGCTTTGCGATCAGAACGCCGCTCGGCAAACGTCGGTTTCGTTCGTGTCCCGCGCGGCTTTGCCCAATGCAGGAGGACGGGCGCTTTCATTAGCAGGAAGCCGATGGCCGCGCCGCCCAAGTGCCCCGCCTCGCCGCCGTCATTGGCCGAACCGACCACGACGGAGAATACCGCGATGCCGAGAAAGATCTTCGCCATTGTGCGGATCTGCATCGGGATCGGCGGGAAAATGAGGTGGACCGTTTGTTTCGGCGCGATGATCGCGGCCCCCACCAGCACGCCAAACACGCACCCCGAAGCGCCGACGAGTTTCGTCTCAATCCCGACACCCAACAGGCCGGGGATGTAGGCCAACCCCGTGTACAACGCGATCGATCCCACGCCGCAGATTAGGTAGAACGCGAGGAAGCGTGCGCGTCCCCACCAGTGCTCCAACATCGGGCCAAAGTAGTAAAGCGCGAGCATATTAAAGAAGATGTGAAGCAGACCGCCGTGCAGAAACTGATACGTCACCACTCTCCACAGTTGGAATCCATACAGTCCTTTCTCGATGCTGAAATGCCCGAATTCATACGGTGCGAGAAAAGACGCCCGCCGACTACCGATGAGAATGGAGTCGAGCACGAAAACGACAAGGTTGATGATCAGCAGCCACGACACCACGGACTTGCCGCCCTGCCAGCCGCCGAGCACGCGCCGGCCGCCACCACCACCTTCTCCGGCGCCGTAGCTGCCGGTGTAGGTCGGTCGGTTGTAATCGCGTGTTTCCCAACTCATCGTCGTCTGCCCAGTTCACGCCGCTTGCGGCTTAGCGCGGTCCATCAATCAGTGCCCGGCCCGCGACCACGAAACGCCTGGTAATAGAGCAACGCGGCCACCGTCTTGCCGTCCACGATTCGGCCGTCGCTAATCATCTGTATCGCCTCGGTCAGGGGGACTACTTCAGCGGTAATCCGTTCGCCGGCGTCAAGATTCTGCCCCACGTGCGTCAGGTCGTACGCGGCGAAGGCGTACATCCGTTCGGTGCAGATGCCGGGCGTCGTGTAGAAGTCGAACAACGGTTCGACCCGGCCGGCCCGATAGCCGCTCTCTTCGATCAGCTCGCGCGCGGCGCAGTCGATCGGGTCCTCGTTGGGCTCCAGCGTGCCGCAGGGCACTTCCCACAGCGTATCGTCTACGGCGAACCGCATGTTGCGGATCAGCACGACCTTGTCGTCGTCCATGATCGGCACGGCCAACGCCGCGCCGGGGTGGACGACCACGTCGCGGAGCACCGGCCGCGCCTCCGGGTCGTCGGCCGACGACCCCTCAGCCTGAGGCAGCCGAACGCGGTGCACGTCGAACCGGAAGCCCTTAAAAACCTGTTCGTTGTCGGTCAGGGTGTCGGGGAGCATCGCGGGATTGTACGGGTCGGCTGTAACTGCGGGTTGCGGCGGAGTCAATTAAGTCAGACCGCCCATGTACGGAGACCGATCGATGACACGCCACTGCAAACGCCCCGTCGCGATGCTCCTGTTCCTGGCATCGCTAGGCCTGCTCGCCGACCTGTTAGCCGCCGCCGACTGGCCACAATGGCGGGGGTCGAACCGCAACGGCTCGGCCGTGAGCAGCGTGCCGCTGGCCAACCAATGGCCGCGCGAAGGGCCGGCCATGATCTGGGAGAGCGAGGAGTTGCCCGGCCACCGCGAGGGCGGGCTCGGCAGCGTGGTCGTGGCCGGCGGGCGGGTCTATCTCTACGTCCTCTGGCACCGCAACGACGACATCCCGCACCGCGTCGTGAGCGACAGCGTCCTACGCGGCGTGGGTTGGGACAGGAACATGCCGACCGGCGACCTGCTGGCGATGGTCGAAAAGACACGGACCAGCGCCGCGTTCAACGCCCTGTCGCGCAATGAGCAGCGCGACTTCGCGCGCGACTTCGCCGAGAAGCACGCCAACACGGACGAGGCGAAAAGATGGCGCGGCTGGATCGAGCGACGCATCCGTGAGGGCGATGAGGCCATTGCCTTGGCCACGTTCGACAAGCTCGTGACGATCAAGGACCGCAAGTTCGAGTCGGAAACAGCGTTGGTCAAGTGGTTCGACGAACACAAGATCGACGACGCGACGCGCAAGCGTGTGCTCGACCGCATCCAGAAAACGACCCGCTTAGCGGACGACGTGGTCGTCTGCCTCGACGCGGCGACGGGCAAGACGGTGTGGAAGAAGTCGTTCCCCGGTCAGCCAAACGATGCGCGCGGGTCGAGCACGCCGGCCATCGTCGGCGATCGGCTGTTCGTCGTCGGGTCGGGCAAGGCCTACTGCCTCGACACGAAGTCTGGCGAGCCGGTCTGGCAGACGGAGGTCGAATCCAAGGGCGTGCCGTCGTCGTTCCTCGTGGCCGACGGGGTCGCCGTCGTGTTGGCCCGCCAACTGACCGCCTTCGACGCGAAGACGGGCAAGATCCTTTGGCAGCAGAAAGAAGTCAGCGGCGACCAGTCATCACCCGTCGTCTGGCGGCACGGCGGGCGGTCTTACGTGCTGTGCAATACGAACAAGTCGCTCGCGTGCGTCGACCTGAAATCCGGCGAGGTCGCATGGACCGCGCCGGGCGGCGGCATCTCGACACCGGTCGTGTTCGGGGACACCGTGGTGGTCGCCTCGAAAGACGAGAAGGTCGGCCTGGCGGCGCACCGCATGTCGGCCGGCGGCGCGAAGCAACTCTGGACCGTCCCGCTCAAGGGCCGAGGCGCGGCCAGCCCCGCGATCTACAACGGCCATGTCTACCACGTCGGCTCGAACGTAGCGATGTGCGTCGAGCTGGAGTCGGGCAAGGTCATGTGGCAGGACAAGATCAAGGGCGAGATCAACTCGCCCATCGTGGCGGACGGCAAGGTGTTCGCCCTGACCAACAACGGCGGGATGCTGGTCATGCTCGATACGTCGCCCGAGAAGCACGACGAACTTGCCAAGGCCCGGATCAAGGCGTTGTGGTGCCCGTCGCCCGCCATCGTCGAAGGTCGGCTGTATTTGCGCATGCCCAAGGGCGTCGCGTGTTTCGACCTGACGGGGAAGGTCAAGCGCGACGATTGACCCGTTTAGCCGCGGAGCTTGCTCCGCGCGTCGGGCGCGCATTTCGCCGGTCGATACGCGGAGCAAGCTCCGCGGCTAAACGTGTGCGGGACGCACACCGCGGCTAAACTGAGGCGATCATGAGTGATCGCCTCGACATCGCCGACCTGTTCGAAGAACTCGGTTACGAGTATCGGCAGGACAACCTCTATCACCAGACCATCCGATCCGTGCTCGACGCGGCTGAACGCATCGGCCTGCCGCGGTCGTTGCGCCTCATCTTGGCGCAGCCGAAGAACGAGTTGATGGTCCACTTCCCGGTGAAGCTGGACAGCGGCGAGCACCGGTTGGTCAAGGGTTACCGCGTGCAGCACAACAACGTGCTGGGGCCTTACAAGGGCGGGATTCGATATCACGCCGCGACGAGCCTGGACCACGTCAAGGCGCTGGCGGCGTTGATGACCATGAAGTGCGCCGTCGCCCGACTCCCGCTGGGCGGGGCCAAGGGCGGCGTGAAGATCGACCCGCACGCGATGTCGTGCGAAGAGCTGCGCGGTTTGACGCGCCGGTTCACCAGTGCGCTGGGGACGAACATCGGCCCCGCGTACGACATCCCCGCGCCGGACGTTGGCACCAATGCGCAGACGATGGCCTGGATGGCGGACACGTTCATCAACCTCCGCGACCCACACGACCGCGTCGGCGCACGCGGCGTTGTGACGGGCAAGCCGTTGGAGTTCGGCGGATCGCACGGCCGAGAGCAGGCGACGGGTCAAGGCCTGGTCTACGTGCTCGAAGAACTGCTGCCCGAACTCGGGTTGGACATGATGAACGTCACGTTCAGCCTGATCGGTTACGGCAACGTCGGCTCGTGGGCGGGTCGTTTGCTCACCCGCCGCGGCGCGGCGTTGCGGGCGGTGATGGATCATGAAGGCGCGATCGTTTACGACTCGGCCAAGTCGTCGGGCGAGGGCCTCGACGCCGACGCGCTGGCGGAACACGTCAAACAGACGGGCAGCGTCGTCGGCTTCCCGGGCGGCGAGCCGATCAGCGAAGAAGACTTCTACCGCCACCAAGTTGACCTGTTGATCCCGGCTGCGCTCGAGCAGATGATCCACGTCGAGAACGTCGACCTGCTTGACTGCAAGGTCGTGGTCGAGGGAGCCAACGCGCCGGTCACGCCGTTGGCTGACGAACGGCTCGCGGAGCGCGGCATCACGGTCTTGCCCGCCATCCTCGTCAACGTCGGCGGCGTGACCGTCAGCTACCTCGAGTGGAAGCAGAACCGCCAGTGTGAGACTTGGGTCCCCGAGCACGTCGACCGCGAGATGAAACGCCTGCTCGTCTCCGCGGCCCAGCGCGTCAAGCACACCAGCGACACGCTCGGCTGCGACCTGCGCACCGCCGCGTACTGCTCGGCCTTGGAGCACATCGGGGAGGTCTATGCGCTGCGTGGGATTTTCCCCTGACGTGCGTGAATGACGAATATCGAAAGTCAAATGTCGAAACTATGACGAATCTCCAAGCCCGAATGATGGGCGGGCGTAACGTCACCGGGCGTGGAGCCATCGAACGGCTTTACCATTTTCGTCATTCGGACTTCGTCATTCTTTCGACATTTGACTTTCGACCTTCTTGCCGCCGCCATGCACCACGTCCTATTCGCATTGATCTGCCTGATCTGGGGCACGTCCTTCATGTTCATGAAGGTCGGGCTGGTCGTGTACGGCCCGGTGACGGTCGGGGCCTGGCGGGTCGGGTGGGCGGCGCTGGTGATTGCGCTGGTCTGGCTGTGTCAGCGTCGGCCGTGGCCGTTTTCGCGCGCGGACGTCGTGCACCTGGTTGGGATCAGCCTGCTCGGCGTCGCGTTCCCGTACGTCGCGCAGCCTTACATCATCAAGGTCATCGAACGGCACACGGAAAACGGCAGCTCGTTCGCGG
The DNA here is from genome assembly GCA_028284155.1 of Phycisphaeraceae bacterium. Taxonomy (GTDB): domain Bacteria; phylum Planctomycetota; class Phycisphaerae; order Phycisphaerales; family Phycisphaeraceae; genus JANQSF01. The sequence continues at coordinate 54,443 of JANQSF010000058.1, forward strand.
GCATGATGGTCGCGCTCGTGCCGCTGTCGACGATCGTCGCGTCGGTGTTCATGCTGCGTGTCTTTCCGACCGTGCGGCAGGCAGTGGGTGTGTTGGTCGGCTTCACGGCCTTCGGCGTGTTGTTGCGGTATGAGTTTGAGGAAGGCGTCCGCCTGTCGGACCTGATGCTCGCGTCGATCACGCCGATGCTCTACGCGTTCACGAACACGTGGATCAAACGCCGGTTCGGTTCGTACCCGACGACGCCCGTGCTGCTGATGACGATGTCGGTCTCGCTGCCGATCCTGCTTGTGGTCATGTCACTTGTCGGCCCGATGGCCGAGGTGACCGCCCAGCCGGCGGTCGTCGTGCCGGGCGTCGAGCCGCTGCCGGCCGCGCTGGGGGCGATGTTCGTGCTCGGCGTGGTCTGCACCGCCGCGGCAGTTTTCATGTTTTACAAGCTCGTCCAGACACGCGGCCCACTGTTCGCCGGCATGGTCACGTACATCATCCCCTGCCTGGCCATGCTCGTCGGTCTGGCGACGGGCGAGACGATCTCCAAAACACAGTGGGGCGCGCTGGCCGTCATTCTTTGCATGGTCGCCCTCGTGCAGACCGGTCATCGACCCGTACCACAAACGACAAATGAACGGTTGGCCGACGAGGCGCAGTTGTCGCAGCCAGAGTGAGACGTCGTCACTTTGAGATCACGCGTTGCGCGCACACGCGTGCAGCCGCGCCAACTCACCCAGCAACGCGTGCATCGACTCGAGCGGCTGCATCGTCGCGCCGTCGGACTTGGCGTTGGGCGGGTCGGGGTGTGTTTCGATGAATAAGGCCTGTACACCCGCGGCGACGGCCGCGCGGGCGAGCAGCGGGCCGCGCTCGGGTCGGCCGGCGGTTGACGTGCCCGCCCCGCCGGGCTGCTGCGTTGAGTGCGTGACATCGAAGCAGATCGGCCAACCCAATTCCATCAGGTCGCCGAGGCCGACGAAATCGTTGACCAATCGGTTGTAGCCAAAGAACGTCCCGCGCTCGGTGAGCACGATGCCGGCCGCGTCCGCCTCGGTCAGTTTGACGACGACGTTGCGCATCTCGTCCGGTGACAAGAACTGACCCTTCTTGACGTTGACCGGTTTGCCGGTTTTCGCCGCGGCAACGAGCAGGTCGGTTTGGCGGCACAGAAACGCGGGGATCTGCAACAGGTCAACCGCCTGCCCGGCCGGTTCGGCCTGCGTCGGTTCGTGGAGGTCGGTCGTCGTCGGCACGGCGAGTGCTTTGCCGACGTCTTCGATCAGCCGCAGCCCCTCGTCGATGCCCGGCCCGCGTTCGCTGTGGATCGAACTGCGGTTGGCCTTGTCGAAACTGGCCTTGAAGATGTAGTTGAGCCCAAGCTCCGCGCAACGGTCCCTCACGGCAGAGCCGACCGTCATGCACAGATCATGCGACTCGGCCTGGCAGGGGCCGGCGATGATGGTGAGCGGCGCGTCGTGACCGATCGTGATGTTCGTGACTTTGACAGTTTGCATACACACATAGTTGATGGTGCGATTGGACACCCAATCGTAATCGTGCTCGTGATCGTAATCGTAATCGATTGATTGGGCGCGCAGTGCATCGACGCGCGGGTGCCCGTGAATGAGCGAAGCGTTTCACGGATTCGGCCACCAGCGCCGTGAAACGCTTCGCTTATTCACAGGCACCCCACACACCGAGGCGCAAATCCGAGACGAAATCAGCCGCGATTGTGGTCATCGCCTGAAGCGATTACTTCAGCGACTGCCACGGCCCGGTGATCGCCAGCGTGTAGCCGACGCCTTGGATGTTGACGAACAGCGTCGTGCCATCCGGGCTGAAACAGGCGCCGGCGAACTCGTGATTGTTCACAGCGTTGCGGGCGAAGCGCGTGATCTCGCCCTGCGGCGTGACGCGCACCAGAAACTGATCGCCCTTGCCGTCCTCGCAGACGATCAGGTCGCCCCAAGGCGCGACGGTGAGGTTGTCGGCGTACTCGACGACCGACTTGTCGTTGGGCTCGATGAACAATTGGAGTCGGCCGGGAAAGCGTTCCTCGTCGGGTTGACCCTCGAATCGGCTGGGCACGTAGCGGAAGATCTGCCCGACGCGCGCCGCGCCGCCGGATGTGCAGGCGAAGTAGACGGATCGCCTGCCGAACCACATCCCCTCGCCGCGGGCGAACAAGGCTGCGCCCGCCTTGTGCCCGCGGTGGCGCAGGTCGTTGTTCGGGTTGTGCGTGTCGGTCACGTCGATCCACTCGACGGCGGCGACGCCGCCGATGGGGAACGGCGTGCCGACCGGTTTGTTCTGCTTGTCCAGCCAATTGCGGGTGTCGGCTGACGGCACATCGCGGATCGCCATCGCCTGCAACCGCCCGCCTTTCTGCAGGTCGTTGCGGTCGTTGGGGATCATTCGGTAGATCAGGCCGTCCTGCTCGTCTTCGGTTTCGTAGACGATGCCGGTGTCCGGGTCGACGGCGATTGCTTCGTGCCGGAATCGGCCTAATGCATGAATAGGCTTGGGGTCGGCCAACCCCGGTGTGGCGGTCGCGGGCACGTCGAAGCAGTAGCCGTGATCGACGGCGCACTGGTCGTCGGCCTTCTGCGTCCATTCCTCGCAGGTGATCCACGAGTTCCACGGCGTCGGTCCGCCGGCGCAGTTCTTCTTTGTGCCGGCCAGGCTCAGGAAGTGTCGTTCGAGCTTGCGCGTCTTCGTGTCGTAAACGAGCGTGGTCGTGCCGCCGCGCCACGGTCCCTTGCCGTTTCGGCCTTGGTCATACACCTTCTTAGGGTCGACACGGTCAGCTAACTCCATCTTCTTGCCGAACGGGCCGTGGTGGATTTGCTCGTCGGCGACCTCGTGGTTGCGGACGAGGATCGTCTTGCCGTTCGGTCCGGGGAACGCGGCCATGCCGTCGTGCTTGCCGGGCACGAGCAGGCCGTCGTCCATCTTCTCGCCCCACTTGGAAAACACGTGGTAAGTAAATCCTTCCGGCAGGTCGAGCACGCCCTTGGGGTCGGCCAGGAGTTTCGCGATCCGGGTCGACCCGTTGGCGGCGTCACTCGCCCCTTGCGCGTCGATGCCTTTGTGCAGACCGGTGAAGCCGAGCGTGACAGCCGCGGCGCCGCGCATCCATTGACGTCGGGTGGGTTTCATCGCGCTTGGCCTTTCGTTGCGGATTGGGCTGAGGGCGGGCTATCTATCGTATCAGCGTTCGTCCCGCGGCCAACGGTTCGGGCGTCCTGAAGGGCCGACAACAAGGGATTCACCCACGTCTGGGGACGGTCTGTGGCACGTCGGCGGGGTGGCGGGGATGGACGCTCCGGCGCGGCTTGGGTATTCTGGGCCGTCGAATACAATGAGTTGCGGGGTCAGCGTCGGTCGGTTCGCATTGGACGAGCCCCCAAGCCCCCGGACTCACGGGACGATGTCATGAAGATCATCATCGGGTTGGTTGTGTTGGTCGTTGTCGGTGTGGTCGTTGTGACATTGGCCGGCGGGTTGGTCGGGTTCGACCCGGCTGAGGAGGCCAAGCAGTTCACGGCGACGGTCAAGCGCGGCATGAGTTGGCGGGACGTGGTGGATGTGAAGGAGCCTGCCAAGCTCATGGTCGGCGATTCAGCGCAACCGGTCGCCTTCCACCGGTCGAACTTCGAGGCGCGTTTCAAGCAGGCCAAGTACCTGGAAGGGTTTCGGTTCCCGTACGCGTTTACCGAGGACCACCTCTACGTGGTCGAGTTCGACAGCACGGGCACGGTGATCGACGTACGCAAGGACGAGACGTTCAAAAACCTGCTCGACGGACAACCCTTTAAGAAACCTTGACCGACAGGGGCCGTCGACAGGAAGGGGAGCGAGTCATGGCTGACGCCATCGTTGCGTGCCCGGCTTGTGGCAAACAGTTCCGGCGACCGGCCTCCGCGGCGGAAGGCCAACGGATGCGCTGTCTCTGCGGGGAAGTGTTCGCCGTTGGCGATGTGGTGTCGGACGATGCACCCGGGGGTGATGTCGATGCGGCGCTTGGTGGCGATGAGCCGTCCGATCTGGGTTTGGACGAACCTGTCGAAAGCTACGAACTTGATGAGTCAGAACAGGTGGAGGCGACGGTACCTGCGCCGCCGACGTTGCTGAGCATGACCGACGTGGTGGACGGCGACGACGACGAACCGGAACGTGATCCCTCATCGGAAGAACAAGACAACCCGCGCAAAGTCGTCGGGCGCAGCGCTGTCGAGCAGGCGTTGCTGGACCGCCAGTTCGACGCGCCCGAGCCGCTGTTCCGCGACCGCTACCTGCCGGCGATGCTGATCGCGATCGGCCTGATCGTGCAGGTCGTGCTTTGCCTGGCCTGGCTGCCGACGACGGGCTGGCGGGTGCGCGTGTTGGCGGTGTCGTTCGCGGCGCAGGCGTTCCTGTTCCTGCCGGCCATGTTCGGCTCATTGCTGCTGGCAACGCGGTGGTTCGGCTTCGACCTGGGCACGCCGCGCGTGGCGGTGCTAAAGATGGTCGCCTTGGTCGTCGGCCCCGCGGCCGTCGCCGACGTGCTGCACACGACCGCGCTCGTGGCCGGCGGCGGGGGCGTCGGCTACCTGCTGGCCGGCCTGGCGGTGTTCTTCATCATGGTCGTCATCCCCCTGATCTACCTGTTCGAGATGGACCGCCAGGACGCGGCCGTCGTCACGATCATGAACTTTTTTGTGCACGCCGTGGCGGCCCTGGCGATGTCGATCTGGCTCGAGCCGTTAATCGGCGGCGGGACGATGGGGATTTAGGGGGAGGGGGAGGCACGAAGGCACTGAGGCACGGAGGCACGGAGGGGTGGTTAACCGGCGCGCTGTTTAGCGGCGAGCCCGCAGGGACGCCTTTCGCCGATACAAGAGTGCCGATGGTTGCGGCGCGCGAACAAACGCCCGGAAGGATTGACGAATGATGATTAGCGATTGTTGATTTGCGAAGTCGGAGCGAGACGGACGCTGACTCCGACTTCTTGAATCTCGATTCAACAATCATCATTCGTCACTCGCCTTGAATCCAAGCCGCCTTGTGTGCGTACCGCGAAATACAGGCACAAATCACAACCCTTCGTGCCTCCGTGCCTAAGTGCCTTCGTGCCTTCCCCCTACCTGTAATACCAATGCAAACTCATCGCCCCGTACGCGCGCGAGTCCGGCCCTTCCCAACCTTCGATCGCGGGCGCCTCGGCCTCCGTCTCGCCGCGCAGCATCAGGACGGCGCCGTGGACGCAGGCGTCGGCCAAGGCAGCGCCGAGCGCGGCGATCTTGCTCGTCGCCTGTTCGTCACGCAGCAGCGCGTAGGGCGGGTCGAGCATGACCAGGCGGACGGGCGTCTCGGGCAGCGATCGCACCCAAAGGTCGGGCGGCTCGAACGCGAGCACATCGACACCGAGCACGGTCGCGCGGTCGGCCAGGTCGAGATCGTCAAGGTTCTTTTCAAGCAGCCTGCGGGCCGTGCGGTCGCGGTCGACAAAGACGCAGTGGTCCGCCCCGCGCGACAACGCCTCCAGCCCGAGGCTGCCCGTCCCGCAGAACACGTCGAGCGCGATCAGCGGCACGCCCGGCTCACCCGGGGGCGGCTCGTCGGCGAATGGCAATGCGCGGGCCTGGATGAGCCGACTGAAGGCCGCCTCCTTGACACGGTCGGTGATCGGCCGAGTCGTCTTCTCGTCCAGCGGGCCGAGGATCGGCCGTCTGCGATGGGTGCCGCCGATGATGCGCATGAAGTCTTGAAGCGATGAGGGACAAGCGACGAGCCACAAGGGGTGTGACACGGTACACGTGGGGTGGGGGTTGAGCAATGGGTGGAGGTGTGGTTGGGCATCGCGCTAAGCCGCAAGCGGCCAAGAATTGGTGCGCCATTCCCAACCCTTCGTGCCTCCGTGCCTAGGTGCCTTCGTGCCTTCCCCTCGTCCCTTGTCGCTTCCGCCCCGTATACTCTGCGGCCATGAGTAAGCAACGAAAGAAAAAGAAAAAGGCCGGGCCCGGCAAGGCCGCCTCGGCGGACAAGTACGACCTGTACCAGAAGTCGGTGCAGGTGCCGGACTACGAGGCAGACTTTCTGGACCGCGTCTACAAGGACGAGTTCGGCAAGTCGCCGAGCGTGCTGCGCGAGGACTTCTGCGGCACGTTCGCCGTCTGCTGCGAGTGGGTCAAGAAGGATTCGACCCGCCAGGCGATCGGTGTCGACCTCGACCCCGAGCCGTTGGCGTGGGGACGCGAACACAACCTGTCGAAGATCAAGCCGGAGCAACAGGAGCGCGTCACGTTACTCAAAGCCGACGTGCGCGAGGTGCAGGGCACCAAGGCCGACATCGTCGCCGCGGAAAACTTTTCGTGGTGGATCTTCAAGACCCGCGACGACGTGAAGCGGTACTTCAAAGCCGCCTACGACAACCTCGCTGACGAGGGCGTGTTCGTGCTCGACTGCATGGGCGGCTCCGACGTGCAGATCGAGGACCAGGAAGACATCCACAAGTACAAGGGATTCAAGTACGTCTGGGAAGAAGAACGCTTCGACCCGATCACGCATGACTGCCGGTTCCACATCCACTTCCGGTTCAAGGACGGCAGCGAGATGTCGGAGGCGTTTACCTACGACTGGCGGCTGTGGACGCTGCCCGAGGCCCGCGAGATGCTGCTCGAAACCGGCTTCCGGCAGGTGCATTTCTATTGGGAAGGCACGGACCCGGAAACGGGCGAGGGGAACGACGTGTACTCGAAGGAAACATCCGCTCCGGCCGACGCGGTGTGGATCGCGTACATCGTCGGTGTGAAGTAGGCGAGCAGAAAGGCACGAAGGCACGGAGGCACTCAGGCACGAAGGGTGGGGGCGAATGTACATCTTCAGGGCCCCTTTGGGCTTAGCGCGTGTGGGGCACCTAAACTCGATTCGACATGAAACTCCAATCCCCCAAAGGCACGCGCGACTTCTACCCGAAGGAGATGGCCGATCACAACTACGTGATCGACGCCTGGCGGCGGGTCTCGATCCGCAACGGGTACGAGCAGATCGACGGGCCGATCTTCGAGACGCTCGACCTGTACAAGATCAAGTCGGGTGAGGGGATCGTCAGTGAGCTGTTCAGCTTCCGGCGCACGGGCGGCGACACCGACTACGCGATCCGCCCCGAGTTCACGCCGACGCTGGCCCGCATGGTCGCCGCTAAGGCCAACGCGTTGCCCAAGCCGATCAAGTGGTTCTGCACACCCAACTTCTGCCGGGCGGAGCGGCCGCAACGCGGTCGGCTGCGCGAGTTCTGGCAGTGGAACGTCGACATCCTCGGCCTCGACTCACCGTTGGCCGACGCGGAGGTCATCTTCACGGCCGTCGACCTGTTCGCGGAGTTGGGCCTGACGCACGAGCAGGTGCGGGTCAAGATCAGCCACCGCGACACGACCCGCCACATCCTGCTCAAGCTCGGCGTTTCGGACGACCGAATGCTCGCCGCGTTCAACCTGCTCGACCGCCGCGAGAAGATGGACGACGACGCGTTCGTCAAGGCCGCGGCCGACCTCGGCCTGGAAGAGCACAACGTCAAGCGGTTCGACGAGGTCTGTCGGATGACGTACTCGATCGGCGGGTTGGCCGCGCTGCGCGCGTCGGTCGGCGCCGGCGTCGATCTTTCTGACCTCGAAGGTTTGGACGAGCAACTCAAGGCGTTCGGCATCGCCGACTGGTGCGAGTACGACCTGGGCATCGTGCGCGGGTTGGCCTACTACACGGGCACGGTGTTCGAGATCAAGGAGGTCAGCGGCGTCGAACGCGCGATCGCCGGCGGCGGGCGGTACGACAAGCTGATCGAGCTGTTCGACGGCCCGCCGACGCCGGCCGTCGGGTTCGGCATGGGCGACGTCGTATTGACTAATGTATTATTAGATAAGGGCCTGATGCCCGAAGACGCGTCGCCGGCGCCGGACGTGTTTCTCATCGCCGCCAGTGACGCGGGCGCGGCGCAACTGCCGGCCGTCGCGTCGCAACTGCGCCGTGCGGGCCTGCATGCGCGGTTCAGCTACAAAGCGACACGCAACATCGGCAAGCTGTTGCGTGATGCGACAACGTCGCGGGCACGCTACACCGTCATTGTGGACGATCGCATTTCAGAGAACATCGTCGCGATGAAAGACATGGCCAGCGGCGAGCAGAGCGATGTCGCGCTCGACCAGATAGCAGACCAGATCAATCAGTGATCGCCTGTGAAGGTTCAGGTCGTCGCCAGGCTGCGGCGATCAGGCCGATCAGGATCAGAACGACCGCGGTCTTGATCAGCCCGTCGATCGACCACCACATGCGAAACCACGTGCTGATGGCGACGGTGCTCGCGCCCATCGCGAATAGGCTCACGCGCTTGGCGAACTCGGCTGGCAGTAAGCGCAACGCCGTCGCCAGCAACGTCGCCGCACAAACCACGTGCAGGACGAACAATGCGGGGTGTTGCACCAGCGCGAGGCGCGGGATCGGGTTCGCCTCGATCGCGGCTGCGCGGTCGCCCGCCCAGTAGTCAGCCGGTTGGCCGAGCAGTGTGACGGTCATGTCCGTGGCGATGAAGCACACCGGGCCGAGCACGATCCACAACGGGCGCTGCTCCGCCGCGCGTAGGAGTCGCTTCCACAACGTCAGGGGCGAACGTGATTGGGGTGGTGTGATCGTCATAGGCAAATTGTACCGGGGCGTGACACAACCGCGGCCTCCAACGCGACCTGATACACTGCCCGCCCGGGCATGGCTCAACGGCGATTCCATTACGACGTCGCGTTCGAACGCTACCTGCGTGAGCGGACATTGCCCTACATCGCCGTCGACGAGGCCAAGCGGTCCCTGCAGAGCACCGACCCGCCGTCGTCGCTGAAGAACTTCGACTTCGTCGTCTACTCGCCGTCGAAGACCAACCTGCTGATCGACGTGAAGGGGCGGAAGCACTCGGGCAAGAGCAACCGCAGCCTCGACAATTGGGTGACCGACGGCGACGTGACGTGCATGGGCCAATGGGAGGGCATCTTCGGCGAGGGGTTCACGGCCGCGTTCGTCTTTTTGTATTGGTGCCAGGCCCAGCCGCCCGACGCCCTGTTCCAGGAGGTGTTCGAGTCGAGCGACCGGTGGTACGCCGTGCTGGCGATCACGCTGGACGATTACAAGGCCCACATGCGGCAGCGCAGCCCCAAGTGGGGCACGGTGAGCATGCCGGCCGACGCGTTCAACCGGTTGGCCGTGCCGCTGCGTGAGTTGCTCTGACGCCGCTTGCGGCTTAGCGCTCTCGCTCTGCTTGCCTGCGCTGTCTGCCGCTCTATACTTGCCCCGATAACCGATTGACGACCGACATGCACACCCCCGCCCGCATCATCGCCGAGATTACCATTACCCGCCCCGCGCGGCGGTAGGGTCGGCGATGCTCACGCACCAACGCACGACGCCCTGCCCCGCGAGGCAGGGTTTTTTGTTGACACGACACTCCGACGCCACGTTGCCAACCTGAACGGTCCACCCATGACCCAGCAAACCGAAAAACGCACTTACAAGAAGACGCTGAACCTGCCCAAGACGTCGTTCAGCATGAAGGCCAACCTCGTGCAGAACGAGCCGGCCTCGATGAAGCGGTGGGACAAGCTCAAGCTCTACGAGAAGCTGCGCGAGGCTGAGCACCCGAAGGGACGCTACGCGTTCCACGACGGCCCGCCTTACGCCAACGGTTCGATCCACCTGGGCCACCTGCTCAACAAGGTGCTCAAGGACCTGGTCGTCCGCACGAAGACCATGGCCGGCTACGACGTGCCCTACACGCCGGGCTGGGATTGCCACGGCCTGCCCATCGAACACAAGGTCATGCAGGAGGCGCAAGAAAAAGATGGAGCGCAGGGCGGAAGCCCCGCGCCTGGTGACGTAAACGAAAACGCCCCGCAACCTAACGTCAAAGACGCCGAACGCATGGCTGTCCGCCGCGCGTGCAAGAAGTACGCGCAGAAGTACATCAAGCTGCAGGCCAAGCAGATGCAACGTCTGCTTACTGTGGCCGACTATGACAACCCGTACCTGACCATGGTCCCCGGCTACGAGGGCGCCGTGCTCGACGTGTTCGCCGACCTCGTCGGAAAGGGGCTTGTCTACCGCATGAAGAAGCCGGTGCACTGGTCGATCGACAACCAGACCGCGCTGGCCGACGCCGAACTCGAATACTACGACCGGGAAGACACCAGCGTCTACGTCGAGTTCGAGCTGAGTGACCCCGACCAATTGCCGTGCGACCACAAGGTCGAACACGCGGCGCTCATGATCTGGACGACCACGCCGTGGACGCTGCCCGCGAACCTGGCCGTGGCGGTGCACGCCGATCATGAGTACGGCCTGTACCGCGCGCAGGACACGGGCAAGGTCGAGCATGTGATCGTCGCCCGCGACCTGGCCAAGAAGGCGCTGCGCACCGACGAAGACGAACCGCTGGCGACGTTCCGCGGCACCGACCTGGTCGGCCTGCGCTACACACACCCATTCATCGACGACGGCGACCACCGGCAGGTCGTCGCGGCCGACTACGTCACACTCGAAGACGGCACGGGTTTGGTGCATACCGCGCCGGGGCACGGTGTCGAGGACTACCAGACCGGCTTGAAGCACGGGCTGGACATCTACTGCCCCGTTCGCAACGACGGCACGTTCGACGACACCGCCCCGGAATGGCTGCGCGGTAAGAGCGTCTGGGAAGCGAACGACCTGGTCGTCGAACGCCTGCGCGGGTCGGGTCATCTGTATTTCGACCACAAGTTCAACCACTCCTATCCGCACGACTGGCGGGGCAAGAGCCCGGTCATTTTCCGCGCGACCGAGCAGTGGTTCGTCGATGTGAACAAGCCGATCGAGGGCGGCGGGTCGTTGCAGCAGCGCGCCCTCGACGTGACCGCCAACGACGTGAAGTTCTACCCCGAGTGGGGCCGCAACCGCATGCGCGGCATGCTGGAGACTCGGCCGGACTGGTGCCTCAGTCGGCAGCGCGCCTGGGGCCTGCCGATCCCCGCGTTCTTCGGTCCCGAGCCGGACCAATACCTGCTCACGCGCGCGTCGGTCTCGGCCGTGGCCGACAAGGTGCGCGAACACGGCAGCGACGCGTGGTTCAAGGCGCCCCCGGAAGTACTGCTCGAAAACTATGACGTGAACAACGACCCTGACGCGCCCGATTGGCTCAACGCCGATCGGCCTGGGGACTTAAGTCCCCAAGCCAGTGTCGACTTCCGTAGCCAGTTAACCAAAGCCCATGACATCTTCGACGTCTGGTTCGAGTCCGGCTCGTCGTGGAACGCGGCGCTCAAGCGCATGCAGGGCGACTACCCGGCTGACCTGTACCTCGAAGGTTCCGACCAGCACCGCGGCTGGTTCCAGTTGTCGCTCCTTCCAGGTGTCGGCGTGACCGGTCAATCGCCGTTCAAGTCGGTCCTGACGCACGGCTTCATGGTCGATCGGCACGGCAAGAAGATGTCCAAGAGCGACGGCAACGCCCTGAACGTGGACGACTTGTTGAAAGATTACGGCGCGGACGTTTGCCGCTGGTGGGTCAGTTCGCTGAATACCGACAACGACATCAAGGTCGACCCCGAGTATTTCAAGGTCGCCGGCGAAGAGTATCGCAAGGTGCGCAACACCTTGCGGTTCATTCTGAGCAACCTCGGCGACTTCGACATGCACACGCAGAAGGTGCGGTTCGAGGACGAGGACGCGACGAGCATCGACGCGTGGGCGACGCGGGCGTCGGTCGAACTGTCCGACACGGTCTTGGCCGCGTTCGAGTCGTTCGCGTTCCGCAAAGCGCACGAAGCGATCCACAACTTCTGCAACGACACGATGTCGGCGGTCTACCTGGCGGCGGTCAAGGATCGGCTCTACTGCGACGCGCCCGACAGCCGACGCCGACGTCGGACGCAGGCGACGCTGTACCGCGTGGCGACGACGCTGATCCGCCTGCTCGCGCCGATCCTGCCGCACACGGCCGACGAGGCGTGGGCTGCGCTCGAGGGCGAGGGCGCCAAGTGTGTCCACCTGATGAAGTTCCACGACGTGACGTGTACGAAGCAGATCCCGGTCGACGTCCGTTGGCCGAAGGTGCTCGAACTGCGCGACACGTGGATGCGGGCGCTCGAGCAATTCCGCCAATCCAACGACGTGGACAACCCGCTCGATTTAGGTTTGTGCGTCCCCGATGCACTCGAAGGTTTCGACACGACCGACCTGGCCGACCTGTGCGGCATCAGTCGGTTCGAGACGGGGGCGGATGTCGACGGCCCGACCGTCGTCGACCTGCGCGACGAGCCGCGTTGCGAGCGGTCGTGGAAGCGCGACGGCACGGTGCAGGTGCGCAGCGACGGCGGGTCGTTGTGCGACCGATGCGCGGCGGCGGTGGGTGTGTGATCGTTTGACTGAGTGTGGAAAGGAAAACAGCCGCGACGGGTTGCGTCGCGGCTGTTGTTTTTGAGCTTCGTTGATGTTGACTCGCGCTAAGCCGCAAGCGGCCTTGCGCTGGTCGGTGGGTCAGCGTGGGGGCAGGCCGCCGGGGAACTGCGGGCGTTGTGGGGTGGGTTTGGTGTCGAGCAGTTCGACCTCGAAGATGAGCATGTGGCCGGGCTTGATCGCGCCGCCGGGGCGGGGGTTGTCGCCGTAGGCCAGGTCGGCCGGGATCCACAGCTTCCACTTGTCGCCGACTTGCATCAGCAGCAGCGCTTCGGTCCAGCCCTTGATCACGCCGGTCACGGGGAACTCGATCGGCTCGCCGCGTTTCACCGAGCTGTCAAAGACCGTGCCGTCCGCCAGCGTGCCGTGGTAGTGGACCTTGACCGTGTCTTTGGTGGTCGGCTTCTTGCCGTCGCCGTTCTTGAGTTCTTTGTATTGCAGGCCGGACTTGGTGGTGACGACGCCCTCAGCCTTGCCGTTCTTGGCAAGGAATGCGGCGCCGGCCTTGCGGTTCAATTCCGCCTGCGCCTTGCGCTTGTCTTCCATTTCTTTCTGGTACGCGACAAACGCGGCCTGCACCTGCTCGATGCTGACCTGCGGCTCCGCGCCGCCCAAGGCGTCGGACACGCCCTTGGCGAAGGCGTTGGTGTCGACCTCGGCCACGCCGTTTTGCATGAGCTGCTGGGCGAGGCGGGTGCCGAAGAAATAGCTGACCTTCTGCTTGTTGCTCTTGAGCCAGGCGGGAAGTTTGGCGTTGGCCTCGGCGAGAGCGGCGGCCTTGGCGGCCTCAGCGGCTTCAGCGGCCTCCTTCGCGGCGGCCTCAGCCTCGGCGGCTTTCGCGGCGGCCGCGTCGGCCTTCGCCTTCGCGTCGGCGGCGGTCTGAGGCTTCGTGTCCTGGGCGATGACGACGCCGGCGCAGACGATCGCGCCGAGCATGACGCCCGCGAGCAGTTGACGCTTCATGAACAGTCCTTTCAGGGAGGTAAATGGGCTGGGGTAGGTGGGCTCGCTCAGCCACAGTCAGCCGAACGGGGGACTGCCAGTATAGCGGGTCGCGGGGGTCGGGCGTTCGGTCGGTGCAGAAGCGGCAGGGCGGATGGACACCGAAATGAGGTCTTTTAGAACCGATACGTCGCCGGCCAGCACCGGGATGGGTGTGAGAGGGTGGCCGTCTGTTGTGCGTTTGGGGCCGCGCAAAGCCGCAAGCGGCTGGATGGGGAGTGGGATTGGGTATCGTCCTGCGGGGCGGGGTCGGCCGGCTTGGGGCCGCCGAGTTTGACCTGGCCGGAGGCGACGAGGTAGATGGCCACAGCCAGGCCGATCACGATCAGGACCAGCAACAGCTTGACCAATGGGCTGGACTTGCGCTTCTGGCCGCGGGCGTCGTGGACCTGCTGTTGCGTCGCCTCGTCGGCCACGTTCTTGGCGTGTTCCTCCTTCTCGATCATCTCGAAGTACTTGCGCTCCTGCTCCTCGCCACCGACGCGCGTGAGCGAGCCGTAATGCCCGTTGCCGTCGGCGCATTCGAGGGCGTAGAAGATGTTGCCGTCGCCGTCGCGGACCGTTCTGCCCACGTCTTTTTCGCGCAGGCGGACGGGTCGGCCGGTGTGCGGGCTGCGGACTTCGATCCAGTCGGCCATGGCCGGGGTCTCCAGGGGTGCCGCGTTGCAGCGCGGGAGACGAAAGAGTTGCCTCGGTGCGGGTCGATTTCGCGTCGGCCCTGACGATAGCATTAAAAGCGATCCGCGCGTTATCGGCAACGGCCAACATGGTTGGTTGGCTGGGAAGGCCGGTGCGGTGTGCGCGTCCGCTTGGGTTACACGCTTGACCCCGGCCCTCGGCCCGGTCGATGTACCGGGACCGCGCGTCGGTGTTTGACGCGCCGGACGGACACCCGACCCGGAGGTTTGGCCTTGTTCAATCGCCACAAAGAAAGCCTGATCCACGAAATCCGCCGACACAACCGCACGGCCGAGCCGGCGTTCCTGGACAACTTCGACGTGCCGACGCTCGAAAGCTACGCCGAACGACTCACCCGCCTGCAGGGCAAGCGCGGCCGAACGAGCGTGTGGGTGCGGCCCGGCGACACGCCGGCCATCACGGACAACGAGGGGGGCGGTTACTATTCAACGTCGTGGTAATGGGCCCCTTGCGGCTTAGCGCGGTTCACCCATCCGGCGTCTCGATAAGTTGACGCAGGCGATCGGCTAAGGCCGTTGGCAACCGGTCGAGCCACGTCGCGTCGATCAGTCCGACGTCGAGCATGTCGCGCAGGTGAGTTTTGTCTTTGTCGCGATACGCAACCAACTTCATCCGCACCAGCGCCTCAAGACTCACCATGCGGAACGACTCGGCAGGCTCCGAGTCTTCAACGTCCGCCGTCGGCAGCGCGTCCTCGTCGTGGACCTTTTCTTGGGCGAACACGACATGCACGGCGTCACGCGCCTTGGCGTCGGGGCCGTCCAGAAACATGTCGATGCCTTTGACGTGTCGGTAGACGAAGCCTTCCGACTCAAGCGCCGCTTTCGCGTTTTCGAGATCGCCGCGACGCAGTAGGATATCGACGTCGCGCGTGTTGCGCACGGCCGCCTCATCGACGCGCGCGACCCACGCGGCGACGGCGTTGCCGCCGGTGACGGCGTAGGGTATACCGGCCCGCTCGAGCGCGGCCGTCGCCCGTAAGAGTCGTTCGCGAATGCGTTCCACAGACCGGATCATCCGGTCCAGCGAGAAGGGTTGCAAGTCGGGTGCCGACATGGGGGATTCTATGCTTTGCCTGACCCGCTTGCGGCTTAGCGCACGCTAACCCTGACGCAACCGCGTATTCGGGATATCCTTCGCCCTCACGACAACGACCCTCCGGCGAAGGACTTTCCCATGCCCAATCGTCCCAAGATTTCCGTCATCGGCGGCGGCAACGTCGGCGCGAGCTGCGCCATGTGGGCCGCCCAGAAAGAACTCGGCGACATCGTCGTCGTGGACATCCCCGACGCTGAGCAGCGCATCCAAGGCCGACTGCTCGACCTGGCGCAGTGCTCGCCCATCGAGCGGTTCGACGCGAACATCACAGCCACGAGCGACTACACGCACATCGCCGACTCCGACGTCGTCGTCGTCACGGCCGGCCTGCCGCGTAAGCCGGGCATGTCGCGCGACGACCTGATCGAGACCAACGTCAAGATCGTCAAGAGCGTCAGCGAGAACATCAAGCAGCACGCGCCCGACGCGGTTGTGATCCTCGTGTCCAACCCGCTGGACGCGATGGTTTACACGGCCTGGAAGACGACCGGTTTCGCGACGAACCAGATCGTCGGTCAGGCCGGCTGCCTCGACGTCGCGCGGTTCAAGACGTTCATCGCAATGGAGACCGGATTCAGCGTCGAAGACATCAACGCCCTGCTGCTGGGCGGGCACGGCGACACGATGGTACCGCTGCCGCGTTACACGAACATCGCCGGCATCCCGGTGACCAAGTTCATCGACGAAGCCCGGCTGAACGAGATCGTCGACCGCGCGAAGGTCGGCGGCGGCGAGATCGTCAAGCTCATGGGCACGAGTGCCTACCTCGCCCCCGCGGCCGGCACGATCGACATGGTCGAAGCCATCGTCCGCGACAAGAAGCGCATCCTGCCGTGCGCGTCGTACTGCGACGGCGAGTTCGGCATCAACGGCCTGTTCGTCGGCGTGCCGACGCTGCTGGGCGCAGGCGGCGTCGAGAAGGTCATCGAAATCGATCTGAACGACGACGAGCAGAAGCTGATGGACGCGTCGCGCGACCACGTGGCCGAACTGGTCGAGGTCGTGACGAAGATGTTCCCCGAATTGGCGTGATCACGCGTGGGGTGGCTGTGAATGAGCGAAGCGTTTCACAGCAGTGGGGCAGACATTCCTGTCTGCCTGTTGGTCGAATGGCAGACAGGAAAGTCTGCCCCACTTCAACGTCGAGCCCGTGAAACGCTTCGCTTATTCACAGGCACCCATCGACCCCGGTTGATGGCGTTGAATCACCCCTCCGCGTGTTGCCGCACGCAGTCGGCGATGTAACCCATGTACAGCGACTGTGCCTCGGGCGGGTCGAGTGTGTAATCGACCTGCCCCTGTTCGTCGACGGTGTAGTAGCCGGGCACGTTGTCCAGGTGGCCGATCGGGTTGGTAAAGGACATTTCCGAGACGACGAATTCATCGCCGCGGAACAGCAGGTCGAAGCTCATGGTGTCGAAGCCGTGCGTCCTGCAAAGCTCCACGAAGTACTTCGCTTCGTCGTTGCCGATCGGGCCTTCGTACTCTTCCATGCCGCTCCCACTGGCGCGGAAATCGCCGGGTCGGTTGCGGCGGTAGAGGACGAAGACGTACTTCTTCGCGACGACGGACAGCCGGCAGTCGCGCGGGTTGTCTTTCATGAATTCCTGCCAGATGACGTACCGGTCGCCGCGGTCGACGCGACGCAGGCCGTGGTAGGCGTGGCGTCGTAAGAATCGGCTGACTTTGGACTCGCTGAACGCGAGTTTGAGTTCCTTCTGCGCTTCTTCCTTGGTCTTGATCAGCTTGACGCCGCGCGACGCCGACCCGTCGCTGGTCTTCGAAACGAACGGGTATTCGCAGTAGTTGAGCCAGGCTGCACATTCGCCTCCGTTGTAGGAGACGAAGGTCTTTGGCGTGGGGATGCCGTGGTGCTGAAAGAAGTAGGCCTGTTGCTTCTTGTTGTCGTACATGCAGAATGTCCTCCAACTCGGGAAGACGCGCATGCCCAACTCGGACTCGATGAACCAGATCTTCTCGCGGCCCTGCTCGAGCCAGGGGTGGAACAGGTTCGGCCGCCAAACAACGCAGGCGCACCCGTCGAACTGCTTCGCCCAGTCGGAGCGACACATATCGACCATGCGGCAAGTCAGGCCGTGCTGCTCGGCGTAGGACTGATAACGTTCATGCCAACCCTGGCCGTCCATGCCGATCGCGATCAGGGGCTTTGAGTCGGTTGCCATCGGTGGGGTTATCCGTTCGCGTTGGGCGGGTCGGTTGTCAGGGCCTGCGCGACCGCGTGTGCGTCGATCGCTTCGAGGACGCGCGGCAGGCCGACCTCCATCGCGAATGTGTCGAGTGCGTCTTGCCTCGCTTGGCCTGTCAACGATTCGCGTTCGGCTGGCGACATCGTCAGGGCCCGCATCAGGCCTTCTGTCAGATCATCGGGCGATTGCAGGTCGATCAACAATCCGTTCCGGTCGTGGTCGATGCATTCGTTGGAGCCCGCCACGTCGCTGACGACGCACAGGCCGCCGCAGGCCATCGCCTCGATAACGGTATTGGGCATGCCCTCGAACAGGCTGGGCAGGACCTCGACGTCAAACGCGTTGTGCCAGCCGACCGCGTCGTCAGAGTGGCCGACGAAGGTTGTACGCGGCGTGATGCTCAACTCGTCCGCCAATTGAAGCAGTGCCTGTTCCTCCGGCCCGGTGCCGACGATGACCAGCCGCGTGTTGTCCGCGAGTGCCTCGTCGAGTTGCGCATGCGCGCGGAGCAGCCAATCGACGCGCTTGTTTTTGTGCAGCCGACCGATGTAGCCGATGACGCGGTCCTGTTCGTCGAACCCGTGCTCAGCCCGTACGGCTGAACGTCGATCAGCGTCTGGTTGAAAACGGTTGGTATCCACGAAGTTGGGGCAGGTCATCGTCTTGTCGGCAGGCATCCCGTACCGACGGATCAGCGATTGTCGCACCGCCTCGGAGACACACACGCTCCGGTGGACCGCCCGGGCTGAGAGCCAGTCGCGGATGCGCCTGCTCAACGTGCGCTTCCGCGGCGGCTGAAGTTGGCCGGGGCGTTGCGGGTCGGCGTCGGCCAGGTTGCGTTCGAGGATGTAGACGCGTTCGAAGCGGCGTTGCATGGCCAGCAGCACAGCCAGCGAACTGTGGCCGGCCGGCGAACGGGTCACGACGGCGCGATGACCGTGATACGGCTTCAGCGCGGCCGACCATTCCGCGTAGAGCGACCTTCCTGAGCCGATCTGTTTCAGGGGGATGTGCGCGACCTGTACGTTGGAGCCCGCTAACGCCTCGCTGAACACGTCGTTTTCGGTGGCGACGATCGTCAGCGGTTGTTCAGCCCGCTCGAACGCGCGCGCCAGGTGGAGCATCTGCGTCCGGATCCCGCCGCCGCGGCCGCTCTCGGCACAGATCAGCAGGTAGGGCGGTTGATCTTGCATGCGACGGGTTGCGAAAACATGTGGAGGGAATCACGACCACATCAGTGGGCAGACAGCCCTGTCGGCGTAATCGCGATAGACTGGATCGTAGGGGGCAACCGTGACGAGTGCTTGGCTGATGAGACCTCTGACCAACCTCTCCCTTCGGGAGAGGTCGGCGGCGTCGCCGCCGCCGGGTGAGGTTTCGGCGCGGCCGTGCTTCAGTCTAAAGTGGGTCGTACATTGCGCAGAGCCCTCACCCCAACCCTCTCCCAGAGGGAGAGAGAGTTATTCAGAGCACCCTGATGTTTGAACAGACACCGACCTGGCTGCCGTACCGACTGCGCAACTGGCTTGACCAGCGGCGCATCGAGCGTTCGGTCGGCCGAATCCATTGGACACGGCCTTACAAAGCCGCGCCGCCAGATCGGGCGGCGCTGGAAGTCCACATGCTGCTGTGTCGGCGCGACCTGTACGTCGGGCTGGTCGCGATCAAGTCGTTGCTGCGCTACGGCGACGAGCGGTTGGCCGTGACGTTTTCCGACGACGGGACGCTGACCGAGCAGGAGCGCCGATCGGTCTCAAACCACGTGCCGGGCTCGCGCTGGTTGAGTTGGCCGACGCAGGACGAGGCGATCGACGCGGCCTTCGACAGTCGGCCGAACCTGCGCGACCTGTACCACAGCGACTATGCGCCGGTCTGCAAGCTCGTGCACGCCATGGCGATGCCGCGTTGCGAACGCGTCGTCGTGCTCGACCCGGACACCGCCTTCTTCAAACGACCTGAAACGATCTTGAACTGGTCGGCTGGGGACGACGCGTTCGGCTGGTATCTGCACGACCATCAGGACGAGACGACGGCCGTGCCGGCTGAGGCGCAGGAGGCGTTCGGCATGCTCGAAGCCGAACTGGCGTCGGACAGTCGGCCGTGGACGCTGGACCGCCGGTTGTTCAACTCGGGGCTGCTCGTGTTTCGGCCCGACCGATTGAGCCTGGACGTCGCGGAGCAATACTTGGCCTGGCGACCTTCACTCGACGCGAAGTACAAAACAGGCCGAAGCGCGATCTGGTTCGGCGACTGGACGCCCGAACAGACCTGCTACCACGTCATGTTCGCGCTGGCGCAGCCGGCCAGCCGACCGCTGGGCGACGACTACCACCTCGGCGGCGAGGCGGGGCATGTGTTCAATCACTTCCTGCGTCACTACCTGGTCCGCAAGAGCACGCAAGATCGACTGCGCGGGCTGGTCGATGAGTTGTGATTCAATTCGGCAGGCACTGAATCAGCACATGTGCGCGCGACGATTGGATCACGCCGGCACAAGCCCCGGTATGCCTTCCGGACGACGGACCTCTTCGAGTTCCGGGATCGTCGACGTCGAGGCTAACTTCTGCGCCTCGGCGATGCTGTGCACGTGGCTGCACGTGACCAGACCGAGAATGCACAGGATGAAGCCGATCTCGACCGACTCCATCCCAATGAACGTGCTACAGATCATCATCCCGCCCATAGAGACGAGGATCATGGTGGCCATGTACTGTGGCCAGCGCATGCGTTTGGAGATGCGCGTGCGCATCATCTGCCACAGCTTCCACATCGTCCCGAAGTAGAACAGGCACATCCCGAACAGGCCGGGGAATCCGTAGTCGGCGCCGGTCTGCAGGAACAGGTTGTGCACACTCTTGTTGCCAGCCAGGCCGTACTGCCTGCTGACGACGTTGAAGTTGCGCGGACCCAGGCCCATCGGGTTCTGTTTCATGGCCTTCCAGCCGGCCCGCCAGGTGTGGAACCGGCTTTCCGCCGACTCGTCACGCTGCTCTTTGTCGAAGAAGATCGAGGCGAACCGCTGGCGGACGAGTTCGCCCGACAACTCCAGCGTGACGACCACGGCGATGATCGCGATCCCCATCGTGATGATCTTGTTGGGCAGCTTGATGAGGGCGATGATGAAGATGAGGATGCCGACCATGATCAGGCCGAGCTGCCCGCCGCGCGAGTAGGTAAACAGCACGACGTGGCACGCCAGCAGCATGCCCGCCAGGCAGACCGGCTTCAGCCACCAGACGCGCGCGTGGATCCCCATAAAAAACATGACCGGCACGCTCATGACCATGAACATGGCCACGCCGTTGTTGTCCACCCCACCCCAGCCGCGCAGCCAGATGTAGAGGTTGTTCTGCATGTAGATGTCGTTGAAGTTGTACGCCAAAAAGCAGAGCGTCAGTGTGACCACCCACGCCAACGCCTTGATGTGTTTCGCCTCACGCACGATCGAGATCGTGATGAACATCATCAGCAGGATCTTCCACTGCGGGTCGAGGAAGATCCAGGCGCGTGTCGAATCGATCGCCCAGAACTGCGCCGCCAACGCGCCCCACCCAACATAGATGCACATGCCGATCATCGGCCAACGGATGAACCGCAGGCGGTCCCAATTGCCGAAGCCGATCAGCGTCCAGCCGACGATCGTGCTGATCGCGACAAACCGGCTGAAGCGAGGCGAGCTGTACGGGTCGAGGATCCAGAACCACGTGTAAGGCGGCCGAAGGATCGCGAACATGTAGTAGATGAACAGCCCCACCATCGGGGCGAACCAGCCGCAGGCCACGCCGACCGCCGTCGCCGTGTAGGTGAAGATGTAGCCAACTTCCATGGTCGCTTACCCGCCGTCCCGCCGCTGAATGACAGTGGTCTCCCTGACCGCCGCTTCTGACTCGAATCCGATCCCCGTGTTACGCTCGCGAACCGGGGTTCGGTTCGACTTTTCCACGCACACAGACCGCCAAGCCGATTGGGCTTGGTGAGTCTAGTGACCTGTCAAATTGTCGACCAGTTGCACGGTGCGCTGAACCACAGCCGACCAGTCAAGGCCCCTGGCCCGCTCCAAACCCGCTTCGCCCATGCGTTTGCGCAGGTCGGCGTCAGCCAGCAAACGGTCCAGGGCCGACGTCACCGCTGACCCGTCCGTCCCGTCGACGACCCACCCCGACTCGCCGTCCGTCACGGCCTCCGGCTGGCCGCCCTCACGCCCTGCGATCACCGGTTTGCCGCACGCGCCCGCCTCAACGAACACCATGCCGAACCCCTCGACATCGGTCCCGTCGCGCACCGCCGGCATCGCGAACACGTCGCACGCCCCGTACGCCGACACTAGTTCGTCGCCCCCAAGGCTGCCGGTGAACCGCACGCGGTCGGCCACGCCACGCTCCGCCGCCTGTTGTCCCAACGCGTCGCCCTGACCGCCCTGACCGACGACGACATAGACCAGGTCCGAATAACGCGGCGCTAATTCCGCCACCGCGTCGATCACCGCACGGTGGTTCTTGCGTCGATCGAGTCGGCCAACCGTCAGCACGACCTGCTTGCCGTCAAGGCCGTGTTCAGCCCGCCACCGCAGGCCCGCCTCGGTTGCGCCGGCGAATTGCGTGACCTCGACACCGGGATGGACGACCTGCACTTTGGATATGTCGATGTGACCGGTTAACAAACGCTTGGTGTTCTGACTGTTGGCGATCATCAGATCGACGACGCGGTGCGCGCGGCGCATCAGGAACGTCAACTGCCTGCTCGAACAACACGCGGTGATCTCTTCGCCGTGCGCGTAGCTGACGATGCGCACCCGCTTGCGGTGCCGCCACATCAACGGGATCAGACTCGCCGCCTCGGGCACGGCGTGGATGCAGTGCACGACCACTGTACGGTCGCGGTTGGCCGGGTCGCGTAACTGCTCGCGCACCGCTTTGGCCATGCGACGGTAGCGACGGACGCGGTCGAACCGGTCGAGGCCCCAGTTGTCCATGAAGATGTCGCGACGGTCCATGATCAGGTTCGCGTCCGTCACGTGATCGACACCGTTGGGCGGCGCTGCGATGTCAGCCGTCTCCGGCGTGCCCGGCGGGTGGTTGACATAGTCGTGCGTGATGACCCGCACCGGCCGAGGCCAACGCCGGTACACCTCGTGCATCCACCGGATCGACCCGCCCCGTTCGGGCAGGAAGCGTTGGCACAACAGAATGTCGACGACATCACGCGGCATGGTCAATCACCCACCCCCGCTTAGCCGCGGAACTTGCTCCGCCTTACCCGTCGTCGTTTCATCCGTCGCACTCACCGCGCGATACACGTCCATCAACCGCGCCTGATACTTCATCGGCGAAAACACGTCATGCACCCGGTCATGCATCGCCCGGCCCATCGCCGCGAACCGCTCCGCGTCGCGCAACTGAACCAACGCCGCCGCCCACGCGTCAACCTTCGGTTCGACCAGCATGCCCGTTTGGTCGTCGATAATCGTCTCAGCCAACCCGCCCACACGGTTGGCGATCGTCGGCACGCCCAGCCGGGCCGCCTCCAGCGGCACCAGCCCCAACGGCTCGACCCGCGACGGGCAGACCATGGCCGTCACCTGTGCGTGCAGCGCCGAAACGTCGTCGATAAACCCCAGCCAATCGATCGCGTCGAGCACGCCGTGTTGTTCCGCCAACGCCTTGAGTTGCTGCTTGTAAGCCCCGCCCGCCTGCGTGTCCTCGCCGGCGACCAGCAGCCGCGGTCGATCCGATTGCTTCAGCCGCCCCATCGCCTCGATGACCAGGTCCAACCCCTTCGATTCGATCAACTGCCCGCTATACCCAAGCGCCCCCGGAACGCCCCCCGGCGAACCCCGCTTCAGCGGGCTGTGCGCTTCGCCCCGATCCGCTTCACCCTCACCCACCCAATCCACTGCATCAAACAACACCTCGACATCGCTGCTTTCAAACACCGTCCCGCTCACGTCGCCAAACTCATCCCGCATCCATTGACTGATGCAGAGCACGGCCTCGACGCCTCGCCGTGCCCACCACGACGCCTCTTGCGCTGTGATCGTCCAACGCACATGCACGACGCGCGCGATACCAAGCGTGCCGCCCACCACGCTCATCGCCTGACAACTCGGCACGTCGTTCGCATGCATCACGTCGGGCTTGAACGCATCTACAACGCGCCGCAACTTCCAAATCGACCGCCACCACGGGATGAGTGTCGCGACCTGCCGTTTGGCCAACGGCACGACCCACGTCGGGATGCCAAGCTCCTTGGCCTGATCGATCAACTCCGTTTCAGCGCCCAGCACCAACCCCGGCTCGACGTGCTGCCGATCCAGGTGACGCAACATCGTCATCAACGCGCGCTCCGCCCCGCTGATAAACGGCGCCCGCGCAACATACAACACCCGACCCCGGAATGGCCCCCGGAACGACTCCCGGATCGACCCCGCATCATCCGAACCGTGATGTGTCGCCTGTTGATCCATATGTCATCGACCGCACCATACCCCCACTCCCCGCCGCTTGCGGCTTAGCGCGATTCCAATCCAACTACCCACCCCGCCCCCCGCGCCCAATCACACGATCCAACCGATCTTTCACCGCATAGACCCACTTTGGCGTCCGCATGCGCTTTTCGTAAGCCGCAAACCGCTCGTCAAGCACATCCAACTCCCGCGCCACGTCACAAAGCTCGCGCGCAACAACGAAATCTCGCTGCCAGAAGTGCGACTCAACGCGCCCCAACAGAAACGCCGCCGCACGCCCGCGCGCCTCGTCCTCATCCATCCCGATCGACGCCCCATGCCGCTTGACAAAATCGATCTGAACACGGCAATGAAAACCGTACGCCCGCTTCAGATTCCCCATCGCCCCGTGCGCCCCGTGCACACGGTACAGCGTCAGCGGTTCAGCCACGTACGCAAACCTGCAATGTCGCGCCGCACGCAGCATCAGGTCATAGTCCTGCGAGTTCACCCAACGCGGGTCGAACGGTTGGCCGTGCGCTTCCTCGCTCGCGATCCGCTCGACGATGTCCCGCCGAATCATCGCACTGGAAAACACGACCAAAAACTCATTCAGCAGCACGTCCAGACAGTCACCCACACACGGGTTGTTCAACCGCTGCGGCCCGTCGTCCCGAAACGCATCTGACTCATCGACATAGCGGAACGACGTGTGCACGACGCCCACCGCGTCATCGACGCGCATCGCATCGAGTTGCATCGCCAGTTTCCGCGTTTCCCAGTAGTCGTCGCTGTCGAGGAACGCGATCAACGGCGCGGACGTCTGTGCGATCGCGGTATTGCGCGCCGCGACGACGCCTTGTTTCTCTAATCGCGTGTAAGTGACGTGCAGCCGACCCCCGTCATCGCCGAACCGTTCCAGGTAGGGGCGCATGACGTCTTGCGTGTTGTCCGTCGACCCGTCGTCCACGACAGCGATCTCGATCGACGCGTCCGTCGTCTGCGCAACCACCGAGTCGAGCGCGGCCGGCAGCAGCGTCGCACGGTTGAAGGTCGGCGTGATGACGGCGATGTCGGGCATTAGCAGGACAGCAGGAAGACAGGAAAACAGGAAAACAGGAAATGGGGAAAGCGGCCGGGCGTTATTCGTGGTTCGTTGCGCAACATTTCTTGTTGTCCTGTTTTCCTGATTACCTGCTTTCGGTCAAGCCGGACACTCGTCCCGCTTGCGCATCGCATGCCAAAACTTTGACACGCTGTACCGCCAGCGGAACTCGCCCGCGAAGCGACGCGGGCCGTTGAAACTGCACAGGCCGACCAGCCACTGCCACCCAGCCTTGAAGCCTTGCTCGAACGACGCGCGGTACCACCAGCGCGGCAGCTTGCCGTTGGTCGTTTCGAGTCGTCGGTGTGTTTCAGCGCTCACCCAGCCCTGCCGCCAGGCGAACCGCCGCGCGAACCGTCGCGTCACTCGTTGCGGCGGCACGGGGTGGTAGAGCAGCGCGTCGGCCACATACCAGCCACGCCCGCCCTGTCTTTCGATCGCGTCGATCATCAGGCTGTCTTCACCCGCGCCGAGTTTGTTGCCCGAATGGCCCGCGCCGGGGTCGAAGTAGCCGGCCCGCTTGACCGCCTCGACGCGCACGGCCAGCGACGCACCGAAGAACGGCTTGTGCGTCGCGCGGTCCCAATAGCCGCTCGTCCCGCCCGCGTCGTAGTGCACGAGCATGTCGGCCAGCATCGGGCAGGCGTCCGTGTCGAACCAGGTCGGCCGATCGATCGACCACACGGCTTCGACGCGGCCGCCGTAAAAGTCGCACTCGTCGTGAGCGTCGATGGCGTCGCTCATGTGGCGCAGCCAGGCGGGGTCGAACGTCACGTCGTCGTCGGTAAACAGCACGACGGGCGCCTTGGCCATGTCAATTGCGTGGTTCCGTGCGTGACTCAGGCCGGTCTTGTCTTCCACGTCGTAAACAATCGGCAGACGGTCGGCGACGGACGCACAGATGTCGCGCACCGCGTCGTCGCCGGCGTTGTCGATCACGAGCAGTTCCCACTGACGATCGATCGGGTCGCACTTGGCCAAGGATTCGAGCGCGTCGCGCAGCGGGTCGGTGCGTTTGTAGGTGCAGATGCAGACCGTCAGGTCCATCAGGCCGCCCCCTGCGCGTCGTCAGCCGCAACGACGCCGTGCGGCTGGGCTGACCGCTTGTCCACCGGCGCGCCGGTGAGCCGATCCTTCAATCGGATGACCCAGTCCGGCCAACGGGCGCGCTTGCGCCAACCCTCGATCTCCTCGTTGGTCAGCCCCTCGTCAGCCGCGTACTCGAGCAGCGCGCGAAAGTCGTCCAGCAACCGCCGCCAATACATGCTCTGCAGCTTCACCGCGACGTGTCGCGCAAGGCATTGCCGGATCACGTCACGCCCGATCGCATCAGCCTCATCGGGGTGCGTGTCCACGAAGTTGTGGATCGCCTTGTGGTGGAAGCGCACCTGCGCCATTTGGCTGGCTGACATCTGGCCTGCGTGGTACCGGTAGTGCAGCAGGTACTCCGGGACGAACGCAAATGTGCCGACCACGCTCAGCCGAAAGTAAAGGTCCAGGTCGCACGCCTGTTTGAACTCGGCGTCGTACCCACCAATCTTGTCGAGCGCCGAGCGACGCACCATGATCGACGGGTGACCGATGCTGCGCGGTTCGAGCAGCGCGCGTGTCACGTGGCCGACACGGTCGGTCGTGGCCGGCCCGTCGTGCGCCGTCGTTGAACCGTCCGGGAAGTGGCCAATCACGCCGGTGTGAACGAGCACGCAATTCTCGCCGCCGCCCGGCGCGCTCGCGTCGTTGGCGACAGCCAATTGCAACTCGAGTTTGTTCGGCTCCCACCAGTCGTCCGTATCAAGCTGCGCGACCCACGTCGCGGTCGATGTGGCGATGCCCGTGTTCCGCGCCGCCGGCTCGCCGGCGTTCGACTGCTGGATGAGTTGGATGTTGCCGTCCGCGTGTTTCGCCGCCAGGTCGCGGACGACCTGCGCGCTGTCGTCGGTCGACCCGTCGTCCACGACGATGATCGCCCGCGGCTTGTGCGTCTGCGCCACCGCCGACTCCAGCGCCTGCGTGACGTACTTCGCGCCGTTGTAGCAGGGCATCACGACGTCGACGGTTTCGTGCGCAGGGTCGGGCATGGCTTGTAATCTGTTCATCGGGGCAGAAGCCGGTGCCACTGAAGTGACCCCGTCTACGACCCCTCCCCGCCTTCGTGCCTCCGTGCCTCCGCGCCTTCATCCTCCCCCTCGATCTCCTTGATATAGGCCTGCGTCCGATCGAGTTCGCGCTTCAGGTGACCCACACGCAGCAGCGACCGCACGCGTGTCAGCAGCTTCAGCTTGTTCACCGGCTTGCTCAGGAAGTCGTCCGTCCCCGACTCGATCCCCCGCTCGATATCGCCCAGGTCGTTCAGGGCCGTGACCATGATGATCGGGATGCCGCGCGTCCGTGGGTCTTCCTTCAGCTTGCGGCAGACCTCAAACCCGCTCATCTTCGGCATCATCACGTCGAGCAGGATCAGGTCCGGCCGACCGTCGTCGTCCCCCCCAGCCCCCCCAGAATCGATCATCCGCATCGCCTCCACGCCGTCGCCGGCCGTGACGATGCAGCATTTGAGCTCTTCCAGGTAAGCCTGGAACAGCTCGACGTTCTGCGGGTTGTCATCGACGATCAGCACGGTGGACTCGCTGAGGTTCGGCTCCTCGCCGGCGGTCTGCGGCTGCTCTGTCGTGGGCGTGGTGGTCGTATCGGTCATGTCGAGTCCTTGCAGATCGCGGTCAGCCGGTCGCGCAGGCGACGCAGGTGCGGTTCGTGATCGGTTTGAATGTCGGTCAGCCGGGCCAGCAGCGCGTCAAGATCAGCCCCGTCGTCCACGTCATGCCAGGCGGGCAATTCCGCCAGGCGCAGGCCCGCCCGTCGCGCTGCCGACCGAGTCTGATCGTACACCCGGCTCGTCCCCCAGTCGATGCCGCGCAGCAGGGCCGGCAGCGGCTCTCGGCCGGCCAGGCACCAATACCCGCCGTCGTCCGTCGGGCCGACGGCTGCGTCGGCGTCGTCCAGCACCGACGCCAGCCGTCGCAACGACTCGGCCGGCACGTCCGGCGAATCGACCCCAAAGAACGCGGCCGACCCGCCGCCCACCGCCTCCCAGACCCGCGCGATCCGCTCGCCCAGGTCCCCCTCGCCCTGATCGATCAACCGCCAACTCGGCCGATCGCCTTCGCCAATCGGCCCGACATCCTGCACGTCGTGCACCTCGGCCCCGTCGAGCGCGAGGCGGAACGCCGGTTTTTTTTCTTCGCCGTCAGCCGCGAGGATTTGAACGAGTCGATCCATGACGCAATCCCGCATCGCCGCGTGCGCAAACGCTGTCTGTTTCGGTGTTAACGCCCCGATAAGCCGGGTCTTGACCCTCCCGGGAACGGCCCGCTTGGCCATGACGATGATTGCGTTTATATTCCGTTCAATTCTGGTCATACGTGTCGTAACATTAGTAATTAAGATAGTTTGCGCGCCTTGCTTTCCCTGCTTGCAAAACTGAGCAAACGGTGTTACCTTATCGGTACACGTATCAAGTCGTCATGGTGGCCTTTCGGCCGAGTCGGGGCGGGTAGCTGATTCGGTATTGGTCATTCGGCCCGTTTGCTTTCGGGAAAAGGACGTTCTTATCGGAGTCAGATCAACCGGGCCGCGTCGCGAGCAGTCGCTCGCCAAGCGGGTGCGTCGGCCAATCAGACCCGCCAACCGCCAAGGCCCCTCGGAACACCGAGCAATCACAGGACGTAGCTGCTTCGGAAGAGTACCCTCATGAGTCGTGCAATGGTCACTTCGCGTTTGCCCTGGCAGGATCGATGGTCGAAGCCCACGCTTGAGCAACTGCTCGAGCCGTTGGAACAATCTCAATACCGCGGCTTCCAGGCCCTGCTCGACCTTCTGGCTGACATGGAAGGCATCGAGAGCGAACTGGTCTGGTACGGCGACGCCTGGAAGTGGACGCTCCACTACTACCTGCCCGCCCAGTCGGCTGAAGGCCGGCCCCGCACCGTCTGCTACCTCGTCCCCAAGCATGAGCAATCGCTGGTCTGCGTCCCCATGACGCAGGCCATGATCGACGACCTGCCGATGCGCCGCCTGACCAAGTTCATCAAAGAGGGCGTCCGCTCCGCCAAGTGCGCCATCGAGATCCACTGGGCTCACTGGAACCCGAGCAACAACTCCGAGTTCAACACCCTCGTCGACCTGCTCCGCAGGAAGTTCAACTTCCTGACCATGGAAACGACCAGCCTGGCCAAGACGCCGCGGAAGTCGTAACGCGTGAGCGATTTCAACAGCCAACACAACCGATTCGTCTGGTGCGATATCCCCGTGGCCGACCTCGACCGCGCCGGCACGTTTTATCGCGCAGTCCTGGGAATCCAGGTCTCGAAGGAACAGTTCGGTGACATGTCGTTCTGCGTCATGGAGCACGCCGACGGTAACGGCGGGTGTCTCGTGCCCAAGCCGGATGAGACCGCCGACGACCGCGGCATCCTCGTCTACATGAATGTCGACGGCCGAATCCGCGACGCTGTCGCGCAGGTTGAACCGAACGACGGACGCATCGTCGAGCCCGTTCACTCGATCGGCCCGCACGGCTTCCGCGCGATCGTCATCGACAGCGAAGGCAACCGCTTGGCCTTGCACTCGAATAGTGACGCCTGATCGCGCCCTTTCGTCGTGACACAACCCGCAACAATCATCCGACCCGAACAGCCTGACGACGTGCCATTCATCCGTCGTGTGTTGATCGAGTCGTTTGATACACCACTCGAAGCCGACCTCGTCGAAGGCCTGCGCGACGACGGCACGCTCGAAGTGTCGCTCGTTGCGGAAGCCGATGGCCGAGTCGTCGGACATATCGCGTTTAGTCCGGTCTCCGTCGGCGGCAACGACCTGCGCGGCGTCGGCCTCGCGCCGTTGGCCGTCCTGCCGACGCATCGCGGGCGCGGGATCGGCGGGCGACTGATCGAGGCCGGTCTGGAAGTGTGCATCGCCCGCGGGGTCGGCTTCGTCGTCGTGCTTGGCGAGCCGGGGATATATGGCCGATTCGGCTTCACCCGCGCCAGCGACGCGGGGCTGACCAACGTGTACGGCGTCGATGACCCGTTCATGGTGCGGGAGGTTCGGCCGAACGGGCTGCGGGGCGTGACGGGCCTCGTCCGATTCGACCGGCGATTCGACGTATTCGACGATTTGGCGAACGAATGACCGGCGCGTTTTTGGCGATTTCGGCTCTTGACATCGCCGCGATCTAACCGATAATTCCATTGCCGACGCACGGCGGCAGACCCTACGTGGTGAACCCACCAGAAAGGTCGTCCGCACGGCGTCGGCCGAGCATCGGCTGACCCCGGCACAGGCCAAGCGGATGTACCCCCCGCGCGGCGTGAGTCGACGGTCGTGAAGGCCGGCGCGCGTTGGGCTCGGCGAGACGTTGCCGGGCAGGAATTCGCTGGCGGCCGACAACGGCGACGGCTGGCATAACCCGACTCTTGTAAAGGGGGTGATCTGTGGCTTCTGACTGTACGAGTGGGTCGCTCTAGGCGATCCGACGGGTTTTCGCCTAGACGCAGACCCAACCAAATCATCGCCCGCCCGGCCGCCAAGCCGGGCGGGTGTTTTTTTATGAGCATTCAACGCGACACTTCGGACACCCGCGAACAAGTCCACGTTTGCGTTCGCGCCGTTTGCGCGTCGCCATACACTTCGGTGTCTTGGAACAAGCAATAGACTCAACGCTCGAATCGAGGCGGCATGGGATTATCCTTCATTGACTGTGTCCGCATGGCATTCACCAAGGTGCCGATCCTCGCTGTCCGGCGATGTCTGAACCGGGCCGCGCTGGAAGAGGCGCCGCTTGAGTCGAAACAGCTTGAAACCCACTACCTCGCCGGCGGTGACATCCGCCGAGTTACGGACGCTTGGATACGAAACCGGCAGCGGCGCGGGCCTTTGGAATGGGACTACCTCTGCGCATGGGATTTGGCTGGCGAGGATCCGGTTCGGATGGTTGACGTAGTCATCGACGGCAAACTCAATCCAAGAGCCCGCGACTTCTTTGACCAACTCAAGGTCGCCATGGATGAACGCACCACGGTGTCGGCCGACGGTTAGGGCTCGATAGTCTTGTTTTGTGCCGCGCCGACCTTGACTCGCCCTCACACACGCATAGCCTTCCACTTCGACACCCACTGCCCAAATGCAGGAGCGTGATGTGCGAGTGCGACGTGCTGAACAACCCGGATTGCGACAGGCCGTCGGCGCCACTACGGCGACGGCCGGCGCGGTCGGGCGGCGCGTGCCGTTGTACGACACTTGAACGTTCCAAGGACGGCGGCGGCCGTCAGACGCTTCGGGTTGTGACAACTTTCTTGAGCTTGTATTCAACGCCCAACCCGGGCCTTTCCCAAGGCCCGGATCGCGTTCTGTTCCATTGACCCGTTCCAACAAACCCGTAAACGCACCGGGTCTTTGTGAGTGCCCCGGTTTCGTGTGTTGTGTGATGCCATGAAGACGAAAGTCAAAACCTCGCAATCTGTCGGACCGGAGGATGTACGCGTCGGCGACTACCTGACGACGACGCGCGTGACCGTCGAGTTCCTGCCGGACGTCTGCGACCCGTACCGGGGGCGAACGGTCGAGCCGATGCGCTGCGACATCATGCCGTGGTGCGCCGGCACGCCGATGCGCGTCGAAGCGGTCTGCGTGCCGTTCGTCTATGTGCGGACGCCCAGCGGCGACCGCGAAGCGATCGACCTGCGCCGCTATAGCGTTGTCCGCCTCGCGCCGACGTATGGCCAAAAGGCATTCAAAACGTTGGACGACGCGGAAAAGAAGGCGAAACGCAAGGCCAAGCGGAAACGTCGCAAACGCAAGTGACGTGCGCGCAAGGTGCGCTTCACGCGCCGCTTCCGGTCGAATCCAAGCCGATCGAGCGCCGGTCGCGTGTCGTATAATCGTCCCGCTCGACACCCGCCTGACGAACCACGAGGGCCCGCCATGAAGCGAATCGTCATCGCCGCGCTGATCCTGACCTGCATCGCCGGACACGCCGCCGCGCAACCGTACCCTCGTCAGGAGCCGTTGTTCAACGGCAAGAACCTCGAAGGCTGGACACAGAAGGGCGGCAAAGCCAACTACAAGGTCGCCAAGGATGAAGACGACAACCCGATCATCCTCGGCACGACCGTGCCGCGCACGCCCAACTCGTTTCTTTGCACCGTCAAGCGTTACGGCGACTTCATCCTCGAATACGAGTACAAGTGCGACGACCGGCTGAACAGCGGCGTGCAGATCCGCTCGAACGCGTTCGACAAACCGATGGACTTCGTCGTCGGCGCGAAGAAACGGACTGTGGCGGAGGGTCGAGTGCATGGCTACCAGATCGAGATCGACGCGAACAAGCCGCAGCGCATGTGGTCCGGCGGTGTGTATGAAGAAGGCCGGCGCGGCTGGCTGTTCCCCGGCGCGGGAGGCGGCGACACGGCGAAGGTTTCCGAGCAGGGCAAGGAGGCGTACAAGCCGGGCAAGTGGAACCACGTGCGCGTCGTCGCGAAAGGCCCGCGCATCCAGACCTGGCTCAACGGCGTCCCGCGCGCCGACCTGGTCGACCCGTTCACGGTCGACGGATTCATCGGCCTGCAGGTGCACGGCGTTGGCAAGGTGGAAGAACCGCTGCCCGTCGCCTGGCGGAACATCAAGATCATCGACCTCGGCCGACTCAAGTGGCAGCCGATCTTCGACGGCAAGACGCTGAACGGTTGGACGCCGACCGTCGAGAACACCTGGTCGGTGAAAGACGGCGCGATCGTTGGCAGATGCGCGGCGAGCGAGAAACGACACAGCATCCTGATTAGTGACAAGCAGTACGACAACTTCACGCTGCGCGTCGTGTACAAGGCGATCGAGGGTAACAGCGGCGTGTACTTCCGCGTCGACAAGGTCGCCGGCAGCGTGGGCGTGCACGGCTTCCAGGCGGAGATCGACCCGAACAACGACGCCGGCGGCCTGTACGAGACCGGCGGCCGTGGCTGGGTCGTCAAGCCAACCGCTGAACAGGTCAAGTCGTGGTATCGGCCGAACGAGTGGAACGAGATGGTGGTCAGCGCCCACGGCAAGCGTGTCGTCGTACACGTCAATGGCGTCAAGACGGCCGAACTGATCAACGACCAGGGCCGAACGAAGGGCCACCTCGGCCTGCAACTGCACGGCGGGCAGGACATGCACGTGCGGTTCAAGCGTGTTGAACTGCTGCAACGCGCGGACTGAGCGACGCCCGCCCCGTAAACTACCGACATGCCGCTGCCCACGACCCGACCCCGTGTGATAATCCTGGCCAACCGGGACAAGCCCGCGGTCGTCGAAGCGCTGACCGACCTGCGCCCCTGGCTCGACGCTCGATGCGATGTCGTGGCCGAGCCGGATATCAAGTCGCTTTCCAACGACGCGGCAGACGACCTGCCCGACGCCGACCTGGCCATTGTGCTCGGTGGTGACGGCACGTTGCTCGCCCAGGCCAGACACCTGCGCGATCGCGACGTCCCGCTGCTCGGCGTCAACTTCGGCAAGCTTGGCTTCCTCGCCGAATTCAGTGTCGATGAACTGCAAGCCTCGTGGGACACGATCGTCGCCGGCCGATTCACGACCACACCCCGATTGATGATCGAGATCAGTGTGGCCGACGCCGCGCTCGCGGACAGTTGGCCGGACCCCAACGACCCCGAGGTCGCTGAGCACACCCGCCGGCGATGGGTCGGCATGAACGACGCGGTCATCACGGCCGGCGAACCGTTCCGCATGATCGACATCGACCTGGCGATCGACCCGCACAACGGCGACACGACGCCGACCGTCATCTCCAGCGACGGGATCATCGTCTCGACGCCAAGCGGCTCGACCGCGTACAACGCCGCGGCCGGCGGCCCGATCATCGCGCCCGACCTCGACGCGCTGGTTCTGACCGCGCTGTCGCCGCACAGTTTGGCGTTTCGGCCAATCGTTGTCGGCGCGGGCGCGACCATCCACCTCCGCCTGCGGCAGGCCAACCCCGGCACGGCGCTCGTCGTCGATGGGCAGAAGTCGCTGACGCTCGCCGAGGGCGAACAACTGATCATCCGCCGATACGCCCGCGACGTACGCCTCATCCAGAACCCGCGACTGAGCTTCTGGAAAGTCCTGGCCCGCAAGCTGCGCTGGGCGGCAAGGCCGCGCAGTGGGTGACACCGTATTAGACGATGCGCGGGCACACGCTTGCGGGGAGGGCGAGGCTCCGTCCGAGCCGCGGGGCAGTTCGGCCGCACAGACAAAACCGCGGCTC
>JANQSF010000075.1 GCA_028284155.1 Phycisphaeraceae bacterium
TCCGAGCCGCGGGGCGAACCCGACACTCGGTTACAACTGCGGCTCGGACGGAGCCCCGCCCTCCCGATCCATACCCCAAGCCTACAATCGCCGCATGAGCCAATCATCGAGCAAAGCCAAGGCGTTGGAGACGGTCGAGCCGATCGGCAAGCGCATCCTGATCCGCAAGGACGAGGACAAGAAGCAGACCAAGTCGGGCATCCACCTGCCGGACAAGATCGAAATCCCCACGCTCACCGGGCGGATCGTCAGCGTGTCGGTCGAGGTCGATAACGACGACGATTACCCGTTGAAGCAGTACGACCGCGTGCTGTTCAATCCCAGCGACGCGATCCCCGTCGACTTCGAGGGCGACAACCGTCTGTTCGTCGTGCCGGTCGAAAACGTCGTGGCCGTGTTCCGTGCCGCCAAGTGACCCAGTCGGCGTTGCCGCCTTTCGGCACGCCGCCCCCCTCCTCGCCGACCATCGCCGTGGCTGATGCCATCTCTATTCAACCGATGGACGCATTCCGCGCGACCGTGTCGCTGCCGGGGTCGAAGAGCCTGACCAACCGGGCGCTGCTGCTCGCAGCGCTGGCTGAAGGGGATTCGACATTGACCGGCGTGCTATTCAGCGACGACACGCGGGTGATGCTCAACGCGCTGCGCAAGCTCGGGATCAAACTAGAAGTCAATGAAGACCTTTGCATCGTGCGTGTGTCGGGGCGTGGCGGCACGTTCGATGCGCAACCCGAACCGTTGCACCTGGGCAACGCGGGCACGGCCTATCGCTTTTTGACTGCCGCATGCTGTCTGGCCGACGGGCCAACGACGCTGGACGGCATCCCGCGGATGCGTGAACGGCCGATCGGTCAACTGGTCGATCCGTTGCGTGAGCTTGGCGGGCAGGTCGAGTATCTCGATAAAGAAGGCTACCCGCCGCTCCGCGTGCTCGGCGGCGGGCTGCGCGGCGGCGAGGTCACGTTGCAGCCGACGCTTTCCAGTCAATACATCAGCGCGTTGTTGCAGGTCGGCGGCTACTGCGCCGAGGGATTGACCCTGCACTTTGAAGGGCCGGTGACAAGTCGGCCTTACGTTGAGATGACGTTGGCATTGATGGAGCGGTTCGCGGTCGAGGCGCAGGTCGGGCCGAACTTCACACGCATCGACATCGCGCCGCAGAAGTTTGGCGGGATCGGATACGCCGTGGAGCCGGACGCATCGAACGCAACGTATTTTCTCGCGGCCGGGGCAGTCGTTCCGGGCAGCGTTTGCACCGTGGAAGGGCTTGGCTTCCACAGTGTGCAAGGCGATGTGTGGTTTGCAGAGGTCCTGCAACAGATGGGCGCGTCGGCCGTGTACGAGCCGGACAGCATCACGGTCATGGCCCCGCCGAACGGCGAGCGGCTTCGCGGGATCGATGTCGACCTGAACGCGATGCCGGACACGGCGCAGACGCTGGCTGTGCTGGCCTTGTTCGCGGACGGCCAAACGACGATGCGCGGCATTGGGAACCTGCGCGTCAAGGAGACGGATCGCCTGGAGGCGTTGCGTGTCGAGTTGACCAAGCTTGGTGCAACGGTCGCGATCGATGGCGACTCACTCATCATCGACCCGCCAGTGGACAGCCGCATCACGCCCACCGCGATTGACACGTACGACGACCACCGGATGGCCATGAGCTTCGCGGTGGCGGGGTTGGCTGCACCGGGCGTTACGATCAATGATCCCGGTTGTGTCAACAAGACGTTTCCCGACTTTTTCGATCGATTGAATGACTTGCGAAAAGCGGTGGTTGATTCGTCATAAGCCCGGTCTGTCCGCAGGTCCGGATCGGTATTGGTGTGATGGTGCGTGCGGCAACGATTCGGGGCTTCGGAAAGCCCCGGCTTTCCCTAACCGTGCCCATCCGTGTCATCCGTGGTCACATATCATGGCGCACGATCCACGAATGAGACGATGCAGACAACACCATGCGTGACCCGTTCTGGCACAGCACGCGGATCCTGCTTGAGCGCAAACGCGCCTTGATGCTCGCCGCTCTGGGCGCGTTGCTGTCGGCCGCGTGCTTCGGGGCGGGGCTGGGCATGTTGCTGCCGACCTTTGAACTGCTACTGAATCAACAGGTCGCGCTGGGTGAGTTCATCCGGGAGAACGTCGTTGACAGCGGCTTGCCATCGTTCGTGCGCGACGCGGGCGCCTGGCTTGCCGACCGCGTGCCGACCGACCCGTTCTACGCGTTCGTGATGGTGATGGTCATCGTCACCGTCCTGTCGGTCATCGGCAGCACGGGGCGGTACCTGCACACGATGGTGACGCTGACGATCGTGCACCGGGCGGCGCGCGTCTGGCGGGCGCGGCTGTTCCGCCGACTGCTGCACGCGCCGCTGGTGCAGGTCCTACGCACGGGCACGGCCGACCACATCGGACGAGTGGCGATCGACGTGCGTGTGCTCAGCGCCGGCTACCAGGCGATCATGGGCAAGGCGGTGGCGAACATCCTCAACGGTGTGGCGGCGCTGATCGGGGCGATCATCCTCGACTGGCAGTTGACGGCGCTCGCATTGATCGGCGCGCCCTTGATCGGCGTGCTGCTGCGCAAGTTCGGCAAGCGCATCCGCCGGGCGTCGAAGCGGGCGTTGCACCACCGCGGGCGGATGATCGGCGCGCTCAACGAGTCGCTCGGCGGGCTGCGGGTCGTCAAGGTCCACGACGCGGAGGGCTACGAGCGCCGCCGGTTCAATAAGATCAACCGCAAGCAATTCGATGAAGAGATGAAGATGCGGCGCGCCAAGGCATTGGCCGGCCCGTTGGTCGAGACGCTGGCGCAGATCGGTGTGATGATTGTCGCGGCCGTCGCGGCGTGGCTGATCTTCCGCGGCGACCGCGACCCCAGTTCGTTCATGACCGTGCTGACGATGATTGCCGCGGCCGCGGTGAGTCTCAAGCCGTTGACCGGCCTGCACACGACCGTGCAGGAAGCCCGCGCGGCGGCGACGCGTGTTTACGAAGTGCTCGACCTCGACGTCGAACCGACCGGTATCGACGCGCCGCACACCGCGCCGTACTTGCCCCGCCACTCGACGTCGGTCGCGTTTGAGGGTCTCGGTTTCACATACAAAGACGCGAACGAGCCGGCGCTCGTCGAAGTCTCACTCGACGTGCCGTTCGGCCAAACGGTTGCGATCGTCGGCACGAACGGATCGGGCAAGACGACGCTCATGAGCACGCTGCCGCGCTTGATTACACCGACACACGGTCGCGTGTTGATTGACGGCATGGACATCGCACAGGTTGACCTGCGCAGCCTGCGTCGTCAGATGGCCGTCGTGACGCAGCAGTCGGTGCTTTTCGAAGGGACGATCGCGCAGAACATCGCGTACGGCCGACGTCACACGTCGCGCGATCGTATCGTCGAAGCGGCGAAATCCGCGCACGCTCACAAGTTTGTTGAAGCGCTGCCGGAGAAGTACGACACGATGCTGGGCGAGGACGGGGCGGGTCTCAGCGGTGGGCAAATGCAGCGGCTTTGCATCGCGCGAGCAATCCTCCGCGACCCAGCCATTCTCGTGCTCGACGAGGCGACGAGCCAGATCGACGCGGACTCCGAGGCCGAGATCAATGCCGCGCTGCGCGAGTTGCGCGCCGGTCGCACGACGTTTGTCATTGCCCACCGGCTCAGCACGGTGGTCGATGCCGACCTGATCGTGGTGATGGACGCAGGTCGGATCATCGATCAGGGCACGCACGATGACCTGTTGAAGCGGTGTGATGTGTACCGGACGCTTGCGCAAACGCAACTGCGACCGCCGGCGGCGTGAGGGGGTGGGGGGACAGGGGACAGGGGACGGGAGACGGGAGACGGGAGACGGGAGACGGGAGACGGGAGACGGGAGACAACGGTATCGATTCGCGGACGCCCGCAGGGCGTGGCGCTACGGCGCACCGTCAAAGCACGCCCTGCGGGCGTCCGCGAAACGACACGGCGCGACATCTAAGGCATCAAACTGAGAACCGTCGTCAGTTCCACGCCCTCTGCCTCCTGTCCCCTGTCTCCTGAATCCTGTCCACCTCAACTCAGCAGCTTCATCTGCTCCCGGGCCGTCGCGCCTACCGGTCGCAGCTTGAACCACTTCGTACGTCGGCGTTGCTGCGTCAATGTCACGCGCTCGCTTAAGACAGGGTCGTTCTCGAACGCGCGTAAGACGTGCTTCGATGAGTTGCAATCGGCGGAACGGTGCAGCAGTACGACGTGCTGTGGCAGGCCGGTCGGGCTGATACGGGCGACGCGCCGAACGGCATCGTACGCTTCGTCATTGGAGAGATGACCCTTGCCGCCCATGATGCGTTTTTTGAGAAAGCTCGGTCGCGAGCTGGCCAATTGCAGGTCGGGGTCGTAATTGCTTTCGATCGCCATCAGGTCGACGCCCGAGAAACGGTCGATCAGCCGCGTGGGCACGTGGCCGAGGTCGGTCGCGTGGCCGATGCGCACAGGTCCTGAATCGATCACAAAACCAACCGTGCCCTTGTGGTCGTGCGGCAAATGCACGCAGGTCGTTGCCAGGCCGGCGATCGGCTCGAACGGATCGTCGTCGAAAACGTGCACCAGCCCGGCGTCGTCGAGCAGGTCGAAGTTCTCGACACGGCGCAGGTCGGGCAGGTGCCAACGGTGGACGCAAACCCGGATGCCGAAACCGACGAGCGTCTTGATCCACGTCGGGCGAAAGTGATCGCGGTCGAGGTGCGTGACGCAGACCGCCTTGACGTTTTCCAGCAGGACGCCCGCATTGGACAACCAAGCGGCCGTGCGGCGCGGGCCGAACCCGGCGTCGATCAGGATCGCCTCTCGGCCGATGCGGACGATTGCACAGTTGCCGCCCGAACCGGAGCCGAGCACGCAGTAGTCGAGCGAGTGATCTGACATCGCGGGCGGGCGTTCACCAGCGACGGGCATTGATGCGGCGTCGGCTGGGGCGTCCGGCGACGCCACATCGACAGACGCGGCGACCTTCGGCGAAAAGAGGGGCAATTGCAGACTCATGAGACTTCCGTGTCGGTCGAGCGGTGAAGTATTGCAGCCGACGGGGGCGAGGTCAACGTGATTGGCTCGGTAAAGCGACGGGAGGTGTGCGCATACTTTGTGGCGGCAAGGTAGGCCGGGCACATTGCCCGGCAGGGGTAACGTGCTGTGCACCGTGCCGGGCAATGTGCCCGGCCTACCGGCGGGCGAAGCGGCTTGCCCATCGACCGATCACCCGCTAGTTTAGCCCGTCGATTCCCGACTCATCCCCCTGGAAGGACATCCCGACGATGGCGGACAAGCAATTCAACGTGGCGATGGTTGGCCTTGGCTTCGGCGCCGAGTTTATTCCGATTTATCAGGCCCACCCCAACGGCAACGTCGCGGCGATCTGCCGGCGGAACGAGGCCGAGCTGAACAAGACCGGCGACACATTCGGCATCGACAAGCGTTACACCAAGTACGAAGACGTGTTAGCCGACCCGGGCGTCGACTATGTGCATATCAACTCGCCGATCGAAGACCACGCGTGGATGTCGCTTGAGGCGCTCAAGGCAGGCAAGCACGTCATGGCGACCGTGCCGATGGCGCGGACGATCGCCGAGTGCGAGCAGATCTGCCAGGCTGTGGCCGACACCGGCTTGAAATACATGATGGCGGAAACCGTCGTTTACAGCCGCGAGTTTCTGTACGTCAAAGAACTTTTCGACAAGGGCGAGCTCGGCAAGATTCAATACCTTGCCGCGTCGCACCCGCAGGACATGGACGGGTGGCCTGAATACTGGCAGCGCATGGTGCCCATGCACTACGCGACGCACGTCGTGTCGCCCTGCCTCGGACTCGTTAACGGCTACGCGGAGTACGTCAGTTGTTTTGGCTCGGGCACGGTGCGTGACGACATCGCGGCCAAGTGCGGGTACAGCCAATCGGTGCAGACCTGCCACATCAAGATCAAGGACAGCGACCTGTCCGCGCACATCTGGCGGTTCCTGTACGACACGGCCCGCCAGTACCGCGAGAGTATCGATGTTTACGGCTCAAAGAAGAGCTTCGAGTGGTCGCTGGTCGAAGGTCAGCCGCATGTGCTGCACACCGCCAAGAAGCCCGAGCCGGAGATCGCCGAGCACGTCGAAGTGCCTGACTACGCGCACCTGCTGCCCGAACCGATTCAGAAGTTCACCCTGCCGCAGGAAATCCACGACGCCGACCACCTGTCGTTCCTGCAAGGCGGCGGCCACGGCGGGTCGCACCCGCACCTGGTCAACGAGTTCCTCAGCGCGCTGGTCGAAGACCGCGACCCCTGGCCGAACGCCGTGCAATCAGCGAACTGGACGTGCGTGGGCATCTGCGCGCATGAGTCGGCGGAGAAGGGTGGGCAGATCGTGCAGTTGCCGGCGTTTACACAAGGGTAGTGATCAATCCTCGCCAGCAAGACGTTCGATGCCGCGGATGAATTCGGTCTTCGCGTCGGTGTAGCCGTCTCTGTCAGTCGCGTGCTCGTTTTGCAACGCTTGCTTGAGTGCCACATAGTCAGCCAATGCCTGCGGGTTCGATCGCAGGTAGTCGCGGAACGCGAGGTGTCGCCGCCAGTCGTCGCTTTCGATGACGAAAACGTGAAAGTGCACGAGTCGGATCTCCCCGTCGCGCAGGCTGAACAAGTGTCTGCCTGGGATGCCCAACTCCCCAAGTGCGGTGTAGCCGAGTGACGCGAGCGGCTCGTTGAGTTTAAAGCCGTCATCGAACGTCTCGATCCCACCCATGAGGTCGATGATCGGTTTGGCGCAAAGGCCCGGCACAGACGTGCTACCGACATGGTCGACGCGCACTAACTCGGGGCCACAAGCCGCGCGTATCGCGGCCGATTCCTGGTCGTAGTAGCTTGGCCAACGCGAGTCGTACGGCGAGAGTTGCACGATACCGCCGTGCAGACCGATCCCTTCGTAATTAGGCCGAACGCCCCCACTCACACGCCGTCCCCTTCACCGGTCATACGAATCCCCGCGGGTGTCAGCACATCCACAACACCGAACGTGTCCTCCATAAACGCCGGCCAATCATCGGGCTTGGCGCGGTGCGACGAGCGGTAGACGACCAGCCACTTGTCCCAGCAGTGGACGTTCCACTTCCTGGCGATGTGCTGCTCGAAAAACTCGAGCACGGTCGGCGTGAAGGCTGCGCGGATGGTCGCCTCGTCGTCGCTGGT
Source organism: Phycisphaeraceae bacterium (assembly GCA_028284155.1). Lineage (GTDB taxonomy): Bacteria > Planctomycetota > Phycisphaerae > Phycisphaerales > Phycisphaeraceae > JANQSF01. The sequence continues at coordinate 7,203 of JANQSF010000075.1, forward strand.
CAGGCGGTACTTCTTCGAGAAGGTCGGGTGCGTGTCGAAGTCGATGTCCTGCATCCCGAACATCTCGCCGATCTTGTGAAAGAACCCCTCCGGCCCGAGTCGGAACTGCGGCAGTTTGATCTGCGTCATCTCAAAGACGGCGACGGTCTGGTTGTAGGTTGTCGAGTTCTTGCCGCTGCCGACGGTGTACTTGTAATCGAACAGGTGGAGTTGCACGTCGGCGACCGCGCCCTGCATGACATTGTAAATCCGCTTGCTTCGGCCTGACTTGAACAGCGGGCAGTCACCGAACCCCATCGCGCCGGGCGGCGGCCCCTTCGGCTCGAACGAGAAGCCCATCTGCTGCGCGACCTGTTGAAGCGTCTCGCGTCGCTTCTTCTCGTGCACGTACGCCCACGCAATACCGCCTGCAATCAGCGCGACAATGCCGACGATCACGAGTGGGACGATGATTCCATCCATGGCTCATGGCTCCGAATTGACCGCGTGCCCGCTCGATTGCTTCGTCACGCATCCGCTTCGACGTGCAGTTTGGCGGCGCGTTGCGAGGACCAATCGGTGACAGCCGTGTCCGGCGACGCGTGGTCTGCCCCGCTTTCGTGCACCTTTATCAGCCGATATCGGTTGTCGCGCTGCGCGGGCGTGAACCCCGCGTCGCGGATGAGGTGGCAGAGCACCGGCTCGCTCAGGCAGTACGTCGTGCCGGCCGCGCTGACGACGTTCTCCTCCATCATGACCGAGCCCATGTCGTTCGCGCCATAGAACAGGCCGAGCTGACCGATCTTCGGACCCATTGTGACCCAACTGCTGCCGATTGAGAAGACATTGTCGAGGAAGAGTCGGCTGATCGCCTGCGTCCGCAGGTAGTCGGTCGCGCCGGACATGCGGACGACCTTCGCGAAACGGGCGATGTCCTTCGCGTCGGCGCCCTCGGCGACCAGATCGCCGGGGAACGGGTCGGCGCTGACGACGTCCCACTCGGGCAGTCGGCCAAGCGGTGTGTTCTCGCGCTGGAACGGCCAACTGATGAATGACACGTATCGGCCGGGCCAACCGCCTTCGATCGCCGCGTCCTGCGCGCGGCGCACGCGGTCCATGTGGTCGATCCGATCGGCCACGCCCTCGATGTGGCCAAACATCATCGTCGCGCTCGTGTGCATCCCCTGCCGATGGGCCGCGGACATGACCTCTAACCATTGCTTAGCTGTAGCCTTGCCCAGGCCGATCCGCTGCCGGATCGGCTCGGCGAAGATCTCGCCGCCCCCACCCGGCAGCGAGTCGAGGCCCGCGTCCATCAGCCGGCGCAGGATCGCCTCCAGCTTCGCGCACCACACGTCCCACGCCAACTCGTGCGAACGACCCGGAGCGGTCGTCGGGAACCCGTCGATGTCAAATACGGCGACGAATTCCACGACCTCCGGCGGCGAAAAGCCGTGGATATGAATACCCGGAAACGCCTGCTTCAGACTGCGCAGCATGTCCTCGTACCACTCGATCGGCAGGTCGGGGTGCATGCCGCCTTGCAACAAGACCTGCGTCCCACCAATGTCGGCCAGTTCGCGCACCTTGTCGTGCAGTTGATCGGTCGTCAGCGTGTACGCATCGGCCTCACCCAGGTCGCGCCGGAACGCGCAGAATGTGCAATGAGCGGTGCAGACATTGGTGTAGTTGATATTCCGATCAATGACGTACGTTCGCACCGGCGTCTGGTTGGCCGGTTGGTCGGGGTAAGTCTCGGCGACCTTCCGCGCGGCGACGGCCGACGCCCATCGGCCCAGGTCGTGCAACGACGCGTGGCGGTAGAACCACAACGCGTCGGCCGGCGAAAGACGGGCCTCGCCGGCCACGACGGCGTCGATATCGAAAGTCGGGCGGGTTGGGCTTGCAGCATTCATGGCTGGAATCCGGCCTCTTAACGATGGTAAGCCCCGCGCGACAATCGGGCAGCACGGCCTGTCGCGCGGGACTCGGCGAGGGCAATCCCAGATCGAGGTGGCGACCGGGGCGAATCTGACATACCCTTCACCAAGTGGGTTGCGCGGTATCTTGAGGCGACCGGCCTCCAACCTCACCCATTCCGGGTACGGCGTGTAGGCGATTTGTGATTCAGTCGTGGCCTGTTTGCGCGGAACTTCAGCCATGAGACAGCTTCAGCGCGGATTCTCGCTAATCGAGATGATGGTCGTGATCTCGATCATCATCTTGATCATCGCCCTGCTGCTGCCGGCACTGAGCCGGGCGCGCGATCACCCCCGCGCGCTGGTCTGCCTCAACAATATGGGCCAGTTGATGACCGCGACCACGTCTTATGCCAACGACAACAGCGAGCACCTGCCTTGGCCCAACTGGGGCGGCAACGCCGTCGACGTGGGCGGTTGGCCTTATGGCGGCTGGCTCTACAGCAACACCAACGGGTCCCTGACCAACAGCGACGACTGGAACTACGACCTGTTGTCGACGGGTCACGTCTTCGCATACGCCTCGAGCCCCGACATCTTCCGCTGCTCCAACGACCAGCCGCCTTTTGTACCGCAATGCGGACAGTTGACCAGTTACAACATGAACGGTTCGGTCTGCGGTTACGGCGGCCTGAACGGCATCCTGCGCACGACCCGGCTGACCGAACACGCGTCGGACGACATCATTCTGTGGGAGGTTGATGAAACCGGGACGTCCGGCTGGTGGTGGGACGGCTCGAACTTCCCGCACGAAGGATTGTCGCAAATCCGTCACTATGAGGGCGGGGCTGTGGTCAGCCTCGATACGCATGCCGAGTTGATGACACAGGTCGAGTATTACGCAGAGGAAGCGCTCAGCCCCGGCCGACTCTGGAACGCGCCGGACACGACCAACGGCCGTTGACCTGTCGCATGGCCGTACAATTGCAACATGACACTTGGACTGAAACTCACGCTGACGACGGTGGCGTTGTTCGTCAGCCTCGTGGTCATCGGCGCGGCGGCGCTGTGGGGGTTGAACGGGCTCAGCCGTGACCTCGACGGTGCGCTGCAGGAGTACACGACACTGCGCGAGGTGTACCAGGTCGGCGTGCACGTCGCGGCCGTCCGCAGCTTTATCGCTTCGGATCGGAGCACAGACCCGCAGATGGCGGTCGAGTTGGAGAAGGCAATCACCCGCCTGGAGCAACTCACCACCGAGCAACCGGTCGGCGAGGGACCGGAGACGCGGCCACAGCTTTCCGAAGAAGCGAATCAGATCGCCTGGGACGCGAAGGCCAAGCTCGCCTACCTGCAGAATATCGCCAGCGACCCGACACAATCCCCCGCCCACGAGGCGGAGGTCGCGACGACGGCCATGAATCGCCTGGGCGCGTTGATCATGGCCACGCAGCAGGCCATCAAAGACCGCCAAACCCAGGCGGAAGAGAAACGCCGCACGGCCATCACACTTGTGGCTTCGATCGCCGGCGCGGTCATGCTTTTCACGATCGCGTTGAGCGTGTGGCAGTATCGGAGTGTCATGTCGCCGCTGAACCGCATGCGGCGTGGCGTGCGCGAGATCGCCGCAGGGCAGTTTGAAGACCGCGTAGCCGAACGTGGCGACCGCGAGTTCCGACAGCTCGCCGCCGACTTCAACCGCATGGCCGCCGAATTGGAAGGCCTGTACCGGAACCTAGAACAGAAGGTCGCCGACACAAGTCGAGAATTGGTCCGCAGTGAGCGGCTCGCCAGCGTTGGGTTCCTCGCGGCGGGCGTGGCTCACGAGATCAACAACCCGCTGGGCATCATGGCCGGCCACGCCGAACTCGCCCTGCGCAAGATCGAACGGGGCGGCGACGACGCGCTGGACGAGGCTGAACACGCCCTGCGCATCGTCGGCGACGAGTCGTACCGCTGCAAGCAGATCATCCAGCAGTTGCTCTCGATGTCACGCGCATCCGGCGACATGCGCGAGCCCGTGTCGATCGGCAAGACGGCGCATGACGTCGTCGAACTCGTGCGCGGCATCAAACGTTTCCGCGACCGCGAGATCGAACTGCGCATCGATAACGCTCAGCCCGACGGCTCCACCCCGACCGGCGAGTTGACCGTCCTGGCTAACGCGGCCGAGGTCAAGCAGGCGCTGCTGAATCTGACCATCAATGCGCTGGACGCCGTCGAGCCGCCGAACGGACAAGTGTGGATCGAGGCTGAACGGCGTGACGGCCACGTTGCTCTGTGCGTGCGCGACAACGGCAGCGGCATGTCTGCCGAGACACTCGAACACGTCTTCGAGCCGTTTTACACGCGGCGCGCGGATACCGACGGCGTCGGCCAAATGGGCACGGGGCTTGGCTTGTCGATTACGCACGCGATCGTGCAATCGCATGGCGGCCACATCCGGGCCGAGAGCGACGGGCCCGGTCGCGGCAGCCGGTTCATCGTCGAATGGCCGGCCGGCGACGCGGTGGCGCAGCGTGCTGACACGGTATCGCCCCGTCACGAGCAAGGCGCGTGAAAAGCTTGCAGCGACTTGCATTCAAACCAACTCACTCGACAATGTCGAGGAATCGATGCACGCCGCGTCGATCGATCAGCCCACACCTCCTCGAGGCGACCTGTCATGGATGAATTCACACCGACCACGCCTCGCGTTCTGATCGTCGAAGACGAGCCCCGCCTGCGCGACTTGATGCTGCGCGCCCTGCCCGACATGGGCTTCGAAGGTCAGGGCGTCGGCTCCGCGGAACAGGCGGCCAAGGTCATGGAAGACGACGCGCACGAGATCCTCGTGCTCGACCTGAACCTGCCGGGGATGTCCGGCCTTGAACTGCTCCGCCAAGTGCGCGAGACCTGGCCGGACACGCGGGCGATCATCCTCACCGGCTACGGCGACCTCGAAACCGCGCAGGAGGCGATCCGCCTCAACGTCGACGATTTCCTGACCAAACCGTCCCCCCTCGGCTCGCTCGAAACGGCGCTCGACCGCGCCCGCAAGCGGTGGACCGACGCGCATCAGCCCAAGTCGCCGTTGACGCGAACCGAGCCAAGCGACGAGCCACCCGTACGTCGGCCCATCGTGCCGGTCAGCGACGAACAGGTCGCCAAGACACTGGCCGACCTCGAACGCGTGCACATCCTCGAAGCGCTCGACCGCAACAGCGGCAACCGCGAGGCGACGGCGCAGGAGCTGGGCATCAGTGTGCGGAAGCTTTACTACAGGTTGTCGGACTATCAGCGCGAGGGGTATGTGTGAGCCGAAGGGCGCTGGCCAAGGCTTGGCGCGGCCCGCCAACGGGCGCTACGTTGACACGGTTGAGCCCATGGTTCATGCGGGCGCCGAAAGGTGGGCCGCGGCGAGCCTTGGCCCACCCCAATTTCAGAACGGAACCTACTCCCGCAGCCCACGCGCCCGCACGCGCTTCATCTTCTCGACGAACTTCTCTTCCGCCCGCGTGTATTCGATCTTCGTGTCGGGCAGCGCGGCCTTGAGTTTCTTCAGGTCGCCCTCAGCAATCAGGCCAACCTTACATGTGAATGTCTCAAGCTGACCCTTGAGGCGGGTCAGGTGTTCAAGCTCGCCCTCCCACGACAGCCAGGTCTCGTTCAGCTCGAGGTGTTTCAGGGCCTTCATTCGGCTAATTGGTTCGAGGGCCTTGCCCGACACCTTCATCGAGTATTGCGGGCCGAGGCGGAGCAGTTCGATGTGCGTGTCACCCGCCAGCGCCTTCAAACCCTCGTCGGTCACACGCGTGTGGTAGATAATCAACTGTTTGAGCGACGGGACCTTCGTCGCCGCGGCGACGCCTTCGTCGTTGAACCACGACCCGCCGAAGTTGACCGACTCGATCGGTGTCGACTTGAAGTGGACGAGGCCGGCCCCGGAGTAGACCGACTTGTCGCCGTCCTTCTGCTTGTCCCACCCGTTGTGCCAGGCCGTGAGCGTCTTGAGTCGCTTGAACGCTGCGATGCGTTTGAAGTCGTCGTTGGTGAAGTTGGCGTTGTTGAACACCATCTTCACGACCCGGCCGGCCTCAAGCGTCAGGCTGCCCGAGTAGTAGTCGCCTTTCTCTTTCTCGGCGATGTAGAATCCGACCCACTTGAGCTTGCCCTTGCGGTCGCGCTCGACGTGCTCGGTGCGGTCGGCACGCTTGAGCAGCCACCGCCAGGTTTCGCGTTCTTGGGCATCGGCAAAGATGTCGTCGGCCGAGGCGGCGGGGGCGAGCAGCAAGAAAAGGAACGAGAACACGAGTGACTTGACGTACATGTCAACCTCAAATAGTGAAGCGCGATTACAGTGAGAGAGCAGTCTAGAGCATGTTTTGTTTAGGTGTAGCGTCGAATTGGGTGCCACTGGCGGCTTGCCCGCCAGTGGCACACGCTACCGTCCGATCGAGACCGCTCCAATGACTGCCCTGCGTCTGATAGAGTAGCGATTGATGATTGCCGCCTACAAAAGACGGGCAGTCTATTGGGGTGTGCCGGGCTTTCTCGTTCAGACCGCAGGCTATATCCTCGGCTTGACGATTGAGACTCCCAAGGACAATTGGGCGTTTTTCTTCGTCTCGATCTCGCTCATGTACGGCGGCGCGGCAGTACTCGGAATCGGCCTCGCGCACCTCGCCAAAGCGAAGGGGCGACACGGGGCGTGGGGCACATTCGCCTTGCTTTCGTTCTTAGGCGTTCTGTTCGTCGCCGCACTCCCCGATCGGACGGTCCGCACAGTCCCGCTTGTCTGTTCCGAATGCGGCTACGACCTGCGCGGTGGTCACGATCAGTGTCCTGAATGCGGGAAGGCGATTGACGATCAGCGAGCCGATGAGGCAAAGGAGCTGTCAGCCTGATGATGTGTCTTTATGCGCCTCGAGCGTGTACACGTTTGGCAACTGATTCAACACAGCCTCGGGAAACGACCACGTGTCTTCATCGACCTTCTTCATGACCTTGAACCTCGGCCAAACGCAGCGGGTGTATTCGTCGAAGCGGTCGATGACCATGCCGGTCTTGATCAGCGCGTTCAGGGTCGTGCCGATCGCGTGCTGAAAGTAATACGTGCGGTTGTTTTCAAACGTAGCGTCCGGCGCGGCGTACGAGCCGGGCGTGTCGAAGACCTGCGGCGGCGCGTCGAGGTACGGGTACTTGATCGCGATACCCGGCTCGGCGTCGTGGTCGTCGAACACGTCGAGGAACGGGTGTACCTCGTCCATGTAAAGCCGTCCGCCGGGTTCGAGCATGTCGGCGACGACCCTGGCCCAGCGGTCGAGGTCGGGCAGCCAACAGATCGCGCCGACCGAAACGAACACGATGTCAAACGTTCGGCCGATCGCCTCGACGGCGTCGTAGACGTTGGCGCAGACGAACTGGCCTTTGAGATTCAGTTCGTCGCGCAGCAACTCCGCCTTGTCGATCGCGGGTTGCGAAAAGTCGAGACCGCACACGTCGGCCCCAAGGCTCGCCCACGACAGCGTCTCCATCCCCATGTGGCATTGCAGGTGGACCAGCGACCTGCCGGTCACGTCGCCGAGGCTGCGCACCGCGTCGTCTTTGAGGCAATGCCCCCCCGCCCGCAGGTCGCGGACGTGAGCCTGATACATGTCGGAAGCCCAGTGGGTCTCGACACGTTCGTCCCAGGACAGGCGGTTGGCTTCGAAGGCGTCTTGCGTGGACGGGTCGGCACTCATGGCTTACTGATCCGGTACGTCGAAAGGTGGGTCCTGCGGGACGCTTTCGGTATTCCACGTCAGTTGCCACAACTCGTCAAGTTCCGTGCGACCCGCGGAGCCGTCTGCGTAGACGTGATTGACAGCCCAGTCGTGGCGGTCGAGCACGACGCGGCCGGCGGCACTGTTCCAGCCGCGCAAGTGCGGCGGGGGTTGACTGACACTGGTCGAGCTGTTCTGGAACCAAGTATCAACCCACATGCCGTCGGTGAACATCGGCGTAGTCGACGCCGTGCGGATTCGTGCAAACTGGTGCCAGTGCCGGTTGTTGTCCGCCGCTTCGACATCGGGGTTCGACGAGATCGGGTAATCACGCCCGCCGTGCATCCACGAGTTCCACGCGTAACTGCCGACGTTCGTCCCGAGAAAGCCGACCGGCGTATCCGGCCGACCCCACGCGACGTCGACCGTGCCCCAAAGCGTGTACGGCTGTTTCATGCCCGTCGAGTAGTTGAACTGTTGCAGCGGATCGACAACCGTTTCCGGGCAAACCCGTACGTCGTCGTCGCCGTTGTGGTATGGCTCGGTCAGCGTCATCCAAAACGTGTCATACCTCAGACACCAATTGCTGCCGCAGGGCTCTTTTTCGTATGGGAAAATCCTGCCGTCGTTGTCGTTGGCGTACTGAAAGATCGTGTTGCCCAGTTGTTCGAGCTTTTTCATGCACACGGCCGACCGCGCGACCGTTCGTCCCTTGCGCAACGAGGGCAGCAACATGGCGATCAGCAGGATGATGATGGAGATGACGACGAGCAGTTCAATCACGGTGAAGCCGGGGCGAACGGTCGCCCCCGTCAGCCCCGGCCTTCGGCCGGGGATCGGTTGGCGGACGGCGCGGCGCGGCGGACGTTCGTTGATGAACTGTTCACGCGCGCTGGAACGGTCCCCGGCCAAAGGCCGGGGGTGAAGAGGGGCGGTCATACTGAAATCGGATCGGGGCCCGCGCATGAGGCCGCATTATAGAGGTGGGGCACGGACTCGATCGACCTTGCCACTAACGCCCGGGGGACGGCAAGACGCATGGGGCATTTACCGACGCCGACCGCCCTACCCCCATCGGCCTCGTCCCCCTAAACTGCCCTCTTCACGAGGACACACCATGACGACCACCACGCAACAGTTGAACAAGTACTCCGCCACGATCACGCAGCGCAAGAGCCAGGGCGCCAGCCAGGCGATGCTCTACGGCACCGGCCTGACGCCGGACGACATGAACAAACCGCAGGTCGGCATCGCCTCGATGTGGTACGAGGGCAACACCTGCAACATGCACCTGAACGACCTGGCCGCGGCGGTCAAGGAAGGCATGGGGTCGGCCGACCTGGTCGGTATGCGGTTCAACACGATCGGCGTGTCGGACGGCATCTCGATGGGCACGAGCGGCATGAGCTACTCGCTCCAGTCGCGCGACCTGATCGCCGACTCGATCGAAACGGTCATGGAAGCGCAGTGGTACGACGCGCTGGTGGCCATCCCGGGATGCGACAAGAACATGCCCGGCTGCGTCATCGCGATGGGTCGATTGAATCGTCCGTCTATCATGGTGTATGGCGGGACGATCAAACCGGGGTTTACCAAGTTCTCCGGGACGGACGAGAAGCGCGACATTGTCTCAGCCTTCCAGTGCTACGGCGAGTTCTTGTCGAAACGCATCAGTGAGGAAGAACGTGAGCAGATCGTCCGCGCCAGTTGCCCCGGCGCGGGCGCGTGCGGCGGGATGTATACGGCCAACACGATGGCGTCGGCGATCGAGGCGCTGGGTCTGAGCCTGCCCTACTCCTCGTCGACACCCGCCATGGACCCCGGCAAGGTCGATGAGTGCAAACGGGCCGGCGCTGCGATCCGCCACCTGCTGGAGAACGACCTGAAACCGCGCGACATCGTCACGCGCGCGTCTTTCGAGAACGCGATGGTGATCGTCACCGTGCTCGGCGGTTCGACCAACGCCGTGCTGCACCTGTTGGCGATGGCCCGGTCGTTCGATGTCGAGTTGTCGATCGACGACTTCCAGACCGTCAGCGACCGCACGCCCTTCCTGGCCGACCTCAAACCGTCCGGCAAGTACGTCATGGAAGACCTGCACAACGTCGGCGGCACGCCGGCCGTGATGAAGTACCTGCTCGAAAAGGGCATGATCGACGGCGACCAGATGACCGTGACCGGCAAGTCGATCGCCGACAACGTCCGCGACGCTCCCGGCCTGACCGAGGGGCAGGACGTTTTTCACGGTGTCGAGAACTCGATCAAGGAAACGGGGCACATCCGCATCATGTACGGCAACTTCTGCCCCGGCGGCGCGGTGGCCAAGATCACGGGCAAGGAAGGACTCGTCTTCACCGGCCCAGCCAAGTGCTATGACAGCGAAGAGGACATGCTCACCGCGCTTGAGGACGGCAAGATCGTCGCGGGCGACGTGATCATCATTCGCTACGAAGGGCCGAAGGGCGGCCCGGGCATGCCCGAGATGCTCACGCCGACCAGCGCGATCATGGGGGCGGGCCTGGGTGACAAGGTCGCGCTGATTACCGACGGCAGATTCTCCGGCGGCAGCCACGGCTTCATCATCGGCCATGTCACGCCCGAGGCGCAGGAAGGCGGCCCGATCGCCCTGGTCCGCGATGGCGAGACGGTCACGATCGACGCGGAGAACAACACGATCACCGTCGACGTCAGCGACTCCGATTTGGCCTTGCGCCACGCCGACTTCGAGCACGAACTCCCTCCGCTCAAGGCGACGCGCGGCACGCTGTACAAGTACATCAAGACGGTGAAGTCGGCGTCGGAAGGGTGCGTGACGGACGAATGATGTCGCGCGGCATGGGCTGACACGTTCCGGAGGAATGCGAAATGGCGAATGACGAATAGCGAGTGGCGAAGTCGGAATACACTCCCTCCGACTTCGTCATTCCAGCCCCATCGGGACGCGACCCGGGAATACTCCGCTTCGTCTGGCCCGTGTCCCTCAGCCGCTCGCGGCTTAGCGCGACCGCATTGCACAACGAAACAAATACACGCGACTCGATTGCCTACGGCTTCTGCTGCCGGGCAATGTAGTCACGCGCCTTGTCCGCGTAGCCCTGCGTCCGCAGGCCGATCACCTTCGCCTCAGCCAACGCCTGCTCGTAAGTCAGCCCGCCGTCCAGCACGCGGTGCGCGATCCACACGCCGCCGACACGGTTGGCCGACCCGCAATGCAGGAGCACCGGCCCGGACTTCGGGTCGGTCAGCGCGTCGCGTACGCGGTCGAACACGCTGTCTTCCAACGTGTCCGGCACACGGAACGGCGCGTTGATGTAGGTCAGGCCTAACTCGCCGCAAGTCCCCGTTTCGTCAAACCCGCGCGATTCGGCCGGCGTGCGCAGGTCGATGACTGTCTTGACACCCGCGTCGCGCAACGCGCGCAGGCCGTCGGCGTTCGGCTGGCCGGCCAGGTACACGTCGCCGACTTTGTGCAGGTTGCGGACGCCGGCGATCTCAACGGCCTTGGGCGCGCTATCAGCCTTTGGCTTGACATCCTGACTCGTCTTGTCGTCCACACCGTCATCGACCTTGCCTTCGCCGTTCGAGCAGGCTGACAGCATGACTAAGGTCAGCGCGATGCCCACACACGCAAACGACCTCTTCAAAGTTTGTTGCAACATGCCGCTACTCCTGTAATCGTGTGAATCGCCGCAGGTCGTACCTTAGCGGCGCGCGTTACGATGAACCCACATCGTACCCGAACCGACACGATCGACACGCCCCCGTATGAGCCTGCCGCAGATCATCGCTCTGATGCTCGTCCAGGCGTCGCTGATCGCCTACCTCATCGGCGTGAGCGGTGCGTTCTATGTCGAAAACGAAGTCACCCCTTCGCGGATGTCTGGTGCTCGACGCTGGTGGACCGCCGCCTGCGTCCTCATGATCGCCCACATCGTCGCCGCGTTTGGCGCGTTCCACGGCTGGAGCCACGCCGCGGCCGTGGCGCACACCGTGACGCAGACGCGTAACGTCGTCGGCGTCGAGTTCGCCGGCGGCGTCTACGTCAACTACCTGTTCGTCGCCGTCTGGTTGACCGACGTCGTCTGGTGGTGGTGGGTCGGGCACGACCGATTCCGGAAACGTCGCGCGGCCATCACGCTGACGTTGCATGTGTTTATGTTGTTCATCGTTTTCAATGCCACCGTCGTATTCGGCTCGACGCCGGCCAGGGTGACGGGGCTGGCCATCACCGCGCTCGTCGTGGTCGCGATGGCGCGATTCGGTCGCCACCCATCGCCCCGGCCTTAAGGCGCACGCGGGCGGTGAGAAACCTCGAACTGAGCGACTGTCTCGTGCCACGGCCGTGTCGGCCGTACGGTTACTCAAGCGGGCTCCACACGGCCGACACGGCCGTGGCAGGAATACGACGCGCCGAAGAGTGTCGCCCCTACGCGCGCACCACTGTGTCGCCAGCCAAGCCCTCCTATAATCTGCGACGATGACCACGACACCTACTCACTGCCCGTCCCGCCGAACGATGCTCCAGACCGCCGGCTGCGGCTTCGGCTACCTCGCGTTGCAGGCCATTTGTGCGGAGCAGGCCAAAGCCGCGGAACAGTCACCGGTCGCGGCGGGGTCGCCATCTACTTCCGGCGGGGCGCTCGCGCCGCGCACGCCGCATCACCGCCCGCGGGCCAAGCGGGTGATCATGCTCTTCATGCACGGCGGCGTGTCGCACGTCGATTCGTTTGACTACAAGCCGCAACTCGCCAAGCACGACGGCAAGGACATCCCGCTCAAGCTGCCAAACAACCTGAGCAAAGGGATCAAGAAAACGGTCATGGGCCCGCAGTGGAAGTTCAAGCAGCGCAGCGAAAGCGGCCTGTGGATCAGCGACCTGTTCCCGCACATCGCGCAGCACGCCGACGACCTGTGCGTGATCAACTCGATGCACACAAAGGGACAGTCGCATGGCCAGGCGGTGATGATGCTGCACACCGGGTCGGACAACCTTGTGCGCCCGTCGGTGGGTTCGTGGGTGAACTACGGTTTGGGCACGCCGAACAGCGACCTGCCGGGTTTCGTCTCGCTCACCCCGCCGCGCGGTCACGGCGGCCCGCGCAACTACGGGGCAGCGTTTCTGCCGGCGGCCTATCAAGGCACACCAATCGGCCACTCGGGCGAAAACGCGTCAAAGGCACAGATCCGATACCTGACCAACGACAGCGTCACGCCCGACGCGCAGCGCGACCAACTCGACCTGTTGCAGGCGATGAACCGCGACCACCTGCAACGCGCGGGCAGCGCGCAGGGCGACCCTCAGATCGAGGGCGTGATCGAGTCGTACGAATTGGCGTTCCGCATGCAGGCCGAGGCACCCAAGGTGCTCGATATCGACGGCGAAACGAAAGCCACCAACGACCTGTACGGCATCGGCGTGCAACCGACGGACAACTTCGGCCGACTGTGTCTGATGGCACGTCGTCTGAGCGAGTCGGGCGTGCGCTTCGTCCAAGTTTCGACGCCGTACAAGTGGGACCAACACGGCGGGTTGAAGAAAGGCCACGAGCGCAACGCGGCCGAGGTCGACCGCCCAATCGCCGGGCTGCTGACCGACCTGCAATCGCGCGGGATGCTCGACGACACCTTGGTCATCTTCGCGACGGAGTTCGGCCGAACGCCGGTCATCGAAGGCTCGACCGGCCGCGACCACAACCCGCAGGGCTTCTCGATTTGGCTCGCCGGCGCGGGCACGAAAGGTGGCTTCCAATACGGCGCGACCGACGAGTTCGGCTACTACGCCGTGCAGAACAAGGTCCACATGCACGACCTCCACGCGACCGTGCTGCACATGCTCGGCCTCGACCACGAACGATTGACGTACCGCTACGCGGGGCGGGATTTCAGGCTGACGGATGTGTACGGGCGGGTGGTGAGCGAGCTGTACGCGTGAACAGGAGGACGACGATGGTTCAAGGCGACGCCAAGTCCATTCTGGAGGCGGCAATGAATCTCCCCCCGGAGCAGCGCGTCGATATTGCAGACCGCTTGTTGTCCACGCTTCCCGAGTCTTACCGCGACGAGGTCGAGCGGCTGTGGGCTGAGGAAGCAGAACGTCGGCTGGACATCATAAAACGCGGTGAGGTCGAGATGCTGGACGGCGAGCCGATCATCCGGGCACTCGAGCGTGGCGAATGTCCCTGACGATGCGCATTAGCGCCGTCGCGCGTGACGGGGTCCGTCAGGTCCGTGCGTATTACGAGAGTCAGAGGGTCGGCCTTGGCGGTGAGTTTGCCCGAGAGCTTGGCAGAACACTGCGTGACATCCTCCAATACCCGAAGTCGTCACGTATTCACTCCAAGCGCTGCCGGCGGCGAAACCTCAAACGGTTTCCTTACGGCGTCGTCTACCACATTGCAGACGATGGTGGGATCGACGTGATTACGGTCATGTACCTTGGACGCGATCCAACGTTTTGGCATGACCGGCTGTGACCCTCCGTCACAGACGCAATGTTGCACAACATGAATCGGTCAACAAAGTACCGGAGCCGTGATGTGACTCACATGCAAGCCCTCACCGTGAAGACTTCGGCTATGGCTGTCATCGCATTGATGGGTGCGACTGACACTTCCGCCGCATTCCGCGACGTCTCCGAAGCGTTTGGATTCGCCGGCGGCAGTAAGGCCGCGTTTGCCGACTATGACGGCGACGGTTGGGTGGACGTCTACGCGGGCGGCAAGCTGTACCGCAACGACAACGGCAAGCGATTTATCCAAGTCAAGGACGCTGGGCTGTCAGGTGGCGAAGGCATTTGGGGCGACTACGACAACGACGGTCGGCCGGACCTGTTCGACTACTCGGGTAGCGGGGCGCTGTACCGCAACATCGGTGACGGGTCGTTCAAGCAGGTCAAGTTTGACAAACTGCCGACCGTCAACTCACGCGGGGCGGTGTGGCTGGACATCGACAACGACGGCCGACTCGACCTGTACGTGGGCGGGTACGAGGTCTGGCAGAAAGCTGTCCACCCCGATGTGATCTACCGCAACACTGGCGATCACAAGTTCGTCGAGCACTGGCGCTCGGCGGACAACGCACGCTACTCGGCTCGCGGCGTGACGTCGGGCGATTTCGACGAAGACGGCGACACGGATGTGTTCGTCTCCAATTACCGTTTGCAACCCAACTTCCTCTGGCGAAACGACGGCCGGGGCAAGTTCCAAAACGCGGCCAAGACACACGGCGCCGCGGGCATTCCCAATCAGACGATCACGTACACCGGTGGTATCCGTTATCCGATCTGCGGTCACACGATCGGCTCGGCGATCGGCGATCTGGATGACGACGGGCATCTGGACATCTTTGTCGCCAACTTCAGCCACCCGCCCGCCAATCAGGATCGGCCTGAGTTTCTGCGCAATCGCGGGCCCAAACACGACTACAAGTTCGAAGGCCGATCGGTCGGCGCGGGTTTGGCTTGGCAGGAGTCGTTCGCGTCGGCGGCGCTGGGCGACTACGACAACGACGGCGACCTCGACCTGTACTTCACGACTGTTTACGCCGTCGGTTCCGGCAGCATCCGCAATTACCCCGTGCTCTACCGCAACGACGGCGGCTGGAAGTTCACCAACGTGACGGCCGATCAAGGGCTTGCAAAACTTGGTCCGACGTACCAGGCCGCGTGGGCCGACATCGACAACGACGGCGACCTCGACCTGTGTACGAACGGCAAGCTGTTCTTGAATGAAGCCCCACCTCGTAACTGGATCAAGTTGGTGCTGGAAGGAGACGGCAAGCAGGTCAATCGCTCGGCCATCGGTGCAACAGTTCGGCTGAAGATCGGTGAACGCGTCATCACACGGCACGTCGAAACCGGAACGGGTGAAGGCAATCAGAATGACATTACACTGCACTTCGGCCTGGGCGATCTCGAGTCAGACGTGACGGTCGAAATCGCTTGGCCGGGCAAGGTCGCACAGCGTGTCACTGGGTTGAAAGTGAACCGGCTTCATCGGATCAAGTTCGAAAGAAGTCCGTGACACGCAGCATCACGGGCCAAGGCCTAGAGGTCTGTCTGCCTTGATTTATCGGGTTTGAGTGCCGCACTTTGGCTTTGCAAAGTGTGTCGGCTTGGCTTTCCGTGCCCTGTTCGCGCTTTGGCACACTTTGCAAAGCCAAAGTGTGGCACCCCAAAAACGAATGCAGACGGCTTGCTAGAGGTGAAAAGACCTTTCAGCCGTTAAGTGTCTTCATGGTCACTTCGATCCCGCTACGCACCGCCCCCACATCCGTCGCCAGGCTGAGCAGGCGGCAACCGCTTTCGGCGCAGTACGCGGCGTGCTCCGGCTCGCGGGACAGGGCCGCCCAGGTCTTGCCGTGATGCTCGCACGCTTGAGCGACGCGGTCGATGGCGGCCTGGCACTTGGCGTGCATCGACTCACCGGGCACGCCGAGCGTCGCGGCGAGGTCGCCGGGGCCGACGAACAAGGTGTCAACGCCGGGCAGCGCGGCGATGTCGTCCACGCACGCGACGGCCTCGGCAGTCTCGATCTGGATGAGCAGCCAACGGTCGGCGTTGTGGCGTTCGACGACGTCGCGGGGGTGGACGCCGCCGTATGACGACTCGTAGTTGCCACCGAACAGGCCGCGTTCGCCAAGCGGCGGGTAGTACGACCAGCGGACGATCTGTTTGACCTGCTCGACGCTGCGCACCTGCGCGGCCATGACGCCGGCGGCGCCGGCCTCGTAGGGCCGCATGACGGTTGCGTAGTCGGTCGGCGCGACACGCACGAACGCGGGCAGGTCGGCTGATCGGCAGGCCATCAGCAACGTCTCGAGTTCGCGGTGCCCCATCCCCGAGTGTTCCTGATCAAGCCAAACACCGTCGAGGTTCGCGTCGGGCGCGGCACAACCGACGACCTCGATGAACTTGGGCGTGACCAGCGCGCCTAGCGACATGACACGGAGTGTTTGGCCGTCGGCGAGGCGTTGTTTCATGGTCTTGTCTTGCATGGGGCGATGATACAGGATCAACCGCGGATAACGCGGTCGCGCGGGTGGAGTGAAGTCACCCACAGCGCACTCCCATCCGTATCATCCACGTGATCCGCGGTTGACTTCATGATTGTCGTGCCGTGTTGATAAAGCGATCCGGGCCTTCGGAAAGGCCCGGCTTGGGGGCGAATGAGTAACTGGAATCAGTGGTGTCAGGTCGTTTCGGACATGGCGGCGGTCGGCGCGAGGCCGAGCAGGGCGTCCATCTGTTCGGGGGTGGCCAGCAGGTCGGCGCGGCGTTGGAGCCAATCGGCTAATACGGGCTGGTGCGCGGCCGCAGCCGACGTCGCGAGCATGGCGTGCAGGTGGCCGGCCAACGGCGCGGGCAGCAACTCGGCCATGCGCACCTTTTTGTCGACCAGCGAGACCGCGTTGGCGTGATAACCGCAGGCGACCTCGTATCGGGTTTGCAGGGCCAGCAGGCGGAGTTGGTCGAACATCGACAGACGTCGCTTGTGCATCTGGTCGATGCCCAAAAACGCGCCGGTCAGGTCGCCGCAGCGCAGCGACGACTCGATGAGAATGACCAGCAGATCGACGCGCGACCGCTCGACCGTGCCGAGCCGTTCGGTCAGTAAGGTGCGCGCGATGTTGGCGGCCTCGGCAAAACGGTGTTGGTGATGCCGGAGCACAGCCAACCGATAGTAGAGCGACAGCCTTGCGCCGCGCTGCAACGGCCAACGCTCGAGCGCGCCGGCGAGCGTTGACTCCGCGGCGGCGGGCGACGACTCCAACATGGCCCCGAATTGGCCGATGGCTCGGGCGGCGCGAGACGACACCACGCTGATACCGACCCAACCCACGGCCGCGAGGATGACGGCCGCCTCGGGCAGCGACGACGCCTGCCCGACGACCCAGTCGGCGAAGATGCCGCCGAACAGCAACACCAACACGGCGCGGCGTGCCAGGGCGTCGAGCGCGAGTTGGCGTTGAAAGACGCGCGATTCGAACGGCGGCCAGGTGTTGTGGCGTGGTTCAGCGGGTTGTGTTGCTTCGTCGGTCATGGCTTGAGTCGGGCGAAACAGTCGCGATTGAATTCCGTCGTAGGGTGGGCCAAGGCTCGGCGCGGCCCACCAATGGGCGCAGCATTCAATAAGTCGTGACGAAGTTTCATGTCATCGCCAAACGGTGGGCCGCGCAATGCCTTGGCCCACCCTACGTCTCGACAGGCGGGGTTGACGACTGCGTGTGCACCGCCAAGCGGGGGTCGTCGGACAACTCGCGTAACTCCTCGTGTCGAAAGACCAGTTGCTCGGTCGTCAACAACATGGTCGCCCTGCCCCACCACTGCCCGCCCTGCTCAGCGGCTGAGGCGTCGTCGTGCTTGTCGGCGAACTTCATGTACGACAACGCCATCAGCGCGTGACCGTACCCCGCCTCGACGCCGAGCGGGCGCAGGTCGTCTAACAGGTTGTCTGCCAAACCGAGTGCGTCGTCGAAGTGGTGCGTGCGGATGCGCTGGAAGAGCTCAGCCAATCGATAGGCGGCGGCGACGGCGGTATCGACGAACCGATCGATGACGTTGCGCACCTTGCGCAGCTCGTCGTCGGCGTCGGCCAAGCGGTCGCAGAACAGGTGGGCCATGGCGCGCAGGATGCGGAAGTGCACGGCCGCGGGGTGGTCGCGGGGCAGGCGTTTGATCAGCTCGTCGTAGGCGACCACCGCGCCGTCGAACTGGCGTAGGCGGTCGAGGTTCTGCGCGATCATGGCGACGGTTCGCCCGTGCAACTGCGGCACGGCCGTGACGCCGGGCAGGAGCTGCCAGGCGAGGCGGAGCGATTGCGGCGCGTGGTGAGTCAGGGCGAGTTCCGCGGCCCGACTGGCGCGTCGTTCCAGGTCGCGCATGCGCAGGCCGCGTCGGAACAGGTAGACGAACACACCGGCGACGACAAGCATGCCGACCAGCGGCATCAGCCCGTCGGGCGAGCTGAACATCAACGCCATGGCAAAACCGATGGCGAGCAAAGCGGCATAGCCGGCCGACTTCGACTGCGCGCGCGGCGGGTTGCTCGCCAGGTGCGCCGCGACCTGCTCGGCTGAGGGCGGCGAAAACGGCGCGGCGGATGACGAGGCGGGGTCGGGCATGGCGGGTGATTGTAGGGGACGCGCGCATGTCGCGCGATTGAGGTCAACGAGTCGGAATGCGGCGATTCCGGTGACGGGGCAAGGTGAAGGCGGCCCTTCGGGCACGCCTCTAAACGCGTGCATGGTGCGCGTCATGTGAGTCGGGCGGTGACGACGTTGCGGAACACGTCGGTCGGCGCGTCGTGTTGAGTCCATGCTTTGAACTGGTCAGCCGCTTGGCGGACGAACATCTCGACACCAGTAATGGTCGTGCAGCCCGCGGCCTGCGCGTCGCGCAGGAGGCGGGTCTGGATCGGGTTGTAGATCGTGTCAAAGACGAC
The DNA here is from genome assembly GCA_028284155.1 of Phycisphaeraceae bacterium. Classification (GTDB taxonomy): domain Bacteria; phylum Planctomycetota; class Phycisphaerae; order Phycisphaerales; family Phycisphaeraceae; genus JANQSF01. Next base: position 26,286 of record JANQSF010000075.1, read on the forward strand.
CACACCGTTACCAAACGACTGGGCACCGTCTGGTAATGGTGAGTCGTCCGTTTCCGGGTGCATGCCGATCGGTGTACAATTGATCAGAACGTCGAACGGCGCGTCGTGAAGTGCGTCGAGCGGCGATGCGGTCACGTCGCCTGGCTGATCTTGAAACGATTCGGCGAGGCCTTGCGCCTTGTCGGCTGTGCGGTTGAAGATGGTCACGTTCGAGCCGTACTGGGCGTATCCGGCGACGATCGCGCGGGCTGCGCCGCCGGCGCCGATGACGGCGACTTGTCGGTCGGCCAAACCTTCGCGATCGATGCCGAGGCTGTCGCACACCGCGTCGAGCGCGGCCGCGTAGTCGGTATTAGTCGCGGTCAGCGAGCCATCGTCGTGCACGGTCAACGTGTTGGCTGCGCCGATGCGTTTGGCCAACGGTTCGACCTGACCGCCCCGCTCTTCGACGAATCGCAGCAGATTGGCTTTGTGCGGAATGGTCACGGACGCGCCGCGGAAGTGGAGCGGTTTGTGATCCAGCCAGGTCAGTATGGTCGCCTTGAACGACTCGTACGACGGCTCGATCGGCATGGGCAGGTAGACGCCGTCGAATCCGGTCGCGTCGAAACCGGCGTTGTGGATCGCGGGGCTCATCGAGTGGCCGACGGGGTGGCCGACGACGCCGAACACGCGCGTGTGGGGTGTGATCGTGTCCCAGCGGTAGAAGGACTTGAGTTCGTTTAGTGTGGGTTGACCGGGGGCGGTGGGTTGATTGTTGGGGACGCTGGGTGCGCGGGCGACTGAAGTCGCCGCGCCTTGGGGGATTTGGGAGGCAATTCCGGGGGCGGGGGCGGCGAAGGTTAGGAACGCGCCGAACTTTTTTGCGAGGACGCGACTGGGTAGGCCGTGCTCGCCCATGCACAGAGCGATGGTGGGTTTGACGCGACTCGCCTGCAGCTCAAACGCTTCGATGTTGTCGCGGAGGCTGCGCGCCATCCACGCCACCTTGACGATCCGGCAAGTAGGGATCGAGGCGATCCGTGTGACACGTTGATAGAGGTCGCGCGGCCGGGACGTGAAATCGTGCGACGACACGATCAGGCCGGTGTCGCGGGTTGCCGGCTCGTCCGGGTGATCGACCACCGCGTCGATGCGCGAGCGGAAGTCGGCTGACCGTTCGTATGCGACGAGTTCGACGTCGAGATACGCGGGCCGACGCGCCCCCGCGCAGGCGTGTTCGAACACAGCCAAACGCATCGCTTCGTCGCCGCCGTACTCGCCACCTTCCCACGTCGGCCGACAGGTCACGATGCACGGCAGGGCTGACCGTTCGACCAGCGCGGTCAACGCGGGCAGGTCGTCGGTGAACGTATCAACGCGGTACTCGACCAGGTCGGCCCCGTGCTCGGCGGCGACGGCGGCGGCCGCGTGAGCCTGATCAAGCGAACGCACCATGATGGCGACAGCAAGCCGCGTCATGGGCGAAGGGTAGGTCGGATCACACAAGAGTGGTTCACACGACTTTCACTTGACTTGGAACCATGAGAATGACCTACACAGCACCGGCGGTGCCCTGGCCGGGCGGGCCTTCTCAAGCGCCGAAGTGGCTTGGCGCTGCGCTTCAACGGAACGGCTTCGCCGGGAAGACCACACGAGATGAGGGGCCTCGGCGCCGGCCCCTCAAACTCCCCGGGTCCCCCACGGAAGCGACGAGATGTCCTGTCGTGCCCTTGCATCCCCCGCGTAAACCGACAGCTCACAGACGATCAACTCAAATCGACTCCAACGGGCCAATGCAACGCGCCGCGATATCGCTCAATCGGACCTCCACGCGATAGGGAGTCGGTAATCTGAACATCAGAAATCGATTCTGCATCTTTCTGGGGATCAACTTGTCGATGAGTTCCTGCTCGCGATGAACCCGGCAGACGGCACTGCAACGAACCTGATCTTCCACTTCAAGGACTGTGAAGTGCTCATCTGCGGGCAAATCAGATTGACACCACTCTGAGTAGTCATCGAGTATCGCGACCGTCTCCCTCAGCCACCAAACGTGGACCGAGCCCGACTCGACGGTTCGATAGACGTCACCACTGGCAACCATGGCGTCCGTGCCGCTCGAATGGAACAAGGTCTGTTTCTAAGTGAACACTACGAAAACCACGGATGTGACAATACCATCAACGGTCCGTACGGATCACGCGGCCTCGCCCGCGCGGCGGATGCGTTGGGCGAGTGTCGCGTAACGGGCGGATTGCTCGTGTCGGCCGGCCATCGCGAGGTCGAGCTGGCGTCGTCGGATTTTGGCCAGCAGTGACTGGCTTCGGATGCGGTCGTCGGTGGTTTTGTCGTTCTTGCGGATCATCGGGGGTCGCCTCCGGTCGTCTGAGTCCTTCTGGACCGATTGTACGCTTACATAACGAATGGGTTCCGTCCTTTATTCGTCTTTCTTAAGAAATTGCTTGAAATTGGTCTGGGGCTACACCCGGGTCTACCGTGGCGTCGCCCTTGCGGATCGTTTATTTCACGGCTTGCAGGGGTTTCCCCTGAATGGTCGACGCTCTCCTTCCAAGAAACGTCGGCCCATACCGTCAGCCGAACTCGGGGAGACACGATGCCTCGCATCCAACCCATCGACGCCATTGTCTATGACGCTCCAACCGGGGCGGATGTTTCACTAAAGATCGCACCGCCTTACGACGTGCTCGACGCGGCGTCGAAGGCCGACTTGTTAGCGCGCGATGAGCACAACATCGTCAAGGTCGACCTGCCGCACACGCCAGCCAAGACGCTCGGACCGGATGAGGCGTACGAAAACGCGGGTAAAACGTTTCGCGATTGGCTCGAACGAGGCGTGCTCGTCAAGCGCGATCGCCCCGCGTTGTTTGTATATCAACAGACGTTTGCGGTCGGCGATGTTACATACAAGAGACGTGGATTAATTGCGAATGTTGCGGTTCAGCCGTTCGGGCCTGCGCCGGACGGGCACGGCGGGGTCTATCCGCACGAGCAAACATTCAGCGCCGCCAAGCAGGACCGCCTGAAACTCATGACAGCCACGGGCGCGCAGCTTTCGCCGATCTTCGGGCTGTACAGCGATCCGGAGGGTCGCGTGCAGCCGTTGCTCGACAGCATCGCCGATGCGTCGGGCGGGCGGGGCGGGCCGACGGCGCACGGGCACACGCTGGTCGATCCCGACGTGCAACACGACGTGTGGGCGGTTGACGACGCCGACACACTCAGCGCGTTGCAGGACGTGCTGCGCGATGCGGACGTGTTCATCGCCGACGGCCACCACCGATACAACACGGCCATCAACTACCGGCAGCAGACGATCGATGCCGGCGAGATCGCGGCTGACGCGCCGTCGGGCGGGCATCCTGCTGACTGGTGCATGTTCGTGCTGATCTCGATGCAGGACCCGGGCATGGTCGTGCTGCCGACGCACCGCGTGCTGGGCGGGATGAATGGCTTCTCCGTCGAGGCGATGGTGACCGCGTCGTACGGTCGGCTGAAGGCTGAGCCGTTCGCGGGCGGGGACGCCGCCGCGCTGGAGGCGGCGTTGCCCAGCCACGGCCCGCACGCGATGGGCCTGGTCGAGCGGCAGGACGGCGGCCAAAAGCGACTGTGGGTCCTGACCACGACCGAAAACGACCCGCTGGCGGCGACGCACGGCGACAAATCCGAAGCCTGGCGGGGGCTTGACGTGGCTGTGCTCCAGCATCTGATCGTGGAGCAGGTCTGTCAGCCCACGTTTGGGACCGGTGACGAGCCGCTGGCGTGGAAGTTCCCGCACCAACTGAGCCAACTGGGGGGCCTGCTGGCTGACGACCCGGCCGCGGCGGGTGTGTCCGGCTCGGGCAAGACGGACAACGGATACCAGCTTGGTGTGATCCTTCAGGCCACGCCCTTGGATTCGGTTCGGCAGGTCAGCGAGGCGGGCGAGCTGATGCCGCAGAAGAGCACATTCTTCTATCCCAAGCTGGCGACGGGGTTTGTGGTGAATCCGGTCAAAGACTGACCCGCCACCCCGAACCGCCCATCATCGTAATCGTCCTCGTGATCGTCATCGTAATCGCCCGCGATTCTTCCGCTCATCGACGGCTGATATCCCGCACAAGGCCCCAGCCCCCGGAACGGGCCATCCGCCGGCTTTAGGGTCGCTGATTCACTGAACCGCACCGCCTCACCACGCCGCTTCGCGCCCATTCTTCGACAGCATCGCGGCCCATTTCCGATTACGATATCGGCCCCTAAGCTGCTGTCGAGCCTCGGCCCCGACCGGCTTGGCCAGCGCAAACGCATATTTTTCAAGGTATTACCGCCGTGCCCCCCCTCAACGACCTCACCGACAGCCAGCTTGTCTTGGCCTACAAGGAGGGTCAGGTCGAGGCGTTCAACCTGCTGGTGAGCCGGTTTCGGCAGGAGCTGTACCACTTCCTGGTGCGGTTTTTGAGCGATCGGGCGGCTGCGGAGGACGTTTTTCAGGAGGCGTTTCTCCAAGTTCACCTCTCGATCGAGACATTTGACACCGATCGGCGGTTCAAACCTTGGCTTTTTACGATTGCGGCGAACAAGGCCAGGGACTATCTTCGTAGAAGGAGTCAACGGTCAGCCGCCCAACTCTCAGCTCCCGTGGGCGGCGACTCGGATTCGCAACGGGAGTTCTTGGACTTGTTGCAGGCGGAAATCAGCCTGCCTGGGGAGGTGACGGAACAAGCGGAGACACAAGAACTCGTGCGGGACGTGGTGACCGAACTGCCGGATCACTTGCGAGAGATCCTGATCCTGGCCTACTTCCACCAGTTCCCGTACAAGGACATCGCCGACATGCTCGGCATCCCGCTTGGCACCGTCAAGAGCCGACTCCACGCGGCCGTCGGGACATTTGCGGACCTGTGGAAACAACGGCATGGACAACGCGGCGCAGACGCATGAAACGAATGATGATGGATCGGGTTTTGCCCCAACCGCCGACAAGAACACGACCGAACCGGCAGACGGATTCTCAAAAACAGTGAACCGCACAAGGACGACCTTGCGTATGTGACAGCCGACAAGCGATCGACGCAAGTTCGACAGAATGCGAGTACGACTCGTTCGGCACGGACGCCCGTTTCAGGACATGCAACGACATGGACCACGACCACCCCCAACACGCGAAGCCTGTGAGCCTAACCCCGGCCGACGCCGAAGCGCTCGACGCGCTGCTCGAGTCGGGGCGGCTGAACGCCGGCCCATCGACCACGGGCGACGAGCGCGCCAAAGCCGTGCACGAGTTGTTCAACATCCTGGACCAACACCCGGTCGACGACCCGTCGGAAGACCTGGTGCGTCAGACGCTGGCCCGCGTCGAACAGGCCCGGCAGCGCCGCAAACTGGCGGAGCAGGCGTACGCCATCGGCGGCGCGCCGATCGCCTTCCGCTGGTCGGAACTCGTGGCCGTCGCGGCCGTGCTGATGATCGCGCTGTCCCTCATTTGGCCGGCGCTGCGCACGATGAGAAATGACGCCCGGCGTGTCGCCTGCTCGACGAACCTGGCGCAGTCGGGCGTGGCCTTCAACGACTACGCGGCCGACCACGACGGCGCCTTGCCGCGCGGCAAGTTCCTGCCCGGCTCGTTCTGGCTGAACACCGGGGAGCAAGGCCAACCAATCCCTGGCCAAGTCAACCAGTCCAACTCCGCGCACCTCTATCGCCTGATTACATTCCAGTACATCCACCCCGAGGCGCTCGCTTGCCCGGAAAACGAAGACGCCCTGCGCACCTTCGCCGCCGGCCGAACCGACTG
>JANQSF010000080.1 GCA_028284155.1 Phycisphaeraceae bacterium
TTGTGTCTGTTAACCAGCGCATGTCGATCAATCGGCTCGCCGAGATTCCCGGCCAGCTTGTCCGCGCATCCCAAGGCAAAAGACACACAGGCAACAAGCGGCAAGAACAGGAGAATTGTCCGTGTCATGTAATGGCTCACCGAGGCGTTCCAGATCCTCATCGCCGAAGCCGCAAATCGCCGGATCATGGCGTCCTCGGCAACGGCGATCGAAACAGACGGGCTAACCAACATGACGGCGGCGATCCACGGGTTTCAGGAGTACCCGCTCAAAACGCGCCCGGCGCGCGATCACGTCGCCGCCAACGCCCCGTCCACGATCGGGTAACCAATCGCCTGAAGTTCGCCCTTGATTCGTGCGATCTCTGCCTGACTCAGCGGACGAATCGGTCGGCGAAAGTGCGGGCTGGGGAACTTGCCCATCAGCCAGCGGGCGACCTTCATGCGCTGGTGCGCGTCGCAACCCGGTTCGCCGAAGTTGTAAACGATGCGCGCCAGCGGTGCGACTGTCTCTTGTGCACGCTGAGCACGCGGCAGGTCGCCGTCGAGCGCTGCGTGGACGATCTCGATCATCAGTTCGGGCACAAAGCCCGCGAAGCCAATCAGCGCGCCGTCGCAGCCGTCCACCAGCGTGGCTAACAGGAACTCGTCGTGGCAGGTCACGATCGTGACATGCGGCGCGGCGGCTTTGAGTTGTTCGTAGTCCCACCGCCAACGCGCCAGGTCTCGAGTGCCCATCTTGATCATGACGACCTGCCGCAGGCGGGCCATCTCGAGCATCTCAACCAACGAGTAGCCGGCCTTGGTCCAGGCGGGGTACTGATGCACGACGATGGGGATGTCCGCGCCCTCGGCGACGTCGGCGAAGAATCCGACGGCCGTGTCGCTCTTGCGTCCGAAGCGCAGCCAATGGTGCGGCGGCATGAGCAGGATCGCGTCGGCCCCCGCTTCTTTCGCCGCGCAGGCGTGGTCGATCGCTTCAAGCGAACCCTCGGCCGACACGCCGGTGATGACCTTGACGTTACGGCCGGTTTCGGCGTTGGCCTGGTCCACCGCGGCGCGGACAACCTGCGTCACACGTGCGCGCTCGCTCGGCCGAAGCGACATGATCTCGCCGGTGTGGCCGTTGCAGGTCACGCCCTTGATCCCCTCGAAGCGGGCTAACTCGCCGATGTAGGCGTGCAGTCCTTCCTCATCGAGCGACTCGTCCTCGTGAAACGGGCAGAGCGTCGCGGGGAATACGCCGGCCCATTCGTGATCGTGCCAGTGTGGCATTGAAAACCTCGGTTTTGCCGCCGTTTGAGGCGATTCCACTTCCAAGACCGTTCGGTCGCTCAGCCAAGTTCAGCTTGGCGCTTGCTATTTCATTGAAATAGGCTAGCATCCACGGTCGGTTCTTTCAACCCGGAGCGACCCATGCGGGCAACGGTCAGTGATGTGGCGCGGGCGGCGGAGGTGTCGGTCGGCACGGTCAGCCGCGTGCTCAACGGGGCGAGCAACGTCTCGCCCGAGGTTGCTGAGCGCGTGCTCGGGGCGGTCGAGCGGGTCAATTACACCCGCTTGCGTCGGCCCAAGTCGGCGCCCGAAGGCCGACCGCTGGCCCGTAAGAACGTCGCGCAGCTGCTTTTGGGCATGGACCGGTCGCTGGCGTCACTGCCGTCCGTCGCCAGCGGGATTCATGGAACCGAATCGGCGTTGTCCTCAGCCGGCGCCCGCGTGCTGTTCGCCGACCTGCCCAATGTCGATCGGCTGCCGGAGACATTGTCGCGCCGTCAGGTGCACGGCGTCGTCGCGAAGGGCGCGCTGCAAGCACAACTGATTCAGCATGCCGACGAAGGATTGATCAAGTGGCTGCGCAACGTGCCGACAGTCTGGTTCCTGGGTCGTCCGCAAGGTGCGGACTGGGGCGACGCGGTGGGTTCGGATGACTCAGCGGTCGGGCGATTGGCCGCTGAACACCTGCTCACACATGGGCATCGACACGTCGCCGTCCTCGACCCGAAGCCGAACCACGTCACGCTCGGGCAGCGCTGCGCGAGTTTCGCCTGGCACGCGACGCAGAGTGGCGCGAAGGTCGAACAGGTGTTAGGCGAAGAGGCCGACTGGCAACTGCCGCTGCGCGCGGTGGACGACGTCGAGCGGGTCGATCAACTCGTCGGCCGACTGCTCCGATCCCGCCGCAAGCCGACCGCGGTCTTTGTGCCAGCCGACTGCATCGCCGCGATGGTCTACCGCGCGTGCGCCAAGCGTGGGCTGCGAGTTGGGCAGGACCTCAGTCTCATCTCATGCAACAACGAGATGCCGCTGTTGACCGGCCTCTACCCCGAACTCTCGACGATCGATATCTGCGCCGAGCGGATCGGTCGTCAAGCCGTTGAGCAATTAATCTGGCGGCTGGACCATCAGGATTCACCGAACGTGACCGTGTCAATCGAGCCGAAGCTGGTCGAGGGCATGTCGATCGCGAACCTCACTTGAGAGACGCCATGCGATGCTTCATTGCGACACTTCTGGTCGCTTGTCTGTTGAGTCATGTTCACGCGTCGGACTTGCGTCCGCCGATCGTGCCCGAAGGCTTCGTCGTTGACATCGTCGCGCGCGAGCCGATGGTGAGCAACGCGTGTGTGATGGCGTTCGATCGACGGGGACGGATCTTTGTCGGCCAGGGTCCGCAGTGGCGTGCCCCTCGGCCGGACACGCCGGGCGACCGCGTCGACATCCTGATCGACGACGACGGCGACGGGATCGCCGACCGGCGCAAGACGTTTGCCGAGGGGTTCAACTGCATCCAGGGGCTTGCGTGGAAAGGCCGCGATCTGTGGGTCGCCAACGCGCCGGACCTGACGATCGTGCGCGACCTCGACGGCGACGACGAGGCCGATGAATACGTGCGCGTCTACACCGGCCTCGGTAACCTCGAACACGCCCTGCACGGCCTGAACTTCGGTCCAGACGGCAAACTCTACATGTCGAAGGGCAACTCGAAGGGCTACAACCGTCTCGACCAACTCGCGCCAAAAGCGTTCCGTGAACTGTGGGGCTTGCCGTCGCCGACCGGTGCGCCGGATTACACGCCGATCGAAGTCTTTAAGAAGGGCCAGTACAAACGCAAGTACCACACGCCGCCGGACGACTGGGGACAACAGGGCGGCATCCTGCGTTGCGACCCGGACGGTCGGAACCTGGAGATCGTGTCGCGCGGTTTCCGCAACCCGTGGGACATCGCGTACGACGACGGTTTCAATTGGCTGGGCACGGACAACGATCAGACGCAGGGCGACAAGATCTTCGCACCGCTTTACGGCGCTCACTTCGGCTGGGGTCACGCGTGGAGTTATCACTGGACGGGCGAGGGGCACCTGCCGACTGTGCCTGCCAGCGCGCCGCTGTTCGAAGGATCGGGCGCGGGTGTGATCTACTACAACGCGACCCAGTTTCCCGCATCACATCGCGACGTGTTCTACGTCAACGACTGGATGCGCCGCGAGGTGTATCTGTTCCGTCCGAAGATGGACGGCGCACTGATGCGGGCCGAGGGTGGCTTTCCGCCGGTGTTTGCCCACGCGGGCGGCGGTCGGACGTTGCCCGGCAGCGGCGGCCGCGTGTTTGAGCCGACTGACATCGAGGTCGGGCCGGACGGCGCGCTGTACATCCTCAGTTGGGGTCACGGGTACGGCGGGACGTTGAAGGACGGCAAGCAGATTGATGCGGGGCGGGTATACCGCATCAGATACGCCGGTCGGCCACTCACAAAGTGGGAAGTTTCGCATCGATCCAAGCCGCTGGCAGCTTGGTCGTTTGATCAGTTGTTTCACGACTTGGCGAGCCCCATCCCCGCTTGGCGGACGGATGCGCAGGACGAGTTGATGCGTCGTGGCAACGGCGCAGCCGCGTATCTGACGGCAAAGCTTGACGATGGCAAACTCAATAAGGCGCAAGAGACCTGGACGCTCTGGACGCTGGGGCGAATGACAGCGCGTGATTCGTCATACATGAAGCGATTGAGCGCCCTGCCCACGCAATCCGTTGCGTCACACAACGCGCGTGTCCAAGCCATGCGCGTCCTCGCTCACCGTGCTCGCGAATCGGGTGACAGCAACGCGTTGCCCGTGAGCGTGCGGTCCGTCCTGCGTTCGCCCGACGCCGTATTGCGGCACGAGGCTGTACAGGCCATTTGGCAGGCCCGGAAAACAACGTGGGCGCGCGACCTGATTGACCTGGCGGCGACTGAACAAGACCGCGTCGTGTTCTATTCGACCTGGAACGCGCTGCGACAGCTCATGCCGCTCGATCAGCGCAAGGCGCTGTTGATTGACGAACGCCCCGGCGTCCGACTCGCGGCGCTGCTCGGGCTGTTTCAGGACAACGACCTGTCGCTGAGTGAAGTGCTGCGTCTACGGTCCGACAAGGACGCACGCGTGTCGGCGCTAATCGAACTTTGGCTACAAAAAACGGGCGGCGCGAAGCCGATTGTGCAGATGAACCCGCCGCCGGGTGAGTACGCCCAGCCCGTGGCGGTAGCACTCACCACGACACTGCCCGGCGCGCGGCTGACGTACACGCTTGACGGCTCAACACCGGTGAACACGTCGGTTCCCTATCGCGGGCCGATTCAGCTCGACCGTAACACAACGCTCCGTGTCGCGGTCTCTAAGCAGCATCAGCAAGCAGGTCGCGTTGTTTCGGGCGAGTACCGCATCCGCCACGACGAGGCATATCGGCGCCGCGCGTTCATCTCAGGGATCAAGGCCAAGAGTGGGCGCGACTACCGCGTCGATTGGACAGGTCTGGCGGTGGGCAAGCGTCACTACACGGATCGCGACTACCGCATCCGGCAGATCCCGCCGTCGCTCATTGGTCTGCCGTTCATGCGGACAGCCAACAATGACGACCGGCTTTTAGGCGGCCGTCTGCTTGAGTTCACGTCCGACCAGCAGGTGACCGTTCTCGTCGGTGTGGACACGCGCGTCAATGCGCCGTTGAAGTGGATGGAGATTGGCCAACCGGGAGGTTTCGTCGCGACGGGTGAGAAACTCGTCACTGACGACCCGACGTTCGACCTGTATGAAAAGACGCTTCCCGCGGGGCGCGTCGTTCTGGGCGCGAATCTTAACGCGGCCAGCGACTCCCGCCGCGGGCACTACATCGTCATCTTCAAGCGGCAACTGCTCGCCCCCAAGCCCGCCGCCGAAAGCGCGACCGTCGCGCAGGTGCTCAAGGCTATGAAGACGGCCGACCCGGCGCGCGGCCGCGAGTTATACCTGCACCCGCAAGGCGCGGGCTGTTTCCGCTGTCACCGCATGGAAGGGCTGGGCAACGTGTTCGCGCCGGACCTGTCCGACCTCGGCTCGCGCGGCACGGTCGAGGCGATCGTGCGGTCGATCCTTCATCCCAGCGACGTCATCACCGAGGGGTTCAGCCAACAGGTGATCGAGAACGAGGACGGCGACCGTTTCATGGGCATCGTGCTGCGTGAGTCGGCGCTCGAAATCCAACTGGCGCAGGCTGACGGCCGCGTCGTGCGCATTCCGCGCAAGTCGATCGCTGAACGTAAAGCGACCACCCTATCGGCCATGCCCGACGGCTTCGGTAAGACGATGTCCGCTCAGCAGGTGGCCGACATTGTCGCATGGTTGCGCGCGCACAAGTCCATGGGCGACCGCAATGGCTTTTCATTCCGTGACAAGACCGACCGCATCGACATCCACCTCGGCGAGCAGCGCGTCGCGACGTTTCTGAAACGACACCCGCAACTGACGCGCCGTGCCCTGGTCAACGTCACGACGCCCGGCGGCATCCAGGTGACGCGCAAATTCCCACCGCGCAAACCCGACGACATCGACCCCGGCTACACCGCCGAACGGGGCATCATCCACCCGGTCATGCACCCGGGTATCTGGCTCGGCTTCGGCGACATCCACGGCAACGACTATTGGCGGCTGCGCGCGAAGGTCGCGTTCGACGGGTTTGTTGAAAACCCTAAGGGTGATCGCAATACCGGCTCATTCGCCGTGCGCAACCGTTACTTGAGCACGGACGGCACGCGGGCCATCTGCACGGAAGTGACGCGCTACCGCTTTGAGCGTGTGGCCGACGGTTGGCTGATGCGCATCGACGCGAGTTACCACTCCGACGACGACGACTTCTACTTCGGCGACCAGGAAGAGTCCGGCCTGGCGGTGCGCGTCGCCTCGCCCATCCGCGTAAAGGGCGGCAATGGCACAATCCTCAACGACCGCGGCGAACGCAACGGCGCGCAGGTCTGGGGCAAGCCCGCCAAGTGGTTCGACTACTTCAGCACGATTGACGGCCGACAAGTCGGTGTCATGGTCGTGCCCGACCCGAAGAACACCAGGCCGTCCTGGTTGCACGCGCGCGACTACGGCGTCGTCGTGACCAACCCGTTCCCGAAACAGCCGCGCGAACGACGCGAGCCTTACGTCAAGACGTGGGTCAAGAAAGGCGAGCGTTTCAGCCTGCGATACGTCGTGTTGATTCACGACCACGCGATCGGCCAAGCGTTCGACCGTCCCACCGCGTACCGTCGCGCATTGGAGGCGTTTGGCCGATGAGCGAGTTGCATCCGGTTGACGTGGTCGTGCTCGTGGTTTACCTGCTCGGCATCACCGGCATGGGCATGTGGGCCAGTCGCCGTGTGCGCAACACGGGCGACTTCTTCATGCCCCGCCGGTTCGGCAAGTGGACGCTGCTCATGCACGCGTTCGGTACGGGCACGGCGTCGGACCAGGCAGTGACGGTCGCCTCCGCCACAGCCAAGAACGGGCTGTCGGGCATCTGGTATCAGTGGATGTGGCTGTTCTCGACGCCGTTCTATTGGCTCATCGCGCCGATCATGCGCCGCTTCCGCGCGGTGACGACAGCCGACGTGTATGAACTTCGGTACGACAAGAGCGTCGCGATGCTGTTCGCGCTGGTGGGCATCGCAGGCATGGCCGTAAAGATCGGCGTCATGCTCAAGGGCGCGGGCGCGCTGATCGACGCCGGTACCGGAGGCATGATTCAGGCTGATATCGCCATCCCAATCATCACCGTCCTGTTCGTTGCCTACGGGATGGCCGGCGGACTCGGCGGCGCGATCATGACCGACTTCGTCCAGGGACTGATGACGATCGTCTTCTCGATCATGCTGCTGCCGGTCGTGTTGCACGAGATCGGCGGGCTGAGCGGGATGCGCGAGACGATCGCCGGGGCGAATCTCGACAAGGACATGCTCAGCCTGGTCGCGCCGGGCAACATCGGCACTTTCTTCATCGCGATGCTCTCGGTCAATACGCTGTTCCTGATCGTCGCGATGCCCAGCGTCATGGGCAACTGCGCCGCCGGCCGATCTGAGATGGACGGCCGAATCGGTTTCATGTTCGGCACGTTCATCAAGCGCGTCTGCACGATCGCCTGGTGCCTGACCGCCATCGCGGCCGTCGCGTGGTACCTGCAAAACGGCATCAAATTGTCTGACGTCGACCCCGACAAGGTCTACGGCGACGTCGCGCACCGGTTCCTGCCGGCTTTGCTGCCTGGCATGCTGGGCATCTTCATCGCCTCGCTGCTCGCGGCGGTCATGAGCAGTTGCGACTCGTTCATGATCGCGTCGTCGGGCTTGTTCACCAACAACATCTACAAACAACTGCGACCTGGGCAGTCGGATCGGCACTACGTATGGGTCGGCCGCATCACGTCGTTGATCGTCGTGATTGCCGGCATCGGGTTCGCGTGGTCGTTCGAGGGCGTCATCGCCGGCCTGAAAGTCTGGTACAAGGTCGTGCCCATGATGGGCATCGCATTCTGGATGGGCCTGCTCTGGCGGCGCGCGACCGTGGCGGGCGCATGGGCTAGCGCGATCGTCGGCTTTGGTGCGTGGTGGCTGGTGAGTCAGCCGTTCTTCGTGCAGTGGGTCAGCACGCTGCCTTTCGCCGACGCCTGGCGATTGATCGATGACAGCAAAGGCAAGAACGTGATCTACGAGCCGTGGCAGATCACTTCGTACTTAGGGAGTGGCTTGATTGCGGGTGTCATCGTGAGCTTGCTGACACCGCGTTGTGATGAGCGGCAATTGAACCGCTACTACGGCCTGATCCACACGCCGGTGCAGCCCAACGAACAGATCGACGAGCCGTGTACCTTGCCCGCCGGCGTGACGCCGTCACCGAGGCCGATGCTGTTCACAGCCGCCGGCCTGACCATCCCGCGGCCGTCAAAGACATCGCTCATTGGATTCCTTGCGGGGTGGGTTTGTGTCGGGTTGTTGATCGGCGGTTTCGTGCTGCTTGTAGGGGCATAGCCGCGCAGGTTTCAGTCGCAGGACGGCTACTTGGGATACAAGTAGCGAATAGGAATGGTCAGTCTGTCGTGCATCGGCGACTCCCAATGCAGGTGAAACATCGGGCCGTCGTACCCGAGAAACCGTTCCTTAATCTTGCCTGACGAGTTCCACTCGATGCGGATGGGAACACGCGCACCAGCTTGGAGCTGAATCGCGTCCGACACGGACACGATGGGACTGCCGGAGATGTTGGCCTGGTGACCCTTAAACAGCGGCTTGCTCGACGCCTTTGTGTCGAGGATCAGCTTGCCGGCAATGTAAAGTTTGGCCTGGCCGGTGAGATAGATCGAGAATTGATAGTCCTCGCTAACGGGTGCTTCGATCTGTCCTTCCCAAACGACGGACAGTTTGTCGGTCGGGACGTTGGTGTCTTTGAGTCGCTTCAGCCAGACGGCGCTGTCGTGTCCCTGGTCGTTGGTGTTGCGCGGCCCGAATCGAAAGACCGCGTCCACGTGCGTGAATGCCTTGTCCTGGAAGCCTTGTTTGCGGTAGTAGGTGCCGGTCAGACCGGTGCCCTTGGCCGCCGCGACGGGTGACGCGCGATCCAGTCGAACTCGACCCTTCACTCGGCGGACCTTGTCCAATCCCGTGACCTCCATCACCGCGTGGTTGTTCCAATCCTGCATCAACCAGAGGACGCGCCCGTCCTTCAACTCGAACAACTGACCACCGCCGAAATCGACGCGTTTCCACGGGTCGTAAACCCAATCCGGCAAGCCGTCTTTTGCACGCCGGTCAAGCAGGTTGCCCACGTACAAACCGCTGTCGCGATCGAACGCGACCCCTGTTGGTTGGCCGGCACGATCGGCGGCGACGATGACGCCCTTCGCCTCACCAATGATCACGCCGGGCTGGGCGAACACGTTCTGCTTTGTCTGCCCCGTGTGGGTCATGTGCTTGCCCGTGATGCTCCTGAGGACAGGTGATTGGGCTGATGTCCACTGCATGTACCGCGCGACCGACAACTCGATCGCCGGCCAGAAGTGGCCGTGTCGTTCGTCGCCCGGCATGCGCATCGCGCCGCGCGTTTGATGCACCGTTCCCGACTTGTCCACGTAAATGCTGCCGTAATCCGGGTTGCGCTGCAGGACCTGCGGCAATTGCGGCCCGGTCTCAATCTTCGCGTAGTCCCAAGTCGGAATCCGATTGTTCGACCTGTGCCACCCTGCAAACCCGAGCGTGAAGAATGCGGCCGGCTCCCAACGGGGTTGGAGCCACAAGTTCCAGTTGTGATCCATCCATGAGATCGGGCGAAAGCGTTTGGCGGCGTCGGCGGGGTAAGTCACAACCTCGTTGTCGGTGCGCTGTTGGTCTTCATTCAGGTCGGTCCAGATCACGAGTTTGTCGCCCGTCTTCTGCACCGTGCGTATCGCGCGAAGCACCTTCTTCTGTTCATCGACCACGTAGAGCCAGTGGTTGCTATTGAGGAGGTAGGTGCGGCCGCCGTGAACGCGCGGAAACCAACGCAAGTACGGGAACCCGGCCGTGCCGCCGCCGGGCAGGCGTGGCGTAGGCGTGTAAGTGGATTGAACGGAATACCTGTTGTTGTCGTAGTCGGCGCGCATCCGAATCAAGCCGTTGACAAACGGCTCGAACCAGACGTCGGTCGGGTCGTCGGGGTTGATGATCGCGTAGTTGTAATAGCCGTTCCCGCCGAACCACTCATTGACCACTTCACCCGTCTCGCTTTTCATGCGCGCGACGCGACGAGCGACGCCCATCTCCGCGATGAGCAGGTGACCGTGCCCGTCCGTCAGCAGGTCGTTGACGGCCGAGAAGTCGGTGGACACATACGGCGTGGGCAATCGCCCTCCCTTTCGGCCATACGTCTTGATCAGTTGTCCGGTTTTGTTGAAACGTTTGATCTGCTGTGAGTCGCCGCCGTCCCAGACAAACACGTCGCCCGTGTTCGGATCAACGCAGACCGCGTGCGGATCGACAAGCCCTTCGACCAGCGTTCCAATTTGGCCGGCTTCGGTAATGACCAAGACTTTCTTTTCACCGGACGTCACAACAACTGAACCGTCGGGATCAACGTCGACTCGGCGCGGCGATGGCACCGCCACGCTCTTGACGCGTTGTCCGTTGTCCGGGTTGAGAAAGTGAACTTGCTGCTTGGCGACGTCGGTGGCGACGAGTGTCTTACCCCGCGCAGCCAGGTCATTGGGGCTGACAAATTGACCGGCGGGCGTGGGGATGTAGGGCCAGGTCGTTTCGACGCGGAGCGTGTCGCGGTTCAGCCGCCGGATCTTCCCGGCCCGCGTCAGGCCGAACAGTTTGCCGCCGGCGACACCGACCGATTGCAGTTCGTTGCCGTCGTACCACTGACGCGACGTCGCAAGGCGCTTCGTCAAGGCGCGGTCAAACTTCAAGATCATGTCGGGTACTTCGGTGAAGTAGCTGACAAAGTAGACGCCCGTTTCGTCGCCCGCCATTGAAGACACGGGGACGTGGTCACCTACCCATCTCTGCCAGGGTTCGTCGGGCACGGTCGTGCCAAGGCGAAAGAGGAACTTGCTTGTGAGTCCCGGCGAGTGGATCAAGCGCCACGTGTAGTCACCGGGCGGCATCGCTTTGCCCTGCCAGTCCAGCCCGTCCCATACAAGGCGATGCTCGCCCGCATCCTTTGATTGGCCGTGCAGCAACACGCGCAGCATGGTGCCGTCGCGGTCATAAACACCTAACGACACGCGCCCCGCTTCCGCGATCGTAAAGCGAATCGTCCTCGCTTCGGCGCGCGTCTCGTCGTCGATCCACTTCACCGGACCGCTGTGCCACACCCAACCTGAGCCGTCGCCGCGTTGCGACCTAAGATCGGCGAGGGCTTGTGCCGAAAGAACGGCCCCGCCAATGGTCAGTGCGATGAGGGGCCTCAGATATGCATTAGGTGTCATTCGATACCTCCGAAAGCCAACTCGAAGCGCTATAAGATATCGTCAGCCTTGATGCCCAGCCCATCACCAAACGTGACCCGAGTATTCTCTCGAAGCACGTGCGCAGCGGCAGCGATCGCGACCGAATGGCTCTGGATCGTGATTGGTGAGTTGCTCGCATGGTCATGCTTGCAGCCCGCAGAGAAACACGTCCAAAAGGTAGTCCGCGAGTGCCGGCGTCAGCCGGGTCGCCGCGTCGGGTTGGCGGGACAGGATGTTGATGTGCTGATCGACCAGGCAGCAGAACGCCAGTGTCGCCGCGTCCGAGTCGTCGCCGCGCAGCACGCCAGTATTCAAGCCTTCCTCGACCACTTCGCGCGCCAGGAGATACCGGATGCCCGAGAGGTATTGCATTAACTCCTGCACGGCTTCGACCGGCGGGCCGAAGTAGGTCTGGAACATCAGGCGGGTCGCGTTCAGGTCGGCGGCGGTGCCGGCGAACGATGTGCGGATGTAAGCCCGCAGCCGTTCGACGCAACCGTCAGCCGACGCCATCGCGGCCTTGATATCGGCAAAGCTGCGCTCGTAGTGCTGCGTGACCAACTGTTGGAACAGGTCTTCCTTGTTCTTGAAGTAGTAGTACAGCACGGGCTGCGTCACGCCCGCGGCGTCGATAATCTGACGCACACTCGTGGCGCTGTAGCCACGCTGCGCGAACAGGGCCAGAGCGCTATCAAGCACGCGTTGCTTCGAGTCGGACGGCGGTCTTGACCGTTCGCCTGCGCGTTCGTCAAGTTGCTGTGATGCTGAGGTCACCGGCCTTCTCAATCCTTGACCTTCGCGCGCGGCTGCCGAAGATCGTATTGCACGTTATGATGAATGACGTGGATCAGGTCTTCCACCTTATCCGACGTGAGCAGGAAGAAGCAGAACAACATCTCGTCGGTCGTCTCGTCGCCCCACGTCACGCGCTGCGGCGGGCTGCTGGGGTTCGACGGGTTGTCCTCCGAATTGTCGTAGATCGCCTCGACTTCGAGCACCGTGTCGGCTGGCAGCTTGAACGGCTTCTCGTAGTAGTACTCGTCCTGCCAGTTGTAGTCCCAGCGGGCGACGTCGATCAGCGTGACCTTCTTGCCGCTGGGCAGTGCGGCTGTCACCTTCATTGACTTGCCCAGCAGGTGCATATGCGGCACAACGCCGACCATGGTGACGGGGCGCGGAAGTTTGTAACGCGCGGTCCGCCTGTAGTTGCGTTCGCCGGCCGGGATGTCCATCTGGTAGTTGGCCATCCAGATGCTGCCGACGAGTTTGCCCTTCTCGGACAGCGACTGCGCGACGGGCTTGTCGACGAAGTAGATGCCAACCGTCGATTGATCGACCTCCACCTTCCCGGTGGGGTGGTAGTGCACCTGGATGACCAGGTCGGAGCCTTTCTTGAGGTACCGACCCATGTCGTTGGGCAGACGCCGCGGCGTGTTACCGACCGACCAGCCGCCGATCGCCCCGGACGGCGCGAACTGCGGGCCGCCGAAGCTGTGGTAGCCTGGCTCGGGCGTGGCCGCGTCGAGCTTGCGGGCTGCGCCGCTGTCGTCGAGGAACAGCACGGCGTGATGCACGACGCGCTTGTTGCCCGGCAGGAACTCGACCGCCGCGACCAGCTTGTCTTCAGGCACATCGAGCGGCAGGACGAAATACTGGAAAAGGTCAGGGCCGTCGGCCCGCACGGTGAACGGCTTGGGCATCTTGACGACCAGATCGGGCTTGCCCAGCCGCCAACCCTCCGCGAACGGCGGCGCTGGCGGCAGGTCATCCGCGTTGCCCTCAGCCCTTCCGCCGTCGAACCATTGCTGCAACAGGTTCAACTCTTGATCGGTCAGGCGACGGTCGCCCACAAACTTCGCGTGACTCGCGGTCGGCATCCAAGGCGGCATGATCCGACGTGTCGTGACGCGCAGGATCTGTCGGCCGCGCTTCGCGACCTGCTCATAGTTGGTCAGCGCGAACGGTGCGACCTGCCCGGGGCGGTGACAGTTCATGCAACGCGCGTGGATGATCGGCGCGATGTCGCGGTTGTAGGTGACCTTTGCGGCCTTGGGCGAGTTGGCTGGCAACGACTCGAACACGCAACCGACCGGTTCCGTCACGGCCACTCTGATCGGCTTGCCAGTCAGCAACGCGTCGACCGCGTCTGACAGGTAGTGCGTCTGCACGTTCGGGCGACGCCGACCGATGTCGCGGTAAGCGTCGTCAATCTTCCCGCGGTACACAAGGACGCCCTTCGCGTCGAGCACGAACGCTTCGGGCACGACCTTCACCTTCAGCACGGACGCCAACTGTTGCGACGCGTCGAACAGGACCGGAAATGAAAGCTTGTACTCCCGCGCGTGCGTCGCCGCGGCCTTGCGCGTCGTGGACGGGTCGGCGATGACACCGAAAAACTCAACCCCGCCCTTACGCCGCAACTTGATAGACAATTCGCTGAGCGTCTTCGAGTAACTGTTCGAGACCGGACACTCGGTCGAGAGGAAGACAAACACCCGCACCCGCCCCGCCTCGTTGCTGTTCATGTCCCAGACCTTGCCGTCCAGATCGACCAAGGGAAACGCGGTGACGACTGGGAGGCCGGCCCGCTCGTCGTGGGCCCAGGCCGACGCCGATGCAACCAGCATTATGGAAACGCAAATACCTGAAATAACAAACCTTACAAGTGATTGGCGCATCTCAAGGACTCCGGCAACGTGCATACCTAACGGCCGTTATAATCTACGGTGCGAGTCACAGGTTGGTTGCGGGTTCGTTACCAAAACGCTGAAAAAAAACCTTTCCAGCCAATATGGGCGGCTGGATTCTCTGCCAAACCCCGGATCAATACCTCAGGAGGGGCCAACTCCAAACCCTCTACCAATTGAAGACCGTGGTAGACGTCGGGCGGCACGAGTTCGTGAGCGCCGCCCCACTTGAAGACGCGCTTGATGCGGCACACCTGCTTGTTAATCACCGACCGGCACCACCCTCGGTCGATCATCCCCTGACAGACGGCGCGCAGGTCGCCCGGCCCGATCAACGCGGACGGCGTGTCCGCGTACACCTCTACTTGCCTTGGCGCACCTGGAGCCATCTACGTTGTCTAGTAGATGGTGACGTTACATTCCGTGCAACTTTCATCCCTTGTGTGTCCGTTCCCTGTGGTCGTATTCCACGGTGTTAGGAGTTCAGTGCAAGTGTGCTGAAATTCACGTGGCTAACCTCCGATGGCGGTCATCACGCCAACACCGACGGCAGGATGTTCAAGCGGCTTGCTGTTAAGTGCCTCCCCTAGACGCCGGTCTAACTCCGTGCGGCTCAACACAGGCCGAAGTGCCGGCAGTACGCTTCCGGCGGGATGATCGAGCAAACACGGGTACAACTCACCTCGGGAACCGATTCTGATCCGATCGCACTGGCTACAGAAGGGGCAACTCATGGCGCTGATAAAGCCAATCTTGGCTATGCGACCGTCCACCAATTCCGCGCGGTAGGACAACGCCGACTCGCCCCCTCGCGACTCCCGCGTCCAGGTTTTAACGAGCGACCGCAGACGAGAGCTGATCTCCTCCTGTGAAACAAACCTCTGCTTCCACTGGGCAGCTAATGGCCCCATCGGCATTAGCTCAATAAAGCGGATCGCACATCCCTCGCCGGCGGCAAAGGTCACCAGTTCGCCGATCTCATCTTCATTCTGACCGCGTACGACAACGGTGTTTAACCTGATTGGAGCCATCCCCGCGCGCCGGGCCGACTGAATACCCGACATGACCCGTGAAAGGCCGTCGACGCCGGTTATCGCGGCGAACCGCACCGGGTCAAGTGAATCAAGACTGATGTTCACACGTCGGAGCCCCGCACTCGCCAGGGCTTTGGCACGGTGTTCCAGGTTCAAGGCATTGGTCGTCATGGCGAGGTCTTCAACTTGGTCGATCTTTGCAATCGCTTGAACGATGCGTACCAAGTCGTCACGGTTGGTCGGCTCACCACCTGTCAGTCGGACCTTGCGTACGCCGTGCCGCGTCGCCAAGTGCTCGACCAGAGCCTGGATCTCGCCAACAGTCAGTTCGTCGTCACGATCCTGGCTGTGCCATCCGAACGGTCGGCAATACGTGCATCGCATGGCGCAGGCGCCGGTCAGGGACAGACGCAGGTATCGGATCGGTCTGCTGTAACGGTCTTGCATGCCAATCGTCACTTTCCGAGTCGGTCAACAACGGGGGGCACTGTCTGACTCGGCACGACCCATCGATGGTGTCGCACCCCGACGCGGTGCATCCGTCGTCGTGATCGCGTTCGCGGGGCAGAGGTAGTCACAGACGCCGCAGCCGACGCACCGCGATTCATCGACCTGCGGCCAACCGCGGTCGTCGAAGCGGATCGCCTCTCCGCGTAGGGGACACCGCGTGACGCAATAGTCGCAAGGCTGCCCCATGGCCTGGTAACACTTATTCAATTCAATGACCGCCAGGCCCATGCGAGCGTCTGCCCGATCGATCGGTTGCAGCGCTCCGGTTTCACAAGCGGCAATGCAGGGCGTGTCTTCACACAGGTAGCAAGGCGACTCGCTCGGGATGATCGCCGGCGTTTGGCTGGCCGCCCCAAACTCCCCACCAAGCCGACGGATCGAATCGTAAGGACAGGCCTCCAGGCAATCGGTGCATCGCGTGCATGCATTTAGAAATGCCGGCCCGTCAAGAGCACCGGGCGGTCGAAGGTACGCGGCGCGAGTTACGGGGCGTGGGGCTACACCGGTCGATGCTGTCTTTCCCGCCGAGGACGCGGCGCGTGCGACAGCTTGTTGCAGCGACGAGGCAAGGCCTGAAAAGAACTGACGACGTGTTCGGTCCATGGGATTCCGCCTACATGGCGCTGGTGCGCATCTCCATCGGCTGTTTGAGCAGCCACAAACTGAAGATGCTGAACGCAATCATCCCCACGAGCATGGGCCATTGGCCCCGCGATGCGGAGGCTGTGTTGCTGAACAAACCGCGACTGATGTTGCGAGCCGCCCACAGGCTATAGATGTGGCCGACCGCGACCAGGATGACCTGCAGGATCCACAAGACCTCTAATGACGCCAGAGGCGGCACGTGCCAACCAGCCGTGCCGAACAAGTTCCAGCCCCAACCAAACGGATCACTCGTCAACGCGACAACCTTGGGCCCTTCCATCAAGAGGTGCTCCAGATTGTGCGCCAAGTGATAGAACAGCGCGATCGGCAGGACGCAATAGGCGTATCGGATGAAGTAATCGCGGTACGTCGTCCGGTTGACGTCCGGCAAGGATGTCCCGCTCGACAAGCGATAAGACAGCCAGACTAGCCCGGCGTACACAAGGATCGGGCCAGCCAAGAGTAGCGTCATGCCGATCGAAAACGAGAGGATTCTGCCGGCAGACAGCCCACCGGAAATCGCATCGGTCATCTGACCCCACACGGGCGTCATCGTCAGGCCGTGAAAGCCGCTGATGGCCAGCATCAACAGTGCCAGGTAGGCCTCATCGCTGCGTGGCTTGCTTTGCTGGGCCAGGTCTTGTCCCCACGGGCGCAGCCGCACGGTCATGTTCTCGTGAGGGCATGACTGAAGGCACTCGTTGCACTGAATGCAGTAGGTATTGACGTCCATTTTCCCGGGATACTCATGTGTTGGGCAGCCGTAGGCCTCCTCGCTCCCGCGGATACATTCCTTCGTCTTGCAGTTCTGACACACGTCCGCGTCGACACTTCGGACTTCGACGCCGCCGAACATGGCGTATAAGCCGCTAACCCGTCCGACCAAGCAGCCATATCGGCAGAAGCTCTGCCGGTCGAACAGGAAGGCGCAGACGATCGTCAGCACGAGCATGGCGATCGCCATGTATGCAGTAGCGGCCGGCTTCATGGTGATACCGAATCCCAATTCAAGCCAGGTGAGTCCGATGAACAGAAAAGTCGCGAGCCAGATATTGCGCAGCCGCCGAGGCCACTTCATGCCAAGGCCGAGGCCTTGGTCGCGCTTCTTCCACAGGCGCAGTTTTTCCATCCAACGCGCAATCGCGTCCCAGGGACACATGAAGCACCAGGCCTTGCCCGCGAACATGATCAACACCACCAGCCCGCACCACCAGATCGTCCACGTCAGCAACGGCGCGATGTTCAATGCCGGGTTCTGGTTGCCGAACAGGCCGGCCGCGATAATCAACAGGAAGGCCACGGCCATGAACAGTTGAATCGCAAACCGCGTTGGCCGCGATTTGAACAGCCAATTCAGGGGCCTGAATTGCATGAGGTCCAAGCGATCACCTTGCCCGGCAGAGTGAGTAGCGGATGCAGGATGCTCGGACGCGACCGATTGACCCAATATGGGCAGACTGAGCCCGGCGGCTGGTGCTGCGCTATCGGGCACGCTTGATCGCCATTGAGCAGTCAGACGATGCAAGAGATTGGGGCGCCCCCGTTCGCTCGGCTGATCGCGTCCGTCCGTCTTCGACGGGTTTGCATGGAGTACAGCCTGTGAATCCCTGCGCCGAAACGCGTGAACGCCCTCAAACAACAGGAATGAGAGCAGCAAGATGACCGCGATGGAGAGGTAGTACAACCAATTGGGCAGCCCCCACATGCGGTGCATGAAAAAGCCCGCCGGGTCGGCCTTAAACTCCCGCCGACATGCCTCGCTGTTGAGGTAATAGACATTGCCGAGGTAGGTCGCCTGAACGGCCGTGCTCTGGTTGACCGGTTCCTGACATACGAGACACTTTTCCGTGACATAGGCGGCCGGGTCAGCGGCGAACGCCTCTCGGCAACGGTCATGGCAGAAGAAGTAGTCCTTGCCCTCGTGAGTGTGCTGGATGCCCCACGCGCGATTGACATCCATGTTGCAAACCGGGTCAATGGCGCGCCCGTCCGCCGACCCATCCTGTCGCGCTTGCTCGCCGGTGTTGCCCGATTGAACCGGATCATCACCGCCAAGATTAGACCACAACACGAGCCCGGCCAACAGAGCCACGAGCAAATACGGGAAGGCTAGATTGAGGCGTGCTGTACTCATGTGTCACTCGTCAGCCAAGGGACATCAGGCCACCACGGGCGGTGCAGATGAGGATTCACCGTTGCGCTGCGCGTCACGCCGGGCGCGCTTGATCTTGATGGCGCGCACGATCACAATAAAGCCGACCATACCCACCCCAATCACGATCAGAACGGACGCCGTCGCAGTCGGATCGCCGGCGACAACAAGGAACGGGATCACCTCGGTCTGGCCTTCCACGTCCATCGTCAGTTCGACGATGTACTCCCCCTCGTCGGGAAAGACCATCGAGATCTTGTGGGTCTTGTCAAACGCGTCAACGGTGGTCGGCGGCACAAGGACCTTGTTGGAGCCGAAGGTTGAGGTTTGAATCAGGCGGACCTTGACCTGTTGCGCGTAGGGCGCCAACGTGTTGCGGTCTTTGATGTAGAAAGCCACATTGGCAGACTCGCCCGGGACTGGCTTTCCCGGGTAGCTGGTCATCACCAGGTCATAAGGCCCCGTTGTGGCGGGGTACTCCAACGTCGGCGCCTGTGGGTAGTTCTCTTTGTAGGAATAGTGTGGCAGCCCAAGGATATGGTGTGCATTGGCACTGCTAGACCAGAGCATGGTGAGCGTGAACGCAAGGACTGATGCGGTCTTTGCAAGTGTTGACTTGTTCCGCGTCGGCGACTTGTGATCCCGCGAACGGCCTCGCTCACCGGGCAGACCGATCGAGAAGACCAACGCGTCGTCGGGGCAGTGGCGCAAACAGAGGCCGCAGTTGTCGCACTCGATGCTGTTGGACTTTGCGACGGGGTAGATCCCCATCGGACAGACCGGTTCGCAATCACGGCAGCCCGTGCACTTGGAGCGCAGGAGCTTGACGCGCACCGGTCGTGCCCAACTCAACAGGGCGTAGAGCGCGCCGCCCGCACACATCGTTCGGCACCACCATCGGGGCGACACAAAGACCTCGACGGCCAACATGACACCCAACACCACCACCATCCCCGTAAATGCCGTGCCAAAGATCACCGCGTGTGTCAACCGGCTCAACACGGCCGGGGGGTAGATCAATGCAAACGTCGGCAGGCCAAAGATCAGCCCCATGAGCAGACCGACCGACAGCAACACGTACTTGTTGTGGTGCGAAAACCTGACATTGCCGGGCTTGATCTCGGCAAGCCGAAGCAATCGGCGCAGCCCCTGCGCCCACTCAAACAACAGACCGGCCGGGCACATCCAACTGCAGAAGACGCGTCCCAACAACACGGTGATCCCGACCGGAATCACGATCGACAACAACAAAGGCCAGTGAATGGCTTTGGAGGTGGCGGTCATCTCCGCGGCGGCGAGCGGATCGGCCACATCGACCCCCGCCACACGCATCGACCAGAGTGTGCCCTTGTAATCGTCCAGAAAGGCCTGCGGTTCTTCCATCTCCGAGACGTGTTGATCGATCCGCTTGAGCACGGTGCCGTTGACGCCGTCGAGGAACTGCTCGTCTTCCATGGCCTTGGCCGCGCGATAATGAGCGTAAAGACTCAAATAGACGATGGTCACAACCAACGCCAACACCGTCAGCCGCGTGAGTTGGCGGCAAACCTGCAAGACCCAGTGCTTCTTTTGGTGACGTGTCATGGCTTGGCCCTCAGATCGTGCCCCGTTTTGGCACGACACGGATCGCGGGCTCACCGCGAACCATTACCCGGCAGATGTCTTCGCACAGCCCGCAACCAACGCATTGATCCTCAAACACGAGGGGCGCCAGATAGGCACCCGGCTCAAGTTTGATCGCCCGGCGGCGCATCGGACACACCGTGAAGCACTCGCCGCAAGGCCCGCGACGTTCGTCCGTACCGGTCGCTTCGGTCGGCTCCTCGCCCAGCCGCATCAACATCGCCTGCTCATTCCGCAATGCCTTCGCCTTGTGGGAGAGGCACATGTCTTCACGCAACGTCACGGTGGCCATGTCCACCTTTGCGCGGTCTTCCCACTGCAACGGTTCGAGCACATGGGTCGGACATGTCTGAGTGCACTTCATACAAAGCGTGCAGGGACTGACGGAAGGGTCGATGAACGGCGTGTGATAGTGTTTGCCGGCCGACTCGGTGAAGAAATGAATCGCGCCCGGCTCACAGGCGTCCTGGCATCGGTAACAACGGATGCACCCCGCAAGAAACTCGTCTTCGGGCACGGCGCCGGGTGGGCGGATGAGCCGAGTGCCCTCACTGGGATAGGCGCCCTGTCGAACGGGATAGCCTGTGCGCTGCGCATCGAGGAGGGCCTGACCTGTGGCCATCGCAGCCCCGGCAATCATCGCGGAGCCAGCGGTGCGTTTGATCATGTCACGACGCGTCATCGTCACGACTCGGCTCCCCATCTTGGTTTGGGCATCGGCGCAGGCTTCCGGGCTGGCGTTTGGCCTCGCTCGGACTTCGGTTTGACGCGGACCGCCTGGGGGTAGCGGATGCAAGCCCGCTCGCACAACCCGCAACCGATGCAGAAATCCGGGTTGACCTGTGGCCGCTCCCACATTCCGATGGTCATGGCTTGCCCGGGGAAGGGGCAAGCGCGGAAACAAGCGCCGCAACTCCAGTTGTTGTACGAATAGCACAGCTCGAAATCGATCTCCGCCGTGCCCATATCAACCTTTTCCTGGATGTCCTGCGCGTTCTTGCGGACCGGTTCGAGCGCCCCGGTTGGACAGGCTTCACCGCATTTCAAGTACTCGCCTTCCACGCCTTGGCACAACATGCAGGCCTGGCGTCTGGCCTTGATCGCGGGAGTGGATTGGGTCTCTTCACCAAAGCCGTCATCCAACGGCACGATGGTGTTGTTGGGACAGGCGTCGATGCAACGCATACAACGGATGCAACGCGACAGGAAGTCGTCTTCGTCCAAAGCACCGGGGGGACGCAACGGCACGGCCGCGTTGGTCG
The DNA here is from genome assembly GCA_028284155.1 of Phycisphaeraceae bacterium. Lineage (GTDB taxonomy): Bacteria > Planctomycetota > Phycisphaerae > Phycisphaerales > Phycisphaeraceae > JANQSF01. The sequence goes on from JANQSF010000080.1 coordinate 21,169, forward strand.
GGCTGGGCGCGCCGGGCATGCCCAGTGGACCCAACGCCGCCGCGCAACCCACGGTCGCGGCCGTGGCTAAGGTGTTCTTGATGAAGTCACGTCGTTTCATCGGTGTGACGAGTCCTTCCGCGGCTCGCAACCCGCCGCATCAAATCCGCTCGATCCGAGCCGCCAACTTCTTGTAGTCCGCCTGACCGCTGACCGGGTCCCAAGCGCGGTGGCTGACGGCGTTCACAAGCCAACGGTTCTTGGTCGGGTCGGCGCTATCGGCGACCGACAGGTTCCACGGGCTGAACAGAAGACCGGCGGGCACTTCGCTGCGTGCCGGCCGAACCATGCTGTCCAATCCCACAGAGAGCCTGGCTTCATAACTGCCGCGGCGTGTGACAACGCGGACACGGATCCCATCGCGCAGGCCGAACCGCTTGGCGTCTTCGGCGTTCATCTCGACGTACTGTTCGGGGACCAACTTCAGCGTGGTCGCGCCACGGATCGTCTTGGCGCTGTGGAAGTGCTCATAGACAATGCCCAACGACAACCAGAACGGGTAAGAGTCATCGGACTTGTGGCTCTTGAGGTCCTTCGATGTGTCCTCGAAGACTTCAAGGTCGGGCAGTTCCGGCGGCAACGCCATGTCGCGCGCGACCTCCAGGATGTTTCTTCGCCCCTCCTGTGCGGCAGCAGCCAACTCATCAATCAGATAAGGGCCCGCGCCGGGCTTGGTGCGATGGCCGTGCTCCATCAACTGCCCACACACCTCCTTGATCGTGGAATAGTCCTGCTCGCACAGCTTGAACTTCGCCTTGCCGTCGGCGTGGCTGAATGCGCCGTATGGCTTGCCGGCCCACCCCTCTTGGCCAAGGTACCGCCGCGGTGTACCGCCCTTCCGCGCGATCTTGGCGGTCGGCGCCGGCCACTGGATGCCGCGCAAACGACGCAGTTGGTCGTATGGGCTGACACCGTCAGCCTTTTCCACCTCGAGAATGCCTGAAAGGTCCGCGTCTGAGCCTTTGCTTGCGCGGAGAATGTCGCGGAAGATGTCCTCGGGGTCGTAGGCCATCAAGCCGTTGCCCATCTTGATGGTCTTCTTATAAGGAATGATCTTGTCGGCATCGAGTCCAAGCCGTTTGGCCAAAACCTTGCACTTGTCGATGGCCATATCCATGTCCGGCCGACAATTCGGCGGCGGGTTGCTTGTGCCGTCGCAGATGTAAACGCGCCGCTCCGATTGGATGTACGTGCCGCTGGTCCACTCGCCCCACGTCGCGGCGGGAAACACGATGTCGGCGTAAAGGTTGTTCGGTGCGTGCCGGTAGATGTCCTGCGCCACGACGAACATCTTGGTCAACGCGGGTCGCACGAGCGTCTCGACGTCGGGCATGTGGATGTGAGTCGTGTACATCCAGAACATCGCCAGCAGATCACCCTTGAGCGCACGCTCCATCATCCCAACGACCATGCCCGGGTTCTTCAACAGGCTGGTCTGCTTCAGTCTGCCCCTGGGAATGCGCCACGCATCCGCGATGTGATTCCGCCAGTTGTCGTTCTTAAGTGGTTGGTTGAACGGCAACCGGCCCGTCAGCCCACCCATCAACCGCTCGCTCATCGCATTGGGCTGACCGGTTTGTGAGTGACTGCCGCATCCCGGACGCCCCACGTTGCCGGTCAATAGGTGCAGATTGATCAGGCCAATGGTGTTGTGTTGGCCGTGGATCATCTGGTTGTAGCCGATGCCCCAGAACGTCAACACGCCGCCTACGCCGCGCTCTCGGCCTTTGATGCTCGCTTCGGCCCAGGTCTTGGCGACCTGCTCGATCAACTCCACCGTGACTCTGCCGCGGTCGAGTAACTTGAGCCGATCCACGACCTGTTGCGGCGAGTAGCGCTCTTTCACACCTTTGACGTACTCCCGCCAGCCGGTCGTGTTCGCGTCCAGCCAATCTTCCGGCATGATTGCGTTCGGGTGTTTGGTCAGCAACACGTGCGCGATCGCGTTGTGGTAGCTGATGTCGCCGTTCAGGGTCTGCAGGTGATAGCTGTTCCGCGGATTGATCGCTTCGAGCCCGAGCACGGTACCGGTGGCGCGGGGATCGGAAACCAGCGTCGGGATGCCCTTTCGCATCTTGTGATCGGCGGCGCGCCAGAACAGAATCGGATGTGCCTCGCGCGCGTTGTGCCCCCAGAAGGTAATGAAGTCAGCTTGTTCAATGTCCTCGTAAGTCGTGGGCGGCGCATCGGACCCGTAACTGTGGAAATAGCCGGTCACCGCCGAGGTCATACACATCCGCGCGTTAGCCTCGATGGAATTGCTGGCCATGATGCCCTTCATGAGCAGGTTCTCAATCCATTGGGCCTCCATCGTCAGTTGGCCGGAACCGTTAAGACCGACCGCGTTCCCTCCTTTGGCCTTGATGATCGCGGCGATCTTGTCGGCCACAAGTTCCTCGGCCTCCTCGTACGGCATCCGCTTGAAGACGTCGTCGTCGAAACGTCCCTTTGTCGCCGAGACATGCCCGGTCAGTGGGTCACTCATGTCCTTGCGGACCAACACGCTCGTCAGCCGGTCGCGGTAGATCGGTTCGTGCGCATTGAGGCCCTTGATACACTGGATGCCGAGGTTGGTCGGGTGCTTCTTGTCCGGGACCATCCCGACAACCTTGCCCTTCTGAACCTGGATCAGTGTTCCACAACCCACACCGCAATAGGGACACGCCGACTGGAGCAACTGCACACCCTCCTTCGGCTTGAGTGAGGGTGGCGCACTCGCCTCTACGAATTCGTCGTGAAACATCTCCGTCGCACCACAGGTCACGCCTGCGGCCGCGGCCATCTTCATGAACGCACGACGGTCGAACTCAACGTTGGCTTGTCTACGGGCCATGGCGACGCTCCTTGTTCAATCTTCAGGTCGCAGGGCGTGAACGCCTCCGCGCAGCGGTGTGACAGGACGGTCCGGCTGGGGTGGTTCTTGTGGGCCGTGTATGGGCTTGAAACCGGCAGGCGCCCACGAGCGGATAAAGGCGACAATGTTGTCGATCTGATGGGCATCCAGTTCGGCGACCCCTTCGGCTCCGCGCCCAAACGGTCGCATCGGGGTATGAGACCTGCCGCGGGCGATCGTCGCCTGCAGGAAGCCGTCTGACGCCGCCATCAGGAAGTCACGGTTGTTCAGCGACGGCGCCCATCCTTCCAACCCGGTCGCGCCGTGACATCCGGCACAGTGACCCGCATAAAGCGTTTGACCTTGCAGCAGGTCCGCCCCAATCACGTAACGGGGGGGTACATTCGTTGTCCCATGTTCCGGGCGGTTTCTCTCCCAACTGCGGATATAAGAGACAAGATTGCGCATGTCTTCGGGCGACAGTTCGACGTTGCTTTGCGCGCCCTTGCCCATCGGACGCATCTCCGTGCCGTCCCTGCCCAACGCGATCGTCGCCAGGAGGTAGCCATCGGAAGCGGATCGGAGGAAATCAGGGTTGGCCAGTGCGCTCCCGGTGATCCCTTCGCCTTGCGTGCCGTGGCACGCCGCACAGGCCGAGCGGTAGATCAGTTCGCCGTGCTTCGGGATACCCATCCCCGGGCGCGACGTGACGGCCGGTCGTTCAAACTCCCATCGACGGATGAATGTAATCACATCTTCGATCCGCGCATCGGTAATCTCGACCATCCCTTGCTGGCCTTTCAGGAACGCACGCATCTGCGTCCCGTGCTTGCCGTAACGCACCCAGTGACGCAACATGGCGTCGGATGCGCTGGCCAGAAACTCGGGGTTGTTCAGTTGTGGGCCGATCAGTCCCTCGCCGTTGCTTCCATGGCAACCGGCGCAGGTCTCGCGGAAGAGAACTTCGCCAGAGTCCCAGTCACCACGCGCCAACCAGGGCTCCAGCTTGGTCCGACGACCGTCGTTCCAACTCCGCATGAACGTAATCAGGTCAACGAGATCCTCCTCGCCGAGGTGGCTCCAGGCAGGCATGGCTGTACCCGGCCTCCCTTTGACGATCGCGTCGTACAGATAGTCGTCACCGACAACCGAGAGAAAACTGTCGTGATTCAGCGACGGGCCAATGCCGCCTTCGCCGTCGCTGCCGTGGCAATTGCCGCAATTCGCGCGATACAACGTCTTCCCGATGTGCAATTGACGCGTCGTTGGCGTCGAATTGGATGCAACCTTGTCCAGGACCTTACTCCTGTCGGGCGGCTGCTTCTGCCACGAACGGATGTAGGCCAACAGATCACTGACCTGCTGCGCGTTCAGGTGACGCCAGGACGGCATCGCCGTATTGGCCCGGCCGTGCACGATTGCCTTCGCAATGAACTCGTCCGACGCAATCGCCAGGAAAGACGGCGATGCCAAGGACGGCCCAATGCCCCCATCCCCCTTTTGCCCGTGACAGGAAGCGCAGCGCAAGCGGAAGAGAGACCGTCCGTATCGGGCGACGCCATCCGCCGCACTGATCTGTCGGATGTCCGGTCCGGGACCGGACCAAGCCCGAATGAAGGCGACCAGCCGTTCGATTTCCTTATCATCCAGGCCGCCCAGATCGCGCGACCAGCCGATCATGTTCGTGCCGTGTCGGCCGTGACGGATGATGTGTCGCAGGTATTCGTCACTGGCGACGGACAGCGTGTCTGTGTTGTTGATCGCGGGCGTCATCAACTCACGTGGCGGGTCGGCAAGCATCGCGAGCTGCGGATCCAGAACCGTGCTCCCCTGCCCTTGATTGCCGTGGCAACCACTGCAGAACATGCTGTAAAGCTGCTGCCCGGTTACGGGCGCGCCGCCGCCCCGATTCGGCGGAACAGGCGTGTAGGCGGCGGGCATCTGTTTACGACGCAAACTCAGCATGTACTGCGTCAGGTCCCGAGCCTGGCGGTCGGTCACGCCCATGTCGGGCATGAGCGTGCCTGGCACGACCTCGGCCGGGTTCTTGAAGTGCTCGAACATCCACTGTTCAACGGTGTGCTCGCCTTGAATACGGGTAAAGTCGAAATCGTGTCGCGTCTTGTCGCCGACATGCGTGATGTCCGGGCCCAGGTTGCCGCCGCGGCCTCGGTATTCATGGCATCCAAGGCAACCCGAGTTCAACACAAGTTGCTTGCCTCGGCCGATCGCCCGCTCCGTCGGTCCGGACGAGCCGGGAACGGACGACGCCAACTCGGCCTGTCTCAACGGCGTCGCCGGTTGCGATGCGCCGGCGATGTAAAGATCAGACGCGCCGCCGTAAAGGTCGTTTTCGTAGTGACATCGTCCACAACTGGTGTAAGTGGTTTCCCCCCGCAGCAGCGGCGACGTGGCATGGGCGATCTCGCCGTGGGCCGCGTCCTTCGTCGTGGCGCGTCCCTGGCCATCGTGGCAGACGGTGCACCCGAACTTCGAGATCGGATGCGACTCCAACAAATCCCCGCTGTGGGCTTGCAGCGGCTGCATGGCACTAGCCTGGGAGGGATCCTCCATGGCGACATGGCAAGTAACACACCGATCAATTCGGCCCAACTGCGGCAGGAAGACCTGCTTGTGAGAGATCTCATAACGCTCTGCCGCCGCCCGTGCCTGATCGTTGGGAGCGTTCTCGATCAATGCCGCGCGGTACGCCATTTGATGTCGGCGCGAGTCGCCCGCCAGATTCTCTTCGAATGCCGCCAACAAGAGAATCACAAGCGACACGACCGACGAGATGAGCAGTATCACCTTCAGTCGCAATACGTAGATACTCTGTGACCCGTCATCCATGTCAGGCATTCCTGATCCGGTCGTCAGTGCGTCGGCCAATCGCTGGTCGTCCAATAGAACTCCCAATTCGGGCCGCGGTGAACCGTGGCGAAATAGGTCATGATCACAAAGGCAATGATGAAGCACGTAAACAGCGCGATGGCGCCGTACCGCGTGGACTGTGTGCGCCGCACCGTTGCGACGGACCAGAGCGCGAAGATCGCGACCAACACCGTGCCGGGGTTGAACAGCGTGATGACGATTTGCGGGATATCGGGATACCAGTTGCGAAGCCAGCCGTACCTGACCGTCAAGGCGAGCATGACGATCGTCACGACGGCGGTAAAGATCGCGGTGTAGATCGCGACCCGCCGCCCGTCTCGACCGCTGAACCAACGCCCCGGCTCTTCCTTCTCACGGTCCAGGTACGGGATCAAGGCGAGGCCGATGACCACAATCGCGGGGATGCCAACACCACCGGCGAACGCGGAATAACTGACCAATTCCTGAAGGCCCAGGAAGTACCAGGGCGCCTTGGCGGGGTTCTCAGGCACGGCTGGATTGGCCATCTCCGTCAGCGGAGCGTCGAAGAAGTAGCCCAGGATCAACATCACCATCACGGTCAACATCGACAGCGCAGCGATCGCATAAAGGGCGTTGGGATAAGCCGGCACGGTGTTCGCCAGTTCCTTGTCGACCGCCGGCGTCTTGCCCGGAACGACCGCCATCAACCCCCATGTCTTGCTCGAGCCCGCCGCCTTGCGTTCCCCCGGCGGCGTCGCGGGGATCCGTTCCGCGGGGCGTGCCAGACCGCCGTCCTTACGGATTCGCCAGAAGTGCAGGGCGATCACAAGCGCCGTGGCTAGCGGGAGTACCACACAATGCAGCACGTAGAAGCGTGTCAGCGCCTCCTGCCCCACATAGTGCGCTCCCAACAGCAACTCCTTTTGAGCCCCCCCCACGTCGAACGACTGAGTAATGCCTAGCGCATCGGTGATCTCGCGTGGCGATTGAGCGATGTTGGCGCCGATGGTGATCGCCCAGAACGCCAATTGATCCCACGGCAGCAGATAGCCCGTAAAACTGAGGAACAGTGTGAGGACGAACAACATCATCCCCAACACCCAGTTGATCTCTCGTGGCTTCTTGTAAGCAGACGTGTAGAACACGCGGGCCATATGCAGGATGACGCAGGCAACCATCCCGTGTGCCGACCAACGATGGATATTGCGCATGAATCGCCCCGTCGGGACGACGTACATGATGTCCTGCATCGAGTTGTAAGCCTCGTTGACATCCGGCTTGTAATAGATCATCAGCAGCACGCCCGTGATGACCAGGATGATGAAGAGCACCATCGTGATCACGCCCAACCCGAGCGTCGTTGAGAAACGCAGCGAATGAAGGTGGATGCGTACGGACAGGATGTGCAGGAAGAAGTTGCTTGTGACCGTCTGCGAACGAGCGCGGTCGGATGTCGGGGCGCCGTGCCGGACGATCGAATCTCGGATCGCGCGCGGCGCACGCAGGAGATTCCGCGTGTAGTCGCGGATGGCCCCGGGGTCGCCTGCTCGCCGCTCATGGCGGCCCTCACCGCCGACGCGCTCCCGCCGCGTCTCGTCCTGCTGAGCGGGTGGTTTTGTGGGTGCATCAGGCATCGCGTGCTCCGATGATCGAACCCTGTTCACACAGGTTTCGTCTCCAGCATGAGACGGGTTCCCGGCGCAACAGTCCGCGTCTTGTCCACCACGATCTGGCCGTCTGCCGACACGCTCAATTCCAACCACGGCAACCCGCCGGGGGCCGGCCCGGCGACCACCGCGCCGTCCGCCTCGAACACCGACCCGTGACAGGGACACAGAAAACTCCCGTCCTCCTCACGCATGGCCACGCAACCGAGATGCGTGCAAACGGCAGACAACGCGTACATCCCGCCGTCCTCCTCGCGTACGATCCAGACACTTGCCTCTTTCAGGTTGGTTGTCGACCCGAGCGGAAACGCGTCCGGCTTGCCCAGTTTCATGCGCGATTGGGACTCGGGAAAGACTGACGGCATGGGCAGTCGGAGCGCGCCGATGAGGGCGACGACAAACGTCCCCAACGCCGAACAGATCGCCACCAGCCCCAGCCAGTCGCGCCGACTCTCAGCGGGCGCGAATCGCGGACTAGCCTCGAGCGACTCAGCAGTTTGAGTTTCGGGTGGTGAGTCGGACATGGTCGATTCCCATCGGGGTGACGCCGCCTCGCAATCACACATCCATCACGACGCAACAGTCACCGGCTCCCAGTTGCCGGAACAAGTCATCCGCTCCATGGTGATCGCGTCCACCGGGCATCGCTCGGCGCAGAGCGCGCAACGGATACAGGTCGACTCATCCTTGATGATCGCCGACGTATTCTGAATCTCGTCGGGGTCAACACGGTCGTTCAACAGCGCCCGCAGTGACTCACCACCGTCCAGATCACTCAACGACACCAGTCTCAGACACAACTCCGGGCACACGTCGGCACAACCACCGCACAACACGCACTTGTCGGAGTCGAAGATGGTGTTGACCCCGCAATCGAGACATCGACCAGCCTCGCATCGAGCCATTTCCACTGAATAGCCCGACTCGACGACCGCGTCCTGCGCCCGAACACGCTCAGCCGCTTCGACCTGAGGAATACCGACGCGTGCGTGCTTTTCGTAATCCGCCTCGCGGCGATAGTCGAGCAGCGGCAGATGCAACACGGTCTGCGTGTGTGCCAACCGTTCCCCGCTGAGAAACTCATGCACGCGTCGCGCCACCTTCTTGCCGCTGGCAACGGCATCGATCAGCAGACGCGGGCCATAAGCGATGTCACCGGCGACGAACACGTCGGGCGCGCTCGTCGTTAGGTTTTCAGGATCGCAATCAAGCAGCCCACGATCCGTCTTGTGGACGTCACTATCCTCCGGCACAAACGAGAGGTCCGGCCGCTGTCCGATTGACCACAGGACGGTGTCCGCCTCGATGGTGCGCGTCTGAGTCTCGTCAAACTGTGGATTGAATCGGCCTTTTTCGTCGAAGACGCGCGTGACCCGTTTGAACCGCACTCCGGTGACCCGCCCTTCGTCGTCACGCAGGATTTGCTCCGGCCCCCACCGGTGGTGTCGGACCACGCCTTCTTCGTCACCCTCGATGATCTCCGCGTCGTCCGCCGGCAACTCTTCCAGGCTCTCCAGCGAAACAAGACTCACCCGCGTCCCCGATGTCTGCCGCAACACCGTGCGCGAGACATCGATCCCCGATTGCCGAATGACCGACCGCGTGACGTCGTACGCCACATTGCCGCCACCCACGACGACGACTCGCCGACCGAGTTTGACAGGTCGTCCCAGCGCGACGTCTCGCAGAAACTCGATGCCGCCGAGAACGTCTGGGCCTTCAGCGCCGGGAATCTCCAACTGGCGAGACCGCTTTGCGCCTACCGCAATGACCGTCGCCTCGTGATCGTGACGGATTTGCTCAAACTCAACATCCTTGCCCACCTCCACGCCACAGCGAAACTCGACACCGAGCGCTTCGATGACCTCCACCTCGGCCTTGATCAGATCGCGCGGCAGGCGATAGGCGGGGATACCGACGGCCAGCATGCCGGCCGGCACGGGCTCCAGTTCGAAAACGATCGGGCGGTAACCGAGCAACGCCAAGTCGTGCGCTGCCGCGAGGCCCGCCGGCCCAGAGCCGACGATGGCGACGCGCGGACCGTCCCGATCCGGCGCATCCAGGCGGGTAAGCAATCGTCTTAGACTGGTGAGTTCTTCCTCACCGGCACATTCACGATCCGGCGCATTCAGGACACGTTTGAGAAGGTCCAGTGGACGGAACCGGCGCGCCTCCGTCCCGTGTCGCTCCGTAACGAACCGCTTCAGTGCGCGGATGGAAACGGGCTCATCCAGGTTGCCACGCCGGCAAGCGGCCTCACACGGCGCACCACACACACGTCCACAAATGCTTGCAAGTGGATTGGGGCCGCGGGCGATCAGATAAGCCGACTCGTCATCGCCACGAGCGATGGCTCGCACATATCCCCGGGCGTCGGTGTGTACAGGACAAGCGTCTTGGCAACGGACCTGGCGACGCCAATAGGCTTCATCGGGAACTTCAATCTGAATCCGTTCATCCGACATGGGCTAACGCCGGGATGAAGTTTGTCACGGGTGCTCCACGCACCAGAGGCCTCCACCGACGCGGCCAAACAGGCCCGAGCCAGCATGACACACGTGAATATAATGGATAAATCGGTCGATTTGTCTTAAATTCTCGATTTGTGGATAAAAAAGTGCCCTTACGGACCCAAGCTGACAACAAGACCCTATATAACATGGTGTTACGAAAAGCACTGAGCCGGCACAATTTCGGAGCCGTACCAAGGGAGCGCTGGCATGCCATCCGTCATTTCACAGACCGCGGAGTACGCCCTTCGGGCGGTTGCCGCGCTCGCCCAGGAGCCCGATCACCCGCTCACAGCCCAGCAAATCGCGGCCAGGACGCAAGTTCCCCTCGACTACTTGCGCAAGGTCATGCGGTTGCTGACGCGAGCCGGATTGGTGCGCGGACAGCGAGGCGCACGCGGTGGGTTCTCACTCGCCCGCAGCACCTCACAGGTAAGTGTGCTGGATGTGGTCAATGCCATCGACCCAGTCGAACGGATCAGGTCGTGCCCGCTGGCAATCGGGAGCCACGGGACCAATCTGTGCGCTCTTCACCGGCGGCTTGACGACGCCATTGCCCGCGTCGAACAGGCCTTCGCCCAGACAACCATCGCCGAAATACTCGATGATCAGAACCCCGCGACCCCGCTCTGCGAATCCACCGAATCCACCGAACCCACTTGACCTGAACCGATCGACTTGCAAGTTCATCGAATCAATCAGTAACGTACCTCTCTTGTATGCACGGAGACACCATCGCATGGCTACTTGCCTGTTCTCAACGCAGTCCACCGGCCAGGCCAACCTTCTGGAATTGGTGACTGTCGAGCCCGATGGGATCGTCAGCAAACCGCTGATGGAAACACGCGGCGCGAAGGTCCTGTTGTTTGCCCTCGATGCCGGGCAGGAACTCAGCGAGCATACTTCCGCCTACGCCGCCTCTGTACACGTGCTCGACGGTCGAGTTCAACTGCTAGTCAACGGAAAGGAACACGCGCTCGGCGTCAACGATTTCTTGGTCATGCCGGCACAGGCACCTCACTCTGTCATTGCCGAATCCGCCACCCGGATGCTCCTGACACTGTTCATTGAGTAGACAACGCACCCCCACAATGACCTCTCGTTTAAACGGGGTACTTCCAGAACATGCAAACCGCCACGGACATCAACCGAGGCCTTCAACGGGACGACTTCCCACTCCTTGGCCGTGTAGTACATGGCAAGCCGCTGGCTTATCTGGACAGCGCGGCGACAACCCAGAAACCGAACGCGGTGATTGAGGCCATTGACGCTTTCTATCGAGAAACGAACGCAAACGTTCATCGTGGATTGCACCGACTTGCGCAAGAGGCGACGGATCTGTACGAAGGAGCCAGAGCGGATGTGCGGGAGCATCTGAACGCCAATGACACACGAGAAATCGTGTTTGTCCGCGGCACGACCGAAGCGATCAATCTAGTTGCTCAATCGTATCTGCGACCAAGGGCCACATCCGGTGACGAGGTCATCGTCACGGAAATGGAGCATCACGCAAACATCGTTCCGTGGCAGATTGTCGGCGACATGATCGGAGTACGTTTGCGGGTCGTGCCGATCGACAACGACGGCCAGATCGATCTCGAAGCCTTTGAGCGATTGCTGAACCCGCGCACCCGCCTGGTCGCGGTAACACACGTTTCGAATGTGCTCGGCACGATCAACCCGGTCAAGACCATAATCAAAATGACACGGCAGACCGGGGCGGCCGTACTCGTCGACGGCGCTCAGGCCGTACCGCACATGCCCGTCGACTTGCAGGACCTCGACTGCGATTTCTATACCCTATCGGGCCATAAGACATTTGGCCCAACCGGTATCGGTGTGCTGTTTGGCAAGGCCGAGTTGCTTAACGCGATGCCGCCATACCAAGGCGGCGGGGACATGATTCAATCCGTCACCTGGGAAGGCACGACATTCAAAGACGCACCGGCCCGATTCGAGGCAGGCACGCCTCATATCGCCGGCGCGGTCGGACTCGCCGCTGCGCTGGGCTACCTCCGGTCGGTCGGGTACGAGCACATCGCGAAGCAAGAGCAGAGCTTGTTGGCTTATGCAACAGCCCGACTCCAGGCGTTACCCGGCTTGCGATTAATCGGTACCGCCGACCACAAGGCCGCTGTCTTGTCGTTCGTGCTGGACGGCGTGCACCCGCATGACGTGGCGACCGTGCTTGACGCACACGGCGTTGCCACGCGGGCCGGTCATCACTGTGCCCAACCACTGATGCGACGATTCGGTGTTCCCGCGACAACCCGGGCGTCGCTAGCCTTCTATAACAGCCAATCCGATCTCGACGCCCTGATCACGGGGATTGAATCAGCGAGGGAGATGTTCCAGTGACAGCGCCATCCGACGACCTGAGAGACCTCTATCAGTCGTTGTTGCTGGACCACAGTCGACGGCCGCATCGCTTCCGTGAAATGTCCGATTCAGATGCGGAGGCTGAAGGCGCCAACCCGCTTTGTGGCGATCATGTGCGTGTATTCATTCGTCTCGATAATGATCGCCTGACGGATGTTTCTTTCACTGGTCAGGGCTGCGCCATCTGCATGGCGTCGGCATCCATGATGACCGACGCCGTTGTTGGCCAATCGACACAACGCACATTGGCGTTGTTTGACACATTTCACAACTTGCTCACAGGCGGTTCAACGGAACCGGCGAATACAGACATCCCAAAGGAACTCTTAGCACTAGAGGGTGTCAGGAAGTTCCCGATCCGTGTCAAGTGCGCGACATTGCCGTGGCACACGCTCCGCAATGCCCTGCGACGAGACGAGACAATGGTCTCAACAGAATAGGGCTATCTGCAACGCGAAAAGGCAATCGTACAAGGTAGCGGCACTCCCCAACTCATGCTTCCGTTCGACCCGATGTTCCAACGGCCACATACGTCGAAAGATAGAGCGGAATGGTCGCAGACCGTCAACTGCGAAAGAGTGGCATTACCACCACGAATGTGGTCGAATACCACAATTCACTCATTACCCTAAGCAATGTAAATTGCTGAGCGAAGTAGAGGTGAAACTCCCCGAGCTGGACTCGAACCAGCAACTTAGCGGTAACAGCAGGAAGTCAATACTTCACCGACAGCTCAGCAAACCTTGTTGATGGAGCAGGATACGCAAGTCCAGTCGCTCGTCAAGCTTTCGCGTGGCATCGCGTTTATTCGCATGGATTCGCACTTCTACCACGTTTTCGGTGGTAGTGATGCAGGGCTTGGATCTTCAGCCGTCACTGTTCGGAATCTCGATCAGTGATTGAATCTGAACTCGGCGCTGGCGATCAGGGTCCAGACCAGGTCCTGGCAGCTCCGTTGCAGCTCTGTGTTGTCCTCGCCTGACGCGGCGCCCTTCAGGTCGGACAACTCCTGGTCGTCCGGTTGTCGGCTGAACACCGCGAGATACGCCGCGCGGATGCGCTGCTCCGAGTCTTCGAGCTTCGTCAATCGCGCCACGAGGTTGTCGCCTGCCGGGCGCAGCATGCGTTGCGTGGTATCGTTATACGTCAGGAACAGTGCTTGCGATGCGTTGGCCTGGAATCGGGCCCCGCCGCTCTCAAAGCGCTTTTGGAAGCTGTCGAAGTCTCGCTCCCGCTCAAAGAGCGCGCGTGTCACGGCGCGCGTCACGGTCGGAAGTTTCCGTTTCGACTTCTCACGCTCATACTTGGCCTGCAACTGGTCGAGATGGCCTGTCGCGATCCCGAGCGAATGCGCGAGCTGGTTGGGGGTGAGCGGCTTGAGAACGGCAACGGCGTACAGGGCGTTATCCGGCCGATCGCTGTCGCCCCGCCAGCGCGTCGAGCGCAGGTAAGTTTCGCTGTGCATGATCCCGCTGATGAGTCGGCGCAGATCGAATCCGTGCTTCTGCGTGTCCTCCGCCAGGAGATTGAGCAGGGCAGGGTGTGTCGGCGGATTCTGCGGGTGCATCTGATCAACCGGTTCGACCAGGCCGCGACCCATCAGTTTCTTCCAGATGCGGTTGGCGATCGACCGCTGCAGGTACGGCGTCTTGCCCCCGATGGCGTAATCGACCAGCGCGCCCCGTCGGCTGAACTTCGGCACGCCCGGCTTGCCACCCTGCCCCTTGACATGGAGGTAGCGATCCTTCACGTCCTTGCCGAGGTCCGGCTCCTCGATCACCTTGCCGTCGAGGAACATCAACCGAGCGGTCTTCTCCTGTTTCTCCGTCGTGACAAAGGTCAGTTCCCCCTCCGCCCGCTCGCTCAGCACGGACGCGTCTTTGTACTTGAACTGCTCCGTTCGGCTGAAGAAGGCCGCGAGGCCGTAGTAGTGCTCCTGCGTCCAGTCGAGAACGAAGGGGTGGTCATGACACTTGGCGCACTGAAGCTGCACGCCGAAAAAGACACTCGCGACGGCGGTCGTGATGTTGTCCAATTGCTCCTGTTTGTCACCCTTCAAGCGACTGGAGATGAATAGCGCCGCGTTGCGCACCGATTCATCCTCGTGGCCAGGCGAAAGCAATTCGCGTGCGATCCGGTCCCAGGGCTTGTTCTGTTCAAGTGATGTCTGGAGGTACTCAAGAAAGCGGTCCTGAAACGGTGGCTTCTCCGGCAGCATGCCGTTGAGCCAGTGATTGATCACGCCGCGCCAGTGGACGGGCATCTCCGGATCGGTCAGCAGCGCGTCGATCAGCTTATGGTGCTTGTCGGGGTCTGAATCACTGAGATAGGCTGACGACTCGTCCGGTGTCGGTGTTCGGCCGATCAGGTCAAGATAGATACGGCGGAGCAGTTCATGCTGCTCGGCGCGTTTGCTTGACTTGATCGACTTGTCCTTCAAGACCGCGTCGATCCGGGCATCGATCGCCTTGCTGAACGCCGCGTCGTGCGTCGAGGCACTTTCAGCGCGGACGACTGACGCCCAGCACGCCAACGCAAACAGGATGGCTGCCAATCGACGCATGAGCCGCCTCTTCACACCAGACCCCACAGTTCGACACTGCCATCTGACTTCCCGGCCGCGAGCGTGTTTCCATCAGGGGAGAAGGCCAATCCCTGCGAGTACTCGCCGCGTTTGATCGATCCGATCGACTTACCGGGGACGTCGCCGACTCGGCCGGGTTTGCCCTTGTTGTCTGGCTTAGGCGGGACAAGTTTGCCAGACTCGTACCGCCACACCTTTAGCTCACTCTCGCCGGCCGCAAAGATCGCCGCGCTGTGATGGAATACGGCCTGCGAACTGACGCGTTGCGCCTCTGCGACCGGTACACCCTTTTCCAAGTCGTAAACGCGCGTTCGCTGTCCGCCCGCGACGGCGAGGAAGCGGTCATCGCTGCTGATGGCAAGACGATAGACGCCGCTGTACTTCGGGTTCTGACCCTGTTGATCGTTCGTTTCGCCAAAGGTGATCGTCTGGACGGTCTTGTAGCTCGACGAGTCGATGACCAGAATCTTGCCGTCTTCGGCGCCGCTGATGATGTGTTTACCGTCCCGTGACCAGATCACGTCCCGGAGGTAGTTGGCGTGGCCGACGATTGTCTTGACCGGTTTCAGCGAGGCCCCGTCCCAAATGCGAATGACGAAATCGCGGCCGCCACCCGTGGCGATGCGCGAACCATCGGGCGAAAACGACGCCGCTTCGCACCAGCCGTCATGACCAGCCACGTCCGCCATCGGCTTCGTGTCAAAGGCTTCGGCGGCGAACCGCCACAGTTTGAGGCGACGGTCCGATCCGGCCGTCACCACGCTACCACCCTTCGGATGCACGTCGAACCCGCGCACCCAGCCGGCGTCATGTGGGGTCACGAGTTGGCCGACGACGAACTTGCCCTTCTTTCTCTTGAGTTCCTGTGGCTCCGCCTCGATATCCCACATCGCGAGCCGACGGTCAACGACCTGCGCCATGACGAACGGCCGCGTCGGGTGGAAACGCACCCGCTTGACCGTCATCGGTCCGCGGTTTTCGCCGTCATCGACGAATAGCGTCTTGTCGGATTTGGCGAGTTTAATCGGATCAGCCATGACTTAAAGCACCTCCGTCATGGGCTTGCCTTTCTTGTCCTCGACCAGCGGAATAGGACGCCCTTGAAAGTGCAGTTCTTTGTGTGGATCCATCCCCAATGCACGGTAGAAGGTGCAGAACAGGTCGGGGATCGTCACCGGCCGGTCCTTGACGTCCGTGCCGTTCTCGTTCGTAGAGCCGATGACGGCCCCTTCCTGAAGGCCGCATCCGCCGAAAGACAGCGACCAACTCTTGGTCCAGTGGTTGCGCCCCGGCGTGCCCTGACCCTGGATCGTGGGCGTTCTGCCAAACTCTCCCATCAACACGACAAGGGTATCCCGCCAGAGGCCGCTATCGATCAGGTCGTCGATCAGCGCTCCGACGGCGACATCGAATTCGCTGGTGATGTGCCGTTGGCTGTCAAATGCCCGTCGGTGCTTGTCCCAAGCCAGACCGTTCTGGTGTTGGACGCGGACGAATGAGACTCCCTTCTCGACCAGCCGCCGGGCCATCAGGCAGTCGCGCCCGAGCCGACTGTCGCCGTAGCGCCGACGATCTTCCTCCTTCTCCTTGGAGATGTCGAACAGGTCACTCTGCGCGAGCAGGCGCTGCATCCGGGTAAATGCGCTGTCATGGGCATCGGTCAGGCGCGCGTCGCGCCCACTGGCGAAACGCTTGCTGATCGCCTGCCTCATCTCCTCCCGCTTGCGCATGGCGGCCAATTCCTGCTCCGATACGTTCTTGGGCAAGTCCTGCGGAGGCTCGCCCCCTCCGGGGCAATACAGACCGTCATACTTCGGCCCCAAGTAGCCCGCGCCAGGCACGGCCAGCGCCGCGCCTTCTTTACCGATGTTGACGTATGCGGGGATGTCGTTGTCCGGCGAGGGCAACTGGTGCTTACAGATACTCAACCAATGAGGCGGCGGTGCGACGATCTGGCTGGGCGCATAGCTGGTCTGTGCCAGGAACGCGCCATCAGTGTGATCGCCAATCTTGCTGGTCATACTGCGAACCGTCACCATGCGATTGGCAAGGCGAGCCAGGTTGGGCATGTATTCGTCAATGTGCACGCCGGGAACGGACGTTGGGATCGACAAGTGCGGCCCACCCGTCGGCCGACCTGGTTTGGGGTCCCACGTCTCGAACTGGCTGGGCCCACCACTCATGAAGACCAGGATGACGTGCTTCTGATCGCGCTTGACCGCGGCTGCTGTGTCCTCGGCAAACACGCGATTCCATCCACCAAACGCCAGGCCGCCACCCACTGCGCCTTGTAGAAACAACCGACGCGAAAAAGCATGATCCGACGGGTTGCAAACAGCCCGAGCACCTGTTCCAAGGATGGACATGTCGCAGACCTCGTCACACAACGAACCGGGGGACGTCCTACTCAAGATTGTAAGTGCGTTCCGCACGGTTACGACGCCCCGAAGACCGTGGCTGTGACCGGTCAAGCGGAAGTGATCAATCAATGACCCGCAGGTCGTAGCAGTAGATTGCGTCGTGACCGCGAATGAAGATTCGGCCGTCCACGACGGGGTGCAACATGCACGGCCCGTAGCTGGTGGTGTTGGGATGCGGGGGCACCCAGACCGCGTCGGGGCCTGTGGGCCGGAAGTCTTTCGGGTCGGTGGTGTACATCGCCATCCTCGTCGTGCCGTGCTTGCCGTCGACCACGCTGAACAGACGACCGTGCGCAATCAGCAGATGCCCGGCGTTGAACACCCCGCCTTGCGCTTTGAGGTGAGCGAGCTTCTTCCCAGTCCGAGTATCAAAACAATCCGTCCACTGAGCGCCGCTGAGATACAGTCGCCCGCCATCGATCTGGGGTCGCACGTAGTCGCTGTACTGCCCTTTCACCTTCTGCCCGTTCTCGATCAGATTCCACTTCATATGCCAGAGTAATTTCGGTTGATCCAGCCCGAGCTCCATGACCACACAGACCCGGTTGGCTGGGTCTTTGGCCTGCTGCGGATTGCGATCCTCTGTGTCGGGCGGTCCGACATCATCCCGATACGCCAGCAGGTTGCCGGAGACGGTGACGCCGCGGTAAGCATTGGCGGGGATCGACCACCGCACTGAACCGTCGGCGGCGTTGAGACAACTCATCTTGTACAGGCCGACGACAATCAGGCAAGACGTTCCACTGCCGGTCCACACGTGCGGATGGGAGTTCTTCCACGCGACCTTTTCCGTCCGCCAGCGCTGCTCGCCGCTCTTGGCGTCGAAGGCGACGACGCCCTGGCTCATGTCGGCGCTGATCACCATGCCGTCCAGCACGATCGGCGACGAGCCCCAATCTCGGTTGCGCTTCTTGATCCACTTGCCGGTCTGAACGCCTTCGTCCCGCTGCTTCTCCAATTCGGTGGTGACGGGACCTAACGGTTGTTCCCAGAGAAGCTCGCCCGAATGTGAATCGAGACACCGAAGGCGCATGGTCGAACCGATGGCGTATACGCGCCGGTCCGCGACCACCACGCTCAGGTTGTTGAGGTCATTCTTGTGGCTCGTGTGATTCGCGCCGCCACCGGGGAAAGTGGTGCGCCAGATCAACGCCCCGGTCGCCGCATCCACGGCGATCACGACATCATCAGCCGCGACCTTCAAGGGCACGAGCGTGGGCAGCTTGTTGTCCCTGAAGAACCCTTGGTTCGTTTCCCGGCTGAGCTGTTCCGTGTAGATCTTCGCGGCGTTCTTGTCGTAGGCGTCTCCGGATGGCAGGTAGAAGTTCAGGAATACTTTCCCCTCAGCCACGATCGGCGTCGCTCCGCCGCCCGACGGCGTGTTGTACAGCGACTTGACCCCGTGCCGCGGGATGTCGTTGGCGCGACCGGGCGCGGCGGATATGAGGCCCTCGCTCTTCCACACCGGCCGGGCCCTTGAAGGATCATCGATCAATTGCACATCGGTTTCCGCGGCCGAGCGATCGCCGTTCGGACCCAACCAGGTCGCCCAGTCCGCGCTCTGCGTGAAGTCCTGCTCCTTTTTAAGGGTCTCCGACGAACGCAGTTCGCCGACCAGAGTGCCCGACGCGGGTTCGAGTACCGGCGACCAGCGGTCGTGGAACTTGATGCCCGGATCGGTTTTCGTGCGAGTCCAACTCCCTGTGATCCGGCCGCCATCGATTTTGGCGTCGAGTGTGTAGACAAATCGGATTCCCGGCTTGTGCGCGGGTCCCTGGTCCATCACGGCACCGCTCAGCTTGCCGCCGATGAGGCGGAGCCCGCTCGCATCCACCGCAGGCGCATACAGGGGCAGCCAGGCTCCCGCGCCCCGGCCTTCGCGCAGCCTCACCACCATCCAAGCGGGCCCCTTGTCGTCTCCCTCGGCCTCGAGTTTCAGGTAGGCCAACTCATTGACGCCCGAAGGCCGGACGATGCGTGGGTCAGATTCCGCGTGGACCCCCGAAACAAGAAGTCCCCCTAGCAAGAGTGACCATATGAGAAAACGTTTCACATCAAGTCCTTTCCGGCAAGTGCGCTTATCTTCAACGATCAACGAAGGCCGTTGACTCCCCAATGCCCAACTCAATAAAGAGGCTGTTCCCGGCCCTCGCCGCGCCTTGAACTGTTGGAGCGGCATGCTCAATTCCTGCTGACGCTCCGCGACCAAGTTCATGGAATAGGCAGTTAACCTATTGCATCATGCGCGGAGTTCTGAGACCAACCCTCGGCTATCCGTTAGATGAGGAGCTTCGACATCGAAGCAATCCAGCATCGTTCGGAAGACGCGGCACAACGGTTGCTCTCTCTCCGGATCCCAGGTCGAGTGTCTGTTGGCCCGGTTCTCGATCCCCTTCGAGTTGGCCGACGGCTCGGGATTGTAAAAGCGTCCCTGTCTCAAGCCGATCTTCTCACCGCCGAGCAAGATGTTGGGGGTGTTGACATGGTCGTGCGGACTACTGCTGCCGGCTCCGTAAAGGACCATCGAGTAATCGAGTAAGGAGCCGTCCCCTTCACGGGCTTCGTCCATGCGTTTGAGGAACTTCGCCAGGCGTTCGGCGCGCCAGGTCTCCCACGTGCGGAACGCCTCCCATTCACCCTTTTCTTCACCGTGATGCCCGACGTTGTGTGCGTCCTTCTTCAGCCCGCAGGCGGTGATCGGGAATCGCGTGGCTTTGTCGGCCTGCTCGGCGCCCATCTGGTACGTGACCACGCGCGTGGAATCCGTCTGGAGCGCCAGGAAAGTCAGGTGGAGCATCGTGTCCACATACGCCTCGGGAACGTCCGGCGACACGTCCAGGTTCAGATCACTTGCATCGACTTTCGGTTTCGGGACATTCAGCCATTGTTCGGCGACGTCGATCCGTCTTTCGACTTCCCGCACCGACGTCATGTACTCATCAAGCTTTGCTTGGTCATGCTTTCCAAGGTGTCGGCGTAAATCCTTTGAACTCTCCAGGACCGCATCGAGAATGCTGCGTCCTTCATCGATCCCGTCCTGGTTCCTTTTCAACGCCTCCGAGCTGTCTTCGGCAAACAGACGTTGAAAGACAAACCGCGGATTGTTCAATGCCGGCACGGGCGACCCGCTCTTGCTGAACGAGACTGTGCGGGTCGCGCCTCGTGTGCCGGTCCCGCCTTCGGAGGAGAGCACCAGGGAGGGGTAACGGGTCTGTAGTCCGATCTTTTCCGCCAGGAGTTGATCGATCGACACCTGCTGCTGGTAGGACCGTCGGATATCGGCGCCGGTCAGCCAGATATCAGCCGCGAAGTGAGCATTCAGACTGCGTGAGCGCACATGGGAGTGGTGCTTGAAGATGCTCATCTTTTTCTGGTACGGACCTAGGGACGCCAGAATGGGCGACAGCTTGAAGTCACGGCCGCTGCCGGTCGGATAGATGTCGAACTCCGGCTTGTTCTGGGGCGTGCAAGTGCCGTAAGGGATGTACATGCAGAAGAGCCGTTTGGGAGGCGTCTTCGTCTTGCCGTCGCCGGCCCACGACATGGCTTCAAACCAGGGCAGGGCCATGCTGACGCCCACACCTTTCAGCATGGTCCTCCTGCTCAAATGCCAGCTCTTCTTCATGGTGCAGTCCTTAGGCAGTGCCCTCTATTTTGACCTGAACGCCTTACTGGTAACGATTGCCTCAATCAGGGCATGAGCCCGGTAGTCGTTCTTGGCCAGCGTCTGGGCGAGCTCATCGACCAGTGGCTCATCGGTCAACGAAAGGGAACGGCCCAACGCGTAACTGAGCAGCTTGGAGGCGACGTTCTTCAGGAAGACTTCCTTCCGTTTTCGGAGCACGTAATCCTTCAGCGCCTTCACGCCCGTGATGCGCGTGCCGTCCGGCAACTCCGCGCCATCATCAATCTTCGCTCCATGGTAAACCTCGATCCGCTTGCGGCCCTTGTCCTCCTTGATGCGTTCAGCGAAATACTGACTGCGCTGCCGACCGACGGCGTCGTATGACTCGAACAAGACGCCCCAGGCATCGATCTTCCGATGACAATTGGCACAGGCGGTTTTCGTGCGGTGAAACTCCAGCTTTTGCTTGACCGGCAAGGACTCGTCGATCTGCTGCTCGTTGAAATCCGGCACGTTCGGCGGCGGTGGAGGAGGCGGCGTCCCCATCAATCGGTCCATGAAGTAGACGGCCCGCTTCACGATGCTGGTCTCCTCGCCGCTGGGCGTGGTGACCATCAGCGGAGCGACCATGGTCAACAGACCGCCCCGGTCGGAGTCCTTCGGCAACACGACCTTTTGAAAGCCGCTGCGCTGACTCATGCCGGGGATCTGATAGTAATGAGCGAGGCGGTGGTTGAGAACGAGATAGTCTGAATCGACAAAGTCCAGACAACTGCGATCATTCAGCAGGACATGTCCGACAAACTGGTAGACTTCGTTCTTGAAGTCTCGCTTCTGGTAGCGGTTGTTGAAGTCTCGGTAGTAGAGGGCGTTGATGGCGATGTTGTCGATTTGCTCGACCTTCAGCCATTGATCTGTGAAAGCCCGTACAAAGTGCCAGGCCTTCGGGTCCGCGAGCATCCGCTTGACCTGCGCTCGCAACGTACGCTCGTCGCCCAATCGTCCGGCGTCGGCGAGCTGTAAGAGCTTGGCGTCCGGCGTCGTATTCCAAAGGAAATAGCTCAACCGGCTGGCCAACTCGAAGTCGTTCAGTGCACGGGATGTGGGCACTGCTCCTGAGTTCGTGTATGGCTCTGAGAGATAAAGAAACGAAGGCGAACACAGAACAGCGGTGAGTGGGACTTTGATTGCCGCCTCGATCGATCCGTAGCGACTGCGATTCGACGCATACAACTTCATCATGCGATCCAGTTCCGCCTTCTTCACCGGCCGACGGAAAGCTCGTTTCATGAATCGTTCGACCACCTGGCGCACATAAACCTGCTCCGGCACGTCGGCCGGTTTCGGTGGCAGGAGCTTCGTGTGCGAACGCGGCGGCCACACCTCGTGAAACGGCGCCGTGAACTCGAAATTCTTGACCAGGATGGTCGGCTCAGCCCAATCGCCTCGCTTCTGAGGTGTCGGGTACAGCGAGCTGATGGTCAGAATCAATCCGCTCTGCTTGGTGATCTTGCCCGGCTTGGGCATCGGAAAGTTGTCCAGGTGCCCGGTGAATACGAACTGTTTAAGGTCGTCCGTCGAATTGGTGAGCTCGACGCGGCCGACCTCCGCCCGATGCATCATCTCGGTGTCGTATCCCAGGTAGACGACAAGCGTGGGATTGGGGGCGTTGTCGGGGATGGTCGCTCCGGCGGTGATCTTGACCTGGAACGTCCCGGAATAGGGAAACCTGGAGCAGTCAAACCACAAGGGCCCGAAGTCCCGACGTTGGCTGATCGGGTTCACGCCGTAGGAACGCGACAGCACGACACCACCCTCATCCAAACCCTGTGCGCCTCCGCCGACCCGGCACAGCGCGATCGGATGACGCCGCCTGAACACCTTACGGCCGTTCTTGTCGGTCTCATACCACTCCTTCGGCTTATCCGGGTGGTCGTAGAGCCATAGGTGCTTGAATCGCTTTTCCTTCCGGCCGTCCTTCTTGACTTCGACGGTGTATTCGAACTTCAGAGAACCTGACGGCACGCTGCAAGTGACCTTCGGTTCATCGCCGGTGACAATGGCGGCATCGAGCGCCCGTCGCGCAATCTTCTGGTACATCTCGATATGGAACGGAGAGGTCACCAGCAGTTCGCCGTTGTTGTCAAAACCCTCGGCCGATCGCTGTTCATCCGGTAGGTCTGATTCCAGATCCTGAAGTGTGATCCCGAGCAGGTCGCGCAGCGAGTTGCCGTACTGCTGCTTTGTCAGCCTCCGAAAGACGATCTTCGATTCAGCGGAGTGGCTGCGCAGGGCCTTATTCACGCCGGTGCTCACCCAATCCACCAGGCGTGCCAACTCTTTGGCATCAGGCTGCTTCGCCTTCTTTGGCGGCATCTCGCCAAGATTCAACTGGTCCCGCACTTCGACCCAATGACTGACAGCCTCCAGGTTCGACCAATCAGGCGATAGGCGGTCAAGGCGCAGATCACCCTTGGGTTTCTCTTGGCCGTGACACTCAAAACAGTACCTCGCCAGCAGCGGGCGAATGCCGGTCTCGTAATTGATCTGCGATCTGGGTTGCTGCCCAACTGGGTCGGCGTCAACAGGGGCCGCCTCACCTGGATTTGCACATGCGATCAAGAGGACAACAGCGAGAATATGAGGCCGTCGCATGGAACTCTCCAGGGACCGTTCACTCTCATGCAATTGGCTTGACGCCGGCTCAGGTAACGCTGAACAGAGGCTCGTAACCGCCGGCGGAATCAGGCCAATTCCTCGTAGTCATAACGTAACGATTTGGGCAGCCAGTTCTCCAACCGTTTACATTGTGACTGGCTGCAACGGACTCGCGGTCGCGGGCCATGGTCTTGTCACAGTGTTTCACGCCAATTGTCGAGACTCATCCCATCGGAAGTTGACTCTCCATGCATCACAGCCAGTGTGATTCGCGACGCTTCGTTCTCTGGCTTGCCGCCGTTTCTCTGTTGTTGTGTTCCAGCCACGTCAGGGGAGATTACGAGAAGGCTGTCCGGCCAATTCTGAAAGAGTACTGCTTCTCTTGCCACGGCCCCAAAGCTCAGAAGGGCAAGCTGACGCTGCACACACTCGATCCGGACATAGTCAATGGCAAGGATGCGGAGCACTGGCAGGAAGTGCTCAATCAGTTGAATGTCGGCGACATGCCGCCCAAAGAGAAGCCGCAACCGACAGCCATCGAGCAGCAAGCAGTGATCGACTGGATTACCGACCGCTTGCAACACGCCCGCAAGGTGGCGCAGCAACGTGGTGCCAAGCATGTCATACGGCGTTTGAATCGCGCGGAGTACCGCAACACGATTCGCGACTTGACCGGCCTCCATCTGGGACCCTGGTTCGACCCGACCGCGCGATTCACCACGGACACCGCAACCGATGGACTCGACAACATCGGCAGCGGGCTCCTGGTATCCGACCTGCACATCCAGAACTATCTCGCCGCAGCGAAGCAGGTCGTTGATGCCCTGGTCGCCGATCCTGATGAGCCGCTAAAGCGGGTTCACTGGCGCATCGAACCGCTGTATCGCCAAGGCGCCATTTACGTGCCGACCAGCGGGGATCGAAGGGAACGGGAGGCGCACAAGGCATTCCTGGCCGCTGAGATGGAACGTATCAAACCGCGTCGGGCGGAAAAGGACATGGGCCGGTTTGACGGGCGGATCCATAAGCACGAGTTTCGTCAGGGCGCGAAAGAAACGAAGGACTATGTGGTCTGGGATATGACCGCGAACCCGCCGATTCCTTACATGGACTTTAAGGACATCGCGGTGCGTGTCAGTCGCGGTGCAGGCGGTTGTGGGACCAATGTCGAAAACGCCCATCGCCTGATCGTTCGTCACTTTATGCACGATCCCGGCCTCTACCGCATTCGTGTGCGGAGCCAGGCGTTTCTGCCGGACGGATGGGACGGCCGTTCGCCGCAGATGAACTTCTTCCTGCACCCCGAACGTGTCCGGCTGCATGACACCACGCTCGAACCGAAGGATGAATCACACGACTTCCTGTTCTATCGCGAGGGCTGGCAGACGCTCCAACAGTCGATGCAACAGCGTTCGTGGGGCATCGAGATTGGGTTTCCCTACCAGGCGGGAGACAAGAAGAATCGCATCCCGTGGGGCGGGCACATCGAGTGGGTCGAGATCGAAGGGCCGCTCTATGAACAGTGGCCACCCGCCCCCCATCGCAGCATCTTCTTGCCAGCGCGTATCGGCGAATCGGAGGCTCAGCGTGCTGAACGCATTTTGCGTCGCTTCATGACCAAGGCGTTCCGACGACCTGCCGAGGATACGGAAGTCGAGTCAATGGTCGCCATGTACTTGGCCGAGCGCCAGGAGGGGGCGACGTTCGAGGGAGCGATGAAGGCGCCGCTGGTTGCGGTGCTGGCGTCGCCGCACTTTCTCTATCTGGTTGAACCCAATCCGCAAGACGGAAAGCGACGTCAACTGAATGACTACGAATTGGCGGCGCGTCTGTCGTACTTTCTGTGGAGCAGCATGCCTGATGACACGCTTTTCGCCTTGGCGGCGAAGGGTCAGTTGAGTCAACCAAAGACGTTGAGGGAGCAGGTGACGCGCATGCTCGCCGATCCTAAATCCAAGTCGCTCATCAAGAACTTCACGGGACAGTGGCTGGGGCTCCGCAACCTCGCAACGGTGCAGCCGGACCAGGACCTGTTCCCGGAATTCGATCCCCTGCTGGAAGCATCGATGATCGCTGAGACGCAGCGTTTCTTTGAAGAGATCCTGCGTCATGACCTGAGCGTGTTGAACCTGCTCCACAGCGACTTCACGATGCTGAACGAACGGCTGGCATGGCACTACGGGATCACCGGCATCCGGGGAAACCACTTTCGACGCGTGGCACTCAGGCCGGAACAACGCCCCGGAGGGCTGCTGACACAGGCAAGCATCCTGACAATTGGTTCAGATGGCTTCCGAACATTGCCGGTCAATCGTGGCGTGTTTGTGCTCGACGCGCTGCTTGGCGACCCGCCACCTCCGCCGCCTCCCAACGCAGGGACCCTGGAAGACCTAGTCATTGCGGAGGCCGACAAGCTCTCCACGGCAAAACTGCTCGAACTGCATCGCCGAAACTCCGCGTGCGCGGCGTGCCACGCGAAGATCGATCCATGGGGTATGGCATTCGAGGGGTACGACCCGATCGGCCGCGAGCGCACCCATGAGTTAAAGTGGCACGCGAAGAAACGTCGAGCCATTCAAGGCAGCCCTGTCACGACCGCTGGGACGCTGGCAGATGGCAGACAGATCAACGGACCAGCCGATGTCAATAAGTACCTGCTTCAATCGGAGGACGAATTCCTCGATTCACTGGCAGAGAAACTGCTGGCTTATGCGCTCGGTCGTCGCGTCACGCTTGCCGATGCGACACTCGTCGAGGACCTGCGCAGGAACACCAAACGGGACGGCTACAGACTGCGGTCGATGATCGAGAACATTGTTCTCAGCGACGCCTTTCGTATGAGATAGGGAGACGTAACATGGCAACACGGCCAATCTCCAGGCGCACCATGCTGCGAGGAACGACAGCAGCCATCGCTCTACCGTTCCTCGATTCGATGCTCCCCCGACGTGCGAATGCCGCGTCCATCTCGAAGAGTCCGGCGCGAATGGTGTGCGTCTACACGCCCAACGGCGTCTGTAATGAACAGTGGTATCCGAAGCGGTACGGACGCGACTTCGAGTTGTCACCCATCTTGTCACCACTGAAGCCCTTGCGTGAACATGTGTCGGTGTTGAGTGGCCTGTGTCATCTGAATCATGCCGGTCGGCACGGTCACAACGGCGCAGACGTTTTTCTCACGGGTGCCGATCTCTACGCCGGCGGCGCTGTCTATCGCAACACCATTTCCGTTGACCAGGTCGCGGCCAGAGATATGGGCGGCGCCACCCGTTTCAAGTCGATGGTGCTGAGCCATCGGAATGGGTCCGGCCCGCAGCTCAAGACTTGGACGATTTCTTTCAATGAGCTGGGCAATCCGATTCCAGCAATGAATGATCCCCAGGCAATCTTCAACCGTCTGTTTGTGCCTGACACTCCCGCGGCCCGTCAGGCGCAACTGCACCGATTTCGGCTGAACCAGAGCGTGCTCGATCAGGTCCTTGAACAAGCAAAAGCATTGGAACGCCGGCTGGGCAAAGACGATCAGCACAAACTGCGCGAGTACCTGGAATCGGTGCGCAATGTCGAACAGTCTGTCGAGCGCGACCGCAAGTGGCTCGACAAACCCAAGCCCAAACTCGACGCGAACGGTATCGGGATCGAGTTTGATGTTTCTGAAGAGCGCAACCGAACGGAGTACTTGCGGACGATGTATGGTCTCGTCGCCTTGGCGTTGGAAACTGATTCAACGCGGGTGGTGTCGTTCATGACGGGCGCTGAAGGAGGGCCGGGCGGCAAGTGGCCGGAACTTGGGAAGAAGTACAACTGGCACAATCTGCAACACCATAGCGGTCGCGAAGAAACCCTCGCGCGCATGGCGGAGGTAGACAAGCGCCAGATCGAGTTGTTGACCGGTCTCCTGGAGAAGCTTGAGTCCGCGCGTGAGGGGGACTCGAGCCTGCTCGACCGAACCGTGGTCTTCTACGGCAGCGGCATGAACAACGGAGACGGCTTCGAACGCGGCGGTGGCGCACACAACACGACCAAGTTACCGATTCTGCTGGCCGGCGGCAGAAAACTTGGTATTCGCCAGGGCCAACACCTGCTGTACAACGATGACAAGACGCCACTGTCCAATGTGTTGTTGACCATGCTCCAGGGAATTGGTGTCAGGACATCGAAGTTCAGCGACGCCACGGGGACATTGGCCGGGCTAAGTTGATGGTTAGCGAAGGGTATTCGTTAAGACATGCCAGTCGTTGATGAGCCTTTGATTTGACGCCCTCCGGTCACACGAGAATCCCATGACGCCTGCAACATGCAGATGGCGAAGGCTCTCATCCGGTTTGCTGCTCGCAGTACTGCTCGCGGGTGGGCAGGCCCGAGGAGCAGAAGGGAAAACTGTAGATTTCGATCGCGACGTCGCGCCTCTGTTGAAACAATTCTGTATCGACTGCCACGGGCCTGAAAAAGCAAAGGCCGACTTTCGAATCGATCAATTGTCTGCTTCGCCGGTCAAACGCTCAGGATTAGAGGCCTGGTCTGAGGTCGCCGAGCAGATCAAGGCCGGTGTTATGCCACCACCCAAGTCCGCGCAGCCCAGTGTGGGCGAGGTTGGCGTGCTCATGGATTGGGCTGCCGACGTCGTCCGTAAAGGCGCGGCGCGATTGAAGCCGCGACAGCATCACACCAAACGTCGCATGACCAAAGCGCAATACACCGCGACGTTGCAAGATCTAACGGGCTTGCCTCTGCAGTTCGGCAAGGTCCTTCCAGATGACAGTCCCGGCCCGTCCGGCTTCACTAACGATGTCGAAACACTCGGCTTTACCAGTGCCCACAGCGAGCAACTTCTTGCCGCATCGCAAGCAGCCGTTTCGAGAATCCTGCCTCGGCCGACAGACCGGGAGTTTGATTCACGGACAGACTACAACTTCGTTCTGGACTTCGAGGAGATAGGAAAACTAGTCGAGGCAAATAGATTTGACAGCAAAGAAAGGGAATCACTGAGGCGGAATCAGGCCGTTGTGATCCCTGTCGATCCAGACGACCTGCGGTCGGGGTTGGTCGGGGCTGACTACGGCCATCATGAGCGGGGACGCTCATTTCCATTTGGCGTGGCCGCAATCTGGTCAGCCCCACACATCCATTGGATTAATGCGAAGAAACAACTGGTTCAAATCGAGCTGGCCCAGTTCAGACACGGGATGTATGTCGCTCCCCATGGCAATCACAAGATTGGGCGACGCAGCTCCTATCCCCAGGGTTCCATCAGACTGGCTCGTGGCGGGTATGCCACCAGTGGTTGGGCAAAGATTACGGTTACCGCCGCCGCGGAGATTGCCCCCGGCGACAAACCGCCTCAGATGATTGTCACGATTCGCCTCACCGAAGACCTTAACAACCGAACCGTTCAAAGGCCACCTGTCTTTACAGCAGTCAGAACGGTATCGGCTCCAGTTGGCCGGGCTATGACCTTTACATTCATGGTCTGTCTCGACAACCTCGGATTGCTGTCACAAGTCAATGCAAAGGTTCAGGATTCGAGCAGCATCAACGGTTCGTCTCCCAAAAAGCTTGTGGATCTGGGTGGTGTGCCTCCATTGATTTCTGTCTACAACGGCAAGCACCTTCCGGACGATCAGGATGGCAAGCAGATGTACCCCACCCGTGATGGCACGAAGCTGTTGCTCAAACGGGTAGCGGTGGAATGGCCTTGTGAGCCGCCTACGAATCCGGCAGAGCGACTTGGCCTTGTCATTCCTGAGACCAGCAATCCAGATGTGGAACTGTCTTCCCTGCGTCCAAGTTTCGATAAGGCGCTGGAGCGGATTTGGCGAAGGCCGATTGACGAAAAGGCGGCCGAACCCATTTACGACATCTACCGAGCTGCACGCAAAGCAGACCAATCGCCCCGTCAAGCGGTGGCAGAGGCGCTGACTGCGGGGCTTTGCTCACCCCACTTCTTGTACCTCGATCAAAGCACACGAAGTGCGAATACGCCGGAGGACGGCCGACTGACGGAGTATGCGATCGCCGAACGACTGTCCTACTTCCTCTGGAATAGCATGCCCGATCAACGACTGATGGAGCTAGCTCGAAAGGGGCAGTTGGCTGACCCTGAAGTGCGCGCCACGGAAGCAATACGCATGCTTGCCGACCCACGATCGAAGCGTTTTGTAAATCAGTTCATGGATCAGTGGATGATGCGAGGCCTGGATGGGATCGCCGTTGATACGGACCGCTTTACTGACTTCAGCGAAGCCATACGGGGCATGTTGCGCACAGAAGCGAGGCTGTTTCTCGGGCACTTGATGCATGAAGACCTGCCCCTCGTCACACTGCTGAATGCGGACTTCCGTATTGTGAACCGTGACTTGGCCAGGTACTACGGCATCGACAGTGGCGACTACACCAACACATTCAGAAAAGTCGATGTGCCGGCCGGCACGCCTACTGCGGGCGTTCTGACGCTCGGTGCACCGCTCATCGTTCGAGGCTCAGGCATGGAGTCGTCGCCCTTTGCGCGTGGGGCTTGGGTGCTCAGCAGTATTCTGGGGACACCGCCACCAAGCCCTCCGCCTTCCGTACCGGACTTGCCCAAAGACTCCGCGTTCGAGAAGCTGCCGTTACGCGAGAAGCTTGCCATACACCGTAGCGCACCGTCGTGTGCCAGTTGTCATTCGCGAATCGACCCGTGGGGTATCGCCCTAGAGCACTACGACGCCAGCGGCAGGCGGAGGGCAAGATACGTGGACCTGGCAAGAAGCACGATAAGTCAGGACAGAGGAACGAGGTCCAAGTTCGTGTTCGGAAAACCAGTCTTGTCTGAAGCCAATCTCCGAGATGGCACGGCGGTGACCGACGTTGCCGGTGTGCGTGACGCCATTCTGAATACGAAACGGCGTAGCCTGTTTGTCAAACACATCGCCCGGTTGTTACTGAGTTACAGTATTGGGCGTTCGTTGATGGTTGAAGACCAGGCCTCACTCCAAGACTTGACCAACGCCTTCAAAGAAGGCGATGTGGGGCTTCGCTCTGCCATTATTCACGTGGTGAAGCACGCCGCATTTGTCCGCCCGTAAAGACCCGAACTGTCCTCCAGGAGACAGTCATCATGCCGTCCATTCGAACATTGAATCGTCGTTCATTTCTATTTGCCACGGGCGTTGCGCTTCCACTCCCTTGGCTTGAGTGCATGGCTGTAGGCGACAGCAGAGAACAAACGCCGCCTCGACGATTCGCATCGATCTACTTTCCAAACGGCGTCGGTCAGCCGAAGTCGGAACCATTGGCGAAATACCGTTGGTGGCCTGCTGGAAAAGGTCAAGATTTCAAGTTCAGCAACACTTTGCAGTCGCTTGAGGGCCTTCGAGAGCATGTCACCGTTGTACAAGGCACAGAACACGCGACCGTCCGCCGCACCAATGGTCACGCCTGCGGCGATGTCTGGTTGACGGGCGGCACCATCACGGGTGATACATACGCAAACCGTGTTTCGGTCGACCAGGTTGCCGCGGAACAGATCGGCCGCCATACCCGCTTCGACTCCCTGATCATGTCGCCTGAAGGGGGGATTGGCATTCGCACACGCACTTCGACGCTTTCGTTTGACCGGAACGGCCAACCGATCCCTGCTTGGTATGACATTCCGAAGATCTTCGCCAGGATGTTCAGTGACGGTAGTCGCGACAGTCTGGCCCGAAGCCGGTATCGATTGCGTATGAATCGCAGCATTCTCGATGCCGTATCGGAGCAGTCACGGCACTTGCAGAGGCAACTCGGCGCGGCCGATAGGCAGAAGATGGATCAGTATCTCACATCGGTACGCGAAACCGAACAGCGTCTTGGTCGCACCGAGGCGTGGCTGGAGCGACCAAAACCGAAGGTTGAAACGGACACAAGCCAGTTTATGGAGACGCCCAAGGGATCGACGGAGTTGTTGCGTGCCTACTACGACTTGATGGTGCTGGCGTTTCAGACCGACAGCACTCGGGTTGCGACTTATCAGATTGCGCGGGAAAACGGCGGACCATTTGATCGGCTCACGCAACCCATCGCCGGGGTGAACTGGCACGGGATCTCGCACAAAGGCTATCTCGAACAAGAGGAGCATTCAGCAAAGTGGCACCGCGTTGACCGCTGGTGCGCTGATCAGTTTGCCTACTTCCTGGAGCGATTGAAATCCGTCCGGGAAGGCGAAGGTACGCTGCTCGACCACACGATGGTGCTTTATGGCTGCAGTCAAAACTACGCGCACACGCCCAAGAACTATGCGACTGTCGTCGCGGGTGGCAATCGTCTCGGTCTCAAGCACGGCCAATTGCTCCACATGCCTGAGAATACGCCGTTTGCCAATGTCCTGTATACCCTATTGACTCGGCTCGAGTTGCCTTCGTGCCCGAAGTTCTTTGCCGACAGCACGGGGCCGATCAATGAGATGATTGCCTAGGTATCGTGCGCTTCACACGCGGCTTTGAGCCGCTGCACGATGTGAACTGCTCGCTAACTGAATAACAAGTGTGAACAATCACTTGTTGGCCGCCAACTCAAAGCCTGATAACAAAGATGAGTCCTCGATTCCCAGTTGTGCCGTTGCTGATTGCGTTGCTTCTTGCAGCGCCCGCCGTCTCGCTCGCCGAGATTGAGGATGGTGGCCAGTTTACCAAGTACGTTCAGCCCTTCCTTCGGAAACATTGCATCAAGTGCCACGGTCCAGACAAACAGAAAGCGAAGTTGCGTCTCGATCAGCTTGGGAAGGACTTCTCGACTGGAACCATTGAGAAATGGCAAAAGGTCTTCACCCTGCTGCATCAAGGCGACATGCCGCCGGAGTCGCAACCCGTACCGCCGAAGCAGGAGATTCAACGCGTGCTGTCCTGGGTGAAGGACTATTCTGCCAGCGCTCGCAAGGCTACAGGCTCCGGGAGTTTCCGTCGACTGAATCGCCGCGAGATCAGCAACTCACTGAATGATCTTTTTGGACTCCATGTCGATTTTGCCGCAATGCTGCCGCCCGACGGCCTGAAAGACGACTTTGACAATCGAGCGGAGACGCTGCGCATTTCAAATGCTCTGTTGGAAACCTATCTCGATGTGACCAGACGTGTTGTGCATAACACCCATATTTGGGGAACCCAGTCCCCGCCCAGAGAGCACTTGTTCGATTTCAGAGAACTCAGCAAAGACCCCAAGAAGGCGAGCAAGCGCCCGGAGTTCAGCCGATTCTCGATTCAGAAGTACTTGAAGCCAGAGGGCCTGAGGATCTATCCCATCACCCCTTTGTTCGGGGGCCCGCTCGATAACTCGGTCCGTGGCGGTAAATACGCAGCCTCTAAGATCGTTCTGAACGAGGTTGATCAGGATGGCTTGGTGAGCATTGAGGTTAAGTTTCATGCGGAAGCCAAAGACAATGACCGCACTCCCCGACTGCTTATCTTCCTGAATTCCAGAGAGGTGGCGGAATGCGATGTCACTGGCACACTTGAGAAGCCGCAAGTGGCCGTGGTGCACTGCTTCGTAGAGGACCTTCCAGCAAAACTGAATGACGAGGGGAAACGATTCCTCGGTATCGGTTTCAACAACATCTACCCTCAGGAGGGCGGAAAAGGTCAGGGTGGAGACGAATACAAGAAGGGGACTTCCGTCTACATTCAGTCGGTGCGAGTGATCGATCGCTTACGAGTTCAACGACCGCTGTCCGGTCTGCGCGGTGCCGAGAAGACTCTGACTGCCTTGCAGGAGGAGGAGTTGGTCAGTGTCTATCTCCGCCATTTTCTTTCCAGGGCGTACCGCCGACCCGTTGGCGATATCTCTCAATGGATGAAGCGTTACCAGTCGCTTCGACAGGGCAGGGCTTCCATCTCGGCGGCGTTGAGAGCTTGCATGCAGGCCGCGCTGTCCAGCCCCGGCTTCCTGTATCTCGCCTCTCCCGAGGGGCTTCAGGGCGAAGCGCTTCACTACGCGATCGCGAGTCGACTTGCCTATTTCCTGTGGAGCACGACACCCGATCAACAACTGCTCGACTTGGCCAAGCGACAACAGTTGTTGGACCCCAAGGTACTCGATGAGCAAGTCGAACGCATGCTCCGGCACGCATATGCCGACCGTTTCTATCGTAACTTCGCACTGCGATGGACCGGACTGCAGAGCCTCGATGTCCCGTTCGAAGAAAAGGATTCCTGGCACCGGGCGCAGCGTTTCGTTGAGCAGGCGATGCAGGAACAGGCCGTCGCGTTCTTCCGAGAAACCGTCGAGCACAATCTGAAGGCTGAAACATTTCTGGATTCTGAGTTTGCGATGCTCAACGACGTCTTGGCAGCCTATCTCGGATATCCAGGACGATTCGACGCATCATTTCGGCGTGTTTCTCTTAAGCCGAATGATCCGCGAGGGGGCCTGCTGGGTCAAGCTGGAATCATGGCACTCACTGGGAACGGAAAACCACCCATTACCCGCGGGGTGTGGATGCTGCGCAAGGTGCTGGATGACCCGCCACCGGATCCGCCATTGAACGTCCCGGAGCTGAATGCCAAGGACCCAAAGCTGAGTCAGAAACCCGTGCGGGAACAGTTGCGTGTCCATCAGGAACACGCGGACTGTGCGGTCTGTCACCGAAAGATTGATTCCATGGGGTTCGCCTTTGAGCAATTCGACCCCACC
Organism: Phycisphaeraceae bacterium; assembly: GCA_028284155.1. GTDB lineage: Bacteria > Planctomycetota > Phycisphaerae > Phycisphaerales > Phycisphaeraceae > JANQSF01. The sequence continues at coordinate 55,378 of JANQSF010000080.1, forward strand.
GGCCGCTGGGTGGAGTTCAAAAGAGGAAAGGGGAAAGAAGAGACGCCAATCGATACGGCTGGACGCATGCCGCGTGGGGAGACGTTCGAGACCTACGAAGAAATGAAGACGATCCTGCGAGAGCATTACCAACACGATTTTGCCCGGGGACTGACCAAGAGCCTGTTGGCTTATGCCGTGGGGCGAGAATTGCACCCCCAAGACCTGGATACGGTTCGTGCGGTCTTGCAACGATTCGAGACAGAGCAATACCCCTTGAAAGACATCATCAAGGCTCTGGTTACATCCGATGCTTTTTTGACCAGATAGACTTATTCAACGTCAACGGGCTATGGACATGGGCAAACCCCAAAGAATCACACGTCGTACCGTCTTGCGAAGTGCGGGCGCTGTCATCTCGCTGCCGTTCTTGGAGGCTATGGCACAAGGCCAATCCTCAAGCGAGTCCAATCAACCGGCTCGCATGATCTTTATGTATCTGCCCTTCGGGGCGAATATGGATACATGGAACCCCGCAACCACCGGAAAGAACTACGAGATCTCGTCCACGCTGAAACCGCTTTCCCCGTTCCGGCAGGACATGTCGGTCTTGTCGGGATTGCAGCATATACGCGGTCAAGACGGTGGCCATCGCGGGGTCGATCTCTGGTTGACCGGCGCCAAGCTTCGCACGCCGAATGGTGACTACAGGAACACACAATCGATAGACCAACTGGCGGCAGATCATATCGGCAACACCTACTTCAACTCGCTCGTTCTCTCCGCAAAGGAAGGGGTGGGCAATCCTTATTGTTCCCATACGCTCTCGTTCAATCATCTCGGGGCTCCTATCCCAGCGCAGTCCAAGCCGGCCGAGATCTTTGCACGGCTCTTTCCGCCACACCGTCAAGCATCCCGTAAAGACATCATCGCTCGCTTCCAACACAAACGTAGCGTTCTCGATATGGCGCTCGAGGAAGCCCATAGCCTCAAACGCAAACTGGGCCGGCAAGACCAAACCCGACTCAACGAATACCTGGAATCCGTTCGAAGTGTTGAGAAACGGGTTCAGGTCAAACAGGCGATTGCCAGTCGAGCGCCTGTGCCACTGCCCGAAGGTGTTGAAGCGCCTCCATCTAACCAGATGCCCAACGCGACGGTATGGACCGAAACCATGCTGGACCTGATCGTGTTGGCACTGCAGACGGACCTGACGCGGGTGGCCACGTTCGCCACCGGCATCGATGATCCCCATAACGGCGGTCTGCCCGTCGAGTGGCCCGAGTTTCAAGAGGTGTTCAAGTTGACGGGGAAGGCAAAGGACCGTCACGGCGTGGCCCACTGTGCCAAGTCGTGCGGAAAGAAGGGCATTGATGGAACGTTGGCCCAGACAAAGATGGACACCTTCTGGACGGAGCGATTTGCTTATCTGCTCAAGAGGCTGAAGGGGATCCCCGTTGAAGGCGGGGCTCTCTTGGATCACACCATGGCCCTTTATGGCTCCTCGCAGTCGAAAACCCACAGCATGACCAATATGCCGATTGTGCTGGCCGGTGGAGGAAGTCTCGGACTCAAACACGGTCAACACCTTGCCTATGCGCAGGGGCAGGTACCGCTGTCCAACCTCTTTCTGACCATGCTTCAGCAGGGCCGGATGGACGTGGAGAGATTTGGTGAAAGCACGGGGACGTTGACAGGGTTGACTTAGCGACCAAGGAGGCGAAGCGACGGCTTTTTCCATCCCCCCTGTCGACCCGACGTGGCTCGGCATGTCGCGTCAGACAGTGACTCACCGATAGCCATGGACCGATGGGCGAATTGCTGGCGTGATGACGGTAGATGGCGGGGCGGGGGTAGGGGCAAAAGACGGAACCAATCGACTTGTAACTTGTGCGCGCACCGGCACAATGTCGTATTGAGGCACACTGCGACGGAGCCCCTCCATGCTGACAGTCAATACGTCACGGTCAAGCCGCTCCTGCGACGCCACAAGCCGGCGCAGTTTTCTACGGGTCGGGTCCCTGGGGCTGGCCGGGCTGTCGCTGCCGCATCTCCTGGCGCTGCGTGCGCACGCGCGGAATCGTGATTTCATGACGGACAAATCGGTGGTGTTTGTCTACCTCGCGGGCGGGCCGAGTCAGATTGAAACGTTTGATCCAAAGATGACCGCACCGTCCGAAGTGCGCAGCGTGACCGGCGAAGTGAGAACGTGTCTGCCCGGTGTGACCTTCGGCGGGACGTTTCCCAGACTCGCCGCAATGGCAGATCGCCTCCTGGTGGTCCGTTCATTCATGCACAGCAACACCGGGCACGACGGCGGAACCAAGCTGTTCGGAATCGACTCTCGAGGCACGGCCCTGAGCCCGGCCTACGCCCGCCTGCTTGGACAGATCAATTCGAAGACAGGCATGCTCTCAAGCACGTTCGTTTCACCCCGGTCCGCCGGCTTCACGCCCGACCAGATGCGACAGTACATGCCCTTCTTCTACAAGGGCATCTCACCGACCGGCAGTTTACCGGCCACGTTCGCGCCGTTTCATCCCACCGCGGGGGCTCGGAAGACGCGAAAGAGTGAAACAGGCCTACTGGCCGACATGAATCTGAACATGTCGCTGCCAAAGCTTGAAGATCGCAAGGCGTTGCTGAAGAAATTGGACCGTATCAAACTGGGTGTCGATCAAGCCAACGATCGGGGCGAAGCGTGGAGCGAGTACCAGCTCCAGGCCTTCGATGTCTTGCAGCGAGGTGTCAGCGATGCGTTCGACCTAAGCAAAGAAGACCCACGTACGATTGCGCGGTACGACACGTCGCATTACAAGACGCCTGCGCATCTCGTCAAGCGACAAAAGAATGGCAAAATGTCCGCGCAGTCACAAACCGCAATCGGCAAGCAGATGCTCCTGGCGCGGCGGCTGTGTGAGGCCGGCTGCCGGTTTATCACGGTCGGCATGAACGATTGGGATCACCACGGCAACGAAAACAGCTATCCGATCGCCGACGGGATGCAGGTCATGGGGGGCGCGCTGGACCACGCCGTTTCCGCGTTCCTGGAAGACATCGAGCAGCGTGGCCTGAGCGACAAGATCCTTCTCGTGATGACCGGCGAGATGGGCCGAACGCCCCGCTTGAGTACCGTCAAATCCACAGGCAGTATCGGCCGCAACCACTGGGGACGACTCGGTGCACTGGCGCTTGCGGGAGGCGGGCTCGATACCGGTCGCGTCATCGGTCGCTCCGACAAGCACGCCGGCGAACCCGCCACCGAACCGGTTACGCCAGCCAACCTCGTCTCGACCATCTCGCACACGCTGTTCGACATGGGTCAGCTCCGACTTGAGACAGGACTTCCGAAGGAACTGGTGAGCGCCGTATCAGCCGCTAAGCCGATCAACGAGCTGAGTTGAGCGGTTTGGATCAAACGATGAGATCCGCAGCGCCGGCGACCACAAGCCGATGGGTGCAGATCCCGGGAAGAACGCATGAGTCTGAAGAACCCAACGCGGCGGAGCGTGCTTCAGTCCACTTCGGCTGCACTGGCCGCTGGTTTCTGGGTTACCAGTGCGCCCGCCGTAGAGAGCAAGTCACCCAACGAGAAGCTCAACTTCGCGCACATTGGCGTCGGTGGCCAGGGCGGGGCGGACTTTGGTGTATCGAGTGGACATAACGTGGTCGCCATCTGTGATGTTGACGACCGCGAACTGCGCCGCCGCGCCACGCGCATCAAGGGCAATGTCGCGACCTTCCACGATTACCGCCAGATGTATGACAAGATGATGAATCGCATCGATGCGGTGGTCATTGCGATACCGGACCACCAGCACGCACTGGCGAGTCTGATGGCCATCCGCAACGGCAAGCACGTCTACACGGAGAAGCCACTCGCTCACAGTGTTCACGAGTGTTTCCTTCTCGGCGCGGAGGCGAAGAAACACGGCGTCAAGACACAGATGGGCAATGCGGCACACCAGGATTACCAGTTCCGTCGCGCCGCCGAACTGATCCGGGCCGGCGTCATTGGCAAGGTAACCGAAGTGCATGTCAATCGGGTTGCGCCGAGCGATGTGAAGTTCCCGACCGGACTGACCACGAAACTGGGGCCGGCGAAACCACCCAAGGCGAAGCCGCCGACTCCGACACACCTTCATTGGGACGAATGGCTGGGCGGTGCCGATTCCCGCGACTACCACCCCGACTACTGCCCCAAACGATGGCGCGGGTGGCGTGACTTCGGCACTGGCGGCATCGGCGACTTCTTCTGCCACCACGCCGACCCGGCGTTCACCTGCCTGGACCTGACCCACCCGATCTCTGTCGAGGCGGCCGGAAGCAGCAGGCCCATCCCCACCGACCGCGCGCCGGGCGGCACGTTTCGCTTTGTCTTCCCCATGCGTGGCGATCAGCCAGCCGTCACGCTCTACTGGCACGGCGGCGGCAGCGGCCCGCCCGCCGACATCGTTGATGTCGACCCGAAGGATCCGATCCTGCGCCGTTTGAATTGCCTCATGGTGGGAGAAAAGGGCGCGATGGCTGTCGGCCGAGGGAACGGCCGCGTCGATCCGGTCATGTTCCCCCGCGCCAAGTTCAAGGATGTAAAACTCCCACCTTCGAACGTCGGCTCTGTGGTCGGTCATAAACAGCAGCTTGCGCACTGCGTCCGCCACGGCGGTCTTCCCAGTTCCAACTTTGAGCATCGAGCCAGTTATCTCTCTGCCTATGCACTGCTCGGGCAGGTCGCCTACTGGACGGGGGAGAGGATCGAATGGGACGGACCAAACATGCGCGTGACAAACGTGCCCGCTGCCAATCAGTACATCCGCAAACAGTACCGCAAGAGTTGGGAGGTTGCATGATTGAGACTAGCCTCGGCATTCGACAGCGCGTCGGCCTATTGCTCATTGGCACGCTCTTCGGTTGGATTCTCACGCCTGCTTCGCTGGGTGCGGACGAACCCAAGTTCGAGTCGCTGTTCAACGGCAAAGACCTGACCGGCTGGGCGCCGCAGCCGGGGCTGTGGCGTGTGAAGGACGGCGTTATTGAAGGCGGCCACTCAGACGGCGGACCGGTTGAGCGAAGTTCGTTCATGACCGTGAACAAAAACGGCAAGGACGTCGTCTTCCGAAACTTCCACTTCAAGGCAGAGTTCTTCATCCAGGAGTCCAACTCCGGCGTGCAGTACCGCAGCACGCGCTACAACCCAAAGGGCTTCTCGGTCGGCGGGTACCAATACGAAGTCAGTGGCGGTTTGGCCACCGGTTTCCTCTATCACCAGACGCATCGCGGTCCGCATGTCCGTGTCGGTGAGTTTGTGATCAACGAGCCGACGAAGAAGGACGGACTGGTGGTCGGCATTGTCGCCGACCAGCGCTGGTTACATCGCCAGAAGGTCCGTGTGCCAACCGAGTGGGGCCGTTGTGACATCATCTGCCGTGGCAACCACATCGCCCACTTCGTCAATGGCTACCCGACCATCGAATACATCGACCGGGACGAAAAGAAGCCCGACCGAAAGCACCGCAACGATGAAGGCGTGATCGCATTGCAGATCCACAGTGCCGATGCGTTCCGCGTGCAGTACCGCAAGCTGTTCGTGAAGCAGTTCAACGATCAATTCGGCGACGCGCAGCGCGTCTTCAACGACCGGAACTTCGAAGGCTGGAATGTGCCGACGGACGCAGCGGACAATTGGTCGGCCAGGCCGGTACAGCGTGACGACCGCGGACGACTAAAGGGCTTCGGTTCACTGTCGTGTAAAGGCAACGGCGAGCAACCGCTGATTCTCACGATCGAGCACGGGCCATCTTTTGTGTTTCGATGTCAAGTGAAGTGTGATAGCTGGAAGCCATCACAACATGCTCCGTTTCGCGACGTCGCGGGCTGGAGCCTGTTGGAGGTTGTTGTTCGGGATGGCGCAGCGCGATTGGAATTCAATGGCGAACCGCGCGCCGACATTCCTGCCCCAGTCCACACGGGCAGGATCGCATTGCCCAGCAACATTGCGGCAGACTACAGAAACCTAACGTTGATCCCAATTGAGGCCCAGTAGTTCGTGCACCTCCTCGTTTCTGTATAGACGCGCAACGAATTCAGCTTACTGAGTTGATACTCCTGGGCGCGTTACGGGCATCACCGGAGATCGGAGAATCTGTATCGGTCTGCCTTGGGGCGACTGCTGGATTGAGTTGTCGTTCTCCGGCACGTCGATCGTTCAAGGTCTACCTGGTTTCACTGCGCACAACCGAACCGACTACATAGCGGCGCTCCCCAAGTCATTCTTTGGTTCGACCAGATGTTCCAACGGCCGCCTACGTCGAGAGATAGAGCGGAATGGTCGCAGACCGTCAACTACGGAAAAGTGGTAGTACCACCCTATTTCAGGCCGACTACCACATTTCTCTCATTTCAGTACGCAACGTAAGTCGCTGTTTAGACTAGAGATGCAACTCCCCGAGCTGGACTCGAACCAGCAACCTAGCGGTTAACAGCGGGAAGTCAGTATGTCACCGAAAGCTCAGCAAACCTTGTTGATACAGCAGGATACGCAAGTCCAGTCGCTCGTCAAGCTTTCGCGTGGCATCGCGTCTATTCGCATGGATTCGCACTTCTACCACGTTTTCGGTGGTAGTGCTGCGACATGTACGGCTGCAGCGGAAGTCGAATTGTGTCGGGCTGTTGGTGGTCGTTTACCATGGATGGATGAAGTTCGCAAACTCGAAGAGCTCCACAGGTGAGTCGCACGCATCAATCAGTTGCCGTCGGGCGATGCCTCGCCGAGGATGCCGCCAGCTAACATAGTTAGCCATCAAATCCCTGAATCACCGAATCGAACTTCCGGATGAGGGCCGCGTTATCAATCGTGGTTCGGTCTAGGTCACGAATCAATCCCTTTATCGAATCCTGCGTGTTCTTGTTGGTCGCATTTGCTCTGAATAGTTTCTCAATGGCCTGCAACGATTCGATACGAAGGTCTACGGCTGCCTCGCGGTCATGCAATACTGCCCTCAAAGCTGCGCCCACTTTATCGCTGTATTGGGAGTCACCAAGGCTAGAAATGACAACTAGATTTAAGCCTTGGGAGATCTTCGTATCGCGAGTGTAGTCAAGGATTGCATCAACCGCCGCGTCACTGCCGATGGAACCAAGTGTTCCAATGGCCCAGACCCTGGCTTGCTCACCTTCTGCCCTGTGCAGAAATTCCCTAACGACAGGGACTGCCGATTCTCCGCCAATACTGCCAATCGCATGGGTAACAGTCGCAGGAGCTAGTACTTTTGAAAGTGATTCGGAAGACCGCAATTGCCGAATCACCGAAGCCTTCGCATCTTCGGACAAAACCGGACTTCGTCTGATCATTCCATCAAGCAGCGACAACACCACTTCCTTGTGCCTGTCCTTTCGTTCAAGTTCTTGTGTCAAAACGCCGAGCAGGTCGTCAACTGGCATTATCTTATCAGGCAATCTAGATGCGGTCACAGCTATCGCAAGACGAGAGGGACGGGCCGTCCTCGGATCAAGTATCGTCTTCGAGAGGATTGACATCGAATCTATCTTACCTTTGCGTGCAAGGTAAGGAACGATCCGAATGGCGGCATGCCTCCCGGCTGAACCGGATGAATCCTTAAGCAAGAATTCATACATCAGTGGCATCAGCGATTCGCTAACTTCAGTTGGGTCGGATACCCAGTCGAAGCGTTCTTGTCCAAGGCGATCCTTTACAATCCTGTCGTTAACTAGACGTTTGTACTTTACCCCATTGTCCAACCAGCCGCTAAGAGCAATCGCAGTTGCTTGTTCACGTACGTCGTCACTTTTCGCCATCCTCGCAAGAACGTTCCGGTCAATACCATCAGCGGCCAAAAACGCGTCACGTGCCGCTGCGTATGCCACACCTGATTTTGACACACAAACGTCAAATAGATCCTTAGTATCCGCTCGAACTTGCACGGCACTGATGAGTAGAACGACCAGTATCGCAGCGTTATGTTTATTCATATCAACAGCTCTAGATTAGGGGCTCCACCATTTCTTTGAGAATGATTGACGGAGTTCTTGGGTTCCGCAGTGAACTTCGCCTGACCGGGCGTGATAGACCTTCCAATTGTTTATCCAGAGTGGCTTCTGCCCCAAGTTGCGGAGTGCCGTATCAGTCGCTGTCTTGAATTCAGGGAGAAACGGCCTCGGGAGCAAGGAGTATTCTCCCATTGAGGAGAGATTGACGACGCCCGGGGTCAAAGCGAGTGCGTTCAACACATTACCTTTCCGGGCATTGAAGAACACCGTTGGGACCTCGACGAAATCGGACTCCTGAAGTCCAAGTGCTGCTTTTAGGCGACCCTTGATGCTATTCGGGTCAGCCATTCTATGGTTCGTGCCAAAGATCCGACGGTCGATCTCCATGTTGTACGCCTTGAGCGTCTGCTGTCCGAAGGGCACTGTGAAGAAGTCCCCGACAATAAACAGGCCGAATTCTAGATCATAACGCCCATCCAATTGTGTATTGCGGTTCAACCTTCCGAGAATATCATAAGCGAGTTTCGGGCTGCTAATCAGGACCTTATTGCCCCCTGCTGCATAATCAGGCACGAATGACACTACTTCGTCGATATGGCCGACCGCAAGCCAATTCGTATGCAGTTCGATTGGTGCCTGAATAGAGTTTCGTTCAAAAAACTTCTTGAAGCGAGCGTCGAATTTTCGATTCTCGTAGTTGTTGCCTGAAATCACTATAGAGCCATAATAGACCCGACCAAAGGGATAGCGAGCGGTGGGTGGGGACACTTCGACGTTCCCGCCATAGGTCAGTGACAGGTCTTCCGTAGAACTCTGGGGATACGCAAAAGCTTGATACCAACCCACGTCCTTGTCCAGGAGCTTTCGCACTTGTGTTTGCAATTGTAACGAGCGAAGCCGTAGCATCTGAAATGCCACAATCAATCGTGTTCGGGGCGTTTCGGTATACGCCCAGGTCAGTTCATCCTCCATCCATGAGTCATTCGACTTAATGACAACGGGTGAAACGCCGGCCGTTCGGCAAGCTTGCTTAAACTCATCCACAAACTTCTCGCTGTGGCGCCAGCCCTCATGCAGCACGACATAGTTCTTGATGGGTTTTAGGTTGTGAGGAGTAAGCAAGAGCGGGGCTACTTCGAGTTTCAGACTGTCCTTCGTATTGCCTCCATGCAAAACAGACAGTTTGATACTCGTGGCAAAATCGAGTCCTTCGGCGTAGAAGGTCAGGTCATTCAAAGCCAAGTTTGCGAGGTCCGCCTGTGAAAGTTGGTATTCCGTGCCTGTTTTGGGGCCAATAATTTCCTGCCCATTGGAAGAAAAGACACGCACCCGACCGTCAAGCGGGAGATCATCATTCGAAAGCTTGGTTATGCGAAGTACAACTGGGCCGGCAATCGCAGCTTTCCGAAGAATGAGAGGCTCTACGTCCTTCAGGTCTTCGGTGCCGTTAATGACAGTATCTCTGTTATCAGGTTCACTCGTCGCAGTAGAAGGATTGTCGCGGTCGCAGTTGTTCAACAGGATCACCGAGTTATTCTGCTCGGCGTTTTCCTCTTCTGGCGAGCCCTCGATACGTCCCGTCCGGTCCGTGTCGCCATCTAAGTCAAGCTGCACGGCGACCGCGAGATTGGCGAGGATAAGGAACGGAAGCACGGCGAATAGATTGAACATGTATCGCATCGAGCAACTCCCAGATATCAAAAGGATATTGGATGACCTGCGACCAGATGGACCCCTGGATCCCCGAGAAGCGTTGGTAGACGCAGCACGTGTAGCATAGTCAGTTCGATGAACCTGTCAAGGTGCGGTCGAAGGATGGACAGGCGGTTGGCCTCGCCAATAGCATCGGGCGAGTCGTTGCTGTCAACACGCACCATGACCAGGCCTAACCGCTCCGCCAGTCAGTTCGCTACCCGGATGAACATCTCCTGCTCAGTACAATGTATGTCCCACAACTCGAGCACCGTGGTCTCGACCGCTCCCTCAGTGAGGCAGCGGACAATCATCCATGGAAAGCAGACGATGGGTCAAGCCAACTAGAAGTTCCTATACTTTATGCGATATATACATATTGCCCCGATATGGGTCACTCAGGAGGATTGTTAAGGTCACCGAACTCTTTCTGCTTCTTCAACAACTCGATTTGCTGCTTAAGTAGTTCCACCTGTTGAGTGAGCACGCCCACATCCGCCTTCAGCTTCTCCTGTTCGAGAGTCGTCTTTCCCAACTGTTGCGTCTTTTCCAGATTCTGCTGGGCTCGTAGCAGGGCGAGCTGCTGAGTGAGGGTGGCCACATCGGCCTTCAGTCGTTCTTGCTCAAGAGTGGACTCTCCGAGCTGCTGTGCTTTTACCAGGTTGTGCTGAGTCTGTAGCAACAACAGCTGCTGATCGAGCTGTTGCTTTTCAAGCATTATTTCATAATTGGCCGTTGCGCCAGCCAGTGCAAGGCGCTGATCGATGATCGCCTTTCTCTTCGTCAACTCGTTGATCTTGAAATCAAGGTCGCTTAGGTCGATCTGCTGCTTAGTGGTGATAATGTCTTTTGCCTTCACCAGCGAAGAGGCAAATTCGTCCCGAACTCCAGTCACGGTGTTTGCAGCCGCTGCCGCGGCGCCTGCCAGTGACGAGGTTGCACCCTGCGATGCTGAAGTGAGCTGGCCTTTGGCATTAAACCCGAGGGACACGCTTTGGTTGGAGAACGCCTTAGGATTGAACTCGACAAAACTGGGTGGCGAGCTTGTATCGACAATCTGGACACTACTCTTTGTTAGGACCACTACCCTCTCCTTCAGCTCTACAACTCCACCTTCGCCCGTTACAGGCAACACTCGGAGGCCGAGTACTCGTATGATAGCAGGATATAATGCTCGATAGTAAATGCGTGCAGTCTTGGACTCCATGGCCGACTCTGGCGTCGTATCAGTAGCCGGAGGTGTGCGGTCTGGCTCAGAGTCAGCGACAAAGGCGGTTGAGTCCACACGATCAACAGTAACGACAACACGCGCCTCCTTGAACAGCGACTTCATCTGCGGGAAGTTGTCCAACGCCTTCAAGATCTCACTAACTTCTTGACAATCTTCGATCTGTTCAAAGGACGGGCAGTTTACTACTTCAATTACTTGCTCGACAGGCCGCGTAATCTCCTGGACACCTAGTTTTTCTTCGCTTCTACCTTTCTCAAGCAGTGTATTGAGGACTGCTCGATCAGCAGTAAGTGACTCAGCGAGCCTACCAATCAACTTCGATCTATAGTCGATTTCAGACTGCAGCCTTTTCACCTTGTCAGGATCTTGCTCGGTGGCCGCATCCAACAATCGCGCATTTATCGCAGCGCTCTGAAACTGGATCTCTATCTCGGTTCGTGCAACCGTGAACCACAGTCTCCGCAGTGTCCTATCGCCTGACGTAACCAGATAGGCAATCTCTCCAGGAAGAGCTACGAATCGTTTCTTCAGAGCGACCTTCATTTCCTCTGATGGGTTGGGTCCATATAAATCGAGATCCTTTGCTACCAATTGAGCAAATGTGCCTGACAGATTGGTTGTCTCAGCTCCTCTGAAGCCAAAGAAGGCACCGGCCACACTTGCAATTGCCTTGCCGACATTCGTTACAGTTTCACCAGTCTTATCGGTCGTTGTGTAGTTGACAGACGTAAGTAGTCCACTATCACCGATAGCGATAGTCAGCGTCTGGTCCTTGAAGCCTCGCGGCTCTACATTGAGAATATGGTAGGAAGAGGGGTCGGCGACTGTAACTACCGAAGGCTGGATAGTAGTGGAGACATACTTCGTGGTCGCCTTCAACCTAAAGTCCACTTCTTCTGTTTCGCTGCCACCGGTCATCTTGACGGCGTTGTCATAGGACCATGTGGTCGTTCCTGAAACAGCAATCACATCCTTCGCGAGGTGATATCGCAATCCCGGTGGCTGAGGTTGACCGGCGGGTATCGGCCCTGTTGTTCGCAGAGTCGGACCGCAACCACAAAGAGAAGCGAGGAGTGTAGTGAGTCCCATGATCCATACCTTTGTCATAGGTAATGCCCCTTAGAACGCGTGGAACTGTTCATCAACCTATATGAAATGGACGCTGACCGGCGAACGCGTCAGCGCCAGATCCCCACCGGTTCATCTGCGGAAACTGACTCGGAACCTTCTGCTGAATCCGAGAAAATAGAGTTTCGTAGGTTCCTGAGAAGTTGCCAAGCCGCCAAGTGTCACACAGCGAGCGCGTAAAGGCACCGCCTCCAGCATATCCTTCGGCGTCGAAACCGTCTTTCGCCGCGCCCATGTGAAGCAGACTTGCTGCAGGCGGAGCGTCATTGACTGTTTCTAGGGTGATGGGTGCGGGCGCGTGTAGCAACGTGGGCAGCAGCTTAAAATTGGTGCCGGAGTTGCAACTGTCGCTGATCATGAGAATGCGAGAGCCGCGTGGAAAGGTCCGCCAGATATCTGCAAGCTCATCATCCTTTATTGGCTGATCGAACGCAAATAGCGTTTCGTCATACCCGTCTCTCTCTTCATCACCCTCAACCTCATTGGGATGCTGGCCACCATGGCCTGAAAAGTAGAGTACGAATATGTCCTTTGCAGATGTGCTCACGGCGCCAGATTGAAGGGCAGCAAGTAAAGCAGGTCTTGTGGCGTCGCGAGTTTTCAGAACTGAAATCTCGTAATTGAGCTTGCCGAGTACTCGGTCCATGTTGTCGGCATCGAGTTCTGCTCCATAGCATCCGTTGCGATACTCACTTCCGTATGCGGTGGAATCGACAAATCGGATGCCAACAATGAGTGCGCGACCGGTAGCCATGGCAGGGCTCCTCAGTTCCTCTTCGGAACAGGAAAAGATGCTACCCTTGAGTTGTCCAAATTACAAGTCACTTGGAGGAATTGGGCAAAGTACTGAGTGGCCATTGGACGGCATTCGACGTTCGAGGCGATGCTGAGAACTGAGAATTCTAAACACCTTCGCGCGGGAATCACTGGTGTTGGGAACTGACTCAGGCTATTGCTGCATAACTCAGAACGATCGTAAGATACTCTCGAACGTGATGGCCAGTCCTCGAGCTTGGTGGAGAAAGTTTGCCGGTGGCTTTACGAGATCCAGTGGCCAAGAGGTATGAGAGTATTCGGCTAGGGTCGCACCGACTCCCGGTAGGAGATTGCCGTCACTTGGCGAATAGCAAAAGAACCCGTAAGGGTTCAAAACTCATCCGACCATGCACATTGCCGCATGAAACCACTTCACGCCGCCTTTCGACCCCGGTGATAGTACCTCAACATTCCTCCCAAACGCTGGCGGCAGTGGATCGTTCCGTGTGACAACTCAGACTCATCAGATTCGAGCAGCAGTTGGTTCCCCATGCCCTGGTGATTCCGCTCCCGGTGATAGTGATCCACGTACTCGGACACCGCGTGACGCAAATGCGCCTCGCCGATCGGTATGATCTTGTTCAGGCATTCCTCCTTAATCGAACGGATGAACCGCTCGCAATATGCGTTCAGGTTCGGGCTCTTGGGGGGAAGCCGCACGGGGGTGACACCCGCAGTCTTCAGGATCTCCCCGAACGCGTGGGTGAACACCGGAGCGCGGTATGGATTAGGAAGCGCTTCTGCCTGAGAAAGCCGTCGATCCCATCCGTCAGGTTGCGGGCGATCTGATTCATCCAGATTCCGTCGGGCTCAGGGCAGATGCCCGCAATGTTGACGCGTCGTGTGGATAGGTCCATTACGACCAGGACGTGGTAGCGGATCAGTCCAGCGAGTGTCCAGACCTCGACCGTCAAGAAGTCGGCGGCAGCCAGATACGGCCAGTGAGCCCTCAGGAAAGTACGCCAGGCCCCCTGCTGCTTCCGACGCGGTGCCGGCTCGATCCCCTCGGCTTTCAGGATCCGACCGATCGTCGTGTCGCTGACTCGGTGTCCAAGATTCAGCAGCGCCCCCTCAATGCGGTCATACCCCCAGTCCGCGTTCTCCGTCGCCAACTGAATCACCAACTGGCGGAGGCTCGCCATGACGCCCGGCCGCCCCGGACCACGCTTGCGGCTGCCGTCGTACTTCTTCGCAACCAGTCGCCGATGCCAACGGAGCAACGTGTCGGGTGTGACGATCGAGCCGATCTCTCTTAACACGCTGCGGCCCAGCCCCTTGGCCTTCACAGCTAGCCGCCGTCGCTGCTCATCACGAAAACGAAGCCGTTTCGGGCCCAGTAACTCACGCAGGTTCCGATTCTCTTCCCGGAGGTACTCGATCACCAACTGCTGATGACGGTTCATCCAGCCCGCCAACATCACCAGCATGAAATGCCACATACGCGTGCTCATGACCCCATACTATCACCGCAGACCCAGCCCTGGTCGGCCCAAATCGTGACACGTGACCGGCACGCTATCTGGCGTAACCCGCAAGCCTTCCACCTCGGCCGAGTTTTGAACCCATACGCGATGGCTGAGTCGAGGTGTTTGCGGAGCCACTTCCGGCAGCGGCTCATCACGGTCGGGTCCACAAGCGTTCCAACCCCTCCGTCGTAATAGGTCAGTTGTGAGTCATTGCGCGTCGCCGCTCGGTACAGTCTCAAGACGTTGGTTGAGTGGCTGGTGACTGCATTATTGGTACCGTCGCAGCAAAGTACGATGTTCTTGCCCATGGCGTCCCCGTTCTCGGCAAATTGCTGCGTCCAAGTCAGTCATCGTCCCTGTCAGGGACAAAGAGCGTGATCCAGACAGGCCGATGATCGCTCACGGCCAGATTGGCGGCTTGGTCGTCGTCATTGAAGAACTCCTCGTCAAAGGCGAAGATGCCGTATTCACCTGTCCACTCACTCGTGGCATCGAGCGAGATGAACACCTGGTCGTACGTGCTATGGCTGCTGATGTGAGTCGGTATGGTGTCGCCGTTCGCGCGCACCATGCCATCGAGACCTAGGACTTCATCAAAGGAGTCATCGCCTATGTTTCTGTTGAAGTCGCCCACCAGAATGAGATCATCGTCTTCGAGCGTCGCCGTCTGGGTACGGACCCACACCTCATCGAGCGACCGAATTTCCGCTTTGCGGGCCGGCACATTGCTTCCCCATGTGATGTGGACCGCGATTACCGTGAAATCCAGATTGCCGTCCGTCGTTCTAAACGTCGCCCAAGCAGGCTCTCGATCGATGTGATCACCGGGGTCGGGGTCCACCTGAATGTCGCCGACCATGTCCACGACGCTCGAGTCCCAGAGGAAACCGTAGTATTCCTTGCTGCTGCTCGTTCGCCCGATCTTGCTCTCGGTTGCGTCCCACCGCCAGGAAGGCCCAAGTTCATCCGTGATTCGGCCCAACACGGCGCGATCATTGAGCTCCCCAACGGCGAGCACGTGCAGTCCCTCAATGCAGGCGGCGATGTCAGCGATCTCGCCGTCGTCGCGTGATGCTGAACTTAGATCACGGATGTTCCACCACCCCACCTCGACGAATCTCAGGTCACCCGTAACCGAGTCGTCCACGAGATACCAGCCGCCGCCGATGGCCACGACGAGTAGGATGCTGCCGAGAAGCGCTTCTGCCCGGTTTCGGGTGTCTGAGTCAATCGGCATCTCGTATTCACTCGCCTTCGGTTGGCTTGGAGTCGGCCGGAGAGGGCTTTAGCCGTTTGTTCTGCGTGATTCGCTTGACTTCATACACCGTCGAGAGGATGTCGTGCCAGAACTTGCTGCCGAATCCGAGCGCGATACCCGTGATCGTACATCCGCCCAAAGCATAGAGGGCCGTACCGAACGAAGCGGAAGCGGATGTCCGCACCCAGTTGTCGCGGTACACCTGTACCCAGCCAAGTGTCTTCCACGGATTGTCCAGGTGCGTAAGGATCTGGAACATGTCCGCTTTCATGAGAACGGACAAGCAGATGCCTACGAGCATCGACCTCAGCGCGATCCTCGACTCCCTGGCCCTCTGCGCTGCCGGCTCCACGGGCCGTTCGGCCAAGTCCTTCTGACGCAGCTTGATGAGGTTGGTAATGCGCTCAGACGCCACGCTGAGGACGGTTAGCAAGGTCAGGAGGGTAATGAGCGGTTCGAAGACTTCCATGCAGCGCTCCGTATGTCAGCAGTCCGGTGGAGTTACGCGCGAGGCAATCTGTTGAGCCCCCGATCACAATCAGGCCCGGCTTCGACTCCAATGTTGGCCTGCATCCCTGTGCCACAAAGTGCTGGGGGATTTGACCCCTTCGGCTTCTTTAGTCCAGTCTCTGTGAGAGAAGGGGTGATGATTCTGTCGCCTGCTGAGCCGTAGGGAGGACGAAGCCCGTAGGGCGGATTCCGACCGGAGGGTCAGCGTGCGACGCGGCCGGGAACGCCCCGGTCGCTGGGTCTTCTGTCAACGTCGCGGCGAACGCCGCTGGGGTCTGCCAGTTCAACGAATAGTGTGGTCGGCGATGGTTGTAGTCCGGCCGCCATTCGTCCAGCACGAACCGGGCCTCCGCCAAGCTCAGGAACAACTCGCCGTTGAGCATCCTGAAAACGTCTGCCGAGTGCAGTAGGCATTAGGAACAGGGCGTAATATTGCACGGTTGAACGTTTTGAATGTCATCGCCGAAGACGAACCCCTCGACAAGCACCTTGCCCGCGTTCGGACCATCGTTGTGGCCGAGGTTGATGGACGACATATTGACTCGTTTTCCTGCCTTGATTCTTGCCTTCGACGTAAAGAG
This sequence comes from Phycisphaeraceae bacterium, assembly GCA_028284155.1. Lineage (GTDB taxonomy): Bacteria > Planctomycetota > Phycisphaerae > Phycisphaerales > Phycisphaeraceae > JANQSF01. Next base: position 72,046 of record JANQSF010000080.1, read on the forward strand.
CAGAGCGCTCACTCGCTTTGAACTTGAAACAGTACCCGTCTCCCATGCATACCCATTGGCACTCTGGTTTGAACCCACGGGTGCCGGTCCTCTAAAGTAAACAACACGCCCGCCTCCCAACGTCACATCCATGTCATCCGCTCTATAACACTGTGGCATCTGAAGCCTCCTATAGGTTTTGGATTACGGTTATGGCGCTAGGCCGCCGGAGAAATACTTGGCTGCCGCCGCAGTGGCTTTGTTGACCAGCAGGGCGACGTTTTTCAACAGCTGTGTGGGATCGTTGCTGATCTGGTAGAGTCTGAATTGGCCCGGTTTTTCCTGGACAATCATGACCGAGAGGTCGCCTAACCCCTGCGTGCTTGGTCCGGTGATCGGTTCTTCGCTGAGTTTGATAGTCCGAGCGGTGAGAATTTTTTTGTACGCAGGGTCAGCAGGATTAATCTTGTAGATACCCACGGAATGAAATCCGCCGAATGAATTGCTGTCTACGGTCGCTGAGGTGGTTTCTGATGTTATTTTAGCCGAAGCGGCTGATTCGATGACTTTGGTCATTAGGTCTTTAAGAGACTCGTTCGCCAACTTATTCTCGATAACAGCACTTTGGGTCGTCCTCAAAGAACTCAGAAAAGAACTGATGAGGACGCCAGTCTCGTCAACAAGAATACTGGATTCAAGAATCGCCAGACTGATTTTCGGTCCAAGATTGGTGGCATCAGGTTCATCGAAAAAACCAATCAGCTTTTTGATTTGAATTACCAAAGCATTATCCTTTTCATACATTCGTTCTAAGATGCGTGAGAGGTGTCGCTGCAGCGTGTTGCTTAGTTCTTTTACCGGGTGGCTCTGATTCTCTAGCAAAACCTTCTCTTCTTCATCTTTTGTGATTTGACCCTTGATCGTTTGGTTTTCTTTTTCCAGACGGTCTATTTCGTTGTTCGCGTTTTTGATCTTCTTCACCGTTTCTGATAGCAGAGTTTTCTTCGCCTTGAGTTTCGATTCCAAGTCGTCCTGTTGACTCTTCAGATCGGCAGACATTGGGTCCTTTTTCAATTCCGCTTTAAGTGCTTCCAGTTCTTCCGTTATCCTCTCAATGCTGGCATTGTGCTTGTCACTTTCAGCCGAGGCTTTACTGAGTTTTTCTATCTGTCTCATCCTCTCTGATTCGTTTGCCACGATTGTCTGTTTTGCCGAGTCGATCGCGTTCGACTTGCGGTTGATAGCGGAAACGGCATCATCGGCTTCGGTTTGCGCCTTGGTCAACTCGCCATGCATTTTGTCGATTATCGGTCTGAATTGTTGTCTGAACGAGCGAAGTTGCAAAACGGTCTTGCGAACTCTGATGCCGTAATTGCTTTCTTCTTTGAGTTTAGTACTGCCTTCGTAGATCACGCGGTCGACGCTCACTTTGACCTGATTGGCGCATCCGCCAATGAGTAATGCCGTTGCGAGGATCAAGGCTTTTCGGGTCAGTTTCATCAGGAGTCTCCCTTGGCAGGTTCGTCGGCAGGGGCATCCGGCGCGGCTTGCGGGTACAGCATCTTAAGCATCGATTCCAACTGGGCTTTTTGTGGTTCGGTCAACGTATTGGATTCACGCAGTTGCTTGAGTGCTTCCTGCACGCGCTTGGTTTGGTCTTCCACCTGTTTCTGATCGGTTTCCGATTTCTGCTTGGCAGCCTGCTTGAAGCTCTGGCCGATCTTCACCACGTTGTCGGCAATGGCGTCGACCTCGCCCGCGATCTGATTCAAATCCACCGCTGATGCGGAGGTCCAGAACACAAGTTTGCGAAACACGAAGGGATTCAGGTCTTCCGCCATCCCGACTGATGCGATGTCCGCACCACTCAGGCTGTTAAACCAGACTAGTCGAGCCAACTGTATGTAACGTTTATTAAGTTCATTGGTCGACAAAGGCGGTTCAGGCGATCCGCCAACCAGCCCGAACGCCTGCTTACCGAATTCGGCCATCAGTTTTGTGATGTGCTTTTGAAGTTCCTTTTCGATTGTGGCGTTGTACGCCTGCCTTGCCTTGACTCGTTTGAGATCCTCTGCCAGCTTTTTGTTCCGGTCGTCGGCATACTTTTTCGCCAATTTTGCCGACGCCACCTTCTTCGCTGCCAGATCATATTCGGCCTGAGATTTGGCGAGGGCCGCTTTGGCATCCGTCATCGCCTGTTCGAGGGGACTGCGAACATCATCGGCCGCGTCGGCCGCCAGTTCATCCACTTTCTTTTTGGCTTTGTTATAAGCGTCAACCATTGGGTCGAGATCTTCCTTTGCTTTAGCAAGAGCCGTCTCCGCAGTGGCAAGGCCTTCTTTTTTCTGCGTAACATCTCTTTCCGCTGCTTCGTGTCCTTTGATCAGCGCCTCACGCTGAGACGACAACGCATCAGCCTCCTTCTGCGTTTCGACCAGCCGCGTGTTGGCGGCAATGGCAATCGACTCCGAGTCGGTGATGGGAGCCAGTCGCTTGGCTTCCTGAAAGATCATCCGGTCCAGATGTTCCAGAAGTCTGTCGTAGGTTTTCTCACGCTCGATCGGCAAATCGAGTTCGGGGAACTTCGGCATTTTGCCGCGAAGGATATCCACGGAGGCGGCGCTGAAATAGCCAGCCTGCATGTGATACTCTTCGGCAAGTCCGCTCTGTCCTCTAATGTGTAGACGGTAATAGTTTGTGGCGCCGGTATCCGGATCTTCAACTGAGAAAAACTGAGTTTGCTTCCACTCGACACATCCGCCGAGGCTGCCGAAGAAAAACACAGACGCAATGCCCATGATCAGATTGCTGCATCTCTTAAAGGTATACATTGTCTTCTTCTCCCAATAGGGATTTGAACGCGTCAAGACACGGTAATGGGCTCGAATAGCTCGCACTAACTTCGTTTCAAAACACACCCGATTCCTACCGAAGGACTCAGGCAACACAAACACTACTGCCCAGCAAAGTTTGCGCCTAGCCCACAAGGTTGTCGAATGGATTCCCGGAACAGAAAGGAATCCCCGGTTGAAATGCAGTATGCCAACATTGTCAGACAATGTCAAGGGCTATTCCAGACATCGCTGCTGAAAAAGTCTGTCATATAGAATTGCGATAAAGGTGTTATCTTCGCGCACGCTACTGCGAGTTCGTGCATAGGTAATGGTGTTAGGCTGCACTGGCCGGGGGCGATGTGTGTCTGACGGCCCTCGTCATTCGCCCCAATCTGTTTGACGGGGGCTTTACCGTGCGCGCATAGAAAAAGGCCCGGCTCGGGATAAAACCAAGCCGAGCCCTTCCGGGGGCAAAGTGATATGTTGCAAGTATTGGGTGGACAAAGATGTTTGTCAACCAATCATACAATAGTGGCCTCACGACGCGGCCAACGCCTTGCAAACACTGAAATGCCAACCATTAGGAAGAGCGTTCCCATGGCAGGTTCAGGTATAGGTGGCGCGACCTCTTCAACCAGCGGTTGGAACCGCAACGTGAAGCGATCCTCGTTGGGCAGGTCGGGCAAGTCAAAGGAGAATATAAGGTCATCTATGCGACCGGAGTAGACCAGCCCCGACCCCCACGTAATCTTGTTGTCGAGGTGCTGATCCAGCACGAAGTTCGCCGAGTCGACAAGGCTGTCACGCTCAGCCAAGGGGTCTGACTCGTCTGTGTCAAAGCTCAATCCATCATGGTTGTCTGACGCCCTGAATTGATCCGTGACTCCGAAGCCTAATTCCACGGACTGCCCAATCCAGTCGGTCCCTGACTCATTGACGAGTGTGACGAACAGGTCGTACTGTGTTGTCCCCAACGAGTCCTGTACTTCAAACTCAATGTCGGCGGCTACGGTCTGGTCGAACCGCAGTTCATATGCAGCAAAATTGAGAGAGAAGGCGTTGTTGTCGTCGTTGGGGTCAAGTGTATCCGGTGCGACGACTAAGACGTCCACAACACCGTCTCCGACGACTCGGTTCACCGCCGTGATCGTCGCGGCCTGCGTAGGGTAGACCAGACAAGCCGATATCATCACCCAGATCACAACTCGGCATGTCTTGCTGGTCATCGTCTTTCCTCCACACGCAATGACATCAGATGATCCAGTGTAAATGATGGCGCGCACAATTGCAATACTCATTCCAGAAAAGCATCGCAATTTCAGAATAATGGGGGCGATTCTCGTTCGCACATAAACTCCGTGCTTACTGAGACTTTGAGCCACGTACTTGGCCCCAGTCGCCGTGTCAGCCCAGAAAAACTGCGGTTACGTGCGCACGGATTGCGCGGTCGATCCATAAGTGATATGTAAGAGAGATCGTGTGATCACTTCATATCGAGATGGTGCACAGGAGTGTGTGCCATCACTTCCTATCCACGTTACAGGAGCTATCGAATGCCAACTCTTCCGAGTGAGATTCTCGCCATACTGGACAAGGTCAACGGAAACAGCTGTGGCGGTCCCAGTCACGAGCTAGAACTGGACACACAGGCCGACCCGCCAGAATACAACAAGCGAGCAACGGGGGACTTCATCCTTGCAAAATGCCTTGCGATCATGGACGGCGATGACATTGTCGATTGGCAGCTGACTATTCGGTACGTCAATCCAGGGCACAGTTGTAACGGGATGCACGTATTCCGCATGAACACGCCCGCGAGCGATCCACGAGGACTGTACTGCAAGAAGACCTCGTCGGGAACAGACTGCGACGGCGCTGAGGCCACGGTCACCGATTGCGTGTGATCAACGCGACAAGCAAGACAACGAGCGTGCACTAACGCCTTCGCCAGACGACGAAGCGGTTGTCGCCCAGCGTGCCGAGTAAGCGGTCGTTATTGGTGAGTCGGATCGTTGCGAAGATCTCTGGTTGCTCGGCTGCGATGTCGATTACCTCGCGGCCCGTCGTTGTCGTTCGGACACGAACGCCATCGCCGGCCGTGAACAAGTAGTTACCGTCTTGCGCAAACGCAAGCGCCTGCGCGATCGGTCCGGACTTGGTGACGAACCGTGATGTCATTCCGTCATCCGCGATATCTATGACTTGAACGAGGGTCTGATCCAGGATGACTGCCGCTTTCGTGCCGGTTGCGTTCGCCGCGATACCGTAGACCCGGTTTCCAGAAAGGGTCAAAGTGTGCAGTTCAGACTTGGCATCAACGTCAACGATCGCCAGTTCGGCCGGTGCGCCTTGGTTGCCCGGGCGGGCGACGAGCAGTCGTTCTCCCTCATTGGAGGTAAACCACGCAAGCGAGTGTCCGACATCATTGAACACCAGCTGACCTCCGCTCATAGAGAACACCATAACCCGGCCATTGGCAGTGGCGGCAATGAAGCGGTTGTCTTCGTTGAATCGCAGTTGGTCGACCTGAGTGTCCGCGGCCTGTATGTTCCAGATTGAACTGTCTTCGCCGCGTTCATATAGGGCGAGCCGGCCATCTGCCAGCGCGGTCGCAATGCTGTTACCGTCGTTTGAGAATCTAATAGTCGCCACGAAATCTTCAGTCTCAAACTGCTGGACAGTCTTGCCGCTGTTGACCGCAATGATGTCGACTTGCTGGTTAACGTAAGACACTGCAACCACGTCACCTGCCGGGCTGATTGCCCCCGCGAGGATTTGGTGATCTGCTCCTTGTCCGCGAATCTCTATCGCAGGCACCTGTCTGAGGTCCCACACTTTCAATTCCGACTTTGTCGCAGACACAAGATGTCTTTTGTCACCTGCATCCGCCAGGAATCGTACGGGGCCGGTATGGCCGTGGAGCACGATCGAGGGTTTCTTGTCGTCTTCTCGCCACACCACGATGTTACCGCGCACCGTGCTCGCAAACGTCACGAGATCCCCCCCGTGCTGCACGCGACCGCACACCGTGACTCTCGAACGACAGCCATCAAGCTGCCTGCTCAAGGCCAGCTCGCCTTGTTCGATCGCCCAAACAGACAAGCCTCCCTTCTGATTGCCGACAACGAGGGCATCGTGTTTTTCGCTGTATGAGACTGCTGTCAGCGGGTCGATTTGGACCGTCTCGCGGTCATAGACCTCACCGGTATCCACATCAAGCATCACAACGCGGTTACCCACGCAAGTGAGCGTCTTGCTCTCGGGGTCAAAAGCGATCCCGTTTGGTTGGTTAGGCAGTCTCCTTTGAAGGAGAGGGGTAATATCCGGCCCCGTCACACCGTACACGTTAACTTGACCGTGTTCGTTCAGCAATGCGATGCGGTCATGATTGGGGCTCCAGGCGATATCGCGAATCGTACCGGGCAGTCCGGTCACTGGTCCACTGACCTGCCCAGAATGCAAGTCGACGATGAAGAGATTGCCACCATCGGCCACTGCCAGTCGGTTACCGTTCGAGGTGATTGCACATCGCCGTATATCAAATGGAAGCGCGTGACGCGTGTCAGCCAATTGACGGCCACTGGCCAGATGGATATGTCTGACGCGGCCGTCCTCCTCAACCAGCACAACCCGATTGCCGACAACGGTTACCGCACGGACGGACTCGCAAGGAATCGTATGGACGCTGGCGTCTGCCTTAAGCAGCAGGTGTTCGATCAACCAGTCTTCCGAAGAACCGCTACCAAGTGCGTTCAACTGGCTAACAGCCTCTTCTGGATGGCCGTTCTCAATCGCTCGTGCGGCGCCCTGGATGGTCAGGATCATCTCGGCCTCTTGGCCCGATTCTCTTTCTCCCTGTATCCAGTTTTCTCCCCAGTAAGCGATCAACGCGATCACAATAGAGGAGAGCAGCGCCAATCCAAGACGCCGCTTCTGCCGATTACACCAGTTCGAAAACAGGTACGGCAAGGTGAGCTTGCGTGCATGGACCGGTTCCCCGCGAAGTGCACGCTCAAGATCATCGCGGAACGCGCCCGCAGCCTGGTACCGCTCGGCCGGGTTCCGTTTTATCGCCTTGTCGATGACTGCTTCTACAGCCTTGGGAACGCTTGGAGCAGTCTTACGGATGGGGATACGCTCGCCTTGGACGATGGCGTTGCGGAGCCGAAAGTCACTATCGATATTCTCTCCTTCATAGGGTAATCGACCCGCAAGCAACTCGTACAGCAAGACTCCAAGCGCATAGACGTCAGTTCGAACGTCGACGCGATCGGTTTCCCCCGATGCCTGTTCCGGTGACATATACCGGAGCGTGCCGACGTCTTGCCCCGGCTGCGTCAGGCCTTTAGCGTATTCTTCATCGCGTACAAATAGTTTGGCGGCGCCAAAATCCACGAGGACGGGGGATCCGTCTTTGCGGACCAGCACATTGCTTGGCTTGAGGTCTCGGTGGATTACCCCATGGAGATGGGCGTGCTGCACCGCGTCAGCAACTTCACAGATTAGGCGAACTCGCTCCTCAATGGCCGGTACACTTTGTGCGACGTGCTTATCAATCGGCCCGCCGTCCACGAACTCCATGGCGTAATAGAGGATGTCGTCTTCGATCGGACTCTCGTAGACTTGGGCGATACCGGGGTGCTTCAACCTAGCGACCGCCTTGACCTCGTTGCGGAACCGCGCAACTGCGTCGGGCGAGGACACCGCGGACTCATTGATGAACTTGATCGCGACCGTGCGATTCGTCCCCCGCTGAATGGCGTGCCAGACGTCACCCATGCCACCGCCGTCAATGTGCTCACCGATCTGGTAACCCTCGACAGACGGTTTTTGAGCGGAACGCGGTGTATTGAATTGCATAGTCATCTTGTGACCCTGGAACGCCCCCACCATTACCGTACAGCATGCGGGATGTCCCTATATCGACACTTACTCATCTTCTGCGAGAAGCGTGCGCGCGGCCTCATGAATCTTGAGCAATTCCGCGACATCTTCCTCTAACTCATCCGCACGAGTCCCCAATTCAGTCAGGACCTCCAACAACACCTGCCTGAAACGCCGCTTGGCCGACTTCAGCAGATTCTCAGACTGCTGCGCGTCATCCAGGCCGATAATCTCAGCGAGTGAGGCATGGCTGGGAACGGTTGCGCCTTCCAGCATGGGAGCTATCATTCGGCGGCGCAGAATCTCCCACATCCGTACATGACCGCGCGCTCGTAAGTCCCACTCAGCTCGGCGAAGCGTCTCAGTCAGCACGTATTTGGCCCAGACGACCTCTTCATGGGTAACCGGGCCGGATGGTGTGTCACTCGCCGACATCACCGTGGCCGCGCCCACATCGCAGGTTTCAACTACCGGTGGCACGCGTCGATCACGCCGAACTTGCATGAGGACGTGATTGCGAAACGCCGTGAACAACAGACTCCGAAAACGACCACGCGCCGGGTCCGCGGCGCTGAGCAGCTTTTGCGCAACAAAGTAGTCCGTGAGAAAGCCCTGGACCACGTCATCCTCATCTTGGCCGCGCAAGCGGGGGAAAACGCTTCGAAAAAACATCCTCAGAACGGGTTCATAGCGGAGTATGAGCGCCGCCATGGCCTCGTGGCTCCGCGGGTGTGAAGCGTCCTTGGCCGCGTCGATGTCGTCCCAACGCGTCACAGGGCTGGTCGTTTCGAGATTAGCGGGTGAATTCTGTTCCATGTTGATCTGAAGATTTGCACGTGAATGAACTTAACCCCTCCACATTCTACACACTCACGCGCACGGGCCATCCGAGACCGACATAGGTCAAATTAGAGTCGCGTTGAAACCGAGCCCGACCGGGACATTCCAGGAGATGGGGGAAACCGCGAGTCAGCTCGCGGTTTATACGCAATAACCGCCAGCCTGGCGATCCTAACGTCTATTTGGGCGAAAGACAGTCCGTCTTCATGTCTTGGCGTCTGTTGTATGACTCCTCGGGCTCTTCCATCTAGTCTCGCGACGTAATTGATACGGGCAAGCTAGCACAGGCTGCCAAGCTTCAGTACTCTCACCGAACCCCCTTTCTCGATACCCCTGCCCGTCTTCCGATGGGGCCGGGCTTTTGATATACTGCTTTGAGCACAAATTGACCCCGGAAGGCCTCGACTTGGCTTCGGCTGAGTCGGGGCTTTGTTTTGGAAGTGCCGCGTTAGCTTGGGTGATCTGTACATCTGCACGGCAAGCGCAATCGGCGTGTAGATAGTGCATCCTGACTGTAATCCTCAAGTTCTAGATCAAGCCGATGTATGTCTTGTTGCTATACCCCGAACCTCTACTTAATGCCAATCGTGTGGACGTAGGCATGCTTTAGTTTTCGGTTCAACTGGTGTACTGCAGCGGACACTCCTCCGCGCTTGAAGGGCCGTCTGCATTGCGCACGGTCACTTCCAATGCCGCATAGGTATAAGCGACAGTAGACTGTGTTCACTCTCACCGATGGTTGCGCTGTAATGGCGCGCCGTCTATCTCCGGGGCGAACACGATCTCTCTTCAACGTCCCGGGGAGCCCCGGCCCGCGAAAGTTGGCCGGGGTTTTGTCATGCTGGCGCACGCCACTACTCACATCGGCATAGGTATAAGTAGAACAGCGGCAGTACCGAGCCCTGCCGGGGGTTCTCCGGGCATACCAGGGATTAGTCAAATGCCAGGCTACTACGTCAACAAGAACGCGCAGGATAACGGGGATCACGAAGTGCACAGGGCAGGGTGCAACTTCCTCCCCCACTCAGATAACCGCATCTTCCTTGGCGACTTCGGCATTTGTCAGCCAGCGGTGCGAGAGGCACGCAAGCGCTACAAGCAAGTCAACGGGTGCTACTTCTGCTCAAGGGACTGCCACACGCAATAATGTCACGACATCGCCTCACTCCGGACAGAACGAATGGATCGCTGCCCGCATATCTTGAATGACCAAACAAATCGTCATGTCAATTCGGAAGCCTAACAGTGCCAATATACGCAAATCTCGGAGGTGACTCAGGCGTGTCAAGCTATGAGTGTTCTGCCGTCTCGATCACAGTCTGCTTCCATGACGGTTCCGCGTATCTGTACACATACGAAAGCGCGGGAGCAGCCATCATCGATCAGATGAAGCAGTTGGCATATGCCGGCCAAGGCCTCAATTCATTCATCAATCGCCACGCACGCAAGCTCTACGAACGCAAACTCCGCTAACTGTAGTGACGCCTGATAGTGAGATCCTGTTCTTAACCCGCTCTTGCTGCCTTCGCCCTACGCCAACTCTTTGTATTAGAGGCACACGATGCGAGCAACTCCCTTTACGGTCTTGGTGATACTATGCCTTGCACCTACTGCCATCGCGGCGCCGATCGACATGTCGACATGGACAAGCAGGGGTTTCCCATTCAGCTTCGCAGGTAGTCTTCCGTCTTGGTCCCTCCAAAGCGGTGGCACAGCCGTTCATGTCATTGACAACGCTAGGGGATACGGTCTTTGGACAGGAGACGTTGAGTCCCTAGACCGCCGACTACAGTTCACGATCCATCCTCAGATAGCAGCGGATTTTGACAGTATTGGATTTGCTCTAGGTTTCAACGCCAACGAGGCCAGTGATCCAAATCGCGACTTCCTCCTATTGAATTGGACGGGTGTCGACCTCAGCAATCCCGTGCCAGGACGGGGCATGATCCTCTTGCGAATCAAGGGGGATGATTCACCTTTCCCGGGGATTGTCGCAGATCATATCAATCAGGTTCAAGATCAGCCTGTTGGGACTACGATTGGAACGGCAACAGTACTTGGCAAGTCCACCACGGTGGGGCCGTGGTCCTCTGCTACCCCCTTTGCATTCGATGTCTACTACACGGCGCACAATGTCACCATCTTCGTTGACGATTCGCTCGCGCTGGACGTCAACGCCCCTTCAACCATGCCGTTCAGTAGTGGCGGTTTTGCTTTTAGCAATGCTTCACAAGCAGGTGTGACTTACCGTGACTTGACGATCACAACTGAGTTCATTCCCACGCCGTCCGCGGCCCTTCTTGGCTTCCCTCTGCTCGGTCTCATTGGCGTATCCCGTCCAAGGCGCCAGCGTTAGTACGTTCGCCAAATCCCTAGTGGATGCCTGATGGGACCAACGGCAAGAGACGCCTATATGCCTATGAGTATCCGTGCCGAAGCGGTTCAGCCGCCCCAGTGAGACCGCATAGCAACAAAGGGGAACCCATGCCAAACGAAGACTCCACCAAGGCCAAGGCCGTTGGAATAGCCGGTTTACCGAGGGGCTGGGCCGTTGCAGTGCAACTCGTTGGCACGTTTGGGTTGGCCGTCTTCCTTGTGCTTTATTACGTACTCGTTATGCAGCCCAAGGAGGCCGAACGGTATGAACAGCTACGGCAATCCGTCACGTCGCTCGGAGAGATCGTCGCTGGCCAACAGAGCCTGCTTACTCGAGAGCAGGCGTCACGCGTCGAGGATCTTTTCGTGATGGCTACGGCGCATGAGGTGGCAGATTTGGTCGTGAATGAGTTGAGAAACGAATCAACTGCTGCAGAGCTAGGCAAGGTGATCGAGGACAAACTGATTTTTCAGACCCGGCTGCTTGAGGGATTGAGGCAAAAGCATGGAGGCGCGATCTCAGAAATGCTCACCCACAGGATTAGAAACAGCCGTATCAGCGAAGGGATCGGACAAAGAGCAGTTGCGGAGTGGAGGAACGCCGAGCACAAGGCGATAGCCAATGAGTGCCGGGACGCTTTGACTGTAGCGATCAAACGCGCGGCGATGGCGAAATAGAGTATGTGGCCTATCAACAGCATCAACGAGGATGCCACGGAGAGATATCAACGCCCACCATCACCTCTTCGGAAAGCCGCCGGGGAGTCACATGACCATCACGCGTCGCCGAGTAGTTCTAGTCGTCGCTGGGCTTCGCGTTTGCCGATGCCGCGGATGCCGGCGAGCTTGGTGACCTGGGCTTGGCGGGGACGGCTCTTACCGCTTTCCCAGTTGTAGATGCTGAGTGGGCTGACACCGACGAGTGCCGCGTAGTCGGCGGCGGAGAGGTCGAGCTTGGCGCGGTGAGAGGCGAGCCACTTCGGGCTGAACCTCGCCTCCTCCGCGGCCCCGTTGCTGGGCGACTTGCCGATTCGCTTGCCCTCTTGCTTCTCTAAGTAGGCGACCTGGCGCTTGAGTTCGGTGATCTCACGTTTCAGCGCTGCGATATCGCGACGGTGACGCGCGGACTGCCTAGCGAGATTGGCGATCTCGGCCTTCAGCTCCTTCCGGGCGACTCGGCGGATTTCATCTTTAAGAACGGCTGCGACGTTTGGCATCTTCGGGGCTCCCATCCCCGGAGATTGAAGGAGAGAACAGGCTAGGGTAGGGAGATGAGTCCTCCAATGCAAACATGCCGCGATGAGAAAGAGGCCACCCATACGTCGTGGTGCCGGAATCCTGATCTTGAATAGAAGCTACTTGTCGACCTTGCCGGTCGAGTGAGAGCAAAGAAGGCCCGTGAGCGGCGTTGTATCGGCCTAAAACGTGTTGGTTTTATGCATCTTGCGAGTGACCCGTTCGGATTCTTGCCATGCCTACGACCTGTTACTTGTGTCTTGACATTGATCCGAATGAAGTCCACTATGATGAAACACGCCATCACATCTGTCTGATATGTGCTGTCAAACTCTGGGAGCTTGCTAGGCAGACATTACAGTTCGAGATGCGAGACGATGTGGTCGTCGTCGCCACTCAGCGAGAACTCCAATCAGTCAGCGATAGACGCGTGGTCACTTTGACGACGGGTTATGAACTGGCCGTTGACGACCTCAACGATCTTCAACATCTACTCCAGGCTGCGTTTGGCGAGTCGCTACACAGATTAGCGGGCGGGGCAGAGACATCTCGGCACGGCTTTGCCGCGGTCGCCGACGCTTCCATTCGAGAGGTAGTTTACGTGGCAGGTCAACTGCGTCGGATGGGTGAGCTCGTAGATCTTGACGAACTGATTGAAGCGTTTTGGTTGTTCTGGGACCAAGTTAGTGAGAGAATGGACGACGAGGACGATGATGATCGCAATAGCTCATGACTTTGGTGGGCAACGCAGCGGGGACCGCAGACCTACTCCCACACCTTGCTGCTGGGTTGCAGAAGCGTGGATTGACGCATGTGGGCGCGATGTGAATTCGGACACCGCTAACGCAATTGGCCTGTTCGCCGTGTCAGTACATGAGGAGTACCCATCTAATGTAGAAGCACGGTTGGCTCTAATGCGGTTCGTAGCTCATGCTGTTCGCGAGAAGATACCAGCCGGTCGCCATACCCTATGGGTGTATCCGGGAGGCTATTTTGGATTCAGTGCGCAGGTCTTTCAACGTAATCCCGATCTGGCATGGCATGGCTTCGATCAGGAGCTATAACCAAATCCTGTGGATGACGCCATGAAAAAGGCGGCGTACCTTGGATGTGTCTTACGCATCCACAACCGCCCACGTAGGCAGGAGTACGCCACCATGCAAGAGAGTACGTCCGAATCGATTTCGTTTCCAATGGCTGAATGTTCGACGCCGGGGATTGTCGATCCGCTGACGGATGTGCTGCGTCGCGGGGCGCAGCGGTTGCTCGTCGATGCGGTCGAAGCCGAGGTCTCGGCGTGGATCGACGCCCGCCAGCACATCACCGACGCGGACGGCCGGCGGCAGGTCGTTCGTAACGGATACGCCGAGCCACGCACCGTGGTCACCGGCGTCGGGCCGATGTCGGTGAAGATGCCCCGTGTGCACGACCGTCGGCCCGCGGAGGCGAAGGAACGGTTCACGTCGTCGATCCTGCCGCCTTACCTGCGCAAGGCCAAGACGATCGACGCACTGATCCCCTGGCTGTACCTCAAGGGCGTGAGCACCGGCGGCTTCGGCCGAGGCATTGCAGGCGTTGGTCGGCCCGGATTGCAAGGGGCTGTCGGCCACGACGGCGACGCGACTGATCGCCAACTGGCAGGACGAGCAGGCGGCGTGGTCGAAGCGTGACCTGTCGGACAACCGAAGCGCGTCCGGACGATTAAAGTGACCAATAGCTACGCCAGGACGCGCAAGTCTTTGTTCGCTCTCCCAAACAACCGGTCTGACGCGAATGGGCTCAACCGCCTGTTCTATCGACTTGGCGGAACTGCTCACTGCTACGCTGCGCTCGATGGCCCGGATCACGTCGGACGGCTCGATCATGTGCATGCAACGTGGTACGCGGAGGTCGTCTGAGATATCGACGGGCTGTTCGCAGAGATCCTGATAGTCTTTACGGTCACCGTCGCCGACCTTTTGACACCGGCTTTTCCAGCAACCGCCCGTGCGGCAGCAGTCGAGGGCGCCGATGGTGTGGAGGAATTGATGGCCGGGATATTGCTCCCAATGAACCGGTTCGCGACCACCGGCGATGACGACGCAGGGGCGCAGGTTACCATCCTTGGTGGGCACGGCCGCAGCGGCGTGCATGGCGAAAGTAACAGGGCAGACGACGCCCTCGGCATGGTACATGAGGCGGATGAATTGACGCAGGTCGGTCTTGCCGATGAGATTGATGACGCCATCGAGTGGCGGATGCCAGTGACCTGCTTCACCGCATTGGACAAATTGGATTCGACCTTCGAAGTGATCTACGACGGCTTGGTAGTACTCGGGTGGCCACCATTTAGCCGTAAAGTCGTACTTGCCGCCAGCAATTATGATCCAGAACGGACCAGAGTGACCGAATTCCTCGACTTGGCTTGTCCAGCCTCGTTCCTCATCCGAGAGGTGGATGTCGCCCTTGAAGTCGGTGAACGGGATGCTGAGGCCGAGTTTGCGCTCGAGGTCTTCGTGGAATGCTTGGACGAAGTGGATAGGACGCTGATTGCTGTCGTGGATCGCCGGGTACTCTGCCTTGACGACTTGGCTGTCCTGGTAGTAATCGCCGGGGGAGCGGACAACGCGAACATGAGGGTTGTGTTCCCAGATCGCATCCGCGGAAGAGTGAACTTGGATGGCGAAGCGGTTGCCGTGTGCTCGAAGTAGGTCGCGGACGGCGGCAGTGAGCGCCACGATGTCGCCGGGGCTCTGGTGATTCTCTATGACGATTGGTTGCTTGTCGCACGCGGCTTCCGGGCGCGCGACACGCATTTGATTGACGGAATTCGACTCACTTGGCCTGGTCTCATCGCCGATTGCCAGAACTGCCATTGGCCATTTGCCAAGGCGGCATGAACCAGTAGCGAGTGAGACGCCGACGCATCGACAGCCGGAGCACTTTACAGTTAGAGCGGTAAGACCACCACTACGTTCGCAGGATTCACATATGGACCGACGTATCAAGGACAGATAGCGTTGCCGCTCAGGCAAGAACCGCATCTTATCTAGAATATCATCCGTACTTAGAAGAGAGTCATTAGATGTTGACTGGAGACCTAGCGGCGAGGTGTTTCGGTAACGCTTTGGGCCTTGTCGACTCCGGGCAGTTCGCATTTAACTGTCCTAACAAACGACGAGTCATTTCAGAGCGACGATTGTGCGACAGGCTCCAGACTGCTATGCCTAGTCAAATACAGGCTTGTCAATGACATTTAGGCCCTCAATGCCTTTAAGACTATCAATCGCGGTATGACTCAGGGACGTACCGTGTACCTCAAGATATTGAAGCGGCGAGTGTAGAGATAACAGCCTTATGTGTTCGACGCACCGATCATCTACGTTTGTGTTAGACACAGCTATGGTGCGCAGGTTGGGCAATTCGGCAATATGTGCAAATCCTGACCCGTTGAGAGCGGGGTCACGTACTTGCAATGTATGCATATTTGTCAGGAGGCTTAGGTCTTGGAAAGCGTCATCAGGATACTTGAAGCCTGATGTGCGTTCTATGATCAGCGTGGAATAGAAGCTGCGTAAGTCCATCAGCACAATTTGATGGCATGGGGTATACGCATGGAAGTGTATGCCTCCGTCGTACATGTAGGTGCCGCCAGATATGGTCACTAACATCTCTGCCTTTTCCTGACTGTCAATTGGGAGATTTGCGTCTCGCCAGTCCCTGTACTCAGGCCACCATGTTACTTTCTCGCATGCTTGTGGAATGTGCGAGGAACATCCAACGCTTGTCACGACTAGTAGCATACAAGTCACTACAATTGATCGCTGGTATTTCATTCGTCGTCTCATGATTCTTGATGGTTGCTGAAAACCAAGTTAGGAGGATTTTGGGACGCTCCCCCAGCCTTCTTTCTTCTGTATCTGGTCGTACCATGCGTCGCAGTCGCAGTGCTGATCGGTAAAGCATGGCTTTTGGTGATTTGGTTGTCCCTCGCTGTCTACGACATTCCCTAGCCCGCCGTACGATGACCTCGTTCCCGGCTGTGCAGTCAATTCCTCATATATAGTATTCTGGGTTCGTACGGCTCGGAATTCGAAGTATCGCCGACGTTCCATAGCTTTCAGTTTTACCCATTCTTTTCTCATGTATGTCCAATCCCAACCGTGCTGGAGTTCATGCCCGAGAATCGCCAGCGCATTGTTCTGCTGTTGTTCCTCGGTCGCGTTTGGCCCGGAAGGTTCTCTGCCACCGGCCCAATTGGGGTTCCAGTGGATAGTTTGAGGGAGGTCTGCGAGTGCATGGGGGGACCTGGGTCGGAACAGTCCATTCTGGTAGTTCGGGCGCAGAATTAGCTTTATTGATGGCTCTGGATTTCCAATTAGATCATGGACAAGTATGCAGCCAGACAAGTGGTCCTCGATGCAACTACAGAAATCCTCTTGTGAATCACCTTTGTCTTTTGCATAGAATTGAAAGTAGTGCTTAGTAATCGGCTTAGTTGTTGCGCCGGAAGGTAAGACTGCGGTGTGCTTAACGGTTACTGGCGAGGCTGCGAGGTCCACGCATGGGCACAGGGTGTTAACTGCCCGGAGAAACGTTGTGTCAGGTGTAACTGTGTTTTCGTCACGTCCGATGTAAATCCTAAGTCCGTAAGGGTCCAGTGCAATATGGGCCGCAAATTGCCCTTCGTAAAGATTCAGTCCACCTAAGTATTCAATAGGATCTCGGGAAACAAACCTGCCTTGATCCGGGCTGTAAAACCGAACTCTGTATTGGTACAATTCTGTCTCCGTATCATATCGCCTTCCCGTGAATATGAAATCACAAGATGCACTGTCAGCTTGTTGTGCATCATCGGCCCACCAGTCGCCGCCTGTCCCTGAAGCATCGAAAATGATCGTATTGCCGTAGGCATCAGTGTCGTAGGCTTCGATGATGGAACCGCTGACATCTGTTAGCGCCGTTCCTCGATATAGCAGATCACTCAACACATAGAAGTCGGCCGGTATGCCTGCGGGATCGTTGCGCTGTTGAATGAGTTCGTCGATGTATCTACCCCAGACATACAGTTTGGCAGGGCCGTTTGATCCATCTCGTTCTTCAATGCATTGCCAACCGCGATATACGAAATCAGTCGTGCCATTTGTGATGTTGCCAGATAGGCCACCGTTGCTGATGACCTTGCGGATGCGTCGCCCAATTGCGTCATACGTGTACGTGCCGATGGTGAGATCGCCTGACTTCTTCTTCACGACGAGCAGGCGGTTGAGAGCGTCGTATTCGTAGAGGCGCGTACCGTCGTCAGTGAGGTTACCGTTGCTCGCCCCAACGGTGCCGTCGTAGGCGAAGCCAGTTGTGACCGCGCCTTCGACGGTGCGTGTGATCTCATTGAGGTAGTTGTGGTCACGTCGCTGTGTCGTCTCGCTGCCACCTTCCGGTGTGAAGACGGTCTTCTTCCAGTTGCCGAGACCGTCTAGGTCATATGTCCGCGCTTCATCCGTGTTCGGCAGGCTGATCGGCATTGTGACCGAGCCGCCGCCGCCGGAAGGACCGCCTCCGCCTGTGCTGCTCAAAATACCCCGTTGGTACTGGCGGAGTCGGTCGATAGAGTCGTAGCCGCCGTCCGGTTGTCCGTTCGTGAACGGTTCGTAGAGGTGGCTGCGTGACTCCGCGTGCAAGTGGCGTTCGTATAACTTGTTGCTCGCATTGTCGAACTCTGTCGTGAATCCGACAACGGATTCGGGATCGTCGTATGCGTGCGTCGTGCCGTTGACGCCACCCGCGAGGTAACGCTTGGTCACCTTACGGCCAGCTCCGTCGAATCCGAGGCGGTCGCTCGAATTATCGCCCCAGGCTGGGATGGACTGACCGTCCTGAATGGCTGAACGCGCCCGGGCGTTGTTCATGGCCGTGCAGATCAGTCCGTTGCCCAGCGTCACCTCAACATCGCGTGACGGGCCAAAGAACTCCCACGCGGCGATGTCTGCTCCGCCTGAGGTGTCTTCGACCAACGTACGTCGGTAGAGCATGTCGTAGGCATTGGAGATCTGTCGCCCCTGCGGATAAGTGAACTCGCTGACGGGATACGACTCGAAGGCGGAGTTAGTCGCATTGCGCGTGTTCCCCGACAAGACCTGAGAATCCTCCAGGACACGAGACAGAGAATCGTAGACGAGTGTTGTGTCGGCATTCGTCGCACTCACGCTGTCACGGGCAAACGTTGTGCGGGAAAGGCCGTCGTACTGGAAAGTCTGCTGCGTCGTACCGTTAACGCCAGATGCTCGCGTGAAATCACACTGCGTCTTTCGGCCGATGGGGTCGAATGTGCTGGCGAAGTCCGAGCCATTCTCATCGGTGTAAGTGATGACATCCGAGGCTCCGTTGTATTCGTTGGTCCGCGTCGATCCGTCGATGAAGGTTATGACAGTCCGGCGGTCCAGCGTGTCGTACTGGTATGTTGTCGGCGCGCCGCGGTCGTCGATGAGTTCGATGACCCGACTGTTGCCGTCGTAGCGGGAGATCGTGCGGATGGTCCCGCCACTGGCCCCAAGAAATGTGTTGTTGGCAGTCGGTGGTTCATCGCCTTGGCCGCGTTCGCGCAAGTGCTCATGCAATTCAACGACACGGCTGGCCCCGTCGTACACAGTGAGCCCTGTGTTGCTCTTTGGGTCAATTGCCAGCGTCACATTCGACCGGCTATCGTACCCGGTAAAGGTGAAAAGCGTTTCGTCATCAGTCGGATCATTTCTGATGGTTCCGTCTGCACCTTGGTAAGCCTGGGCGACGACGCGGTTCAATGCATCGTAGAACTTGTGGGCCACGAATGTTTCATCCGCGACCGTTGGCTCTGTTATTGTACATTTCTCGA
Source organism: Phycisphaeraceae bacterium (assembly GCA_028284155.1). GTDB lineage: Bacteria > Planctomycetota > Phycisphaerae > Phycisphaerales > Phycisphaeraceae > JANQSF01. The sequence continues at coordinate 91,042 of JANQSF010000080.1, forward strand.
TACTAGTCGATTCGACAACATTGCTGTTGCCGTCATAGACGTACTGCATCACGTTGCCAAGCGCGTCCGTCGTCTCAACGGTGCGATTTGCGCCGTCGTAGTTAGCTGTGGATTGGCCGGTGTTGTCCTGGGATTGCACGGTAACGCGACTTGCACGGTCGAAGACGGTGCGTGCCAGAATATAGGAACTGCCTGCGGCAGTAAGCGTGACCGTACCAGTATGGCTGTCGGTCGTGGCGTTGGACTCAAGACCGCCACCCGTATGGGTTACGGATCGTGATGAGGGAAGCGTCGTGCCGGTCGCCAGGAACACATCCTGCTGGTTCTCGTAAGCTCGTCCGGCCTCGTCAAATCGTGTTTCGCTACTGTTGAGGTCTTCGTTGTTGGTGCCGTTGCGGTTTGTGGGTGTCGCGCCGCCAACAGGTCCCTGAGAAGTCGTGGCGATGACACGCGAGCCGGGATCATGCGTCGAAAGCACTACATTGCCAACAGCGTCGACCGTCTGAATGTTACGGTCAAAGCCGTCGTAGATGTTCTCAATAAGGTAGTCACCGGTGTGGACGAGTTGACTACCCGAATCGAACGCATCCTCAATAGTCGCAGACAATTCGGTATCACTGGTCGTACCTCTGTCGGCTGGGCCGATCACGTCTTCGAGATTTCCATTTCGGTCGTAGAAAGAGACGGTGATTGAGCCGTCCTCGTTTGCCGCCGTGTCCTTGCCCACACGCTGGGTGATGCGCAGATTACGTTCGTCGTAGTCATACTCGACAGTGTTGCCTTCGGGTTTGGTAGTGAGGATGAGGTTCTCATTGGCGTCGTAATTGAACGTGGTCACAAGGCTCGAAGGGCTCGATCCGGTGGCGTCGATGTCCTGCTCTGTCACGTTGTCAAGGATGTCAAAGACAAATAGATTGGTGAACCAGCCGGGACGCATGCTGCCACCGGGTCCAGCCATGGTCGGTACTTGCGCCACGCCCGTGGCGGTCTGGTCGATCTGTGGGGTGAAGTGGGCATAACCTGCGTTGGCTGGATCGTCGGAGTCGAACTTGACGACCTTATCCTCAGTGTCCGTGCGGACGACATTGCGATTGGCGTCGTAGTGGGTCTCTACCTGATACTCGTAGGGCTTGGGCGCACTCGTGCGGAACACCTCGCCCATCTCGTTACGTTCATAGACCGTCGTAAAGCCACGGGGGTCAGTCTGGGCTAGCGGGTTACCCAGTTGGTCATATGCGCACGACGCGCAACCTCCGGCTGATGAACCGCCTTCGTAGCGGGTCGTCAGGTCTTGATAAATGTCCGGGGTATTGGTGCGGCTGTCACGGGGAAATACATCGGTCGTGAATTCGGCCAAATCACCATCACTGCCGATGAGACTCATCACGTCGGCCGGATCAACATCGACGTGCGTCTCGCGCATGCGACCGTACTGCTTGGCAGTGACGCCGTGGGCGATGAACTGTCCGTCGCCCTCCGGATCGTTGAACGGGTAGCGGATATAGGCGGTGACGTTGCCTTCAGGATCTGAATAAGTCGTCCTTTGCCCGCGTGCATTGACCGTCATAAGTTCAACACGCTGCTGCTGCTGCCAGATCCATGGATCGCCGCCACCGCTATTGGGTACCAACTGCCTGGCTTCCGGGTGCTGTACCTTGACCGCGCTGCCCACAATGGGGGCGGCGGATAGGCCAGACGATGCGCCATCGCCCGTACCGTCACCGTTGATGTCGCCAAGATCCATCTCGAAGCCCGCAGTGATACCGCCCGTTCCGTCAGTGGCTTTCATCTGTGAATCAACATGCTCAAGTAGCTTCTGAATCTTCGTGGCGGATGTGGCGGCGTTGTCTGTGGGAAAGAGCAACGCCTGAATCGTCGCATCGTTCTTTACGGTATCTGTTGTGTTCTGTTGGTAGTCGTAAAGAGTAATCGTCGCGTAACGGTCACGGTCGGCGTCTGTCGGCGTGGTTCCCAGATTCTGCGGGGGGAAATAGTCGTCAGAATCGTTGATCGGATTGCCACGCTCCTCGATGGTAGCGCAGACACGGTTGAACAGCGGCTCCCTGAAGTAGCGTTTCGTTAGCTCTTCCTGGACTCCGCCGACGGGGCCGCTGCCTGAGCGAGTTGGACTGTTGATGTTCGCTGAATTGCCCGGTTTTCGCGTCTCACGTAGTAACAGGCCGCGACGTTTGACATAGAGCTCAGGCCCGGAACCAAAGTCGATCATGCCGTCGTCGTACTCGTACTCGACGCTGTTGCCATCGGGCAGGATGACTTGCAGCACCTGATTCTGTGCGTTGTACTTGATCCACGTGACGTACTCGGTCGGTGTATTGACCCCGCCGACTTTGATCTTGTTGCGGTTGGTCAAGACTTCCTTGCAAACGACCATTTCATTGGCGTTAAAGAAGTGTTTTGTGACGTTGCCGTTTCGGTCGGTCATGACCGTCTCAGCGACGATGGGATCACTTCCGTCGATCAAGTTGGTCTTTGGCAGATCGGGGGCGCTGTAGTCAAATGTATACGAACCGCCCACGCCGCTGGCCAGGTTACCCACCGTCTCTGTCGTCACGCGGTTCTGAGCATCGTATTCCACTGTGTAACGTGGAGCCGCCGCAGGTGAGCCGCCGTCGGCAGTCTGATAGAGCTCATCCACATCGACCGTTCGCGTTCCTAGGACGATAAAGGGCGTCGCCTGGTTCGGGTACCAGACATTGACAATATTGTCGCCAGAAGCGCCGCCACTCCCAGAACTGGAGGACGAACTGCTGCTCGATGAACTGCTTGAATCGGCGTAGCGGAACACATACCCCGTGCCGTCTGGAAACTCGTTGCCTTCGGCTGCTCGATTGACGGAGGGTGTGACCACCGCAACCAGTCGTCCCTGATTGTCGTATTGAAAGTTCAGCTTGCGACTCAGAAAGTCCTCGATTTCGCGCAGCAACCCCTCTGATGCTCCAGCCGTGGCGTCGTAATAGCGATAGTTGATGGTTCGGTCGTATCCGTCGGTGACTGTATCGAGCTGATCCAGCCCCGTCGTTCCCACAGACCAAGTGTAGTTGAGTGAGTTGCCGAAACGATCAGCCGTTGACTTGATACGACCGGGTGTGGAAACAGCCATGCCGAAACCGAAAAAGGTGCTGACATCACCACCGGATTTCGTTAGTTCGAAGTCACCGCTTCCCAGTTCAACCAGATTTGCAGCGCTCTTGTTGCCTGCCGATGAATACGTTGAACCCACTTTCGCGAATACTTCCTGTGTGTTCATACCGGACAGCCAGGCAATATCACCGTTGGGCTGCTGTTCAAGACGGTCGTACTGCGGGTAGTTGAATCCCCTGCCCAGTACATCTTGGACGCCGCTATCGCCCAAATAGGCAAGTCCAAAGTCCCAGTTCGCCTTGCCGAGCCCGGCAATCGACAGCAGGGGCAACTGGAATCGAAACTGCCCAGTTAAAAGGATGGTCGAATTCTCGCCACTTGTTGCCGGACACGCGACGGATTCGACCGTTCCGTCACATGCCTCGCACTCACACGTAACTTCGAGCATATCATCAATGCCAGATGACGACGAGCTACTGCTGGACGACGAACTGCTGGACGACATGGCCTACCCCTTTGGTGATCGAAACGACTCGCCACACAAGCACACACATTCATCGGCGCAGCGCATACCCACGCCGCGTGTTCTCATCCCGGTCGGTTGGGTTGTCGAAGCTTCCGTCTACTGTGCTACTTTACCCACGTGTATCGCGTTCACGGTCTTCATCGGGGGCGATTAGTTTTGTCGAGATTCCTCGGCTCCGACAACAGGATCGAGCCGGCATCGTGTGTGTGCACAAAAGCGGCACGACGATTAACCAAGGTGTTGGCGTGGGGTGATTTGCGTCGATTACTACGCCTTGAATCAGGCACGACGCACAAACAGATTGTGCGCGCACCCGTCCCGGAACTGATGATTAAGCAAAACGAAGTGGGTCGCTGCCATCCCCACAAAGCACTGCTACACGATTGATATGATGTACGCATGCGACGGCGCTCCATGATCGGATCGCCGTAAGCTACACTCAAGCGGGCAGAACGCTTGAGCATACTTACAGCGCCCACGGTTGAGACCTCTTGGCGGACCACAACGGTGTTTTCTCTGACGAACCCCTGGAAGCCGTCGCCCCGGCGGCTACCCATGCACTGTTAAAGGCAGTATGACGAGTTCGGCGAGCCGTGTCAAGAGGAAAGTGCGAGGATTTCGCAATACAAGCTGCGGACAGGCTGAGTGAGTGCAGCCAGGAATGGTCGGTGCGCTCGTCTAACAAGGATTGTGCGAACTCTTACTAGCTGCACGTTAGGTTGCGACGGGGAGTATCGTGAGGTCAAATCTCACCAACCGCTTACACAGCGCGTATTAACAACAATACTTGTCCTGTCTTAAGACTATCGGCGTTAAGCCGATAAACAGACATACTCAGGGCAGACTCAACGGGAAACGATGCGCAAGAGGTTTCTTAGGACACGTCTATACCCGATGCACGCCCAGTCTGTGGATCAGTACGTGGCTGAGATTCGGCCGTCCTAATACCGACATTCGTGGACGCAAGAGGTCGTCGAGTCGAATCAGGATCGACTCCCGCGCGTAACGCGGCGATCAGACCCGCGGCCTCCCAGTAATTATCGACGCGCCAGAACTGTCCAGGAGCCCACGGTAGTAAGCTCAGATCATTCTTCATGATATTTTTATTCTCGCGAACGGCAATCGTGAGAATTCCCTGCTCCACAGCGGCCAAGGTAGGCAGCCCCAGACAACCATCAGGAATAACTAGACAAGATAGGTCTTCAGCAGTCACGACGCCTGGAACAATCATCGTCTCCTGCGCAGACACAATGTGTGGGCTGCGCTGCAGACCCTTCAATGTACATTGTAGAAAGGTCGCGGAAACTGCCTCTGCAGCCATACGTGGGTCCACTATTCCGGGGTCGGCATTGGCTACCTCCCTTGACTCGAACATGGGTGAATGTGCCGTGGGCACGTCAAAAATGCTTGACAGCGCATGTGTGAGCATGGCTTCCACGCCTCCCCACGGATTCACCATTTCACCTTGTGCGTCGAAGTAACCTTGGTGGAACTCACTAGGCACGTCAATGACCGAGGAGATTGCCACAGCATCAAACTGACTACGCCGACTTTCTAGTAACTCCACCAAGCCGGCTAATTCTTCGACTCGTCCAGCGGCCCTCCCTGATGTGGCGAATCGCGCTCGAAGTCGCACGGGCGGATCAAGGCAGATCACCTCAGGGCAATTCAACCCGTACGATGCGCGGGCGCCGCTAACCGCATTCACAGCCGCTCTGATAAAGAGCTTGTCCAGGTGGTTGTCGATGACCACCAGTACCCGATTTGAACGAACGGGTTGAAGGCCTACATTGCCCATCAGCAAACGACAGAGTACGCTGCCTTCAACGTAGAGTGAGTTGGCCGGCATCTCATTGATGTCAGATGCATTAACGATATTGGGATGCAGGATGAGTTGATCAGACACCTGCGCCATGAGTTTTGCTACCGGCGCAGCATCGCCCGCGTGCCCGCCCAGCTCTGCTCCAACACCCGTTGGAATAACGAGTACGGTCGTGAACTGTTGATTCCTCTCTATGGCACGTCGCCGAAACGCAAAAATCTGCTCGGGATCGACAGGGGCATCTTCTTCGCACACAGCGAAGCCGCCGACCTCACAATGCCACTTCGCCGTGTCAGAAGCTGTTACGGCAATACGAATTGGTACGAAACATTCCCCAGCTTGCTCACGAACTGCTTGGATAACAGGCTCAATCAGACCGCCACGTATCGGAGCAGGAATCGTCAGTTCAAATTCAGACAGTAGCACGAGTGTCAACTCCACATCGGGACGCAAAGTCCTCATAGGTAAACTGTTTCGTCAAGACCAATTCCCCGGACTCGGTCACGATATAAACTGTAGGAAGATTGATGCCGTTGAACATATGGGCCTTCACGATCGAGTAGGCGCCGGCATTCTCAAATACAATGCACGACCCAATCTCGAGCGGGTCGGTGAAGGAGTAAGTGCCAAACACATCTCCCGCTAAGCAACTACAGCCGACCAACTGATAGGTGTAGCGACTGCCCTCTATGTGGCCTTGTACGTCAGGCTCAAACTGAAACTCAAACACTTCCGGCCAATGATTGACTGTTGTGTCAAGAACAGCAACCTTATTGCCATCGATCTCAGTGCAATCGACGACGGACGCAACTAGAACCCCCGAATTGCGAACAACAGCAGCACCAGGCTCAACCATTACCTGCAAATCGAATGTACGCCGAAGAATATCAACTATGGTCGCAAAGGTAGATAAGTCATTGATCTCATTGAGCAGGTAGCCGCCGCCCATGTTGAGCCAGTCGACCGATTCGAGTAATTCGGGGGTCGAATCCGCGATGGCGTCAACCGTCTGTCGAAGATCCCCTAGATGCATTGAATCGCAATTCGAATGGAAATGTAGGCCTCGCAAACCTCCGGAGAGCAGCCTTCCTTTACCTGAAGCTTCACGTAACGCAGACAAGGGTACCCCCAACTTTGATCCGGTACGGCACGGATCATAGCGGCTATCGCGAAGGAACGATTGTTCTGGATTAATTCGTAAGCCGGCCGCGATCGAGGGAGCGAGTCTACGTCGTAAGCCACGCACCTGTTCGACCGAATTGAATGTGACAAAGTTACAATATCGATTGATTTGGTCAATATCCTGTGGTCGAATACCCGGACTAGTCAAGTGTACTGTCTGCCCCGCATTTGCGATGGTACGAGCATATCGCGCTTCAAACGGGGAACTGCAGGCGAATCCATCTGTATACTTGGAGATGACTTCTACAACGGGTTGAATGGCGCTGGCCTTTAGCGAATATAGAAAACTGCATCCAACTGTATTGCACACGGACTCTATTCGGCGCACAACCTTGTCCAATGTACGAAGATCGATGACATAAGCCGGCGTAGTCAGGGCAGGTGCAACTCCTTGGGCAGCGTGCTCCAGCGCGGGCATATCCGTGTCAATTTGAGAATACATGTCCACGCTATTACTCCGAGCCGCCATCTGAACGCAGCCGTTCAAAGACTCGTTCAAAGAAAAAGCCGGAGCCGACGGCCCAAATCACAGCTAGTCCGATGTCCTTCAGCGCCGCCCCCTCTACATCAGGAACCATACTGCCGTTAGATATGAGTCCGCCAGCAATCGTCGAAAATGTCAATACACCTGCGACGAGGCCGAGAACAGCGCCATGTACGGCGCGCCACAACTCTCGCTTGCCATCGGTGTTGCCGATTTCTACAACGTCGGAACGATGGAAACCGTGTAGCACCGCGGCAAAAGCCCCCGCCATTCCCAACGCTGCCCAATGAAAAAAGTATAATCGCGCGCCTGAACCGCTGTTGTCAGCATATGTAAGTGGCAAAAGGCCCATTGTCAACAGAGTTGGAATGGCAACGAGGCAGAAGATGCTGAGGCTGCGATAAATTGAGGAGCCTTGCGCCCAGTTGGCCTCGTAGTTTGCAACGTGTTCGAGAAGCGTAGTTAAGACTGCTCGCAGGCCTTCTGCAGCGTCATCGCGTTCCTTGGCAGACGGCCTCTTGTCATCAGGGCCTTTCGTATCGAGGTCGGTGATTTGTCCAATGGCAGAGTGCACCCGTTCTTGCCATTGGCCGTAATGCTTGCGATCATATCCACCGTAGGCATCTTCATTCGCATAGTCCTCAAGATCTTCTAGCGTCGACTGCGCACGGGTAATCAAGTCATCGGTCTTGAGAAACTCTACAAGCAACTGGTTCAAGGAGAGAACCTCGTACTCAGTCCAAGCATCTTTACCTAGGTCCTGTAACCGCTCCATCTCCTGAACGACAGCATCGCTCTTTTGTTTGTACGGTGACGGTCGTTCGACGCTTCCCGGACTGTCATCCTCTGCTAGGCGCGGGCCTACACTGCGAACTTCGGCAAATATGGCATCTACAACACTGGCGTCCGCAAGCCTCGAGCGATGTGCGATTAGATTGCGCCGAACAAAGAGGTGTAGGGCAACACCGAGTGGAAGCAATGCAAGAGCGAGATAAACAAAACAGGGGGACCAGTTGAGCTTGCGCATACAAAGTTCTTCGATCGTATAGCCAATGGCAATTGCGCACGTGGCCCAAGTCCCCACCAACAAGCAATACTGCCAGTGCGTAAGCTGAGGTGGCAGCGTCGGCTGCTTCATACCGCTCGTATTGTCCGCTGGCTGGTTCATTCACTGACCGTCCCGTGCGGTGAAGGACGTACTACCCAGGGCATTGCCGCAACACCCAGGGACGATCATACCATCGCGTGGACTACTGTGCGAAGGGTTCTCCACCAGCCCACCACATACACCGGGGTTCATCCACCGGGATGCGCCATCTGAGTGTAACTGTCCCTGCGATCACAAGTTGATGTCAACCCCTACAGGGTCGCCAGCTTCCACAACGGCATCAATCACTCGGCTGGCGTCCACAAGGCCAGTCATATGAGAATGCACGGCAACTATGAGAGCCGTCTAGGCATTGGAAAGGAAGGTGCGCGACTACCGTTACATGAATAGACGGTAGTCGTACGATGACGAGCCAAAGCGTTCCAATAGCGATCCGATTCTGGCGATCTCGTTCGACGACTCCAGCGTCGCCGGTAATTTGGTGTACATGTCAAACGTATTCCAGTTCATCTTTGAGAGCGCCATGATCTCAAAGTATGCTTTTTAAATACTATCATCACGCAGGTGTTAGCCCGTTCACACGCCTCACATGATGGCGGGAGTGCTGCAGAGTGGGGCCGTCATGGTCAATACACCTGTTTGACGGCCTTAAACTCGCCCTTGCATGTCATTGCACGGCGACATGATTGTCCCGAATGGTCTATAAACCTCCGTAGTCTCATAGACTGAACTGACTACGTGTGCGGCTTCTTTGTGAAGGCGTGTTGCAGAGAGGACCCAATTTAGGTCAGATCCCGGTGGGAGCCTAGGCCGCAACACGCGCTCTCAATCATTGCATAGGTCAGCATGACGCTGCGTGCTCATCCGCTCCTGTGTGCAAGAAGCCGGGCTTTGGGCGATGGACCGTTCAATGCTGAATAGATGATCTGACTAAAGTTGACTTGTGTGCGATGCAATCTCTGCGGTGTTACGGAGGCAATAGGTCAGCACGGATGTCTTCGGGCGGCAAAGCAGCTAAACACAGATTGCGATAGGAATGAAAACAATCTGAGTTTGAGGCGTGGAATGAGAGACGTATCTCGAATTCAAAGCGGAGGCCATACGCAGACAAATGAAGATAGGCGAGTTTCTAACGCAAGTGATGGAGCGACACCTCATAGCTCACGGTGCACACTGAGGAGTCTCGACAGTACCGCAAGGTTTATTAGCACAGACACCTTTGCTTTTGCGAGACATCAGACCTTGCATCGCTGGATCACGGCGGCTTGGGGATTGGACTGTTTCTGGCAGAAGCCACTAGAGAGCCTCCGCCGGATCAGTTCCAATCCTTAAAAGCGGGGCTACGTCTCGTGAAGTGATGATAACGCAGGATAGGTACGAGAAGGCGAAGGGACGGTTACTCGGCGACGCAAGTATCTGCGACGCGAATCGCGACTTATTCAGAGAGTTCCTTGACTACGAAGAGTACAAGCTCAAGCGCATCAACTCCCTTCCCGCCCTTGACGCAGCCTGCCTTAAGACGCTGATCGCCTACCTTACGCGGTTCCGGACGGTTAATCGCTGGTTCGACAACAAGCCGTGGCGTGATCTGACCGAGGCCGACATCAAGGCGGTGTATGACGGGCTTGAGGATGGGCGAATTCGTCGCTTGGACGGCCAGCCGTTTCGTGATAAGGAAACCTACTACCGCCACATCATCCGTGGCAAGCCGTTTGACTTCGCCGGCAAGAGAGCATTGGCTGTCAAGGCGATGCCTTTCTACCAATCAAACGGCCAAACGCAAGTCCGGTTCATCAAGGAAGCGACGTTTCGCGAGTTGGTAGCATCAACGATCAAGCCGGAGCACAAGGCCTTGCTCTGGCTCGCCTGGGACATTGGCGAGAACGTCATGACCCTCCTCCAGCTACGGCCAACGCACTTATGTAAACAGACAAATCCGGACACCGGAGATCCGGAATACCTGATCAACCTGCCGCGCGAGATACTGAAACGCAGCAGAACACCCCGGAGCGAGATCACCAATTACGCAGAAACCGTCCAGGTCCTGGACAGCATCCTGCGGCAGCGGGCACGCGGCCAAGCGCTATTCCCGTTCGGACCCCACGGCGCGAAGAAGGCCATGGACCGGGCCGTACGCATCACCGGCACCCGTTGCATTCCCGGCGGCCAGAAAGTCACGCTGAAGGATCTCCGTAGCTCGATGGCGTACGACCTACTGAGCAAGGGCTGGACGACGGATGAAGTGAATCGCCGGTTGGGTCATAAGCCGTCATCACGCGAGATCGACAAGTACGTCAACTTCCTCGCACTCGACCGCCACCGACCGAAGAAACGGGCGAACCAGTTCCAATTCGAGCGACTCGTTGACGAAATTGAACGGCTCAGGCAACGCGAGAAGCTCCACCGCGAACGAGAGGAACGGCTCGCGGCGACCGTCGCAGAGTTGCAACAATCGATGCAACAGCTAAGCACAGGAAACAAAGTTGCAACATGACCAGGGAGACCTCAAAAGCCGTGAAGCTAATCACGTATCCGTTCCATTAGACTGACTCTGGATTACGTGCTTCTGCCTCAGATTGAGCGATGTAATCCTTCGCACAGTACTGGATCACCTCATCGTACGTGGATAACTTCAATTGACGTTTGAGGATCATGAGACGTCGATGCGTGATACCTGATACGGAGATTGTCGTGCCCACATATCTCGTGAGCGGTTCGACTACTTAAACTCTCCGACTACCGTCGTTAGACAAGACGCACAGCCGGAACTCAAGGCTGTCGTCTCAACCATTGCCACGAGAGCAATTTCACCAGTTGTTCCCTCGGACAATCCGGTCCACATCCACGGCTCGTCTCCGTGTCCAGTGGAGATCGCGATCGATCTCTATGCCGCTGTCGGTGCGGATCGCTCGCATCTCGTCGTAGGCAAAACATCCCCATTCGGCGTTGTCGAAGTCGTCGTTGAGGATGGCGTACCCGAAGAAGAGGCGGTCGCTCGGGCAGTACTCGGCGGCGTACCAGTCGCACGAGCCTAGGAAGAAGTGCATGTGGATGAGCTTCTCAGGGAGTGGTACGGACTCCGTGCTGTACAGTCGGGGCAACCGGGCGAGTTGTTCGCGGCTAGGCTCATTCCACATGATCACCTTGAACTGCCGAGGCTACTTAAGCTTTGCGCCGTATCGCGCGACACTCGGGACATTACTGTCCGGTTCACCGGCAGACGGCAGCTCAGCCAAGCGTTCCTCCGCGGCGTGCCGTAGATCGGCAAGCGACTGCGGTTGCCAGTTCTTGTCCCGTTTAGCCTCCGCTCCCTCATAGCGATGATCGCGAAGGTTGCGAAGGGTGAAGTAGTCCCAACCGTCCTTTAGGTGGTTGCTGCCGTCAGTGGTGTAGCCGAATAGCTGCTCGTCGTACGGACAGTACTCAGCGGCGAACCAGTGCTGTGAACCGGCGGAAAAGTGCAGGTGAAGCAGTTTGTGCTCAAGCGGCGTGGGGTCGCCGTTGCCAAGTCGAGGGAGAGCGAGCAACTCATCCTGCGTTGGTTCGTTGATCATAGCTCCTATGGAACGCGATGGGGCAGTTCGCCGGCGTCCTCAACGCCGTCCTCGGCGAAGTAGTCGGCCAGGCACTTCTCGCAACAGAAGTTCAATGCTTCTCCCAACGGCACGATACCCCGCGGACCAATGACGCCCTGCTCAGCATTCCACAGACAATCACCGAGCCTGAGCGGCGAGCGGCACTCCTTGCATTGTGTTTCCTCCATACATCCATACCTCCTTGTCTTTATGCTGCGTCGAGACTGTTGGCGCTTAAGAGGATGGAACTGGACCACCCGAAGCCTGTTGAAGTACATCTCCCCGAGTCATCGCCGGAACGCGGTCGGTCAACATGTTTAACAATGAACTTACACTGGTATCTGTCGCTTGACACCCGTTAAGCACAGCGCGTTTACCTCGCGTAGCAGTGGTTGACACGTCGGCCAGGCCCGCCGTCCGACGGTCCAGTCCATTGCTCAAGAATCCCATTGGTGTGACTGCACGATGGAGATTCGGCGAAAGGAGAGACGGCTGCGTGTTGGGAGGCGGCGACGAAGACTTCTCTTGCACTTCTTTCAGCCACTGACCGCGTTGCAGATTGCGAAGCGAAGCGGCGTCGATATTGACAACTGCGGGCACGGCATCCAAGAACACACGCGGGAAGGTGTGCTGCACTGCCTGAGCCCCAACGTGAGGCAGAGCCGGGTGTATTGGCTGACACGTGCGGGACAACGCTTGCAGTGGTCACTGCGGCAGGATGAAGGCCTCGGCTTTCGAGAGCACGATTTCCCGGTGGTGGATTGGCATTTGTACGCCTGGGTGTGTTACCGACACCGGTCGGCCGTCCTGAAAGCGATCGGAGAGCCGATGCAGCCGGCGACCATCCGACGCAAGGCGTGCCGGGCCGACCCCAAGCTGCGGATGAGTGCGATGAACACCAGGGATGTGATGAGGTCTTTCCGCAGGGTAGGCATCGTTCTGCCCGTCAAGGTACGCCGATACGCCCACCCTCGTTACGTACTGAGCGAACAGGGCAAGGCCATGCAGCATTTGCTCAAACGGGTTGACGACCCTTGGTCCCACGACCAGTGGAGGGCACGATAGCAAGCCACACTGCGGCCACGTACCAGGTGGCTCTTCATCGGTTAATACCGGGTACACGTCAACGATCAGGCACCACGCGATGCGACCAACGAAGTCGCACATTTCCTCGACCGTACGCGGCACGGCATGGTTTCGAGCCAGGCGTGGGCGACTTCGTGGGCTATGACGAATAGCTTGCGCTTCGTCGGACAGTCCTGGTCGATGGGGATCTTCGACTCCGACGGCTTGTGCTGCCCCCACAGCCGTTGGCCGGCCGTACCAATCAACGGCACTCCCGGGATTGTGATTTCGTGGTCTTCTCCGGCTGCGTTAACAACGAACTTCCACATGATCTTTGGCCCCACCAAGGGTGTGAAGAGTGGCGTCCTTGGCCCCGGTTCGGTCCGTCATGTGATGTTCAATGGCTATTCACTCCCCACCTAACTCCAACTCCAGCTCATCGATCTCAGTCCCGCGCGCGTTGGCGAAGCCTCGGGCTTCGGCGACAACTTTAAAGCCACACTTTTCGAGCACCCGGAGAGAAGCCACGTTGTCCTTGGCGCAGCGAGCCCGCATCGGGCGACGTGTGTCAACAGTCTCAAGGAACAGCCGCAGGGCTTCGGTCGCGACCCCCTGGCCCCAATATTGACGCCCGATCCAATACGTGATTTCAGGATCGCCCTCGACCTCAAAGCTGATTACGCTTCCAAGCACTTCTTCGCCCCGCACGATGCAACGAATCGTGACGATCGGCGAGGCTCGAATCTTCGTCCAATGTGCCATGAATCCGTCGTGGTCGGTCGGGTCTTCAGATGTGAACGCGGCCATCTGTATCGACTCGGGGTCACACTCAAACTCGAAGATCACGTCGAGGTCCGAGTCCACCAATTCTCGTAGTTCCAGGTTTTGTGGCATGTATCGGGCTCCTGTTCCAGCCTCATCGTCGAATACCGTACAAAAGCCTAACCAACTTTAGGGCCGTTGTCAAGCTGTGGGGTGACGGCTGCGGGGAATTGCCAGGCTTGGTTTGCGGGTCCGTGTTGCAACACGGTAGAATTCCCTTGCGGTTTCTCGCCGTTCCGATCCGGACTTCTTTCAGGAGGCAAATCATGCGGGCCAACAAAATGTTGCCCATGGGAAAGCAATTGAGCTTGATGAGAATGGAGGTCCCAAGGGATACTTCGCAATAGAAAGACTAATCAGGTTCGAAGTTGTGCCGGACCAGACCCACTATCTAATAGTCAATGTAACGCATACACGCAGAGTAAAGGGTCAGGCCAGGCACACTCCCAAGTTTCCAATCATTTTCAAGCGATCCGGCACGAAGTGGGAACACATAACTGGCACAAACAAGGTCGACTTTGGCGGCGGAGACGGCTGGTTAACATTCAAGGTACTAACCGTGGAGGGCTAGCGTCCCCACACTCCGGACACGTCCCCTTGCCCCCGCACGTGGTAAGGGCATCAGACGATTAACGAGGATGAATCGGCGAATCTATTCGATCCACTTGACGGTCGCTTCAACCACAACCCGCTCCCCGTCTTCCGTGACCGTGACACGTAGTGAGAACGGAGTCTTCCCCGTACCAGCCTGTTTGGTGACACTCAACTTCTTGAGGTCTTGGACCAGTTGTTCATTGTTCTTGCCGTTGGTTGAGTCACCGTCCGGTGCAATGACCCATTGACGATGTACATCCAATTCGCCCGGAGCAGTACTCTCCGTATTCGGTTGAGAGACAAGCTCAAACGGCGCGTGTGACTTGACATGATTCGCGATCTTCTGATGGATCGCATCAAGCTCTGATTTGGCATCGTTTATTGCCTGCTGCCGATTCTCAAATGATGCTTGACTCTCGCCACCATCACAGCCAGCAGCGTACGCCACCATCACAATCAATGTAAGTCGTGTCCAGGTCATGTTGCTGAACTCCGTGTATTGGCGTTTAGAACAGGGGCATTTGGCGTCGATCAGCCCGCAGATTACACGCTTACAAAATGGTCGCCCGACTGGAGCAAGTATTTCGATCATGCTGCTTTGGGGATTGCGGGTGGCTAGCGTCCCCCACACTCGGGACACGCTCCCTCACTCCCCCGTGTATCGTAACCGCACGCCCCGCACAAGCCGCGCGCGATACGGCGGCGGGAGCGTCGCCACTTGAATGTGACAAGCCAAGTGGCGGGAGTCAGCGCGCAGACGAGTGCGGCTAGCCAGAATGACGATCGCACGCGATAATGTGAAGATCCGGATGTCGTGGTGTTGATCTTGAGTCCTGGCAGGTCAACCACGACTTTGGGATAATCCGCAAACATGTCAGTTGACTGAGGAGTGTTCGACTTACGCTCTACGAATTCGGTACTTCCTCCGAATGGCCATGCATATTTGCTGATCCAAAGGGAGCCACTACTTGATGAGACATTGCAATCAAGAGAGATGAATTGACCGACGGCATTCTTACTGCCGATCCACATTGAGGTCTGCACCCAATACGACCTAACCCACATCACACACGTCGCCACGAGTAACAGCAACGAGAGTCCTGCGGCGATGTTGAAAAGCCAGCGACGCATGAGGGATTCTATACGACCGCCGCGCCGCACTCGGGACAAGCCTCGGCGTTGATGTTGCCGACAAGGTCATATCCGCACCGCCAGCACGTCCCTGTGTGCCGCGACCATCTCAGCCGTGAGTTGGCCCGCATCCGCCTTCGCCCGACTCCGCGCGGATCTGGGTTTCGAGGTAAGTCAACGCGGCGCCCAACATCGTCACTCACATTGCACAAGAACTGAGCGGAAACGGCGAATTCGTTGCTCGGGGCCGCCCATACGAGCATACTTCAGGGTAGACGGCCACACACAAACACTCCGGGGGTTGCTGTGGACGATACCAGCCATTCAGACCTCTTCCTGCTCAGTCTTAACAGGTGCGCCGAGAACGACTGGTTCATTCCGACCTTCTATCGCCACTTCTTGGCGTCATCAGACGAGATTAAAAGTAAATTCCTTCGCACTGACATGAAGGTTCAGGGCCGCCTTTTGTTGAAGTCGCTCCTGCTGGCGGCTGGTGCGGCATCAGGAGACCCGGAGTCGCTGCGTGACCTGCGCGAGAGGGCGGAGAGTCACGATCGCGACCACCTCGATATCCGCCCTCACCTTTATGAACTCTGGCGGTCGTCCTTGATCAAGACGGCTGCTGAATTCGACCCCCTTTGGAGCCACGAGACCGAAGTGGCCTGGCATGCAACACTCGGTCACATCATCCACGTGATGATCGACCGCTACTAAGAAAACTCACAGACGACGGGCGGCGGAGGATGCGGAGGCGGATTGCGGCTGCCTGGTCGTCCGTGAGCGTGGGCAGGGGGGAAGCATAACGCGCACACAAACACCTCCGGGAACCGCGGGGTGTGGCTTTCAGGCCCCCCTTTAGGGGATTCCTATCAGGCCGTTGATCCGCATATAAGTCCACACTTCGGGGCGCAGTACGAATCAGGTTCCAGCCAACTACTACTGGAGGCATCATGGTGCGTCAATCTATTCTTGTCGTTTGTCTGGTCGCTGTCTTTGCAACGTCAACCCATGCCGCTTCGATTCAGTTCTCCGACACCGTGAGCGACAGTGGGAGCCTCGCCGGCTTTACCGGAACGGGTACTGACTCCGATACGCTGAGTGTGATTATGGAGTTACCTCAGTTCGACCCAGGCCTTGGCACGCTTACGGGCGTGTCGTGGACGGATACGGTCATTACTCAGGACATGACGGCGACCATCACCAACACGAGCGCGACCGAGACAGCCAACTACAACTTGTTTTGGGGTAGGGTCAACACGTCCGCGACAGAGTTTCCAGGAATCTTTTTTGTGTTGTCGGGTGTTGGTACAGGTAGTTTTGGAGGTCTTGCTCCAGGCGAGACAGGAGATCTGCCAATCTCAGTTGGTTGGGGAGCCAATAACATCGTCTCCCTACCGGACTTCTTCTTTCCGGGTTACATCGGCGGAGGCACCGTCAGTGCCTCGCGCAGTGCCGACGCTGAGGTCACGGTAAACAGCACCGGCCTGACCAATCCGAACGACTTCGCAGTCACATCGGACACCTGGTCCGTCGAGTGGACGCGCACGATCACGTACACGTTTGAGCCCATCCCCACACCCGCGGCGGCCGGCCTCGGCCTGCCGTTGCTTGGTCTACTTGGCATCACACGCCCACGTCGTCATCGCGCGGCATGACCAACCTTGAGATAAGCGGTCTGGCAGTCTTGCAACCGTAAGCAAACTACGGGAAGGGTTCGACCGGATTCCTCCGTCTGGTCGGACCTTTTTTAAAGGGTGGCGTTCTAGCTCGTCATTATTTCTCCTCCGGCAGCCTCAGTTCTCGGACTGGGGCTGCTTTTTCTATGTGAGTGTCGAGAAGAGAGACGATATACGACCTTCACAACCTCGACTTTCTCCTCCACGGCAACTCCAGACCCTCCTCTCTGGAGTTGCTGCTTTTGTGCACTGTGCGCACAACAAACGCCCCGCGACGCTGGAGCAGGGCGCTTGTCGATTGAGTCGATGAAGGTGGGTATCGTCCCAGCCGATGGCCGACTTGAAACCCCCGACCCAGCCGAGGCCAGGTCGAGGGCTTCCGGGGGCGAGGTTGTGAGCGTGAGCATAACAAAAAAGCCCCGGCCCGCCGGAAGACGGGCCAAGGGCTAAGAGGGGGGAGTGTCTAATTGATAACGGAAATGGAGTCTGGAATCTAGACGGGGGTATCCCTGTGGATTGCGCGAGCTGGGAAAGTCCCTACATAAAGACAACCCCCGACACGCGCGGCGGGGCGGCATAGGCTGGGGAGGAATCCGCGGCGTTATCCCAGAAAAATAGTCCGACCGAATCTGGCCGATGAGTATTGAAACTGCGACGTCTCAGAACCTTCGCCCTTTGCATCTGCCAATCTTTCGGGAGCAATGACATGTTAAATCCGGCGATCCAGCGTGTCCTCAAGTCGTCCGATCTCCCCCGCTTGCCCGCGGTGGTTGCCCAACTGATCGACCTGCTGGGCGATCCCAAAGCTGAGGTCAAGACGATTGCGGAGACGCTGTCCAAGGACGCCGATCTGACCGTCAACGTCTTGCGCATGGTGAATAGCAGCTACTACGGCCTGACCAATCGAGTGACGACAATCGAACAGGCC
>JANQSF010000081.1 GCA_028284155.1 Phycisphaeraceae bacterium
GTGCCTGTGAATAAGCGAAGCGTTTCACGGATCAGGACGCACCCATCTGTGAAACGCTTCGCTTATTCACAGGCACCCCGCGCCGTTCCATATCTTGCACTCCGACCCGCTCCAGTTCGCCCATGAAGCCGCCACTGACCCAACCCGCCCCGCCCGCGCACCACGCCGACTGGTCGTCGGCCGATGCGGCGTCGCTGTACGGGGTTGACCGATGGGGAGGAGGCTACTTCTCGGTCAACTCGGCCGGCCGAGTCATGGTGCATCCGACTTGCGAATCGCGACGCGGTATCGACCTGAAGCATCTGGTCGATGAGCTTTGCCAGCGCGATCTGTCGCCGCCGTTACTGCTGCGCTTCAACGACATCCTGCACCACCGGCTGGACGCGCTGCACGGTGTGTTCGCCGCCGCCATCCGTGAGCACGAGTACCGCGGCGACTATTGCTGCGTCTACCCGATCAAGGTCAACCAGCAACGACACGTTGTCGAACAAGTTTTGGAGTATGGCCGACCGCATGGCTTCGGTTTGGAAGCCGGGTCGAAGCCGGAATTGCTGGCCGTCATGGCGATGGTGGACGACGAAACGACGCCGATCATCTGCAACGGTTTCAAGGACGAAGAGTTTATCGAGGCGGTCATCCTTGCGGCGAAGATCGGCAAGCACATCATCCCGGTCGTCGAGAAGTTTTCCGAACTCCAGTTGATCATCAAGTACGCCAAGCTGCACAACGTCCGCCCGTCGATCGGCGTGCGGGTCAAGCTGTCAGCCCGCGGTGCGGGGCGGTGGGAGCAGTCGGGCGGCGTGCGGTCGAAGTTCGGTTTGTTTGTGTCGGAGGTGCTCGCGGCCGTCGACGTGCTGCGCGAGCACGACATGCTCGACTGCCTCAACCTGCTGCATTTTCATCTGGGCAGTCAGGTCAACAACATCCGCAGCATCAAGAGCGCGATCATCGAGCTGGCCCGTGTGTACGTCGAGTTGCACAAGGCCGGTGCGGGCCTGCGCTACATCGACGTCGGCGGCGGATTGGGCGTGGATTACGACGGCTCGAAATCGTCGGTCGATTCGAGTATGAATTACACGATCCAGGAATACGCCAACGACGTGGTCTTCCATGTGCGGCAGGTGTGCGACGCGGCGGAGGTCGAACACCCAACGATCGTCAGCGAGTCCGGCCGAGCGACCGTCGCGTACCACAGTGTGCTCGTGTTCAACGTGCTGGGCGCGACCGGGTTCGACGGCTTCGATCTGCCGGAGTCGCTGGACGACCGGCAGCGGAACGACCTGCCGCAGCCGGTCCTCAACCTGTTCGACACGCACCGCGACATCGACCGGTCGAACTGGGTTGAGTATTTCCACGACGCGCAGCAGGCCCGCGAGCAGACGTTGAACTTGTTCAGCTTGGGCTATTGCTCACTCGAATCGCGCGGGTTGGCTGAGCGCTTGTTCTACGGCACGGCCGCGAAGGTGCTCGACATTGTCCGCACGCTCGACGACGTGCCCAAAGAGTTCGCGGGCCTCGAACGGCTGTTGGCCGCGACCTACTTCTGCAACTACTCGATTTTCCAGTCGATGCCCGACAGTTGGGCGATCGACCAGGTCTTCCCGATTATGCCAATCCATCGGCTGGACGAATGCCCGACACAACGGGCGGTGTTGGCGGACATCACCTGCGATTCCGATGGGAAGGTTGACCGGTTCGTCGGCAAGCCGGGTCACAAACGCGTGCTCGAACTGCATCCGCTCCCACCGGACGGCGAAGACTACTACCTCGCCGCCTTCCTGGTCGGCGCTTACCAGGAAATCCTCGGCGACCTGCACAACCTGTTCGGCGACACCAACGCCGTTCATGTCAGTCTGGGCGAGTCGGATGAGCCGATCATCGACGAGATCGTCGAAGGCGACACCGTGCGCGACGTGCTGCGCTACGTCAGTTTCTCGGCCGACGAATTGAAACGCACGATGCGCAAACGGATCGAAACCGCGCTGCGCCACGGGCGGTTGACGCTGGAAGAGTCGCGCGTGTTGCGGCGGTTTTATGAGTCGGGGTTGGAGGGGTATACGTATCTTGAGTAGAGCAGTAAAACAGTATAGCAGGAAAACAGGAAATCGGATACAAGGCACACGCAACGGGACACGCCCCGGAACTTGTTCTTGTTTCCTGCTTTCCTGCTTTCCTGTTCTCCTGATTTCCTGCTTTACCCCATGCCCTTCCACGTCGCCATCCTGCTTAAGCCCTACATCCGGTTGATTCTCGACGGTCGCAAGACGGTTGAGAGTCGGTTGACGAAGACGCCGATCGCGCCGTTCGAGTCGATCGAGGCGGGGCAGCGCATTTACTTCAAGGCCTCGGCCGGGCCGTTCATGGCGACGGCGGTGGCGGACGCGGTCGAGTTTCATCGCGACCTGACGCCGAGCGCCGTCGGTGCGTTGAAGCGTCGGCTGAATCGATGGGTGTGCGGCGACGACGCGTTCTGGTCGTACAAGCGTGACGCGAAGTATGCGACGTTTGTCGCGCTGCGAGAGGTCGAACCGATCGAGGTTGGGCCGCCGATGGCGCCGTCGCGTGGGCCGGCCTGGTTTGTCCTACCCGACACGCACGCCGCACCGGCTGTGTTTGACGTCGTGCTCACCGACGGGGCGATCCGCAACCGGTACCTGCGCATCGCACGCAAGACGCACACGTTCGAGGACGCGACGTACGGCGGCAAGACGGCTGACGACGCCGGCCGACCGATTGTATTGTGCTTTACAGGCGGCCGCGTCGTGCGGACGGATGTCGTCGACAACGGCATGGTCCGGTGGCGGGGGTGGGGCGAAGTGTACACGGCGGCGCGGGCCGAACCGGGCGACCACGTGCGTTTCGTGCAGGTCGGTAAGCGGTGGTTCCGCGTGCGCGTGGTGCGGGGTGATTGACGCACGCAAACTTCAGGGCGTGTACTCGACTTAGGCCGGGCCTTTCCGAAGGCTCGGTTCGATTCAACCTTTGGATCCGGGCCTTCGGAAAGGCCCGGCTCCAAGAAGTAACGGCTCGATCTAAGATGTACGGATGGCTGTGACCACAACGAGCACGACACCCGCTTTAGCTGACTACTTGTCGAGTGATGACCTCGACGTGTTGATCGCGAGGGCGTTTGACGAGGATGCGGGGCCCGAGCGGCGTGACATCACTAGCATGGTGACCATCTCTCGCGACGCGCGGTCGGCCGCGGTGTTTACGGCGCGTGAGGCGGGTCGGCTGGCTGGGGCGGCGATTCTGCCGAGTGTCGCGGGCGCGGTTGATTCGTCTGTGAAGACAGACTGCCACCTGACCGACGGCGCCAAGCTCGCGCCGGGCGATCGGATCGCGACCATCGAAGGGCCGACGCGTTCGTTGCTGCTCATCGAGCGGACCGCCCTGAACTTCATGACGCACCTATCGGGCATCGCGTCGTTGACCGCGCGGTTTGTCGACGCGGTAGCCGGCACAAAGGCCGGCATCTACGACACACGTAAAACGTTCCCGGGTTTGCGTGCGCTGGCGAAGTACGCGGTCGCCTGTGGTGGTGGGCGGAATCACCGATTGGGTCTGCACGACGCGGTATTGATCAAAGACAACCACCTCGCCGCGCTCGGCGCGGATTGGGCAGCGGCGCTGCGTAAAGCGATTGATGCAGTCCGAGCCGCCGACCCGCGCCCGTCGTTCATTCAGGTCGAGGTCGATTCGGTTCAGCAGTTGCGCGTCGTGCTGCCGATGCGGCCGGACATCGTGCTGCTGGACAACATGTCGCTCGACGACCTGCGTGCGTCGGTCGCGCTGCGCGACGACAGCGCGCCGGGTGTCGAGTTGGAAGCAAGCGGTGGCGTGACGCTCGACACCGTGAGTGATATCGCGCAGACGGGCGTCGATCGCATCTCAGTCGGCGCGCTGACCCATTCCGCCCCGGCGCTCGACCTGGGGCTGGACGCGTTGTGAGTGGCCAGCCGCCGATCATTGATCCGCGTGTGCTCGACGCGTTGCTGGCGCAGCCGATTGGCGCGGACACGGCGCGCCTCCTCGAGTTGGTGGGCGGGTCGCAGGATGTGTTGTGTCGTGAACTCACTCGCTTGCGGTCGGCCGACTGCTTGATTTATGAAAACGATAACGGTCGGATCGTACTGCGACGTGCGGGTCTTCCCACCTGGCGGGACTATGTCGAGTGGCGGCGCGGTTGCACGCCGTCACTCGCTCCGGCATCGACCACAGTCGAGGTGTATCGGCAGACGACCAGCACACAGGACGCCGTTCGGCGGGTCGTCGATCGGCTGGGCAGAGCGTCGGACGGCGCGGCCGTCGTGGCGGACGAGCAGACGGCCGGCCGAGGCAGACTGGGCCGGCGGTGGGTCTGCCCCGCAGGTTTGGGTGTGACGGTCAGCAGGGCGTTTGTTGGCGACGCGGGCGATGCGTCGTCCGACCGACTCACGCTGCATGTCGCGGTGGCTGTGGCCGAGGCGGTCGAGCGTTCAGCCGACCTGCCGTCGGGGACGGTTCGCATCAAGTGGCCTAACGATCTGTTAGTCGATGGTCGCAAGCTGGCTGGCATCCTCGTCGAATCGGCTCGGCTCGAAGATGGGGCCGCCGCGTCGATCGTGGGTGTGGGGATCAACACGCACGTGTCGGCCGAGGACGTGCCGCAGGAGTTGCGCGATGTTGAGCCGGCCGTGACCAGCATGGCGATGCAGGGTTGGTTGATCGACCGCCTGCGTGTGTTGGCTGAGGTCGTTTGCGCGATGGACGCGTTGTGCGGAGCGAAAGAAGACGACCTGCTCGGGCGGTGGCGCGTGCGGAGTACGTTGTTGGGGCAGGCTGTGCGGTTGCGTAGCGATGGTCGGGAGGTCGCGGGCGAGGTCGTGGACATCGACCCGGTGCGCGGGTTGATCGTCCGCGGCGAGCGAGGCGAACTGGTCATGCTGCCGGCGGCGACGACGACGGTGCTTCAATCAACGCACGGATGATCGCGTCGAGTGTGTGTGTCGGCTGATAGCCGATCAGTTCACAGGCCAACGACAGGTCGGGCACGCGGCGGCGCATGTCCTCGAACCCTTCGACGTAAGCCTGGTCGTAGGGTACATGTTCGATCGACGAAGACTTGCCGGCCAGGTCACGCACGCGTTCAGCCAGTTGCGTGATGGTCACTTCCTCGTCGGAACCGATGTTGACGACTCGGCCGAACGACGCGGGCGTGTCGATGAGTTTGACCAACGCGCCGACCGCGTCGGCGACATGGCAGAAGCACCGCGACTGCTCGCCGTCGCCGAACACCGTGATCGGTTTGCCGTCGCGCGCCTGTTCGATGAAGCGGGGCAGGACCATGCCGTATCGCCCGGTCTGCCGCGGGCCGACGGTGTTGAACAGGCGAACGCAAACGACGGGCAGGCCGGACTCGCGGTGGTGCGCGAGGGCCAAGAACTCGTCGAGCATCTTGCCGCACGCATACGCCCACCGCCGCTTGCTGGTCGGCCCGAGCACGACGTCGTCGTTCTCATTAAATGGCGCCTGGCTGCCCTTGCCGTACACCTCGCTGGACGACGTGATCAGTGTCGGCTTGCCGCTTTGCGCGGCCAAGTCGAGCACACGTTGCGTGCCTTCCACGATCGATTCGATCGTGCGGACGGGTTGATCGATGATGAGTCGCACACCGACAGCCGAGGCGAGGTGGAAGACACGGTCGGCTTCCGCGACCAGCGGGGCGAGCGCGTCGCTGTCCGTCACCGTGCCTCGGACGAATCGGAAACGGTCGTCTTGCACGGAGTCTGCCAGGTTCTCCGAACGCCCAGTGGATAGGTCGTCGAACGCGGTGACGCGGTCGCCGCACGCCAACAACGCCTCACAAAGGTGCGAGCCAATGAATCCCGCGCCGCCAGTGACAAGCGAGTGGGGCATGGGGCAAGGGTAGCGTCTTGTCAAAGGATTTCGAACCCAGCCTAAGGTACGCGCTATGCCCCGTCGCCCGTTTCTGCGTCTGTTCGGCCTGCGTGACCTGGGCGGTATCCGCATGCCGATCGCCGAGCGGAGCATCATGTACGCGCCGCTGGTCGGCGCGGCCGCGGGCGTCGGCGCGATGCTGTTTCACGTCATGTGCCTCGTCGTGACGCACTACGGGCTGGAGGCGGTGACGGGTTACGAGCAGGGTGGTCCTCGTAATGAAACGACCTTCGCCGACGATGGGCCGACCGCGAATAGCGATGACGACGCAGACAGTCTGTCGCTGACGCCTTGGCTGTTGATCCTGGTGCCGACGGTCGGCGGGTTGATCAGCGGCGTGCTCGTGTTCAAGTTCGCCCCGGAGGCGGAGGGTCACGGGACCGACTCGGCCATCGAGGCGTACCACAGCAAGGGCGGCGAGGTGCGCCCGCGTGTGACGTTGGTGAAGATGCTCGCCTCGGCGATCACGATCGGCTCGGGCGGGTCGGGCGGCCGCGAGGGGCCGATCGCGCAGATCGGTGCGGGCTTTGGTTCGTTGCTGGCGACGAAGTTGAAGTTGAGCCACAGCGATCGGCGGATCCTCATGGCCGCGGGATTGGGCGCGGGGATCGGCGCGATCTTCCACGCACCGCTCGCAGGCGCGATCTTCGCCATCGAGGTGCTTTACAGCGACCCGGACTTCGAGTCGGAGCCGCTCATCCCCGCGTTCATTGCGACGACCGTGTCGTACACGGTGTTCAGCCTGCTGTCGATGCTGGTGTTCGCCAAGCACGCGTTCGTGCCGCTGTTCGCCGGCCTGCAGGACCTGACGTTCACGTCGCCGGCGCTGCTCGCGCCGCTGACCGTGCTCGTCTTTGCGATGGTGCCCGCCTCGTTGCTTTACGTGCGTCTGTTTTACGGCACGCAGAAAGTCTTTCACCGCGCGCCGCTGCCGAACATGTTTAAGCCCGCGGTCGGTGCAATGCTCACCGGTGTTGTCGCCGTCGTGCTCTATTACGTGATGACCTCGGCCGGCGACGACGCGCAGCACGACTCGCTCAGCGTCCTGTCGTTCGGCTACGGTTGTTTGCAGACGATCCTCGACCCCGCGGCCGGGCTGCCGTTGCTCAGTGTGTTGCTCGTCGTCGGGCTGGGCAAGCTGCTGACGACATCACTCACGATCGGCTCCGGAGGCTCCGGGGGCGTGTTCGGCCCGAGCATGGTCATCGGCGGGGCGCTCGGTGCGGCGGTCGGCCTGCTCTTTCATCAGTGGACGCCCGACCTGGTCACGCGGCAGGACGTGATCGTGTTCGCCCTGCTGGGCATGGCGTCGTTCTTCGCCGCCACGGCCAACACGCCGGTCAGCACGCTGATCATGGTGTCGGAACTGACAGCCAGTTATGAATTGCTCTTGCCGTCGATGTGGGTCTGCGCCCTGGCCTACCTGCTTAGTCGTAAGTGGTCGATCTACAACAAGCAGGTCCGTTCACGACGCGACAGTCCCGCGCACCGCGGCGAGTTCATCATCGACGTGCTCGAGCACTTGTCCGTCAACGACGCCCTCGCCGACGCCCACCGCCGGTTCATCACCGTGCCTATCGACATGCCGCTCAGCGACGTGTCGCAACTGATTACGAACACCACGCAGTCGAGCTTCCCATGCGTCGATGCGAAGGGTCACTACTACGGGCTGTTCAGCCTGAACGACATCCGGCAGTTTTTGTACGACTCGCAACTGGGCGCGTTGGCTGTAGCGCAGGACCTGGCGACGGCCGGCGTCGAGCCGCTGCGGTTGCAGATGCGGCTGTCCGACGTGATCGGCCGATTCGCGCGCGGGCGGTTCGAGGAGCTGCCCGTCGTCAGCGACGACGACCCGCGCACGGTCGTGGCCATGCTCCGCCGGGCCGACGTCATCGCGCTCTACGACAAGCGGTTGATTGAGCTGCGCGCGGATGTGGTGTGATCAAGTGGTGAGTGTCGCGTGCCTGTGAATAAGCGCCGGGTGCCTGTGAATCAGCGCAGCGTTTCACAGACAGGGCAATTCGGTGGGGCAGACATTCCTGTCTGCCGGTTGACTGATTGGCAGACAGGAATGTCTGCACCACTTCAATCGGATGACCCGTGAAACGCTTCGCTCATTCACAGGCACCCTTAGAACAACCTCGGCGACGAAACGCCGTCACGCCAACGTCTCGCCTCCGCCACATGCGATCCGGTCATGCCAGTCGAGCACGGGTGCGACTTGCTCATGGACACTCGTGCCGCCGATAGATTCGAGGAACTGGCACGTCGTGTATCCCTCGATCGCACGCTCATATTGCACGTTCCAATCGTCGAACATCTGCCGCTTAAAGTCGGAACTCCACGGGTAGCCGCGCGGCGGCATGCCCAGCCCGCACCGCCAGGGCTTGGGCGTCAACCGGGCGCGGAAGCACGACTGCGACTTGCAAAGCTGCACGTACAGCCGATCCGACCCGAACGAATTCAGCAGGTCCATCGCCTGCGACGAGGTCGGCACGAACGGCGCGCTGGTGACCAGCCCGCGGTAGCCTGCCGCCGTCTTGTACAGCCGCAACGCCAATCCCGCGTGTTGTGACACGATCTGCCGCACGCGCGCGGGC
This sequence comes from Phycisphaeraceae bacterium, assembly GCA_028284155.1. Taxonomy (GTDB): domain Bacteria; phylum Planctomycetota; class Phycisphaerae; order Phycisphaerales; family Phycisphaeraceae; genus JANQSF01. Next base: position 8,541 of record JANQSF010000081.1, read on the forward strand.
GTGTCGTCTTCCACCGGCTCGGGTCGTTTGCCGAGCAGCCGCCCGAGGAATCCGCCCGTCGGCTGATTGGCCGGCGCTTCTGTGTCGATGTCGATGAACATCGTCTCAGCCGCGTTGAGGATGTACGCGCCATATACGTTGCGCGTCACCGCCGCGACCAGGTTCTCGCCGATGCGCAGCTCGTCGACGATCGGCTCGCGCGGCGGGCGGTCGGCGTAGTAGTCCTCCCGTTCCGGGAAGTCGGTGTGGCTGCGATACGCCTCGGCCGTGTGCTGCGCCCTGCCAAACGCACGCTCGGTCGCGTCGGCCTCGCTGACGTCGGACCAGCCAACGCCCACGAAGTCGCCGCGTACGTTTGGCGTCCCATCGGCGTCGCAACGCGCCCGTGCCCAATAGCGGTAGACCTGCATGGCCGCGTATCATAACGACCTTTCACATGGCACAAACGCTCAACGAAATCAAGAACCTGCTCGCCGCGCACGGCCTGCGCCCGAAGAATCGTTTGGGCCAGAACTTTTTGCACGACGGCAACCAGATGCAGCGCATTGTCGAAGCCGCGCGCATCCGTGACGGCGATGTCGTGCTGGAAGTCGGGGCCGGCACGGGCGCGCTGACCAGCCGACTGCTCGACGAGGGGACGCACGTCGTGGCCGTGGAGATCGATGACGATCTGCGGCCGATCCTGCGCCAACAGTTCGAGTCGTACGGTGACTTGTTCACCCTTGTGGCTGGCGACGTGTTGGCGGGCAAACACGCGATCAACCCGGCCGTCACCGACGCGCTGGTCGGTCGACCGTTTACGATGGTCGCGAATCTGCCGTACCACGTCGCGTCGCCGCTGCTCGTGAACCTGTGCGTCGAGGTGCCGACGATGCGAAGCGCCGTCGTGATGGTGCAACGCGAAGTGGCCGACCGCCTCACGGCCGGGCCGAACGCCGGCGCCGACTTCGGCCCGCTGTCGGTCATGGTGCAGGCGATGTGCACCGTCGACCGCCTGTTCGTCGTTCCGCCGGGTTGCTTTTGGCCGGCCCCGAAGATCGACTCGGCCGCGGTCCGACTCGACCGCCGCGACACACCGCTGACCGACGACCCGGCCGCGCTGTCGGCGACCTGTCAACGCCTGTTCCAGCAACGGCGCAAGCAACTGGGGGCGATCCTCGGGCGCGACCTGACCCTGCCGCATGGTGTCGACCGCACGATGCGGCCGCAGGAGTTGACCGTTGAGCAGATTGTGGCGCTGAGTCGCGTGGTGTGACGGATCAGTCCTCACACGCATCTAACCTACGATCCCCCGGATTGCCCCGTGAAGTGCCCGCGACTGTCCCACGCGAGACCGCTGCATGCCCGACCAAGACGCCCGTATCCTCGTCGCCATCCCCGTTTACAACGAGCAGCGCTACGTCACCCGTGTGCTCGAAGAGGTACGTGCCTACGCGTCCGACGTCCTCGTCATCGACGACGGGTCGACCGACGAAACACCGATGCTGCTCGCCAAGCAGCCCGTCGATGTCATCCGCCACGCGACCAACCGCGGGTACGGCCGATCGCTCATCGACGCGTTCCGCTGGTCGAAGTGTTACAGCTACGACTGGCTGATCACGATGGACTGCGACGAGCAGCACGAGCCCGCCAGCCTGCCGAGTTTCTATGACGCGATCGCCCGCGACGACGCCGACATCATCAGCGGCAGTCGGTACCTGAACGTCGACGAGAACGGCCTGCAAGGCAACGACTCACCACCCAGCGACCGCCGCCGGATCAACGGCATCATCACCGACCTGGTCAACACCGGCCTCGGACTGTCGATCACCGACGCGTTCTGCGGCTTCAAAGCCTACCGCGTGTCGGCGCTGCGCGGCCTGCATTTGAACGAGACCGGCTACGCATTCCCGTTGCAATTCTGGGTCGAAGCCGTCGCCAACGATCTGCGCATCTGCGAAGTGCCGATCCGGTTGATCTACAACGACCCGACGCGCAGCTTCGGCGGCCCGCTGGACGACGCCGACCGCCGGCTCGCGCACTACCTCGACGTGTTCGAGCGGGCCGTCGAACGACACGGCTCACGCTTCGCGCCATTCTGCGTCCACTGCGCCGCCGACGCGATCAAGAACACCGCTGGCGAGGCCGCTTCTTCAGCGGACGTGCCACATTCGCACGACGCCCACGCGACACACTGATCGAAACATCGCCGAGTCACCCGCCCATGCGGACGCACACCGACCCGCCGCTGTCCAACTGGACCATCGCGCGTCGCGACACGGACACGCGGGCGGAACTGTTCGACCTGCTCCAACGCAACGCCGATCGAGGCTTCGGCAGCGCGGTGACGCAAACCGCCGACGCGCCCGTCATCTCGACGGGCCATCAGGCCGCCCTGTGGCATCCCGGCATCCTGGCCAAGGACATCGCCGCAATCGTCGGCGCTGAACGACACGGTGCGCAGGCCGTTCACATCGTCGTCGACCACGACGACAACGACCCCCTGGCGCTCGACCTGCCCGCGCGACAGGGCGATCGGCTGAACGTGCATACCGTCGATTGGCCATTCAAGGGAAACGTCCTTCCGAACGCGTCGACACCCGCCCTCGATGCGGACGCCGTCATCGACGCGCTGAAGTCGACGCGAGACAATCTCGGCGACACACTCACCGTCGACCTGCAACCGTTGATCGAAGCGTGGCGCGACCTGCCTTCCTGCGAGTCACTTGCGCAGCAGGTCGCGTGTGTGCTGACGCGACTGCGCCGACCGATCATCGACCCGCCGGCCGTGTTGCTCACGAGTCAGTTGGTTGAGTTGCCAGCGTTTGGCCAGTGGGTTCAACGCATGTGTGACGACGCACGCGCATGCGTCGAGGCCTACAACGAAGCGACACGCGCCAACCCGGACGCAGGCGTCCCACCGCTGCGCGTCGAGCCGAACCGCGTGGAGTTACCACTCTGGTCGATCACCGCAGGCCAATCCCGCCGACGCGTCTGGTGCGACCTCACCGCCAAACAACTCACCGATGATCAGAATAATCCCTTCCCTCCGGTCGCTTGCGGCTTAGCGCAAACTGACTCCCCAATCGCCCCCGACACGCCACGCATCGTCCCGCGCGCACTAACCCTCTCCGCGTTCATGCGCGACCAACTGTCGGACCTGTTCATCCACGGCCGCGGCGGCGCGGTCTACGACCGCGCGACAGACGCGTGGTGGTCGAATTGGCGCGGCGACGAACCGTTGGCTCCATCGGCCACTGTGTCGGCCGACGTCAAGCTCCCCTTCGACGTGCCGGTGGCCGACGCGGCCGAGCTGCGCCGCGCGACCTGGTGGGCGCACCACCTGCCGCACAACATCGATCGACACGTGCCGCAAGACCAACTCGACGCGTGGACGGTCGCGCGGAAACGTGAACTCATCGAGCACATGGACGACGACCGCGACCGAAAGCGCCGCGCAGCCGCGTTCGAGGAGATCCATGTGATCAATCAGACTTTCGCCACGATCCATCGCGACAAGATCGTCGAGGCGAAACAACGGCTTGCCGACGCTCGCCATGGCGTCGCCAATCGCGACATCGCGATGCGACGTGACTGGAGCTTCGCGCTCTACCCGTTGGAGTCGATGCAAGAACTGGTGTCGTGTATCGCGAACAGTCTGACTGACGACGCGCCCGTTCACGAAACGAACGCTGCGCTCACCGCCCGCGGAGTTGACTGAGGATCGCCTTGGCTTCTCGACCCGCGTCGGTGTCGCCGTGTTTGTCGACTAACGCCTCAAGCTTCTCGATCGCCTCGTCTTTCTTGCCCGCCTTGAGGTACGCGTTTGCTAGGCTCAGCAGGCCGGCCGCCTCGCGCTGCGCGATCGCCTTGCGGATGGCCGTTCGCTTGTCCGGGTCGGCGTCGTACTGCGCGACCTCGACCTTCGCCGCCCGCCCAGCCGGTGTGCCAGCGTACCGCTCAGCCACGCGTTGCAACGCCTGGTACGCCCCGGCGAGGTCGTCGGCCGCCCGCTCCCGCGCGGCCGCAAGTTGCTCGTCCGCCTGGCGTTGACGAGCCATCCGTCGCGCGTCCGGTGCGTCGGTCGTTGAAGGTGTCGAAGGATTCCCTTTGGGATTGAGCTGCTTCGCGTCGGCATGTGTCGTCGCCGGCTTGTCGCCGGCCAGCGTCGCGTTCAGGTCGTCCAGTTCCGCCGCCGCCCACAAACCCCACTGCGTCTCAAGTCGTGTGATCGCGACACGCGCCGGCCCCTGGGCACCGCCCGCGATTTGCTTTTGGATATCCGCGACCTGTTTGTCGAGCACGTCGCGCAGTCGGCCGATGCCCGCCTCGGCCTCAGCCACCACGTCGTCGTCGAACGACCGACCACCCGTTTTCACAAACGCCTCCCACGCGCGGTCGTAGCTTCTTGCCCGCTCAAACTTGCGCGCCGCCGCGAGCATCAGTTTGCCGTCCGCCGCCTCCAGCACCTTGTTCGTGTAGGGGAGCAACGCCATGTTCAACCACTTGGCCGTCGGCATATTCTCGTCTTTGAGATCGGGCACGACGCGCGCGGCGTTCTTGAATCGCTCCTTATAGTGAGCGTTGTAGGTTTTGTCGGCCGACGAACGACTCTTGGACTGCTTGTTCACCACGAAAACGACGTGGCCGCTCTGCCGCAGCACGCTCACCGTCCGCCCGCGTGTCGGTGGCGTGAACGAGCCGTTCAGAAACACCGCGACATCGACCACGTCGGGCATGGTCACCCACAACGCGCCGGCCACCTCGGCTGCGCTGCTGTGGCCGAACACGTACAGACGGTCGTCGTCGATCGCGTAGCGGCGTTTGGCGTTATGGATCGCGTCGAGTGCCAAGCCAAGCCGCACGTGCGCGGGCGTCTTCTCCGTCAGGTCGGGCACGCCGACATAGATCAGGCGGCGATCCTCCATGACCTTGCCCCAATCACCACGGGGCAGTTTGGCCTTGTCGTTGGGTGTCAGAAAAACGAGCAGGCCGAACGCCTGGTGCGGCTGGTAGTTCTTGGGGACATATAACTCGAACGTGCGCTTCGACAACTCGTAGTCTTCGAGCTTGCGGAACGAGCCGAGGCCGAAGTCCTTGGCCAGTTCTTTGAGGTCGCTTGCGGGGGCGCGGTGGGTAAAGGTTGCGGTGAATGCGCCGCGTTTGTCGGCGTTCTTGTCCTCGGCTTGCAGTGGACTTGCGAACGCCGCGCAGCACAGGGTAATCAGGATTGCCGGAACGCGTTGTCTTAGTTCGCTTGGCATGGCGTTTGTGATTTGCCGCCGGGCCAATGAATTGGCCCCGCCTAGGCTGCGTCGACGACGGGCAGTGCGAGCCCGTCGCTTTCGTTCTTGCGTTCTTCTTTGAGCTTGTCCATCTTCTGCTGCGCGGCCGGGTTGGCGTACTTGTTGAACAGCATCGCCTTGACCGTCCCCCACATCCCGCTGAACGACGTGAACGTGTGGTCGACGGCCGACGGCTCGTGCCCGCTGTGCACCATGCACTGCTGGCAGGCGGGGTTGCCGCTCTCTCGGCCGTACTTCGACCAGTCGGTCTCGTTCAGCAGTTCGTCGAACGAATCGACGTAGCCGTCCTGCAACAGGTAACACGGTTTCTGCCAGCCGAACAGGTTGAACGTCGGGTTGCCCCAGGGCGTGCACTCGAAGTCGCGCTGGCCCATGAGGTATTCGAGGAACAGTGGCGACTGGTTGAACTTCCACCGGCCCTTGCGGTTGGAGAAGATCATCTCGAACTGCTCGTGGGTGCGCTGCCGCTCGCGCATGAACGATGCCTGGTCCGGCGCTTTGGGGTAGGCGTAGCCGGGCGAGACCATCATGCCCTCGACGCCCAGGTCCGACATCTCGTCGAAGAACTGCCGCACCTCGTTCGGGTCGGCGTTGTCGAACAGCGTCGTGTTCGTCGTGACACGGAAGCCGCCGGCCACGGCCGCGCGGATCGCCTTGGCCGCGACGTCGTAAACGCCCTCGCGGCAGACGGCGAAGTCGTGGTGTTCCTGCGTGCCGTCCATGTGCACGCTGAAGGTCAGATATTTACTGGGCGTGAAGTCGGCGAGCCGGTCCTTGAGCAGGATCGCGTTCGTGCAGAGGTAGACGTATTTCCTGCGGGCGACGAGTTCCTTGACCAACTCCGCGATGTCCGGATACATCAGCGGCTCGCCGCCGGGGATGGAGACCATGGGCGCGCCGCATTCGTCAACGGCCTTGAGGCATTGCTCGACCGTCAGGTGCTGCTTGAGGATGTGGGCGGGGTACTGGATCTTGCCGCACCCCGCGCAGGCGAGGTTGCAGCGGAACAGCGGCTCGAGCATGAGGACCAGCGGGTACCGCTTCCGCCGGGCCAGTTTCTGGCGCAGGACGTAGGTGGCGACGGTCCACATTTGTGAGATCGGGACACCCATGTTGCATGGTCCGTGGCGGTCGGGTCGCGTCGTGCCTCGCGGGCCCCTTGGCCCGCTCTTTGCCCTGCGTTCGGCTATCTTAGCCGGGTGTGGGAAAAACTAAACTCAGCCCCTACGATGGCTGCCGATCCGTCTGTCCGCGCGAGGCCGAACTCATGCCGCTCAAGCTCGCATTCAGCACCGTCGCCTGCCCCGACCTGACCCTCGACCAGGTCGCCGCCAAGGCCAAGGAGTGGGGCTACGACGGCCTGGAACTCCGCACGCTCGGGGCCGGCGGCAGCGGCCTGTCGTCCGACCCGGCGTTGTCCGAGCCGGCCAAGGTCGGCCGCGTGCTCAGTGACGCCGGCGTCGAACCCGTCTGCCTCTCCACCTCGCTGGCCCTGCACCACAAGGACGACACGGCCCAGTACCGCACGCACTACCAGCTCACCGAACTGCTCGACGCCGCCGCCACGATGGGCTGCCCGGCCGTACGCGTGTTCGGCAACAAGATCGAGCCGCACGAAAACCCGCGCAACGTCCAGCAGCGCATCGCGCACAACGTCGAGAAGCTCTGCGACAAGGCCGGCGAACTCGGCGTGCAGGTCCTCTTCGAAAACGCCGGCAGCTTCGCCGCCGCTAAGCAGTGGTGGACGATCCTCAACCAGCTCGACCACCCGATGGTCGGCCTGTGCTGGAACGTCGCCAACGCCGCCGCCATCGGCGAGGACTCGATGGTCTCCGTCCCCATGCTCAACCACCGCCTCCGCCTGGCGAAGGTCAAAGACACCGTCGTCGGCGCGGGCATCGGGTACGTGCAGCTTGGCGAGGGCAACGTCGGCATCGAAGCGTTCCTCAACCGCCTGCTCGGCGTCGGGTACCGCCGGTACGTCACCGTCGAGTGGGACCGCCTGTGGATGCCCAACCTCGAAGCCGCCGACACCTTCCTGCCCGAAGCCCACGAACGCCTCAAAGGCTGGCTCGCCGCCGCGGCTGAACGCTTCGAGTTGTACGAAACAACCGAAGCGAAGCAGGCCAAGAAGAACGCGCCGAAGGCGCGGGCGGAGTTGGTGAAGAAGTAGCAGACAATCATCAGTTCGCAGCAGTTTGCATTCCAAGGTACGTTTCAATTTCACATTGAAGCTGCCGAAACTGATCGACATAGCTTTCCGACATCAACTGGTATCTCCTTTGGGCAATACCTCACGTCGTAGCGAGACGAGCGCGTCTTCAACGCGGGCCAACTGCTCGCGTGTGATGGTCAGGTCTTTGTCCGTACGGATCATGGCAGCCGTTCACATTTGGACTTTCAATTCATTTCAAAGCGATCTAACAGCTCCTGCATTTCATTGAGCGGATCGACTGGGTTCTCGTGCAGGACAACCCAGCCACATTCGGGATAGACGGCGTGACTTTCCAAATCCTGAGCCACGCCTATCAAGCCGCCAACCAACCGCATCTCGCACTCGGCGTTGCCCCAGACAACTCTTAAGGGGGCGGTTGTCAAGCACGCCGGGTAGTGGCCGATTCCTGTTCCTGGTGGGTCGTCTCCTGTTCGTTTCTTGGCAAGTTCCGCATCGATGACCAAGTTCCGATCCCAGTTCTTCATGTACGGGTTCTTGTAGAGTTGGCCACCTTCTCCTTTGAGGTACGGGAAGAAAACGTTTGCCCAACCCGTTAACACAGCCGGTCCTGAACCGCTGCGATACCTGAATATCGACTGCCAGAATTCTGTATCGATGTTGTTCTGCTTCGCTTCGACAAATTGGGCCAGAATTGGATCAAGTTGTTCGATCCATTCTTCTAATCCGTAGTCCACAAACGCCTGCGCTCGTTCGCGAATCTGAGTCCAATCACTTACGGTCCCTGAAAGCGTTATTGTTGGAATGCCGCATCCCGCCATCAAGACATACTCAAAGTAGGCTTTGAATGTGTCCATCGCCATCAGGTTCGATACGGCTCTCTCCGTGGGCCCCGTAGTACTAAAATCGGCTCGCACCAAGGATGCGAGTCCGCCGGTTCGATCATCGAGCAACTCGTTAAAGGTCTCGAACACTTCAGGCCAAGGGTTGGCGCGGCCGGGAAGGAAATCGGGCCTACTAACAGTCAACACTTCTTTGCCAGAGTGTGAAACGAATCGATGCCTAAGCTCTTCTGCGTTCTCGTTCACATGGATCGCAAATGATCTGGCAAGCGTGATCCAGATCATGTCAGGTGACAATCGCAGCGGATGGTGGTCATAAAAGGAAAAGCACAGCGCCGATAGCAACGCATGGTTCTTGTTACAGGCGACCATCCGAGCACGCGGTTCCCAACTCGCTTCGATGCGTCGGCGAAATGCCTTGCGCAATTCGCGGCTGTAATCAACAGCCTCCCGTATTGGCCCTTGCCTAACTCTCGTCGTTACGTCGAACGTAGTGTCGGGCATTCTGGACTACTCGTCATGTGTGCGAGTGTTTGAGTCCGCCACCGATGGGATCACACTACTCAACCGTCACCACCGTCGGCATCAGCGTCAGCGCCGGCTCGTTGCGCAGGAGCATCAGGCCGTTGAGTGTGTTCTGCGTGGCGTTCCACTTCTGTTCGCCCAGTGCCGCGCGGGCGGCACGCAGCAGGGCTGATTGGTCAGCCGTGAACGCGGCCAGTGGCGATTGCGCGCCGACCGGCGCTTGCAGGCTCATCATCTGGTCGAGCATGTCGGCGAAGCTGGGCGGGCGGGGCAGGGTGACCACGTCGTACTTGCCCGCTTCCAGGCCGGTCCGTGCGGCCATATCGCCCAGGGCCGCGTCGACACCGCCGAGTTGATCGACCAGGCCGTTGGCGATCGCCTGCTGCCCGGTGAACAGTCGTCCCTGCGCGACCTTGGCGATGTCGGTCACGCGGTTGCCGCGGCCCTGCATGACGCGGTCGGTGAACTGGTCGTAGATGCGTTCCATCGCCGCGCGGACGAGCTTGCGTTGCTCGGGTGTGAACGGCTCGACGCTGTTGAACATGTCGCCCAGCGGGCCCCGGCTGCGTCGCGTGATGCCGATGTCGAGCATCTTGTACGTGCCGCCCATCGTGATCTTGCCGCCGACCACGCCGATCGAGCCGACGATCGTCTGCGGCGAGGCGTAGATCGTCTGCCCCGCGCAGGCCAGGTAATAACCGCCCGACGCGGCGAGTGGGCCGAGGCTGACGTAGACCGGCTTGGTCTTGCGCAGTTCGGTGATCGCCTGCCACATCACCTCGCTGGCCAGGGCGCTGCCGCCCGGGCTGTTGATGCGGATCACGACGCCTTTGACCAGCGGGTTGTCGCGGCATTCCTTCAGAGCCTTGTTGAACGTCTTGCTGCCGACGGTCTGGCCACCGAACAGGCCGCCGCCGCTACTCTTGCCGCTCATGATCGCGCCGTTGGCGTAGACCAATGCGATCGAATCACGACGCACGCTCGGCGGCGGCGGGGCGAGCAACATCTGGAACATCGCAAACGGGTTGTTTGCGTTGAGCGATTGCTGCGACTTGCCGAACGACGTGTCCCAGACAAAGCCCTTGCCGAAGATGCGCTCGGTCACTTTCGTCAGGTTGCGGTCGACGACCTTATCGACCAGGCCGCGCTTGACGTAGTCGGCGTCGGACATCGTCCACGACTCCGCCATCGCCTTCTCGACGTCTTTCTTGTCCAGGCCGCGCGACCGGGCGATGCGTGTCAGCACCTGGTCGTACATGTCGTCGAGCAGGTTGTCGAAGTTCTCGCTCCACTCCTTGCCCGCGTTCTTGAGCGTGAGCTGGTCGGCTGCGCCCTTGTACTTGCCGACCTGAACCATGTCGGCCTTCATGCCGATCTTGGCGAGCAAACCGGCTAGGTACATTTCCTCGCCGCCGATGCCGGTCATCTCGATCATGCCCTTCTTCTGGAGCAGGATCTGACTGGCGGAGCAAGCCATCATGTATGTGCCCAGCGAGTACGCCTCGGCGAAGACGACGACCTTCTTCCCCGCGACCTTGCACGACTTGATCGCCTGGTCGAGTTCGTAGATCTGCGATTGGCTCAGCGCCGCGCCGTCCAGCCGAATGACCAGCCCGCGGTAGGCGGGGTTGTCAGCCACGAGCTGGATCTTGGCGATCGTCCCGCGCAGCGTGGTCGGGCCACCCGAGCCCCCCAGCGCACCGAACGACATCGGCGCCGGGCCGTCCATCAGCGAGCCGGACAGTTCGAGCCAGCCGACTTTGTCGGGTGACGGCTTGGCCTTGTCGGCGATGTCAGCCACGGCCTGCTTGGCGGCTTCGACCGGGTCGGCTGCGTCGGCCTTGGCGTCGTCCTTGTCCTGAGCCGGCGCGGCCAACGGGCAGGCGGCGATCAGCAGGGCGGCGGCCAGCGTCCAGAACGTCTTGCGGAAAGTCAGCGTCATCGTCGGCTCCTTAATTAGGCCTGTCAGGTCGTTGCGGAAGGCTACAGGTTAAGCGATCGGCGGTTGCGATAACCAAGCTTAGCCGAGGCCGGTGTGGCAAGGGTCGCGCGTCGTGGCCGGGCGTTGGCGACATTGCGAAAGTCGGTGCTGACCGCGGCTCCACGCCGCGCCGCGCACGCTCAACGTGGCGGGTTTGGCGGGGTTCCTCTTCCCCAAGGGGGACGATTACCGAGTTTAAGCCATTGTCTGGCATGATTTTGCGTGTTCCCTTGTCGCGTGTCACCCCGACAGGGTGAACCCGTTTCACGGCGTGCCAGGGCTGATCCGGTGGCGGCCTGACACAGGCCTGACACCCAACCTGACACGGTTGCCGGCAGGCCGCGCGGCGGGATTGGCGGGGCCAGCAGGGCGGCGGTCGGGGCGCAGCGACCGCGCGAAAACGACGCCGCTGCGAGCCAGAGGTGGGGCGTTGGTCGAGAGTCACGTACGGGTGTGCGCGGCGCGGGGTGTGCGCACGATGTCAATGCGCGTAAGGCATGACGGGCCGTGAACGCGGTTTTGTCGTCAGGGCTGGATTGACGTTTGGGGCGCGTTTGTGCGGGCCCGTTCAGCCGCGTCGCTTGCGACGCGATTCGGGGCGCTTTGAAAACCGGACGCGCGGAGCAAGCTCCGCGGCTAAACGGAGGGCCGCCTCAAATCAACCCGCGCAGCCTTTCGACATACCGCGGGATCGCCTTGTACGGGTCTTCCGCCGCCTCATACTCCAGCACGACGAAACCGCTGTAGCCGCCGTCGCGCAGGATGTTAATCACGCGTTTGAGGTCGGCCGGCTGCTTCGGTTGGCCGGCTGGGCGGATATCGACCTTGATCTGTGCGTTGATCGAGTACGGCGCGATCGAAGCCATGTCTTTGTACGGGTCGGCTGAATGGAAGTTGCCCGAGTCGAAGTTCACGCCGAAGTGGGGGGACTTGACGGCCTTGACGATCTTCATCATCGGGTCGATGCGTGTTGTGAAGTCGTGGTTCTCCAGGGCGAGTTTCACGCCGACCTTGCCGGCCTCGTCGGAAAGCTCTTCGAGCACGGGCACGCAGCGCTTGATCGCTTCGTCGTCGGTAACGCCCTTGGCGGGTCGGCCGGCGAAGACGCGGATGACCGGCGCGCCGAGGCGTGCGTAGTGCTTGATCCATGCGCGCGTGTGCGCCTTTTGTTTCTCCAGCGCGTCGCCCGTACCCGTGAAATTGTTGCCGATCGCTCCCCCGGAAATGATCAAGCCCGCGTCCTTGCAACGCTTCTTCAGTCGATCGAGGTAAGGCTCGGTCACCGGGTTGGGGAAGAAGTATGACGTCAGCTCCGTGCCGTCGAGTTTGAGCGTCTTGCAGTAATCGACGAACCCCTCCATGTTCAACGCGCCCTTCGAGCCGGGCTTGGCCCGCAGTTGGTTCCGCATCGAGTAGGCGGCCAGGCTCAACTGCATCGACTGCTTGCCCGACCGCTTGATCGGCTCGATTGCCAGCGCGGCGGGGCAGGCGGCCGCAAGGGTCGTGGCGGCTGACGTGGCGAGGAAGCGACGGCGGGTGAAGGTGGGGGATTTGGGCATCCAAAGTCTCGATGTAAGTCAATCAACAACGGATCAAATCGTAATCGTCATCGTACTCGTGCTCGTACTCGTCATCGTAATCGATTCAGAAGCGCTGCCGATTACGATGACGAGTACGAGCACGAGTACGATGGCAAACCCTGCAAGCCCCGCACATCGCTGGCTCGTGTCCCGTATGATAACGGCTCACCCACACCCCATGCCCCAACGAAAAGAGTGTGTCATGCCTCAGTCCGACTCTATCCGCCGCCCCTCCCCCGGACCTTCCCGCCGACGATTCCTGACCACGGCTGGCGCTTTCGCCGTGACGTCGGCCATGCCGTCGTACGTGCTGTCGCAATCGCCGAACGAGACGTTGAACGTCGCGTGCGTGGGCGTGGGCGGCCGCGGGCGGGGCGATCTGGACGGCGTGATGAGCCAGAACATCGTGGCGATCTGCGACGTGGATGAACGCAACCTCGGCAGCGCGATGGCGCGGATCGGCAAGGCCAAAGGCAGCAACGCCAACACGAAGACGTTCAGCGACTACCGCAAGATGTTCGACCAAATGCACAAGGACATCGACGCGGTGGTCGTCGCGACACCGGACCATTCGCACGGCTCGATCAGCGCCACAGCCATGCTGCTCGGCAAGCACTGCTACACCGAGAAGCCACTGGCGCACAATGTGTACGAATGCCGGATCCTGCAAGCCCTCGGCGCGAAACAAAAGGTCGCGACGCAGATGGGCACGCAGATCCACGCCGGCGACAATTACCGCCGCGTCGTGGAGCTGATCAAGACCGGCGCGATCGGCAACGTGTTCGAGGCGCACGTCTGGGTCGGCAAGAGCTGGTCGAACGGCCGAAAGCCGAGCAAGGCGCACCCCGTGCCCAAGAACCTGGACTGGGACCTGTGGACCGACGTGGCGGAGATGTACCCGTACGCGCCGGGCGTTTACCACCCGGGCAATTGGCGGAAGTTCTGGAACTTCGGCACCGGCACGCTGGGCGACATGGCCTGCCACTACATGGACGTCGTCTACTGGGCGCTCGACCTGCACCTGTCGCCGCCGCGGAACATCTGGGCGGATGCGAAGGACGCGCCGCACCCGGTCGGCACGCCGCATGCCTTGGCCTCCAACCTGCTGTTCCCGCCGCTGGGCAAGCGCTCGGCCGTGACCGTGCGCTGGTACGACGGCGGGCGGAAGCCGGACATCGTGAACCAGGGCGATGTGAAGCTCGGCGGCAACGCGGCCAAGTGGGGCTCGGGCGTGCTGTTCGTCGGCGACCAGGGCATGCTGCTGTGCGACTACGGCCGACGCCACCTGCTGCCCGAGGAGAAGTTCAAGGACTACAAGCCGCCCGCGCAGTGGATCGACAACTCGATCGGCCACCACAACGAGTGGATCAAGGCCTGCAAGGACGGCTCAAAAACGACCTGCAACTTCGCGTACTCCGGCCAACTCTCCGAAGCCGTCGTGCTCGGCAATGTCTCGTACCGCGCGGGTAAGAAGTTGGCCTGGGACGCCAAGCGGATGAGCACGGGCGACAAGACCACCGACCGGACACTCGTCCGCCGCGAGTACCGCAAAGGCACAGCCGGCGTGTTCGACGACGCGGAGGCGATGTTGGGGTGGTGAGTGGGGTTTGGGGTGGCTGGGGTCTGGGCTCGGGCAGACCCCGGACCGCTTCGTCTTGATCAACACATTCAATCGAGTGCTCGGTCGATACTGCACGCAGACGCCGTGGTTGATCCGAGCATCAACCACAGCCACCCAAACTGATCGGAGCAACACGTCGTGGTGAATGCACGAAATGTTCGCCAGTTGGGCGTCGCCGTTTTGTTGTGCGCGTTGAGTGGAGCATCGGCCGCGCCCAATCTCCTGATCATCCAGACCGATGAGCACAACTTCCGCACGCTCGGGTGTTACGGCGGGACGGTGCTCAAAACGCCGAACATCGATTGGCTGGCCAAGAACGGCGCGGTGTGCACGAGTTTTTATGCGACGACGCCCGTGTGCTCGCCGTCGCGGGCGTCGTTCATGACCGGGCGGTACCCGCAGCACACCGACGTGATCACGAACAACATCCCCATGCGCGGCGATTTGGTCACGTTCGCGCAGGTACTCAAACGCAACGGCTACGCGACGGGCTACGCGGGCAAATGGCACCTGGACGGCACAGCCAAGCCGGGCTGGGCGCCTAAGCGCAAGTTCGGGTTCGATGACAACCGGTTCATGTTCAACCGCGGTCACTGGAAAAAGTTTGAGGACACACCCAAAGGCCCGCGCGTCGCGGCGCGGAAAAACGGCAAGCCGACATACGCCGTGGACGGGGCCGACGCGAAGAGTTTCAGCACCGATTGGCTGACCGACAAGGCGATCGGTTTCATCAAGCAGAACAAGGGCAAGCCTTGGTGTTACATGGTCGCGCTGCCCGACCCGCACGGGCCGAACACCGTGCGCAAGCCGTATGACACGATGTTCGCCGGCCGGAAGTTGCCGATCCCCGCGACGCTGCACAAGTCGCCGGCCCAGACACCCGCGTGGGCGATGATGGAGCGGAAGATCAACCCGGCTGTGCTGTCGCGGCTCATGGCCCCGTACTACGGCATGGTCCGCTGCATCGACGACAACGTCGGCCGACTGCTCGACACGCTGCGGGCGCAGGGCGAACTGGACAACACGGTGATCGTCTTCACGTCCGACCACGGCGACCTCTGCGGCGAGCACGGCCGACTCAACAAGGGCGTGCCGTACGAAGGCTCAGCCCGCATCCCGTTCGTCATCTACTACAAGGGCCGAATTCGCGCGGGCAGGCGTGTCGGCGAGGCGCTCAGTTGCATCGACTTCATGCCGACCGTCCTCGCGTTGATGGACGTCAAGAGTGATGTGAAGGTTGACGGCCGCGACGCGTCCGCCCTCATCGCCGGCGACGCGTTAACCGACTGGAACGACCTCGCCTTCCTGCGCGGCACGGGCGAGCAGGGCTGGCTGTGCGCCGTCAGCGACGACCTGAAACTGGTCTACTCCGGCAAGGACAAGCCCTGGCTGTTTGACCTGAAGCGCGACGAGAACGAGGTCAACAACTACTTCAACGACCCGAAATACCAAGACCACGTCAAACGCATGACCCGCGCGCTGCTCGCGTACGCCGAGCAGCAGAAAGACACTTCGATCCAGAACGCGCAGATCAAGCGGCAGGTCGAGGCGGCGTTGAAGTAGGCGTCGCATTCGAGCCAGCATTATCGACTTTGCGATTCGGTCATTCGCATCTGGCGTTCTCGCCACGAACGACCGATTATCCTTTAGGTGATGGCGAGTCGAAAGCCAAAACGCGAGAGCGGGTCGTTGGCGGGGATGCTCGGTGTCGGCATGTTTGCGGTTGTCTGGGTCGGGGGATGGTCGGCTGGAACGTTGTTCTTTGACGGCTTCATCGCATACTTTGCCTATCAGCAGTGGCGGGCGGATTCATACCCGGCCACGACTGGAACGGTCGTCAGCAGTCGGCTCGATTCGCACAGCGATGGCGAGGGCGGGACGAACTACACGGCCGTCATCCGATACTCGTACGAGGTCAATGGGCAGGTTTATGAAAGCGACAACGTGCGCTACGGCATGACCTCGTCCATGCGAAACGACGCGCAGCGCACCGTAGATGCACACCCCTATGAAAGCAGCGTGACGGTTTACTTCAACCCGTCCGACCCGCAGGACGCGGTGCTTCAGCCTGGCATTTCGGGCAGCGAGTTGATGATGGCGTTGTTCCTCACACCGTTCAACGCGATCATGTTCGGGGCGTGGGTGTTCGTCTTCAATGCGGTGCGCAACAAGCTGCGCAGCGATGCGGCGCACGCGGTCGACCCGAAGCGCGAGGGCAACCCGTACCGCGGCGAGTCGGTCTACCGGCTGCGCGTGCCGTGCGTCGGGCCGTTCACCGTCGGCCTGGCGACGGCCGGGGCGCTGGCGTTTGTGTGTACGTTTCTCGTCGGCTTCACGGGCGGATTCGACCCGTCGATGGCGTACATCGGCACGGTCTGGGCCGTGGTGCTCGGCGCCGCGTTTTTCTTCGCCGGCCAACGAGCGCTCTCTATTTGGCGGGGCGAACACGACCTGGTCATCGACGAACCGAACGGCACGCTGCTGCTGCCCAAGTCCGGCAAACGCAAGCAGCCGATGACCGTCGCGCTCAACGACATCGTCGAGTTCATCCTGCAGATCGACCGCGAGACCGACTCCGACGGCGACACCCACAAACACCCGACGCCGACGATGAAGTACGTCGACGGCAACGGCAAGGTGAAGAAGGAAAAGATTGGCCGATGGTCAAACCGCGACGCGGCGGAGCACGTCACGGCGTGGTTGAATGAAGTGTGTACGGTGGAGCGTGGGTTGGTTTGAAAACGAAGCGTCGTGTGTTTGTCACACGTCAGAGATGACTGAGTTGAACGCGAAGGCACGAAGTCGCGAAGACGCGAAGGGGGAAGACACGAGGTGAGGAGAGAGCGCACGAGCGCTACGGTCCTTTCTTCTTCTTCTTCTTCTTCTACTTCTTCTACTTCTTCGCGCCTTTTCCAATCATTGCGCCTTCGCGTTCATCCCAGTCAGCAACGACCGCCATGTCAGGTCAAATGATCTGACCAATGGCGTTGAGCCATGGTTGCGCGGGAGTACGATGAGGACTAATTGCGTACTATCATGTTCCAGCGTCATGCGTGCAGATTCCAATGTTGCTTGAACGAACGATGCAAGTCTTCCCTCAGAAACTGTTCATCCTGCGGTTGAAGGGCCGCGTCCCGGGTCACCCGCGCTTGCGATGGCTTAAAGAAATGTCGGTCGAGGATTGTATAGAAAAGTTGAGAAAGCTATCCGGCAGGGACTTTGGAGATGATGTCGCTAAATGGGAGCAATGGTGGTGTGAAGAAAAGAAGCGCCTGGGCTTACCCTCAGACTACCTCTAATCGCCCATTCTTGAGTACGACAGCGCCACGACAAAAGAAGATAGATCGTGCCCACCCTACTCAATCCTCCGGCGTCCGCCGGCGTTTCCGAACGGTCACGCCGCCGTAGTTCTTCTTGAGGCTGCCCGTCTTGCTCGTGCGTTCGTGCTCGACCACGAGGTCGAATTCGCCGCCGGCCTGTTTGTAGCAGGCGAGGCAGAGTCGCGTGTCGGGCAGGACCTCGGCCCGTTCCGGCTCGATCGGTCCCTTGCAGCGTTCGCACAGCCGTTCGTTCGTCGCCATGAAATGGCCCCCGTCGTGGTGTGTGCGGGGCTCCCACACCCCGCGCCCTTTGATACGCACGGCGCGGTTCGCGGTTCGCGCAGGATGTGACGCCTTGCCCTTCGGGGCGATGTCCTTGGGCTGGTCTTGAACGCGAAGACACGAAGACGGGGAAGGTGACGCGAAGGGGGAGAAGAGACAAGACGAGGAGAGAAGACGCGCGAGCGCTACGGTCCTTTCTTCTTCTTCTTCGTGCCCTTTCTGTCACTTCGCGTCTTCGCGTTAAACCCGGACACCTCGCCGTCGTAGGTGTTGGCGATTGAATAGCGATGCGCGATGCAGCGAAGCGCGTCGCGAGCGACGTGGCTAAATGGCGGGTGTGGCTCAGAACAACGCTGTCACCGGCTCGCCTTCGTCGGCCATGGTGAACGGTCGGCCTTCGGGGCTGATGGCGGACTTCTTGATGTCCAGGCCCATCGCGTAGCCGATGGTCGCGTTGAAGTCCTGGGCTTTGACCTCGTTGTCGACGACGGCTGCGCCGTCTTTGTCGGTCTTGCCCCAGGCCTGGCCGCCCTTGACGCCGCCGCCGGCCAACATCGCGCTGAACGCGCGCGGGTAGTGGTCGCGGCCGCCGCGCTCGTTGATGCGGGGCGTTCGGCCGAACTCCGTGGTGAGGACGACCAGCGTCTGGTCGAGCAAGCGACGCTCGGCCAGGTCTTGCAGCAGGGCGGACAAACCGCGGTCGAGGTTCGGCAGCAGGCCGTCACTGAGGCGGTCGAAGTTCTCGTTGTGCGTGTCCCACCCGCCGGAGTTGACCTCGACGAATCGGACGCCGTTTTCGACGAGCCGGCGGGCCAACAGCAGGCCTTGCCCGAACCGGTCTTCGGCGCCGTAGCGGTCGCGTGTCGCGGCCTTTTCGCCGGACAGGTCGAAGGCCTTGACGTCTTCGCTGTTCATGAGCGTGACGGCCTCTTCGTAGAAGCGGTTGTAGGCCTTGACCTGTTCGTGCGGGTAGCGGGCGCGGAAGCCGCGGTCGAGCCGTTCAGCCAGGCTGCGTCGTCGCGTGAACTTCTTGTCATCGACGCCGCGGGGCAGGTTGACGTTGGACAGGCCGGCCTCGGGGTTGCCGATGTGCAGCGGTGCGTAGGCTGAACCGAGGAAGCCCGCGCCGGGGTGTCGCCCCGCGCCGCCGACCACGACGTGGCCGGGCAGCGTCTTGTTCTTTCGGCCGGCCCACTTGAGGACCCAACTGCCCATCGCGGCGTGGCGGATCGTGCCCAGCGGTGCGTAGCTGGTGTGCATGAGGTAGTTGCCGCGCTCGTGCGCGCCCTGCGACGAGGTCATCGAGTTGATGACGGCGACCTTGTCCATGTGTTTGGCCAACAGGGGGAGTTGGTCGGTGACGCGCACGCCCGAGGCGTTGGTCTTGATCGCGTCGAACTCGCCCTTGGTCGAGCCGAGCTTGGGGTCGAACGTGTCGATGTGGCTCATGCCGCCGGCCAGGTAGACGTAGATGACGTGCTTGGCCTTGGCGGTGGGACGGGCGACAGCGTTGTCGGCCCGTAGCAGGCTCGCGGCGGGCCCGGCGGCGACGCCGACGCCGAGATAGGCGCTGGCGGCGGTGGCCAGGAATCGGCGGCGGGTCGTTTCGTTGCTTTGCTTCAGAAGTTCGCGGGCAGGCGTCATGGTGAACCTCTAATCAGGTGATTGGGTCGGGGTTGGTTTGATTTGAGATTTGAAATCTGAAATCGGGGAATCGCGCTAATCCGCAAGCGGTCTTTACTGGATAAAGATGAACTCGCGGGTATTGGCGATGGCCCAGACAATGTCGCGGTAGGCGTTGTTGCCGCTGGCCTCGACTTCCTGCATCGCCAGCGACATCTCGCCCGCGTACGGCTTGCGGTTGAGCATGCTCAGGTAGATCGTTTCAATCTTTTCCTTGGGCGACTCGGCCCGCTCGACGTTCTGCATCAGGACGGACTGGCTGTTGAGCAGCAGGCCGGTGATTTGGCCGTTGAGCAAAGCGAGCACCTGCGGGACGGACGGGTCGGTGGTGGCACTATCGACGGCCTCGCGGTCGGATTGGCCGAAGTCGCGGAGGAAGTGGCCGGCCGGCGCGGGCTGCGGCATCTCGCTGGCGCGGACGAGGTAGGCGGCGAAGCCGCGGTCGCGGTAACGCTGCCGCGCAGCCATCGCGTTGTTGCCCATCATCTGCCGCGGGTTCTTGGCCAACTGCTCGGCGATTGCCAAGACCTCTTTGACATCCTGTGCTTTGTCCACCTGGTCGAGCACCTCCGTAAATCGGCCGCCGTAGCCCTGCAACATGCTTTCGCGGCTCGTCGGGTCCGGCACGGCCAGCGTCAGCAGCGAGTCCCAGATCTGCTCAGCCGACATGCGGCGCAGGCGGGCCGACTCGTGCCGGTGGTCCTGTATCGCAACCTCGTTGCGGGCGACCGCGAGTTGGTACGTCTTGCTGTAGTAGAGGACGCGCTGGAATTGCTTGAGGTCGAAGTCGGTCTCGATCATCACGCGGGTGAGGTACTTCAACAACTCGGGGTTCGAGCCGGCTGAGTCCATGTACCACTCGTCGACCGGTTCGACCAGGCCGACGCCCGTGACCTTCTGCCACATGCGGTTGGCGATGACGGAAGCGAAGCGCGGGTTGTCCTGATCGGTGAGCCATGTCGCGAACGCGTGGCGAGACGACTCAGCCGAGACGGGCAGTTCGTCCGGTGCGAAGATGACCTGCTTGGTCGGGTTCGAGCCGGGCTTGGCGTTCTTGTATTTGTAGTCGCTGGGGTAGCGGAGTTGGCGCGACGTGTCGGTTACGCCGTACGAGTTCTCGCGCACGAGCCGTGTCAGCACCTGCCGCGTGCGGTTGTCCAACTCGCCGGAGCGGATGAGCTTGCGGTACTCTGCCGCGTTGCGCATCCGTTGGCGGGCGTCCATGCCGTAACCGCCCTGACGCATGCGTGTGTTCACGCCGCCGACGAACGCGGCCATCTCGTAAAACTGTTTTTGGGTCCAGTCGTCGAACGGGTGGTCGTGGCATTGGGCGCAGCCGATCTGCGTGCCCAGGAAAATCCGCGACGTGTTGGACATGACGTCGAGCACCATGCCCTGGTCGCGGAGCCAGTAGCCGGCCGCGCCGTTGTGACGGGCCTTGCCCTCGGCCGTAACCAGCGCATAGACCATCTCGTCATACGGCATGTTGTCGGCGATTGACTGCTTGACCCACCTGCCGTAGTCGTTGGCCGCGTCGCCCCGCACGCGGTTGCGCACGCGCAGGATGTCAGCCCAGTAGTTGTAGTTGTGGCTCGCATAGCCGGGCGACTTGAGCAGGTAATCGATCAGCTTCTGACGCTTGGCTGGGTCGCGCGACAGCAGGAACGCGTCGGTCTGCTCGAAATTCGGGATCGTGCCGGTGATGTCGAGGTAGACACGCCGCAGGAACTCGGTGTCGTTGGTGATGCGCGTCGGGGTGACCTTCGACGCCGCGTAATTCTTGGCCACGAGTTCGTCGATCTGCTTCGCGGCCTGCAGCGTGCGGGCGCGGTTCCAACGCAGGGCGGGGCGCTGCGGTTTCGCGCCGTCGTCCCCCGACTTGGCCGCGGCGTGCGCGGTCTGTGGGGCCGGTGCGACTAACAAGGCGAGCGCGAGTGTGAACGTGGCGAGACGTGTCAGCATCGTTAGGGTCTCCGGGTCGTTCCGGGGCGTCGGCATTCCTTGGGGCGGCCCATTCCGGGGGCGATTCTAGATCAACGACGCCGCGGCAGCGACGCATTCGGGGTGCCACTGGCGGCTTGCCCGCCAGTGCTTTTGCCCTACGGTTGTCGCACTGGCGGGCAAGCCGCCAGTGGCACACGAGGGCCGCATCGGTGGGCAGCAGTACGACGCACGCCAGCCTGCATTTATTGCCGAGGCCACGTCCCACATCCCTTTATCGACCGACCCGCCCACCCGTTACAATCGGCCCCATGCGACCCCCATCCCCCAAGGCCGCTTGCGGCTTAGCGCGACTCAATTCCATCCTCCTGACAACCGCGCTGCTCGTCCTGTCCCCCCCGCCCCCGGTGTCCCCCCCGGCCGCCAGCGCGCAGGACGACTTCAAAGACGAACTCCCCCGCATCCCGCCCGTCGAGCCGAACAAAGCACTCGACACGTTCGAGATCGCCCCAGGATTTGAAGTCCAACTCGTCGCGCACGAGCCGCTGGTCACCGACCCCGTCGCGATCGCGTTCGACGCGCGCGGGCGGGTCTTCGTGGTCGAGATGCGCGGCTACTCGGAAGACCCGAACGACAACCTCGGCCGAGTGCGTCTGCTGGAAGACACCGACGGCGACGGCCGGCTCGATAAGGGCACGACGTACGTCGACAAGCTCTCCTGGCCGACGGCCGTAGCGTGCTGGGACGGCGGCGTGTTCATCGGCGTCGCGCCCGACATCCTCTATTGCAAAGACACCGACGGCGACGGCGTGGCTGACATCCGCAAACGCGTCTTCACCGGATTCGGCCGAGGCAACGTGCAAGGCTTGTTCAATTCGTTTCGCTGGGGCTTGGACAACCGCATCCACGGCGCGACGAGTTCAGCCGGCGCAAGCGTGACGCGCGTCGGCGACAAAGACAGCAAGCCCGTCGTGCTGCGCGGCCGGGACTTTGCGTTCGATCCGCGCACACTCGAACTCGAACCGACGTCCGGCGGCGGGCAGCACGGGATGTGTTTCGACGACTTCGGCCGCAAGTTCGTCAGCGCCAACAGCGACCATCTGCAGATGATCGTGCTCGATGATCACCTGCTCAAGCGCAACCCGTACGTCAAGCCGCCGCCCGTTCGGCTGAGCATCGCGGCCGACGGTGGGCAGGCGCCGGTCTTCCGCATCAGCCCGGTCGAGCCGTGGCGGATCGTGCGGACGAGGCTGCGCGTCGCGGGCGAGGTGCGCGGCCCGATCGAAGGCGGCGGCAAAGCAGCCGGCTACTTCACCGGTGCGACCGGCGTCACGATCTACCGCGGCGACGCCTGGCCAAGCGAACACCGCGGCACCGCCTTCATCGGCGACGTCGGCAGCAACGTCGTCCACCGCAAGCGACTCGA
Source organism: Phycisphaeraceae bacterium (assembly GCA_028284155.1). Lineage (GTDB taxonomy): Bacteria > Planctomycetota > Phycisphaerae > Phycisphaerales > Phycisphaeraceae > JANQSF01. The sequence goes on from JANQSF010000081.1 coordinate 31,200, forward strand.
ACCCAAGGGCTACGCGTTCGTCGGCAAACGCATCGACGAAGGCCGAGAGTTTCTCGCCTCACGCGACATCTGGTTCCGACCCGTGCAGTTCGCCAATGCGCCGGACGGTTGCCTGTGGGTCATCGACATGTACCGCGAGGTGATCGAACACCCCAAGAGCCTGCCGCCGGCGATCAAGAAGCATCTGGACCTGACGAGCGGGCGCAACCGCGGGCGTCTGTACCGCATCGCGCCGAAAGGGTACAAGCCGCGCGCGACGCCGAATATGACGGGCATGACGCTCAACGAGTTGGTCGATCTGTTGGGCCATTCGAACGCGTGGCATCGCGAGACGGCGACGCGGTTGATTGTGGAGCGAGGGTATCGCCAGGCCGTCCCTGTCTTGCTCACAGCGTTGCGTGTTGGCGAAAAACCGAACACGTTATTGACGCTCCACGTGTTCGCGGCTTTGGATGGCTTGGACGCTTTGGCTCCTCAGCCGATCAACTGGTCGATGGAGGGCGTGGATGAATCGCTGCACGAGTGGTTGTTTTGGCGGCTGGCGCGAGGCGGCCTGCCTTCGGGGGTTGCGCGTCGCGAGTCGTTGGATTTAGCGGCTACGTCCAAACACCGACTACGGCTCGCTGCTGCTCACGCCCTGGGGCAATTGAATCCCGCCCTACAAAACGACCCCGAACAGATCCGCGTGCTGGCGGTGTTGTTGCATCGACACGGCGACGACGCTTGGCTAGCCCATGCCGCCCTGTCCGGCGTCAATGGTCTTGGCGGTCACATGCTGTTTGCCTTGATCGACCGCGCCTTGCGCGACGGCCAGAGCTTCAACCGATCAGCGTGTGAACAGGTCGCCTACATCGCCGGTCGGCAGAGCATCCCCACGCAGACCCACCACGTCGTGGAGGCCATCACGCAGATCGGCAAACGCGACAAGGCGGCTGCGGCGGCCACGCGCGCCGCGCTCGAGCGCGGCATCGCCGCAGCAAACAAGGCTGCGCGGGCTCAAACGCTCGCCGCGCAACCCATGCCCGTCACCGCCGCCAAACGGGCTGAACTCGACGCACTCATCGCCAAGTACCAGCCCGCGCTCAAACTCAAAGGCAACGCCGCTACCGGCCGTATGTTGTTCGCCAAACACTGCGCCCAGTGTCACAAGGCCGACGGCGTCGGCCACGAACTGGCCCCGAGCCTCGCCGCGGCTGCGCAACGTGGCCCCGAGTTCCTGATGGTCAACATCCTCGACCCCAACCGCGAGGTCAACCCGCTCTACAAGCAATGGGTGATCGACACGGCCGACGGCGACCAGTTGGCCGGCATGATCACGACCGAGACCGCCGCGAGCGTAACGCTGACACAGGCCGAAGCGAAGCAACGCACAATCCTGCGGGCTGACATCGCCGCCATCCGCGACCCAAAGCTGTCGCTCATGCCCGAGGGGTTGCACAAAGGGATCGACGTGAACGCGATGGCGGATTTGCTTGCGTATCTGCGCACGGTCAAGTGACAACGTGGTCCTTCCGAGTGTTATTCGGCACGAATGGATGCGAGGCACTCGCCGTGCGGGCCTCTTCAATCGCCAGAGTGGCTCAGACTCCGCGCTCGGTTGCATTTGTGTTTCCCCCGCGATGAACCGACCCGCGCCGCTCGCGTCGAAGGCGCGGGCGATCGGTGGCCTTCCGCGGCCAGCCCCCGGACCCCCCGGCCGCCCCCGGAAGGTGGGGCGCGCAACCGATGCATCAAGTTTGGCCCGCCCTTCCGCGGGGGAGCCTTGGGGGTTATCCGGGGGTGGGGGAGCGGCGGCGAGCGTCCCCCAACTCATGTGGTCTTCACGGCGAAGCTGTTCCGTCAAAGCGCAGCGCCAAGCCGCTCTGGCGCTTGAAGAGGCCCGCCCGGCAGGGCACCGCCATCTGTGTTGTCTTATCAGCCCGCGAATCTAATGAAGGGCGTGAATAGCGACCGTCACCGTGACTCCCGCCCAATCGCCGCCCGCACGTGCCCCGTCACATCCACGCGCACAACATCCGTCGGCAGGTGCGCATCATCGGCGACAACCATCGACACGTCCACGTCGCGCGCGACCTGTTCTAACGCGGCACGCCACTGCTTGGCCGTCGGCCGACTCAGTTGCGCCCACATCCAACGGCGATGCCACGCCTCGTAGTCCGCGACCGTCGGCCCCATCCCCCGCGCTTCGTATGGCCACACCGCGGCAGGGCGAACGCCATCGTCTTGCATGACCGCGTTACGGTCGTAAACGCCAACCCGTAAGGGTGAGGTCACGCAGCCTGTCAATGCGATGGTGACGGTCGCGATCAGGTTGCAACACACGCGCGTTACCATGTTCACAGCGTAATCACGTTCTGGTGGCGTGCGTGTCACATGCACGTCACAAGGAGTCGCACGATGGCCCGTCTTCTGCCGCTGTTCACCGCGCTGTTGCTACTCGTCGTCGCCTCAACTGCGCCGGCCCTCGCCGCCGACCCCAACGCCGACCCAGACACGCTCCGCGTCGCCGTCTTCCAGGCAGACGCCACGCCGCCGGTCGGCTCGCGACTCGCGTACGACCCGATCAAAGCGCCGGGCGACAAGCTCTCCGCCCGCGGCGTCGTGCTGCTCGGCAGCGGCAAGCCGATCGTCCTGTGTTCCGTCGATTGGCTGGGCATCGCCAACGACGGGCAGACCGCGTGGCGCACCGCACTGGCCGAGGCGGTCGGCACGACCGTCGAACGCGTGGCGGTGCACGCGATCCATCAACACGACGCGCCGCGTTGCGACTTCTCCGCCCACGCGATCCTCAAAGAGCACGGGCTGCATGAATTGATCTTCGATATCGACCACGCCCGTGACGTGATCAAGCGTTCAGCCGACGCCGCGCGCAAGTCGATCAAAGACGCCAAACCCGTCACGCACGTCGGCCTCGGCAGCGCGACGGTCGAGAAGGTCGCATCCAATCGCCGCATCCTCGGCCCGAACGGCAAGGTCATCGCCACACGTTGGACCGCCTGCCGCGACCCCAAGCTGCGCGCCCTGCCCGAAGGCGTCGTCGATAAAGAGCTGAGCCTGATCGCCCTCTATCAAGGCGATAGCCCGATCGTCGTGATGACCTGGTTCGCAACGCACCCGCAAAGCTATTACCGCCAGGGCATGCCCAGCCCCGACTTCCCCGGCCTGGCCCGCAACGCGCGCGACAAGGTGACGGGCATCCCGCACATCCACTTCAACGGCGCCGGCGGCAACATCGGCGCGGGCAAGTGGAACGACGGCTCGCCGAAGAACCGACCCGTGCTCGCCAAGCGCATGGAAGACGGCATGGCCGCCGCGTTCAAGAGCGTCAAGCGTCAGCCGATCAAGCCAAGCGATGTCGCGTGGGCGGTGCGCAAGGTCACGCTCCCACCCGCGCCGCATCTCGCTGAAGATGACATTGTCAAACGGCTGAACGACAAGAAGGCCAACGTCCTGCAACGCATCCTCGCGGCGAAAGACAAGGCGTTTTACGAGCGCTTCAGCAACGGCGGCACAGTCGACATTCAGTGCTTGGCGCTCGGCAACGCGCGCGTCCTGCACATGCCGGGAGAGCTCGTCGTCGAGTACCAACTCGCCGCTAAGAAGATGCGCCCCGACCTGCACGTCGCGATGGCCGCGTACGGCGACTACGCGGCCGGCTACATCTGCATGGCTGAGCATTACCCGCAGGGCGGCTACGAGGCCGGCCGGGCGTCGCGCACCGCACCTGCGGTTGAGAAGGTCTTGATGGACGCGATGCGCGCGTTGCTTCAAGTCGACCCAGACGCGTCGACTGACAAACCGTCCTCGCCAGACGAGACGGCGCACGTAGGGTGGGCACTGCCCACCTCGGAGCACGACAACACAACGACAAACCGTGGTGGGCAGTGCCCACCCCACGAAGAGGCCAACACGTCGTGTCGGCCGGAGCCGCGCGGACTCGTCTTCACGGATGTCACCGAACAGGCCGGCCTCGTCAAGCCGCTCGTCGGCATCATGGGCCACGGCGGCGCGTTCGGCGATTACGACGGCGACGGCCACATCGACTTGTTCGTCGGCGGTTTTTCCGATCGGCCGAACGACAAGTACGTCGGCGCCGCCGGCCCCGTGCCGACCCGCCTGTTCCGCAATCTCGGCAATGGCAAGTTCGAACTGGTCAAAGACAAGTCCACGTCGTTCCACGCACGTGTCAGCGGCGCGGTCTTTGCCGACTTCGACAACGACGGCAAGCTCGAACTCTACAGTGCCAACAACGCCCGCCCCAACTCACGCCGCGACGTTGAGCCGCAACGCTCCGCCCAACTGCGACACAGCAACCTGCTGCGCTTCGACGGCAAGCGGTTCACCGACATCACCGCCTCGAGCGGCGCGTCGCCCGACGCGCTGCACTCGGCCCGCAACGTCGGTGTGTTCGACTACGACAACGACGGCCTGCTCGACCTGCTGATCGTCGAAGACCGATTCGTCCGCGGCGGCTCGCGTACGACCCTGTTGCGCAACATGGGCGACCTGAAGTTCAAGGATGTCAATAGTGAAGCAGGCATTCCCGACGGTGTGTTCGGCCTCGGCCTGGCGGTGGCCGACATCAACGACGACGGCCGACCCGACTTCTTTGTCCCGCACTCGAACCGCATGTTCCTGAGTTCGGCCGGCAACAAGTACCGCGAGGTCGCCGAGTTGAACGACGTGTTCAAGTGGGACCCGCTGGACAATGAAGATTGGCCCTGCGGCGCGGCGTTCGGCGACCTGAACCGCGACGGCAAGCTCGACCTGGTGCTGTCGATCCACTCCGTGCAGGCGCGCAATAAGGTCTACCTCAACGAGGGGATTCACGGCGGCGTGCCGCGGTTTAGAGACGTCACAGAACACGTCGGACTCGACGTGATCGTGCCGGCGCGTTGCCCGCACGTCGAGATTCAGGACTTCGACAACGACGGTTGGCCTGACATTTACATCAGTGCCGCGTGGCGTGACGAGGCCGGCAACGTCGTCCCGCTGGTCTATCACAACCGCGGCATCAACGCGAAGATGGGTCTGCCCCGTTTCTTCCCGTCGCGCCCCGCCGGCCTGTCCACGATCGCGGACTCAAGCGGTGCGATGGTCTACTACCCGGCCGGCCCAAGCGGCGACTACGACAACGACGGCCGCATCGACCTGTTCCTGATCAACTGGTTCGAGGGAAACCACTGTCGCCTCATGCGTAACACGAGCAACGCGGGGCATTGGCTGACCGTGCGCGTCGTCGGCAAGACGATGAACCGCATGGGCATCGGCGCGAAAGTTCGTGTTTACAGAGCCGGCCAACTCGGCAAGGCCGACGCGCTGCTCGGCTACCAACAGGTCACAACAGGCTATGGCTACGCCAGCGGTCAGCCGGCGGTGTGTCACTTCGGGCTGGGACGGGTCAAAGAAGTTGACGTGCGGGTGACGTTGCCCAATGGGAAGGCGATTGATCGTGCCGGTGTGAAGGCGGATCAGCGGTTTGTGATTGAGGAGTAACAACGTTCGAAGCAATTGCGATACCCAAGCCGGGCCTTTCTGAAGGCCCGGATCAATTGAGATCAACCGACCGGAGATACGGGCCTTCGGAAAGGCCCGGCTTCGCTTGCAGCCGATGTTTTATTGAGGAGTGACGTCATGAGTGACCACAAACTGACCGTGTGTGTTGCAGTTGTCTTGTTCGCGAGCGTGTCAACCAACGGCCTCGCGGCCGAGCCGATCAAAGCGGTGACGGTCACCGGCGACGCGCTGCTGCAAGTCCCCGAGTCGATGCGCGACGGGGTGGGCAAGCAGTTCACCGTCGCCAAGCACACCCCGCGTGTTCATGTTGCCGTCATGACCGGTCTGCCGGACAAGGGCAAGCAGACTCTCTGGTCGACTTGGGGCGACGGATGTGTCACGCGCGACGGCGTGTACTACACGTCGATCGGCGACCACATGGGCCGCGACGGGACGAGCTACGTCTACCGGTACGACCCGAAGAGCAAGACGCTCACGCTCGTGCTCGACGTGTTCAAGGCGTTGAAGCTCAATCCCGGCGCGTACGGCCACGGCAAGATCCACTCGGGCATGCACGAGTCGGCTGACGGCTCGATCTGGTTTTCGACCTATTGGGGCAAGCACCGCGAGGTCGAGGCGGCGTTCGGGCCGGGCTACCAGGGCTCGGTCGTGATGCGGATGGACCCCAAGACGCACGCGGTCGAGAACGTCGGCGCGATCGTGCCGAAGCAGGGCCTGCCCGCGTCGCACTTCGACCCGCACCGGCAGTTGCTCTATTTCTACGCGGTCTACAAGGGCGACGTGACCGTGTACGACGTGCGCAAACGGAAGGTCGTGTTCCACGGCGGCGGCGAGCTGGTCGCGGGCAACCGCACGTTCATGCGCGACGGCGACGGGCGGGTCTACTTCAGCCGAACGGACGGCAACCTGGGTTTCTACGACCCGAAGACGAACCAGCTCGGCGCGACGTCGGCGAAGTTGCCGTCGTCCGGCGACGGCGCGGCGCGCAAGTCGCACACCTTACGCGCGGCGATCCAGGAGCCGACGGGCGACGGCGTGCTTTACGCGATGACGGCTCCCGGCAGGTTGTTCCGTTTCGACGCGAGGCAAGGCAAGGTCAGCGACCTCGGCCCGAACCTCGCTGACGGGATCTACACGGCCGCGATGGTGATCAGCCCGGACGAGCGGTTCCTCTATTACGCGCCGGGCGCGCACGGTAGCGGGTCGCGCTACGGCGCGCCGGTCGTGCAGTACGAGATCGCGACGGGTAAGCGCAAAGTCATTGCCTTCCTCAGCGACGCAATCCGGAAACAGGTCGGCTGGAACACCGGCGGGACGTACAACACACAGATCTCGGCAGACGGCTCGACGCTGTTTCTCACATTCAACGGCGCGCCGGTGAACACGACTAAGCGTTCAAAGACATTCGGGCAGCCGGCGGTGGTGGTCGTGCACGTGCCGGGCAGTGAGCGGTGACGACCTGCAATCCTGCCGGTTTTCAACGCCAGATTCGCGTCGTTGCGTGATTGGCGCTGTCTACCATCGTGCAATGGAAGAGTACGACGTCAATGAGACTGAACAGCCGTTGTGCCCGCACTGCATCGAGCCGATCGGGCCGTTTGATCACTTCTGCCCGGCGTGCGGTCGGCCGATCACGGGACACGCTTCGACCGACCCACTTGGTCAGGTCTTTGCGGCAGGCGAGGCGTACCGATCTGCGATTGACCGCGCGCCGCGTCGGCCGATCGTGTTGGTCGGTATGTGGTTGATCTTCGCGCCGTCGATTGTTGTTATCGCAATGGGTCCGGTCGCGATCGTGCGCGCACTGAAGGTCACAAGTGATCCGGACTACGGCTATGCTACTGTCCTTATACTGATCCTATTGACTGTTGGCTTGTGCTCAACGGTTTATGGTGCGATTCTCTGGCGGGCCACTCGGTCGTACTTCGAGCGGAAGCGCCTCGTCTTTCCGGAGTGCCCGTCGTGTCGGTACGACCTGCGCGGGACGATACAAAAGGAGTTTGGGTCGTGTCCGGAGTGTGGCGAAGCCGTTCCGAGCGAGTGGGGTATCTCTGATGTTGAGATGGACACCTGACTTGGAAACGACAAGATGATTGGGTTTGCGGTGGTGTCGGGTTTCCACGTGCTGGATTGGTATGAAAGGGTGCGGGCGAGGAAACGCCGAGTCGGCGGCCTTTGCCCGGGTTGTGGTTATGACGTGCGTGCGTCTGCTTCGATGGCAGACCCGTCGTGGTGTCCGGAGTGTGGTGGAGTTCACGAAGACCAATAAGGCTTTGCGGGTATCGCGCTGTGACGATCGGGCGGGAGACTGAATCTAAGTCTGTGCAGACCTCGTCGGCAGGCGTGACCGTCACGCCCTCGCGTTCTGACCGTACCCCTACGATGGGGCGCGCCTTCGGTTTGGACTTCGCAAGGGACCCCGTGTCGTGACCGATGGGTTGACTGGAGACGGCGCGATGGTGGACGGCAAGACACCCGACAACCCGGCGACGGCGTTCGGCTGGACGGGCGGGCAGTTCAGCCTGGCGCGGTACGTCTTTGGCACGCTGCTGGCTGTGCTGCTCATCTTCCGGGCCGCGGCCGCGTGGCGGGCGTACCCGGACGCGTTGGACGTCGGCTCGGCGGGCGCTCGGCCGAGCTGGTGGCCGACGCTCGACGACGTCGCGCCGATCCTGCATCACCCGGCGTTGGTCATCACGCTGCTGCTCGTGGCGGCGTTGATGGCGTTCTTCGTCGCGGCGGGGAACTACGTCGCGTTTGCCGCGATCGTCTCGGCGGCGTTGATCGAGTTGATGCTCTGGTCGCGCGACAGTGTCGTGCACCCGGGGCTTTGGCCTGCGGTAGTTGTCCTGGTTGCGTTTGTGCTCATTCCGGGGTCGCCGTACGGGTCGATCGCGGCGCGCGGGCGGGACGACCCGGCCGGCGGGTGGCGGTTGCCGATGTGGGCGCACCTGATGTTCTGGGTCGTGCTCGGCGGCGTCTACCTGTGGGCGGGTGTGTCGCACGTAATCGACGCCGATTGGCGCAGCGGCAAGACGCTTGGCGAAGCGATGCCGGATGCGTCGCGCGGCGCGGTGTTGGCGTTGACGTGGTCGGTGATCGTGTTCGACCTGGCGTTTGTGCCGCTGGCGTTGTGGCGGGTCACGCGCCCGTGGGTCTGGTTGCTTGCGTTCCTGCAGGTCGGGCGGTTGATGTCGGGCGGCGAGCCGGGCGCGTTCGACGCGCTGTTCGGCCTGGCCGCATTGCACCTGTTCACGTTCCAACCGACGTGGCTGCGCGGGCGGGCGACGGACAAGCCTGAACTGCTCTTTTATGATGGGCATTGCGGGCTGTGCCACGGCGCGGTGCGGTTCGTGTTGTCCGAAGACGCCGACGGCTCGCGGTTTGCGTTTGCGCCGTTGCAGTCCGACGTGTTCAATGAGAAGGTCTCGGAAGAGAAGCGCGCGTCGTTGCCGGACAGCATCGTGCTGCTGACGGAAGACGGCCGAATGCTGACGCGGTCGTCGGCTGTGGTGCGGTTGCTGTCGCGCCTCGGCGGGCTGTGGCGGGTTGCGTCGTGGTTGTTGTGGGTCGTCCCCAAGCCGTTGCGCGACCTGGGATACACATTCGTCGCGATGGTTCGACGGAAGGTGTTCAAGACGCCGAGCGAAGTGTGCCCGGTGATGCCGGGGCCGCTGCGGGATCGGTTTCAGTTCTGAATACGGCACGGGTCGGGGGGTCGTGTGTCGCCGAGATCCCGCGGAAGGCCCCAGAGCGGGCCGTCCGCGGGCTTTACGGGCATCGTAAACTCAGTGATAATTGTCGATTGTGGCGTTTTTGTGTTTTACGGAAGTGAGGGGTTGACAGATTCGACTACTTTGGTAGTATTACCGCAGTCGTAGTCGAACCGAGACCTTTCGAGCCCCAACATGGCCCATCAGCTTGGCGAACTTCAGTTGGCGATCATGCGGGAGTTGTGGTCGCGAGGCGAGGCGACGGTGGCCCAGGTTCACGAGGCGTTGCACCCGCAGCGTGGGTTGGCGTTGACCACCATTGCGACCATGCTGCGGAAGATGGAAGATAAGGGCGTCGTGTCGCACCGCACCGAGGGTCGCCAGTTTGTCTACGAGGCGACGGTGTCGGAAGACGCGGTCAGCCGATCGATGGTTGGCCAACTGACGGCCCGGCTGTTCGACGGCGACCCGGTGGCGATGGTGAGCCACCTGCTGAGCGAGCACGAGATCGACGGCGACGAATTGAGTGAGTTGCAGGCCCTGATCGAACGCAAACGACAGGAGGCGACGGGTGATGCCGACTGATGCGACGTTTGCCAACCTGGGTATTGCGTCATGGGCTGTGGCGCTGGGCGGCTGGTGGCTGACCTATCTGGTGCATAGTGCGATCCTGCTGACGGTCGCGTGGGTGATCGCCAGCCGACTGTCGTCACGATTCGACGCGATCAAAGAGACGTGTTGGCGGGCGGCGTTGTTGGCCGGCGTGGTCACCGCGTCGACGCAGGCGTGGGTCGGTTGGCGGCCGATGACCGGTTCATTGGTGGCGATTGAATCGACACCGGTCGTTGTTGATGTGTCACATGATCAAGCGATCACACCGAACGGCTCATCGGGTAGCAATTCGACGACCTCGACCAATGCCGCTGATGAAACCGTCTCGCATTTTGGAAGCGACGGTGACGAGACGAAGTTTGCCGGCGTCACTGGCGGTGATGCGCACCACCAGCATGCGCACGACCAGCATGCGCACGACGCGTTGCATTCTGAATTGACCGAAACGCGTGATGCGTCGCCTCCATTGGATCAAGGCGATCCGCAGGCGGCGGCAACCGTTGCGGTGTCGATGTCGGCCGATCGAACATCATTCAACTCGCGTGACCTGTTGGGTGTGGTCGGCATCGCGTTCACCATCCTTTCACTGCTCGGGCTTGCACGGTTCGTCGTGCAGTTGGGCCGAACGCGGCGTCGGCTGCGTCGGGCGGAGCCGTGTAACGACCGTGTTGCGTTGACCGTGTTAAACGACCTGTGCCGCGCTGCGGGCGTGCGACGATTGCCACGCCTGGTGACGCATACCGGGATCGACTCGCCGATCGCGTTTGGCGTGTGCCGACCGGCGATCGGTCTGCCGGCCGACGCCGTGGGTCGCTTGTCGCCGCAGGAACTGCGTGCGGTATTGGCGCACGAACTGGCCCACCTGGTGCGACGTGATCCGTTGTGGCGGTGCGTCGGTTGCGCTGCCGGTTCGTTGCTCTGGTTCCAGCCAATGAACCACGTCGCCCGTCGGCGTCTGGATGAGTTGGCGGAATACCGGTGTGACCAGTGGGCGGCCGGTCAGACGGGTGACGGCCTGACGATGGCCGGGTCGCTGATGCGCGTGGCCGGCTGGCTTTCGTCGTCGTCGACACAATCCACGCCGCCGCTGGTCGCGGCGATGGCGGTGCGTCAGTCGCCGCTGGGTCGGCGGGTGCGTCGTCTGATTGAGGGGCAGGGCGGCCGACAGGTCGCGCTGTGGCGGCGGGCTGTGGTTGCGGCGTTGCTCATCCTGGCGGTGGCCGTGCTCGCACCGGTTGGGATGTCGGCGTCGGACGGTCGGGCCGAGGCGGCGGGCGATCAGCCTGTACAGCGCGAGGCGATTGCAGTTGTCGGTGTGGTCGAAGCGTCTGAAGATGACGAACTTGTCGAACACATCGGGGGAGAAGGTGTCGACCTTGCCGTTGAACACCTCCCTGGCGACCATCACGAACACGATCACGAAACCGGTTCCGCTTCGACGCGCGACGAACTTCGCGCTTTGGACGACGATCTGGCGTCGTTGGTCGAGGCGATCGAGGTCACGCGGCGGGAGTTGAGCGGGCGGGGCGACGAACGCGACTGGTGGTCTGGTCGGCTGGAAGGCCTGCGTGTGCGCGTCGAGTCGATCCGGGATCGGCGGGCTGAACTGGAGCGGCTGCTGGACGCCGCGGAATGATACGAAACTGATTGAAACGAACCGACTTCATGGGAGCCGATGTCATGTTGAAGAATCGCTGGCTGTTATCGATCTGCCTTCTGGTAAGCCTGACCGGGCTGACGGTGTTCGTCTTCGCGGACGATGACGAGCGTCGGCCGACCGACGCCGTCGAGCGCTTGCGGGCTGAGGCGCACGAACTTCGATACTCGGCTGACCAGTTGCGCGAGCAGGGTCGGGCGGATCAGGCCCACGCCCGCGAGGCCCGGGCGGAGGTGCTCGAAGCCAAGGCCAACGCGTTAGCGGCGGGCGAGGGCGATGCGCACGAGTTTCTATTTGCCCGCGAAGGTGATGCCGCACGGAATGAGGGTGACAGGGAGCGAGAAGACGACCGAGAGCGCGAAGGTGACCGGGCACGACGTGACGGAGACCGCGAGCGTGAGGGAGATCGAGAACGAGATGGCGACCGCGAGCGTGGTGACGGCGACCGAGAGCGCGAAGGCGACCGGGCACGACGTGACGGAGAACGTGAGCGTGAGGAAGATCGAGAACGAGATGGCGATCGCGAGCGCGGTGACGGCGACCGAGAACGTGAAGGCGATCGAGAACGCGGTGACGGCGTTCGTGAACGGGAAGGTGACCGACCTCGCGGTGATGGTGACCGCGAGGGAGAAGGTGACCGCCCACGGCGTGAGGGCGACGGTGATCGTGAACGCGAGGGCGACCGTCCGCGTGGCGATGGAGACCGCGAGCGTGACGGCGATCGCGAACGTGAAGGCGACCGCCCGCGACGTGATGGCGACCGCGAGCGAGAGGGTGACCGCCCACGGCGCGAGCGCGACGGCGATCGTGAACGCGAAGGTGATCGACCTCGCCGAGGTGATGGCGACGATGAGCGCGAAGCCGACCGCCCCCGTCGTGGCGATGACGACGATGAGCGCGAGGGCGACCGTCCGCGCCACGACGGTGAACACGACGAGCGGGCGCATCACATACGCGAACTGCACCGTCACGCGGAGCGGCTTGAGCATCACCTGCTCGAGTTGCGCGAGGCGGGTCGGTGCAGTTCGCGTATGTGATGCGCCCGCTCGTCGTGTTCACCGTCGTGGCGCGGACGGTCGCCCTCGCGCTCATCGTCGTCATCGCCACG